>CAYMFM010000021.1:0-51318 GCA_964389685.1 uncultured Rikenellaceae bacterium
TCAACCCATCACACCCCCCTTCGCCTCACCCACAATCAAACACACAAGGGGGACAGTTTTCAGTTCTCTGTTCTTAGTTTTCAGTTTTCTATGGAGATTATATAATACTCACTGCTCTTCGCAAAATCACCGAGTAACGAGGACCGAGTACCTCTATTTCTCACTACTCACAACTCACCCCTCGCCCGCCGTAGCCTTGGCGAAGGCGGGTCTCACTACTCAGTTCTCACTTCTTACTTTATACTTTTTCCTTTTCCCATAGGGATGCCTGCCCGTCCGGCAGGCGGGCCTATGGCATTACTTTTTACTTGTTTTACTCTTCCAACACATCCATAAAGATCCGGAATCCAACAAAGGGGGAAGGTCCTTCATACTGCTGAGTTGCATTGATTCGTACCTCTTCCGCACTGCTTCTCCAGCTGCCTCCTTTGGCGATTCCCCGCCGATTCGTCATTTCAGCCACATTTCCGCTGATATTGTAAAGTCCGAAACCGTTGGGGAAGTAGGATTTTACCGGCTTCAATGTAGCAGCAAACTCTCCACTTTCCACTGCCTCTTCCCTCTCCTGCTGCCAGAAATTACACAACGGTTCACCCTCATCATTGATCACCTGGTCACTGCCCCAGGGATAGACAATGTTTGCGATCCCACCCCGGGCAGCATTCATCCATTCATATTCGGTCGGTAGCCGGAACCTGATATTCTCAAAGATCCTGACCGGGTATGCCATATATTGTTCCGTCAACCACTCGCAATAGAGCAATACCGCCTCATACGAAACATTCAGAGCAGGATAGTTGGCATAGGATGGATACCAGCGGTAGACCCTTACCAGGGGTATGTATTCCGATCCTGCCTCCATCCACTGGGACGTATCGGGCCAGGCGATTTCCATTTCCCGGGTTTTATTGTTTTCAATAAGGAAGTTGAAAAACATGTTGTACTGGCTGTTTGAGATCTCATACTTGGATGCGTACAATCGGTTTCCAACCTTTACCATTCCTTGCTCCATTTCAGCCATAAAATCATACTGGGCATAACCTGCCTCCTGGAACAGGAAAACACAAAAAATTAGTGAAACTACCAGTCTCATGGTTTATTCAGTCTTTAATCGATCCTTTATTGATCTAATCTGTTAATTCTTTACAATTTACAATTTTTTTTATTACCAAAGAACATGCTAATGTTTTGCTTATCTTTATTATTCCTATAATCAAACCTGTTGAAATCATGTCTGGTAAAAAGTTGATCGTTTGTATTCTGTTTGGATTCTGTCCCATTCTACTAACCGGACAATCCGAGCTGCCCGATACACGGGATTTTAATGACTGGTATCGTGGCGAGTATCTGAGCCATGTAGCATTCCCCCTTGGCGGTATGGGAGCAGGCATGTTCTGTATTGAAGGATCAGGGGCCATTTCCCATCTATCCGTTCGAAACAGGCCCGAGGTATTCAACGAGCCGTGTGCATTTGCCGCCATATCGATCAGGGGATACAAAAACGGAGCAAAGGTATTGCAGGGCCAGGTTCCCGGGTGGAAGCTGTTTGGCAGGGAGAATACCGGCAACGGACTGGGCGGAACAAGTTTCGGGCTGCCACGGTTTGAAAAATCGGAATTCCTGCCACGCTTTCCCTTCGCACACCTGGACCTGGAGGATCCGGATATGCCACTGGATATTACCGTTACGGCATGGAGCCCCTTTATCCCAACCGATGAAGACAACTCCAGCCTGCCCGTGGCATCCATTGAGTATACCTTCAAAAACCCAACGGGAGGATCCATTGAAGCAGTCTTCTCCTGGAACTCCCGTAACTTCATGAAGATCACCTCCGCTTCTTCCATTTTGCCCACCCGGAACGGATTTATACTTCATCAGGATGGGAACAAAGAGCATCCTGAACACCTGGGGGACTTCGCTGTATTTACCGATGACATCAACACAGTTGTGAACCACTGCTGGTTCAGGGGTGGATGGTGGGATCCGCTAACCATGGCATGGCATGCCATTGAAAAAGGTGAAGCCGTCCGGAACGACCCTGTCGAACAGGATGCTCCCGGAGCATCACTCTTCGTGCCATTCACCCTCAAGCCGGAGGGTGAAAAGACCATACGCCTTATGTTTGCCTGGTATGTACCCAATTCTACCGTGCAATACGGAAATGATCCGGAGCCGACCGGCTCTGCCTTCGGGAAATCACCCTCTGCAGGAACAGCCCCAAACCAGCAGGTCGTCAGGGGATACATTGGCAAGGGATTGGTGAACACGTATGATCCTTCAGGGGATGGACTGACAGGCACACTGACTTCTCCCGAATTCAAAATCAGCAGGAAATACATCCGTTTCCTTATCGGAGGAGGCAACTTCCCCAAGAGCATCTGCATAAACCTGGTCGTCGGGGATAAAACCGTACGCACTGCCACCGGAAAGAACAACGAAGCGCTCATACCTGTAACGTGGGATGTGTCGGAATTCAAAAACAAGTCAGCCCGTATCACCATTGTAGACCAGGAGACCGGCGGGTGGGGACACATCAATGTTGACCAGATCATCCTGTGTGATGATCCGTCGGAAGTATTGGAAACAGCACGAAACAGCTCCTCCGTCAGCATACTTCATGATTTTGAAGGGAATACTTACGGGGATTGGATTGTTACTTCCCCGGAAGGCATTGATCTGGTAGGTGTGGAAATCACAGCAGACCAATTTTATAAGCCCTGGTATGCAAGCCGGTTTGGATCCATTGAGGAAGTAATAACCTATTGGCAACAAAACTATGATAACCTCAGGAACAACAGCACCGTTTTTTCAGACGCATTATACGCCTCGACACTACCACCTGAAGTTATCGAAGCCATTGCGGCAAATCTCACCATCCTGAAATCTCCTACTGTTCTCCGCCAGGACGATGGCCGCCTCTGGAATTACGAAGGATGCAGCGACAACTGGGGTTGCTGCCATGGATCCTGCACCCATGTATGGAACTATGCACAGGCCATTCCCCACCTCTTTCCATCCCTGGAAAGGACCTTGCGGGAAACCGAATTTTTCGTGAGTCAGAACGAACAGGGTCATCAGACCTTCCGTTCGAACCTGCCCATCAGGCCAGTAACGCACACCTTTCATGCCGCTTCGGACGGACAGCTCGGGGGAATAATGAAAGTATACCGCGACTGGCGGATCTCCGGGGATACGGAGTGGATGAAAAAAATGTATCCCAAAGTAAAACAGAGCCTCGATTACTGCATTGAGATCTGGGATCCACGGCATAAGGGAGTGCTGGAAGAACCCCACCACAACACGTATGATATCGAGTTCTGGGGTCCCGATGGAATGTGCACCAGCTTCTACCTGGGAGCACTTACAGCTTATATACAAATGGGGGAAACAATCGGAGAACCGGTTCAGTTTTACAGGGAGCTCCTTGGCAAGGGAAAAACCTACATGGAAACGACCCTGTACAACGGGGAGTATTTCATCCAGCAGATAGAGTGGGAAGGATTGAAAGCGTCACTGGAAAGCGAATCATCGAGCCAGAATTATACACCTGAAGCCTTTGCGCTGCTAAAAAAAGAGGGTCCGAAATACCAGTACGGAACAGGATGCCTTTCAGATGGAATATTGGGTATGTGGCTGGCTTCCGTCAGCGGACTGGATGAAATTGTTGATGAAGAAATGGTTACCGGTCACCTGTTATCCGTTCATAAATACAACCTGAAACGGGATTTACGTGATCATCCCAATCCCCAGAGGCCAACCTTTGCCTGCGGAAATGAAGGGGGATTGCTTCTTTGTACATGGCCTAAAGGTGGCCAGCTTTCGCTTCCCTTTGTTTACAGCAATGAAGTCTGGACCGGGATTGAATACCAGGTTGCCGGTCACCTGATGATGAAGGGAAAGGTTGATGAAGGACTGGATATCGTCCGGGCCTGCCGGGAGAGGTACGACGGCCGGATACGGAATCCATTCGATGAGATTGAGTGCGGACACTGGTATGCACGGGCACTTGCCAGTTATGCAATGTTTCAGGCATTGACCGGTGTGCGGTACGATGCAGTCGATAAGACCCTCTTCATCGATTCGAAGATCGGCGATGATTTCACCTCCTTCCTCTCAACAGAGACCGGGTTCGCGAATGTGGGACTGAAGAAAGGGAAACCGTTCGTTGATGTGAAGTTCGGGGAGATTGATGTGGAGAAGGTGGTTGTTTCAGGGGAAAAAATGGATCTTTAATTGCGGATTGCGAATGTCGGATTTCGGATGTTGGTTTATTAGCACCTACAATCCAATCGCAGTGGACTTCCTCATACTCGTCGTCCGAACCGAAGTCGAGCGATGAGAAAGCCCATCGTGCCCCGATTCAAACTCGGGGTACGACTTTTCAGACTACCAGGAATTCGTCGCCCCAGCTTTAGTGGAGCGACGAAGGAACTGGTCGTGCTCCGTCCGCCAGTTGGCGGATCGGGGTACGACTTTGAGAGCTCCAAAAACTCGTCACCCGATTTAAACTCGGGTGACGAAGCGTGCACAAAATATTTATCAACACCTTTTCAAGAACCGGCCGGAGACAACTGTTTTTTTTTCTACATTACGGAGGTTAAATTCTATTTTCCAAATAAGGCTAATTCAAAAAAACATTCATTCATAAAAATCAAACCAGGAGGTTAACCCATGATTAAAGAAATCAGAGTCCGGGATCTGGATCCGGAAAAATTCATCAGCGAAAAGGTCCATGAGATACAAACGCTTGTTGGGGATGGAATCGCCATCAATGCACTCTCGGGAGGAGTGGATTCTTCGGTGGTGACCATGCTCGGACATAACGCCCTGGGAAATCGTTTGAAAACGTTGTTTATCGATAACAGCCTGATGCGTAAAGGGGAGCCGGAACGGGTAGCCAATACGTTCAGGAAGCTGGGAGTGGAAATCGATATCGTAGATGCCAGGGAAGAGTTCCTGTCGGCTCTGAAAGGAATTACAGATCCCGAGGAGAAGCGGGAGGCAGTTACACAAACGTTCTATAAGGAGGTATTTGGCAGGATTGTGAGGGAAACCGGGGCAAAGTTCCTCCTGCAGGGAACGATCCTGACAGATGTCGATGAAACCGTTGCCGGTATAAAAAGACAGCATAATGTCTTTGAACAGCTCGGAATCGACCCACAGGAAGCATTTGGATACCAAATCATCGAGCCGCTAATCCAGCTTCGAAAGGATGGTGTCCGTAAAGTTGGTGAAGCAGCCGGTCTTCCGAAGGAGGTCTTCGACAGGATCCCCTTTCCCGGTCCGGCCCTGGCAGCACGCATCATCGGGGAAGTGACCCGCGAAAAACTGGATGTTGTCCGGGCTGCCACGGATATTGTTGAGCTACTATTGAAAGAGACCGGTGCATTTCAATACATGGCAATCCTTCATGAGGACCGGGTAACCGGAATGAGGGATGGGCAAAGGGATTTCGGACATCAAATCGAGATACGGTGCTGGGATAGTGTGGATGCCCGTACGGCTACTCCAACCCGGCTCTCTTTTGACCTCCTTGAGAAACTGGCGAGCGAAATTACCGGGAATGTTCCCGGAATTGTAAGTATCACCTACAACATTGCCACCAAACCACCTTCAACCATTGAGGTGGTTTAGGTTGCTGCTTCGTCAGACGACTAACGTCCGGCCAGGCAGGCTAGTCTGACGAATAAAAAGGCTATCAATAGTCTATCTCCTTAAAGAATATCGAATAATGATTAACGAATTAAGAATGATGAAGTTAAGTGATTAATCGGGGGATTTTCTTTTCGTTATCGTATTGCCTAATGAGTTACGGTCCATGGACCAAAGATTTGCCAACCTTACATAGCAGCAAATGCGCACGGTCTGACCGATGGGAAGGTCCGCAATCCGTCAGACCCCGGATGGGTCAGACGGTCCGACAAACATGTTTTGACCGATGATATCAAAAATTCGTCGCCCGAATTCAAATCGAGCGACGAAGAAACAGTCATGCCCCGTCCGCCAGCCATGTGAAATAATACATTGCATTAGCAGAAATTTAAGGTTAAAATGAACAGTCCTCAGGACTTGAAAGGATAAAAACTCTGCCCTCTCTTAAAGGCATGACGATTCTCCTCTTATTGCTTGAAATGGCACTAGTAAAAAAAAAGAGAAGGGCAAAAAGCTTTACCCTTCTCTTCGTAAATTTATTGTGCAGAAATTCCTTAAAAGTCCAGTATCTTTGCGGCCTCCTTTTTATCACAATCCATGATATATGGGATTCCGCTTATTTCGCTTGCTTCATGGGTTAATGCAGCGATATCACCTCGGTCAATGTATTCCAGTGCAAATTTTCTCGATCCGCACATGATTTGACGCAGTCCCTGATTAAGCCGTTTCATATAGGTATAGAGGCCTATTGCACCGGTAGGAATGTCGTCGAATTTCTCGCCATATTTTTTCCTCAGCTCAGGTGTTGTTTCAAAAATTTCATCTTTGGTACGGCCGAACCGGGATACGTACACCGGCAGGTCGCCATCTTCGATGGCTATGCCCAGGTTTTTACCCACCATGGCAGCCGCCAGGGGTGCCCTTCCCATACCGACCATCTTAAAGAAGGGAGCACCAAGGGCCAGGCCCTTGAACATCTGGTCTTCCATTGAAATTCCACTGGCAAATGCAGCAGCAGGTATGTGTTTCTTTTTATTTTTGAGCTCAGCGAGGTAGTTATAAAACATTGACCACAGCTCAATCGGAGGCACCCCCCATTCGTTCATCATACGCCATGGGCTCATTCCTGTTCCCCCACCGGCAGCATCTACTGTCAGCAAATCAATTTTTGCTTCCGAAGCACACCGCACAGCCAATGCCAGATCGCTTGGTCTGTAGGCACCCGTTTTCAGGAAAACATATTCAGCACCAGCCGCTCTAAGCTGCTCAACGCGTTTCATAAAGGTTTCAATTTCCACCATACCCATCCTTGAATGCCGCTCAAACTCGTGGAAAACGTGTTTGTTAAAGGCATCGATCACACCCTTATCAAACGGATCCGGCAGCACCACATACCCTCTCTCTTTCAACATCTGGGCACGTTTCAAATCCTTAATTTTCACCTCTCCGCCAATGTCTTTGGCACCCTGCCCCCATTTCAGTTCAACAATTTTCACACCCAGCTTCTGGAGGGCATACTCCTGGGCACCGAGGTTGGTGTCTTCCACATTTGCCTGTAAAACAATACCTCCATAGCCATCCTGCTGCCATTTCTGAAATATCCTGATCCGGTATTCCAGTTGGGGTGATTTGGTAACCTTACCATTTTTTATTACGGACTCAGGGTCCATACCCGTTACGTTTTCGCCAATGGTAACCAGTATGCCGGTAATGGCTGCTCCAATAGCAAGTCCTTCCCAGTTATTTTTCGCAATGTTTGTAGATCCAAGTCCGGGAATAACAACCGGCATCTTCAGTTTAATACCCTGATCATGCCCTATGGTTTGTTCAATAGAAACATTTTCAAACAATGCTTTGTCAGAATTGGCCTCAATTCCGTAGGCACCCCGGCATGTACCCATAATGCTAAAATGTGACAGATCAACAGGGTACTCTTTTTCAGAGGCTGAAGAGATGATTCCAAATGGTTGTGGGTAGATCACTTCAGCTCCTCTGTAAGCTGATTTTCCAATGTCACACATTCCAATACAACCATCAATACAGGTAGCACACATTCCGCTCGTTGGTACAATGGCATCTTCTGTTCTGTTTTTTGTAAGGGTTGCCGCTGATGCATTTATTTTTCCGTAGCTCATGTTAAGATATTTTTAAAGGTTATTCTTACTTTTTTTTGTGATTCTTCATCCCGAACACATGTTCCGCATTCATATTTCAAGCCCATCCAGCAATTGTAATTATCTTCATTGGAAGTACAGGTTGGCTGGAGAGCATTGTAACAGCCATTGCACAGCACGATATCGTGATCCGGTCCCGGGCACCGCATGGTACAGGCAGGGCAAATGTACATACATCCACCACAACGCCGGCAATCATCCGATTCTTTATCAAACGGGGTATCGATTTTTAGTTTATCGCCTCTGTTCACAAAACCGATGGCTTTGCCCATCATCTGCTCATTGCAAATTCGAATACACAATCCACAGTAGATACAGTCCTCCCATTTGGGTGTAAACCTCACCTGTGACAGTCCCATTTTTGATGCAAGATCCTGTAATGTTTTTGATGTCGGGCACTGTGCTATGAGCAATTCAAGGATCATTTTCCGGCTTTTCACAACTTTTTCAGAAGAGGTATGCACAACCAGTCCCTCTTCAACCGGGTAAGTACAGGATGTCACCATCTTTTTTCTATCACCCTCCCCTATTTCAACAACACAAAGGCGACAGCCTCCCCAGGCTGATAAACCCTCATGATAGCAAAGTGTAGGAATGTCTAACCCGAGGAATCTCGCAGCTTCGAGTATGGTAAAATTCTCCGGGACGTCAACACGTATTCCATCGATTTTTATGTTCATTTTTGCACCTCCTTTAATGCGTTGTTTTCTTGCAATTTTTCCAGGAACAATTTTCCTTCCTCTGTTTCCAGTTCACAGCGGAGGCATCGTTTTGCCTCCTGGATTGCCATCTTTTCCGGCAATCCCTGAGATACTTCGATCAGGTTATATTTTCTCTTCTCAGGAGACAACACAGGCATTTTTGTTCTCCCGGTAGTTAATAATTCGTCCATTTCATCTTCCGAGAACTCAACGGGTTCAATATATTTTGATGGCCTGGTTATTTTGTATTCCCGCTTTACCTCTTTTCCGGTAAGGTACATATCAATGGACTCTGCTGCAGTTTTACCGGATGCCACTGCATCAACCACAGTATTGGGCCCCGTAACCAGGTCTCCCCCGGCGAAGATCCCGGGTCTTTTAGTCAGGCAGGTTTCCGGATCAATGATGACCGTATCCCATTTTGAAAATTCAAGCCCTGTATCCTGAAGGAATGAAATATCGGGGTTTTCACTAATGGAGACGATCAACGTATCCAGCTCTACGGTAAACTCAGAGCCTTTTATCGGCACCGGTCTTCTTCTGCCTGATTCATCCACCTCGCCCAGTTTCATTCGGAGAAACTCACACGCTTTCAATCTCCCATTTTCGGCAATGATTCGTTTGGGAGCGGTGAGGAATTCAATGGTTATTCCTTCCTCTGCGGCACCTTCTACCTCTTCTTCATAGGCAGGTATCTCATCCATGGTTCTACGGTAGAATATGGTAACATTTTCGGGCTTGGTGGTACGCAATATACTTCTTGCAGTGTCAACCATTGCAACGCTTTCTGATGTTTCAGCCCGTAATATGCGCCTTGCAGCATCCACAGCGGTATTCCCGCCACCAATTATTCCAACCTTTTTACCCAGTTCGATTTTTTCTCCGAGATTAAGTGATGACAAGGCTTTCATCCCAGGCAAGATCCCTTCAACGTGTTCATCCTTTAAGCCCAGGTTCAATGACTTGTGTGATCCGGTTGCCAGAAAGAGTGCTTTGTAACCCTGGTCAAACAGGCTATCTATTGTATAATCTGTGCCGAGAGCGGTATTTGTTTTTATCTCCATACCGGCACTTCTGACATAATCCAGATCGTATTCCAGTATATCTCTGGGCAGTCGGTATTCAGGAATTCCCAGTGAAAGCATTCCACCGATTACTTTTTCTTTTTCAAACACCGTAACTTCATACCCCTTTTTCGAGAGATAGAAACTACAGGTAAGTCCTGCGGGACCTGAGCCCACAACGGCTACTTTAATTCCATTGGTTTTTTTGGGCGGATCGGTTGTCAGACACAACCTGTGTTGTATTCCATAATCGGTAACAAACCGCTTGAGATCCCGAATGGCAATGGGATCACCTCCTTCACCTGCCTTACACCTGGATTCACAGGGATGATGGCATACCCGTGCCAGAACGGAAGCAAATGGATTGTCCTTTTTAATTATTTCCAGGGCTTCCTCGTACTGTTTGTGTGCAATCAGGGCGATATAGACAGGAACCTCTGTATCAATGGGGCAGCTATACTGACAGGGAGAGGAAATGATCTCCTTACAGACAACCGCCCTGCATTTTTTCTTTTCAATGTGTTCAATGTATTCTTCCTTATAGTACCGAAGTGTTGCCAGCAGCGGGTTTGCTGCTGTCTGGCCAAGCCCGCACATTGACGCATCTTTCATAACCTGTCCCAGCTCTTCCATCAGGCCCAGGTCCTCAATTTTACCGCGTCCTTGTGTGATATTGGTCAATATTTCGGTTATTCTCTGGGTACCTTCCCGGCAGATAGAACATTTTCCACAGGACTCTTCCTGAAGAAATGCGGTAAAATAGCGTGCGATATCAACCATACAGGTATGTTCATCCATAACGATCATACCGCCTGATCCCATAATGGATCCTGCTTTGTTCAGGCTTTCGTAATCAATGGGCAGGTCGAACATCTTTTCCGGGATACAGCCTCCCGAGGGTCCGCCGGTTTGTATTGCTTTCAACCGGGCATCTCCATATGGTCCTCCTCCTATTTTATACACTATTTCGCGAATGGTGGTTCCAAACGGAACTTCCACCAGACCGGTATTTTTTATCTTTCCAACCAAAGAGAATATTTTGGTGCCACGGCTACCCGGGATCCCGACTTTTTTATACTCTTTAGCCCCTTTACTGATGATTACCGGCACATTTGCCAGGGTTTCAACGTTGTTAATACAGGTAGGCTGTCCCCAGATTCCCTGGTTAACAGGATAAGGAGGACGCTGTTTCGGGTGTGCCATCTTCCCTTCGATGGACTTGATGAGCGCAGTCTCTTCTCCGCAAACAAATGCTCCGGCACCCCGCACAATTTCAATATCAAAGTCTATGCCCGTGCCAAGAATATTTTCCCCGAGTAAACCCAGGAAACGTGCCTGCCTGATGGCAATAAGCGTATGTTTTAAGGCTAACGGGTATTCACTGCGTACATAGATAAAACTTTTCGTTGCACCGATAGCAATACCGGCGATCATCATGCCTTCAATAATGAGGTGTGGATTCCCTTCGAGCAGGCTCCGGTCCATATAAGCTCCCGGATCTCCCTCATCTGCATTGCAAACCAGGTATTTCTGCGTTGAATTGTTACCGGCTTTCCTGGCAATTTCCCATTTTACACCAGTTGGAAAACCGGCTCCTCCGCGCCCCCTCAATTCGGCTTCTTTAATTTCGTTGATGATCCATTCGGGATCCGGATTGGATATCACCTTTTCAAAGGCAGCATAACCATCTCCCATGATGTAGTTATAGATCCTTATCGGATCCACCATCTGGTTCTTCCCCAATATGGTACGCGTCTGATTTTTGAAAAAGGGAATCTCTTCCTGTGAACGGTAATTTACAATGCTCTCTGGTTCCTTATAAAGCTTCTCTTCAATTACCTTTCCACTAATTGCTGCATCAATGATCAAGGGAACATCATCCATTTTTAATTTCGGATAGACCTGATTTCCCGGCTCAACGATGATAAAGGGATCCATTTCACAGAAACCCAGGCAGCCCGTAACCCGTAATGCAATCTTATCATGAAGGTTATGCTCAATGATATGGCGCTTTATGATCCGCATAATATCATTTGATCCACTTGCCTGTCCACCGGTACCTGCACACAACACCAAACAAGGTATTTGCTCTTCATCCTGTGTCATGATAAGCTTGCGAAAATCAATCAAATCCTCAATTGACGATAATTGTTTCATACGTTCCTCATTCTTAAAAAGTAATAAAATATTAGCATGGGATCCTATACATCCAATATATGTCCTTTGCATCCTCTCCGGGAGCAAATCTGAATATTCCCACCATTTTGTACAAGCATAAGGATCATCGGAGAACTACATTCAGGACATGTTGAACTACCTACCAATTCTGCATGACAATGCGGGCAAAAGAAATTTACTTCGGTGTCAACCGGTATTTCGTGCTCGGATTCAATATTAAAGCTTCCATACAGGGAAGAAAGCCTCAACCATCCGTGCTTACGGTGAAATGATATGGTTACATGGATACAGGGATAATTATCAATCGGATGTTCCGGTTTCATCAAACTGTGGTTACATTGCGGGCAAACGACCTGAATGGGAAATATTCGCTTATCATCTTTCTCAATGGTATCACCGATACCGTTTTTCGTTTCATCAATAATTTTCCTAATGTTGTTGACTTTAACTTTAGGCAGGTAATCGCCATCAACAACCACAACAGGTCCTATGGCACAACAGCCCAGACAGGCTGCAGTTTCTAAAGTGAACATCTTGTCTTTGGTCGTTTCACCCGGTTTAATGCGTAATGTATTCGAGAAAGCATCCACGATCCTTGCGCTGCCGCGTACATGACATGCAGTACCCGTGCACGTGGTTATGATGTGCTTCCCCTTTGGATAAAAGCTGAACGCTTTGTAAAAACTGGCAACCCCGTAAACATCACGTATGGTGATGTTTAATTTTTTCGCCAGCACCCTCAGGATATTTTCAGGAAGATAATTGAACCGTCTTTGTATATCCTGCAAAATGGCAATCAGGAATTTATCATGCTTCTTAATGCATTCATCAACAAGGACTTCTAGCGCCTCTTGCTCAGTTTGACTTTTTGTCAGGGACATACTGTTTGAGAAATTTTATGTAAAGTTATATTTTAAAAGTGGGGTAATATAATAAAGTTATTTAAAATATGGTATGTTGTTCATCAGGACAATATCCTTTTTCTTAACATGAAGTTTACTTTGCGTTTTCTTTTCTATATAACAATTTATATATATATATTTGGGTCTTAATATCTTAAAAGATTTTGCCTTTGCTGACCGAGGATTTCACCATTTAAATCTGGAGAAATGCCAATTCTGAATCAACACATGGGATTGTACACAGACCACTATGAACTGACCATGGCTCAGGGGTATTACCAGAGTGGGAAGAAGGATACTCCGGCAGGATTTGATTATTTTTTTCGAAAGTATCCTTATGACGGAGGATACGTTGTGTTTTCTGGTTTGGAAGAGCTTTTGGAAATGCTTGGGAATTTCCGGTTCGACCGGGAAGATTGCAATTTCCTTGAGCAGATTGGATTTGATCCTGAATTTCTCTCCTATCTGCAGGATTTCCGGTTCGAAGCAGATATTTACGCTCCTGAAGAAGGTGAGGTTGTTTTTCCATATGAACCCTGTGTGCGGGTTGAAGGGAATATCATTGAAACACAATTGATAGAGACCCTGTTGTTGAATCTTTTAAATTTCGAATCACTCATCGCGACCAAAGCTGCAAGGATTAAACAGGTTGCCGGCAATAAACTATTAATGGACTTCGGGCTTCGCCGCGCACAGGGATTTGGGGGGATACAGGCAAGCAGGGCTGCCGTGACCGGAGGATTCGACAAAACTTCGAATGTATATAGTGCATTCCACTATGGATTGGGATCAACGGGTACCATGGCCCATTCCTGGGTTCAGTCCTTCAGTGATGAATTAACCGCTTTCAGGATATTTGCAGAAAAATTCCCGGACAGCTGTATACTCCTGGTAGACACCTACGATACGCTTAAGAGTGGTGTGCCAAATGCAATAAAAGTAGGATCGGAGATGCAAAAACAGGGGAATAAACTACATGGTATCCGTTTGGACAGCGGTGATCTTGCCTATTTAAGCAAGCAATCACGGAAGATGCTTGACAGGGCAGGTCTGGAATATGTTCAGATTGTTGCTTCCAATCAACTGGATGAATATGTCATTAAAAGCCTGATAGAACAGGATGCACCGATCGATGCTTTTGGTGTGGGGACCGCTCTGGTTACCGGGAAGGGTGAAGGGGCCCTCGATGGAGTGTATAAATTATCGATGATCAACGGTGAACCTTCCCTGAAGGTTTCTGAAAACATCAAAAAAACCACCCTGCCCGGTAAAAAGACCCTGTACCGGTTCAGAGACGAAAACGGGATGTTTGCAGCAGATGGTATTGTCCTGGAAGAAGAGAACAGTGTGGATGTCATTTATCACCCTTTTGAACCGGAGAAATTCCTCAATATATCCCGGTACAGCAGAGAAGAAATCACAAAAAAAGTGATGAAAAAAGGCATCATAACAGCCAGCAAAAAAACTCCGGAAATGATCTCTAAATTTTCACAGTCGAGGCTTGCATATCTCCCTGAAGAGCACAAACGTTTTATGAACCCACATACCTTTAAGGTTGGGATCAGCAAAAGATTGCTTGATTTGAGGGAGAAATTAGCCGGGACAGACAAATGATAACTTATCCGATTAATAACACATCGGTGTAACGAAGTGAATCGTTTGACATGAGTTCGATATAAAAACAAATCATGAACAAAACAGCTTACCATGAAAGCATTAATCATAGTAGATCTGCAAAATGATTTTTTACCCGGTGGAGCACTCCCGGCTCCCGAAGGAAATATAATTATCCCTGAGATAAACAGGATCATGGATCAGTTTAACCTGGTGATTGCCTCACGGGACTGGCATCCGGAAAACAGTACTCATTTTGATCGCTGGCCGCCACATTGTGTCAGGAATACAGAAGGAGCTGCTTTCCCGGAAGAACTGGATTCGGAAAAAATCGATAAAGAATTTCTGAAAGGCACCCGAGATCGGGATGACGGATACTCGGCGTTTGAAGCCACCAGTTCGAACCTGGATGACTACCTCAGGGGTAAAAATATCAATGAACTGTATCTGACCGGATTGACCACGGAATATTGTGTAAAAGCAACTGCCCTGGATGCAGTGAAATACGGTTACCGGACCTATGTCATCAGCAATGCTACCGCAGGTGTGAAAGCCAACCCGGGTGACGAAGAAAAAGCATACCGGGAGATGGAGAAAGCGGGGGTAAGAATCATTCAAGATTTAACGTGATTTAATAGAATTATAGAATCGGGTAACGGGGTTTTGCATATCACCTAAAAATGAACATATAATCACTTACCGAATGAGCCTGGGTAAGTACTGTTGGACGTCCCCTTGAATCACCCTGCGTCTTTTTTCTTATCGCTGCCCTGTGAATTCCTCTCCGCCATTGCTTTGACATGCTTAGCAAAAAAGCTTATCCTTTTAACATATGCGTAATAGAGTTATTGAATAGATATATTATTTTTGCAAGGTTTTTCATATGCAAACCAACAAATAAAGAACATGAAACCAATTAAGAACATTGCCCTGGTGGCACACGATAACAGAAAAAAGGATTTGATCGAGTGGATTGAGTGGAACTGGGAAATACTTGTGCCACATAAGCTGATCTGCACGGGTACAACCGGGAAACTGGTAGAGGAAGCCCTTGAAAAAGTAATGGAAAAAGACTCCGGCCATAGCTACACGATCACCAGATTGAAATCCGGGCCGTTGGGCGGGGACCAGCAGCTGGGTTCACTGATAACCGATGGTAAGATCGATTTTCTGGTATTCCTGTGGGATCCGATGATGCCACAACCGCATGATGTGGATGTTAAAGCACTGTTACGAATTGCAGTGCTATACAATATCCCCACTGCCTGCAACCGGTCTACCGCCGATTTTATGATCTCTTCACCGTTGCTAAACGAGGAATATCAGCCGGTTTTAAAAGACTATTCGGGATACATTGAACGGTCCTTTGATTCATAATTTAAAATCACAAAGCAGATCGATTTCCGCTTGGCGGTTGAAAACCTTTTATCAGCAATTAATTTTAAGATTAAACTGCTCCTTGGATCATTTTTTAAACTATATTTCCTGTTAAATTGATTGTTAAAAAACTGGGGGGGATCCATGAATGCTGCCATCGTCGTTGCCCATCCTGATGATGAAACCTTATGGGCAGGGGGAACCATTCTCATGCACCCATCCTGGGATTGGTATATCGTATCGCTATGCAGGGGGAGTGATCATGATCGTGCTCCTAAATTTCACAGGGTGCTGGATATATTTCATGCAGAAGGGAGTATGGGAGATCTTGATGACGGTCCAGAGCAAAATCCGCTGGATGAAAATGATGTTAAGACAACGGCCCTTCAATTGTTGCCAGACAGGCATTTTGACCTGTTGATCACCCACGATCCGGCAGGGGAATATACGAGACACCTGAGGCATGAGGAAGCATCAAAGGCAATCATCCATCTCTGGTATGAAAAGAAGATCTCTGCAACTGAGGTCAGGACCTTTGCCTATGAAAATGGGGGAAGGGCATACCTTCCACAACCCATAAAAAGCGCAACGATTTATTCCGAATTACCGGAAGATATCTGGCAAGAGAAGTATCGGATCATTACTGAAACATACGGCTTCAGAGAGGAGAGCTTTGAAGCACAAACCACGCCGCGTGCCGAGGCATTCTGGCAGTTCAGGAGTCCGGGCCAGGCCCGGCAGTGGCTCAATAAAGGAGGAAATAAACAATGAAAGTACTTGTATTGTATGATTACCCGCCCAATCCGGCAGGTCTTTCAACCCAGGGAGACCTTCTGTACCGGGCACTGAAGTTGATGGGTGTTGATGCACATGCTGTTCATTTTGAATCACCCCAGGAAAAAGAATGGTATTATCGCTGGTTTGAGCCGGATGTCGTATTGGGTGTAGGGTACTGGGGACATACTCAACACCTGATTCTTCATCCCCAGCGCTATGGTGTGCTCCCCGTCCCCTGGCTGGTTGCCGATGGCTATATCGGAGCATATCATGAGATCCTGAATTCCCTTCCACTGATCCTGGTGACTTCAAACTGGGTAAAGGAGATGTATGTCCGCGACGGGATTGACGGAGATAAGATCGAAGTGCTGCCAGTGGGTGTTGACACGGATTCATTTATGCCAAGAGATAAAAACGATCCGAAAGTTTCTGCAGTCCGGGAATCCCTGGGTGTATCCCCGGAGCAGATCATGATACTGACTGTTGGGGGTGATGCAGCATCAAAAGGATCACAGGAGGTGATGCAGGCACTCGCTCTGATAGATACCAAGGCTCCCGACTGGAAATATGTTTGCAAGGTATGGCCTCAGCCAAGAACCGAAGCCCAGAACCTGGCTGACCTGCAGCTGGCAACTCAGCTTGGTATTGACAAAAATGTAACCTACACGACCAACGTGATTTCCAGGAACTTCATGCCTTATCTTTTGGGATCATGTGATATCTATGCTGCCCCATCCAGGCTGGAAGGTTTCGGCATGCCACAGGTTGAAGCAGGAGCATGTGGCAAACCCGTGATCGGGATCAAGGGAATGGGCATGCTCGATACGCTGGTGCATGGTGAAACAGCGTTTCTTGCCGGTATAGCCCAGGAAGTCGTTATCCGGGAAGCAACGGTCAATGATGAAGCAGGGTTTGAGCAAAAACACCGCGTGGTTTTCAAAGATCCCCGGACAGTGGACTACCGTGCAAGCATCTATGATATCTCTGATTATCTTCTCGAGCTTATGAATAATCCCGATCTGCGTAATAAAATGGGTGCAGCGGGCAGGGAACATGTGGTGAAAAATTTCGATTACCGGGCAGTGGCAAAACGGTTCGTTGAAATCGTACAGGAAAAACTTGGAATAGACTGAAGCAGCATTAATAAACATTAAAATGGAGATTTCGACCAGAACACAAATAGAAGAAGCAAAGCAAGCTGCGACCGATGTATTGCTGCATAATATGCATGGGCCGTTTCATGGTTTGCCAAGAACTGCAGGCTGGGGATATCCTGAACCCTATACCCGTGACCTCATGATTGCTTCCCTGGGAATTGCAGTTACAGGCAACAGGGAGTTCCTGAAGAGCCTCAGACGGGTGCTGGAAACACTCGCAAAAAACCAGTCGGAACACGGGCACATCCCTTCCCTGGTTCACGACAAGCAAGACAGGGGAGCAAGTGATACAACACCCCTCTTTTTGCTTGCCACGGGTATTTACAGGAAAATTACCGGTGAGGAGGATTTCCTGGAAGAGGCAGTCCGCAAATCCCTGACCTGGATGAAATACCAGAGTCCCGCCGACCGCGTCCTTGTTGCCCAGCAACCTACTACCGACTGGCGTGATGAACAATGGGTACTGGGATTTGGCCTGTATGTAAATACAATTGTATACAGTTACCTTCGCCTGCTGGGATTCAATGAACGGGCTGAGAAACTGCACCGGTCAATGGATTATTTTACCATCTCAAGCAGGATCAAACCCCAGCATGTTCCGGAGGGACTGATGATCCGTCATAAACCCTATTTTGCTCTCTGGTCCTATAAGATATTTAGCAGTGAACGGCTCGATCTGCTCGGCAACAGTCTTGCCATACTGTCAGGTCTTGCCTCACAATCCAGGGCTGAGGAGATCATTCACTGGATTGAGGTCCATTGCGATGAAATGAAAAAAATTGGTGACCTGGCTCCTGACCTTCCACCAAACCTTTTCCCCTACATCCGCCCCGGGGATGATGACTGGCGTCCACGGTATGAAGAATATAACCTGCCCGGTGAATACCACAACGGGGGTATCTGGCCATTTATCTGTGGTTTTTATGTGGCAGCACTGGTGGCAGCAGGCCGGTTCATGCTTGCTGAAAAGAAATTGATTGCCCTGACAAACCTGGTGAAAGCAACCGTGGATGAAAAGCTTGAATATGGTTTTAATGAATGGATCAGAGCCCATGATGGAATACCCTGCGGACAGGATTGGCAAACCTGGTCGGCAGCAATGTACCTTTACGCTGCCAAATGCGTGGAAGAAAAGAAAACCCCGTATTTTGAGGAGATGCGTGAGTAAACCACCCTGATCATTCCACACACCGACCCCAACTGCTTTTTAGTAGCAGGCTACTACCCGTCATGTGCTCGATATAAAAGAAACTAAAATTATCTGATGATAAGCTTCTTTGTAATCCGGTGGTCTGATCCGTTCAGGTTTATTATATAAATTCCGGGAAGCAGGTTCAGATCAAATGTCACACCGACGCCGTTAAAATCATACGGACTGATATAAACCCTCTTACCGCAAAGGTCACTGATCTCTATTTCACTGATATCAGGGGGAATATTTGAAATGGAAACCATTCCCGATGAAGGATTCGGGTATATTCCGATGGTTGGCTCGTAGTAATCCTCATCAACGGATGTTACTTCATTATTAATAACCAGTTCCCTGGTTCCGGATTCGATCAGAACATAGGTTACAGACAGCGGAGGGGCTATTATCTTTACCTCGTCTGTGATTGGAAATGCATCAGCTATTATGCTTTTATAATCTTCCGGTCCCCCTGCCACCAGTTCATTACTTAAACCATTGACATAGACTTTTCTTGAAAAATCTTCACCCGGGGTACCTGTCAGGATATAGGTATAGAACCGGTCGCCGAACCCAAAGTCAGCGATGTTCAGCCTCACAACCTTTTGTATCCTGGCGGTGTTTACCAGTGTAACTCCCACCTGGCCTGAATGAAAGGCAGTAGGGGTCACCACCATACCGGTGGCACCGATCATGGTAGAATTCAGTAAGATATCTCCTGTAAATTTCTGCATGTAATAGAGATGATAGAATGCAGGCCTGGGTGCATAGGTATCAATACCCGGTTCACTGCCATAAGAATACATGCCATGGTCATTGCCATTATCCCACCCGTTTGCCAGGTCCCATCTGAGCGCAGCTCCATAACCTGTTTTCATTGCTTCACCGGTGACAAGCACTGCATGCATGCCATTCACGTGTGATACAGGCTGCTTTGAACCCACCGCAAATATATTGTATTCGGTCAGGGCTACTGGAAGAACCGGTTTACCAGCTGACACCAATTCATTCCAGACGTATGTTATGTAATCGCCTGCATAATGGTAAGAATCCAATATGGTTTCCACACCCGAGTTGGCATTCCATGGTGTAAAGTAGCTATGAACCACGCAGAAATCGGCTACATCTCCAGCCTGTGCAGCCACATCCCTGTTCCAGGCAGCCCCGGCAGTGGATGATCCTTCTGCCATTACAAGGCCAATCTTGATGTCCGTTCCGGTTTCCTGGGCAGCGGCTTTCATTGAATCAATAAATACACGGCAGTGCTGTCCATAGAGGGTGGCATTAATATACTGTGGCTGGCCGTCATTATTCAGGGAGGTTTCGATCCTGTATCCGGCTTCCCAGTTGCCGAACACCTCATTGCCGATTTCCCAGAATTTCGACCTGCCATTATCATACCGCACCCATTCAGCCGCCATATGTGCCGCATTTGCAACCGGATCATCACCCGTTCCATACCTTGCATAACCATAGTTTACCGTGATCATTCCAGTGGCATTCACCTGGCTAAGAATGCTGTAAAAGGAATCAACATCCATGGTCCATGTTTCCCAAGGATAGGGCCGGTCGCCGTACCATGGCCAATTCTCTTCTGTTTGACCAGCGAGCGTCAATGGTACATCAACAGGACGCTGATCCACGTTCCTGTTCCAGAAGAAAACATCAGAGATACTGCCACCTGGTCCACGCAAAACTCCCATATTGCGATCTGCCATATGCTTCATGAGTGTTGCATTGTCAGACATGCAGCCGGTCCAGGTGTTCGCATTGTCTCCGAATAGGTAGGGTGAAATCTTTGTTAACGTGTCATTATAATCAATCGTTACTGCAACTGTTACCTGGTCTGCCGGTACAGGTACATCGTCAGATTCAGGAGAAGATATAACTTTGGGCTGCCAGCCGTCAAGAAAAAAACCCTGACCTGTCTGGCCGTAAAGCATAGGTGTCAGACTGATTATGAGTATAGTTAATAAAGCAGATCGCAACCTCATATTCAATGATTCAATCATTCTACCAGTCAGATAACGCATATTTCTCCCATATCTTACCATCATCTGATCACTTTATAGGAGTGAGAACTTTTTGAAGTAACAATTTTTACCAGGTAGATGCCCGTTTTCACTGATGGAAATGGTAGAGAGACCTGCTCTATGTTGTTGAGCCTGGTATAATGCAGTTTACCCGTGATGTCAAAAATAAACAGATCATATTCTGATGCCTGACTTTTTGGATGAACGTGCAGGCAGTGATCAGCCCGGTTAAAAAAGACCTGAAAATTATCGGGATCGTAGCTATTGGTTCTTACACTGCTCACATAATTTCTTAAGTCGGGCATTTCATCCAGTGTTATCACATAATCGTGGGTCATTACGTTTTGCCAGTGACTTAACGGGTTAATATCCGGGTCACGGACAAAATCACCCCACCATGTCATGAACCAGGACCAGCCTGCCTGGTCGGCCACCAGCAGGTCAGGATCGGGGACCGGTCCGTTTTCACTCAGTGTGATCAGCTTTTTACCGTTGAAATCTTCCTTTACTTTATTGAAGGTCAGTATCTGGGAGCTAAAATCGCCATTGCCGGCATAGATATCGACACCCAGGATATCCACATATTCATCACCGGGATACCAATCCATATTATCCACTTTCACATCTGTCGTCCATACCCAGATCATGTTCTTCAGTCCATGATAGTTTACCAATCTGTCAAACATCAATCTCCAGAGTGTTTTACAGGGCTCAGGTCCCTTGGCGCCCCACCAGAACCATTCACCGGATGCTTCATGAAGGGGCCTGAACAAAAATGGAATCGTCGAGTCCTGTAATTCTTTGATATAACCGGCAACAATATCGATATCATTGACCATTGCTGAATATTCTGCTGAAGTGGTATCGGAGATTTTCGACACATCAAAATCGGTATTGCTGGTATAAAATTCATCGGTGTTTCGCGATGGATCGCGCCAGTGCCAGCAGATGGCTACCAATCCGTTGGAATTGTACCAGTTTATGGCTTCATTCACCAAAATGGTTTTATCAAACCATACCCAGTCCCTGGTATGGTTCATGAAGTCAAGACCGATCAGCGCAGGGTATTTACCGGTCTGGGCATAGAGCCATTCCGCTTCTTCAATCGCATCAAGGCTCATTGTTCCGGAATGGATGTTATTCCCAAAGTCATCCATCAGGTAGTGAAACAGCCTGTTAGTTTCGTCCAAGGGGTCAGGAGTCGACAGTTGGTATGGGAGATTGAAAACAATTTCCGGGTCTGTATTGGGTTCAATGCGGAGATAATCCAGCAGGAACCACCCCCAGTTCTTGATGATACTGACGCTGTTGTTCCCTGCTACCAGCTTCACCTTTCCAAAATAGACCTCTCTGAACGCTGACGAACTTTCAAACGTAACTTCTGCAACATTCCCATTGATGCTGATGTTATTTATTTTCTCGCCATACGGAGCTGCGTAGCCCAGGTAAATGTCAAAATTCCCATCCTCCTCCAGGGTAAAATTAAGGGTTGCCTTATCCCCTTCGTTTTCAAACCGGCCAACATATCCGCTACCCGAATAACCCGGCTGGGTGTCCTGAACCGTCACCGTTCCTGTCAGGGTACCGTTCTCGGCTTCATATTTTGTACTCTGAGCAATAGCAAGCGCTGAACATAGAAGAAGAGAAAACACGCAAAGCGATAATCGATTAAACCTGTTCATATATGCCGGTCACTAATAACAGTAAAATCACAAAGGGTATCTCAATTTACTCATTAAATCTGAGATACCCTTTGTTTTTGCTTAAAGGGTTGACTAATCAATCACCATTATTTAGGATCAAAACGCAAATTGTCTATCATGATACCTGTCAGATCATAACTGCCACCATTTATCCAGATACCCCAATCGCCTGTACCATCGATAACCATACCGGCAGTCAGGACATCGAATGTCATGGTAATCCAGTTTCCGTTAGTGGAAGTACCGAAAGGTTGCCCCAGACCGGGAGCAGTGTCCCAGCCCTTAAGACATATGCCTGCATCGACACCCGGAGCAGGAGTTATTATACAGATATCAAATTTAAGCACATAATTTTCCGGATTAGCCAGAGGAGGCCTGCAATTGTCATCCCAGTTCTGTGCCCATGTCCACTGCCAACCTGAACCTGTTAATCCAAGCATTGCTGCAGTACCGTCCAGGACTACAGAAGGTGTACCGAATGTCACAACACCACCCCAGGTGGATTGACTAGCTCCATCGCCATTGAAATCAGTAATCATTATAGTTGCGGGTGTAATCGGATCGGTACTACCAAAGAATAATGAAGGTAACAGGCCTTGTTCACCTTCATACGTGATCATGGTTATTTGACCATATCCAACAGCAACATTATCAGGCACATACACTTCAACTTTTGTGTCTGTTTTTGTACCATAGGCTGTGGCATAGATGCCTCCCGGGAAGACCAGCTCCTTTATCAGGAGCATGCTTGTACCATTAATTGTCAGTATCTGACCCGGAATCCCTTTGGATTCACTATAGGATGAAAAGACAGGAAGGTTCGTCAGAACTGTGAAATCAGTCGCTGATTCCACCTGTGTATCATTTTTGGCCACCAGCGTTATCTTTCCGGTTTCTGCTCCAACAGGTACGGTAACAGTTATTTGTGATTCAGTCTGCGTTCCAATAGTTCCTGACAGACCACCTGTAAAGACTACATCAACAACAAGATCAAGATCCGTTCCGTCGATGGTAATATCTTGATTAGCCTTGGCAGAAGTTGGATTGAACGAAGTAAATACCGGATCAACAAATGTGAGTGGTGGTCCGACAACCTCCTTTTCAGCTTTGGTGGTAAAGGTCACAACGCCCGTTAAAGCAGCATCGGGAGAAGTCACAGTAATCTCCGTTTCCGTCCCTCCGCCAACAATGGTACCTTCAAAGCCACCACCGAAAACAACCTTGTCAACCAGGTCAAGATCCGTCCCGGTAACCGTTATGTCATTACCATTTTTAAGTGTGGTGGGAACAACGCTAACCGTGGGCACGACCATCACCAGTTCTTCAGCTGACTCTATTTCCACTTCAGAAGCAGGCACAAGGGTAACTATTCCATCTTTTGTGTCATCCGGAACAGTGAGTATAATTTCTGTCCCTGTCTGGCTGGTAAAACTGGTCACATTCCCGGGTCCACCAAGGATAACCGTTTCAACCAGGTCAAGATCTGTTCCGGCTATCGTAAGCGCTGTTCCGGCTTTGACCGGATTGGGAGTAATTGAGGTGAAAGCCGGCAGTGTAACCGTCAGATTGCTTGTTGAATACACAATGATTGGGTCTTCTTCAGCATTTGATACGGCTATTTTACCTGTTTGTGCTTCTTCCGGCACCACCAGCTTCAACTCGGTACGGCTCTGGCTTGTGAATGCCGTATCAGAAACAGGGATGCGGTCGGTAAATATAACTTCTCCGACCATGTTCAGGTAATCACCGGTGATTGTCAGTTCACTCCCCGGTTTAATGGTTGTTGGAGTGAAACTGGTAATTGAGATCGGTTCTGAATAGCCGATCTCAGTCATGGTAGTGATATCACCTTTCGGGGTTTTCAATACTACAAAACCCGGCATCGCTTCCTGCGGAACCGTAATGGTCAGGAGAGCAGAAGTTTTCGTATTGAAGGTCGTCACCGAGATATTATCCGGTATGATCACTTCTGTTACCTTATCCAGGTTTTTACCGATAAACTGTAATTCAGCTCCCCGTGCAATGGGCATGGGTCCAAAACTGTAAAGAACAACCTTGGTGTCTCCCTCCTCCTCTTCGCATGAGGTAAGAAACAGACCTGCACATACTATACACATTGTAGCGAACAGCAGTGCATATTTCCCGTATTTTATAAATTGTGTTTGCATAGCTCGATTTTTTAAGGTTGTAAACGACTATTGCATCGGTACAATGCGTATATTATCAATACATATATGTGGAGAACAATCTGTTCCTTCCACACCTCCGTGCCAAACAAAGAAAGTGAGGCCTCTGAGCATATCTTCGGTCAAAGGATTTCCACAGTTACCGCCATCTGGTGTGTATTTGAAATCCCTTAACGGGATACTAACTGTCGTCCAACCCTCTGTTTTAAACGTTCCGTCTTCTTTCCATGGCATCCAGAGTCCTCTGGGCACATTCGAATCGCCTATATAGCTATTGGTGCCCGTTGTGGAATATGGGGTAAAAATCATCTGCAATGCTGAGGCTTGCCAGTCAGCCACCACATAACATTCAAACTTGATAGCTGCATTCGAAATATCGTCTGTATAAAGCGGTACATCAGGTCTTCCGTTTGCGATGGG
Organism: uncultured Rikenellaceae bacterium; assembly: GCA_964389685.1. GTDB lineage: Bacteria > Bacteroidota > Bacteroidia > Bacteroidales > VadinHA17. The sequence continues at coordinate 25,125 of CAYMFM010000021.1, forward strand.
CCACAGGTTAAAACTGAAATGATCCTCATCCCATGTCGCTCCTGCACCACCAGCCATATCTCCCTGGAATCTGACGTAATTCCCTTTGACCGGTGCTGGATCAGAACTGCCAATGACACCAGAGCGCCAGCCACCAGCAGCAGTCAATACATCAAAATCAAGTACTAAATTTCTGTCATCACGGAAATAAAAGACGGAACGGGTGGTACCATAAATCGATTTTACAGATATTGGCCCGATACCGGCACCCTGGGGAACAATTACTTCTATCTTGTTGATGGCAACACTCTGTATGGTGCCCTCGAGGTTACCCGGGAAAAACACCTTGAGTGGAGAACTTGGATCATCAATAAAGAAGTTTCCCTGGATAACCGCCGTTTCCCCATCATCAACAAATTCGCAGAGCATACCGCTGAGAAACGGAGGTGGCACATCCACACCAAATGGATATTTAAGTGTATCTTTCTTACTGCTGTTGACCAGGAGCATCATGTTAGTCACAGTCTTCGGTATGACATTGGGAATAGTGACAATAATGGATGAATTGGTGACAAAGCTAACATTTACAAAAGCCTGCTGGTCGTTAAACCATATTTCATCCACATTATTCAGGTTATTACCAACAATGGCAATGGTACTCCCCATGTACGCATGTGTAACCAGTGAGTCGGCTTTTTCAGGATCTGTTATGCGAACATAAAGAACCTCTGCTTTACCACCACCTGAATCCTCTTCCTCACAGGCAGTGAAAAACATCCCGGTGAAAAGGGTTACCAGCAAAAGCTCAATTGCCAATACCTTTCTGTTTATTTTTATATTCCTTTTCATCTTATCTGTTTTTATTGTTTTCAACATTAATAACCGATAGAACCGAAATCAAAATCGACCGGTTCATCCATGAGATGCGGATTCAAACTGATATCAACATCAGGAAATGGCAGGAAGAACTTACTATCATCCGTAATGTTGACCTTAAAGGAGTTCAGTGTTACGTCACCCTGGGCAACTTCGTCCCTGTAGTAAGGTTTCAGGTTATTGAAGCTACCTCTTTCCTGGTTGTTAAGCCACTGCTTTGCCAGCGTTGGATTGTAGTAGTGCAGTCTCACGAAATCGTACCAGTTATCCCCCTCGCATGCCAGTTCAAGCCTGCGTTCTTTGAATATTTTCTCAAATGTAAGGGAGGTTTCGTCCGGTGCTGTGGGGATTCCCCTTTGCCGCACCGCGTTAAACACAGCCAGTGCTTGAGGATCAGACGTTGAGGCACTGTTGCCCAGCACCGCTTCGGCATAGATCAGGTATACATCTGCCAGCCGGATCAAGGCTGTTGACAGGCTTGTAGCCATTCTCAAGGATGGCGAGCCATATTCAGCAGCGTGGTCTTCCGTATTGCCAACGATGTGTTTTACGCAATTAGCCCCGGTTCCACAACCAAACGTGGCGCCTGCAATATTGTTATCATCGTCCCAGGTTGCCGTGAACCCACCTGAGTTCCTCCAGAAATAGGGATAATGATCGTTGTACATCATCATGGTAGCTTTACGTCTTACATCGGTATTGGCACGAACCTTGGTGTTAGCTGTATCACCAAATGCACGCTGCAGATCAATGGTAGGACCAACCCACGTGCCCCAGGAATCTGCAAGGCCCGTGAAATTGTTCAGTGAAAGATCCGATTGCAGCGAATTCTGCGAACACCACTGGTCGGAGGCAACCCAATGCCACGACAGCAGGTTTTCGGGATTCCGGTTACCGGTTGAAATGCGAAAAAGGTCACTGTAAACCGGTTCAAGTGTAACTCCGCTTTCATAAATTACTTTTGCAGCATACTCCTTGGCTTTGTCCAGGTCTTCCTGGTTACGGCTTCCGGACTCTCCCCACCCGGAACGCGTCAGATACACTTTCGACAAGAGTGCATAGGCTGAATACTTGTTGATGCGTCCCGGCTGGTTCTGTTCAGGCAGTAGCTCAATGGCTCTTTCCAGCGTACGGACAATGTATTCATAGACATCCTCAACCTTGTTTCTCCTGAGCTTTAACGCTGTACCCTCACCAATAATATCGCTGTTACTGTGAACGATTGGAACGGCACCCCAGCAGCGTACAAGGTAAAAATAGGCCATTGCTTTCCAAACCATTGCTTCTCCGGTTACCGTGTTTTTTGTTGCTGTGCTGACATCAGGTCCTGCTTTGGAATCAATGTTTTCAATAACTGCATTGCAGTGTCCGTTAACCATCCACAAAGAGTTGGATGCATCGGTTAGCTGAGCGTTTGAAGAGGTCAGAACAAATGACTGGTAGACATCATCGGTACTATAATATACATTACCCGCCATAACATCCCCGATTCTAACCCATCCCCTTTGAAAATCATACCACGGGGCATTGTAGAGTACATTCGCTGCCTGAAAACACTGTTCATCAGTTTTATAAAAACTATCTATCGTGTAAGAGTCTTCAGTTGGGCGATCCAGAAACTCCTCACAGGCACCAACAACCAGCAAGATAATCAGCAGTGCCAGAATTTTCCTTATTTTATTTATTGTTTTCATCATCGTTGTATTTTAAGGTTAGAAGGTGAAACTCACTCCAAACGTATATATCCGTGCTGCCGGGTAACGTCCGTTATCCAGTCCAAAAACATTATCGTTAGTTTGGCTGGCTCCAACTTCCGGATCCAGTCCGGTATACTTCGTAAACGTCCACATGTTCTGGAGATTGACATAAACTTTCATGTTATCAACACGGATCCTGTTTAGAAGGTTACCGGGAACATAATAGGACAATGAAATACTCTTTATCCTCAGGTACGAACCATCCTCGATATACCGGTCAGACATCCGGTTATTTTCATTCGGATCACCTGCCACTGCTCGGGGAATATCTGTTCCCGGGTTGGCTACCCGGACATTGTCAATGTCATCGTACCAGTTATTGATTGTTGTTCCATACCCATTAACAAAGGGATAAACCTTATCCGGGTCAATGGGTTCAAGCTTGGCACGATCAGTTGCACTTATTAATTGATTCGACCACATAGTATTCATCTGGCTCAATGACCTGCCAACATAATTGAAGATCTTATTGCCATACGAACCGTTGATAAAAACGATCAGTTCAAAATCCTTGTACCGTACTACGTTATTGAATCCAAAGGTAAATTTGGGCAGCGGTGAACCAATATTGGTCCTGTCGTATTCATCAATAACACCATCAGGAACTCCATCAGGTCCTGAAAGGTCGGCAAATTTCAAATCCCCGGGCCAGACGGTACCTCTCGAAAAGTTACCATCGTCCGGAAATGCCTTTTGTGCCGGACTGCTTAAAATATCCTCTTTATCCTGGTAAACTCCGGCCACTTCATAGCCATAGAAAGTATACAAGGGTTGTCCAATTTCAGTTAAGCTGACCAGGTCGGTCCACTGTCCATACCCTTCAATATGAGCTGCAGGAGTTCCATCCAATCCAAGCAATTTATTTTTGTTTAAAGTAAACTGCAAATCACTGTTCCAGGTTACCGTTCCAATCAGGGGACGGGTATTGAGTGAAATTTCTATGCCTTTGTTTTCAATCTCCCCAAAATTACCCATGGGTGGATTAAGACGGATAGATACATTGCCTCTTGTTCCCATGTAGGAAGGCAGCTGCATATCCATCAACATGGCGGTTGATTTTTTCTGATAGAGATCCAGGATAAGGGCTACCCGGTTCTCAAGGAGTCCCACATCGAACCCAAGGTTTATCTGTTCCTGCTTCTCCCAGGTGATATAGGGATTGGCAATGTTCGACTGTCTGAATCCCTGACCAAGGTTTGTGGGCATTTTCGTAATGGAAGCACCCCAGCGATAACTACCAATATTCTGGTTGCCCGTTTGTCCCCATCCTACCCGGATCTTAAAATCGTTCACTATGCCGGTAATAAACTCCAGGAAGGGTTCATTCGTCAGCCTCCACGATCCGGAGACAGCATGGAAGGGTGCCCACCGGTTCTCCGGACCAAAATTGGAAGATCCGTCATACCGGAAACTATAGGTCAGATAATATTTGTCGTTGAACGAATAATTGGCACGGGCAAAGAAGGAAGACATCGCATAGCTACCATGCCCGGAACCAATGGCCATACTGGTGGGATCGCCCAGGCTGGGTTCCTTGATATCATTGCTTGAAAGCCCGTTGCTGTTCCCGCGCAGGTATTCCCATTTCGATTCGGATACCTCCTGTCCGATCATAGCTGTAGCATCATGCCTCCCAAACTCCCGTGAATAGGTCAGGTAATTTTTAAGCTGCCAGAAGAAATTCTGATTGTATTGCTTCCGGGAAGTGTTGGTACTATTCACAAGGCTCCCGTATTGATAGGTTGGAGTAAAATGATAAGCGTTGCTATTTCCCAATTCTCCACCCAATTCCGTACGCAGAGTCAACCCCTTGTAGAGTGTTAAATCCGTATAAAAATTCGCATACAGAATATTCTTTTTCAGTATGTTGGTTTCATCCAGGGCTTTGGCAATCGGGTTTATAACGCTCGGAGCACCTTCATAGGAAAGACCGGCCCATGAACCATCAGTATTCTTAACAGGCACATCAGGAGTAGTGCGCATGGCGACACTGATAATACCTTCTGTACTGTTGTTCAGTGCCAGGTTTTCCTCCGTATGGGAATAGAGAATTTTGGATCCAAGCTTGAACCAATCTTTCAGATCGGCATCCAGGTTCACACGAGCCGAATAGCGCTTAAAATCTGTACCTACCATTGTGCCTTCCTGGTCAAAATAGCTGCCTGATACATAATACTTTACATTGTCAGTACCACCCTGTGCACTGAGCTGGTGGCTTTGCATCGGTGCAGTCCTGAACAACTCCTCCTGCCAGTTCGTGCCCTTACCCAATAGCGACGGATCTAAAAATTCATCCCGTGGATCACGGCCATTGGTTTCAGCGGCCCAATCGGTACTATACTCAGCAAACTCGCGCAGGTTCATGATGTCCAGGCGGGCTACCTGGTCCTGTAGACCATAATACCCATCATAGGTGAATTTTGCATCACCGGTTCTGCCACTTCTGGTTGTGATCAATACCACACCGTTGGCTCCCCGTGAACCGTATATGGCAGTTGCCGAGGCGTCCTTAAGAATTTCCATGGTGAGGATATCGGCCGGGTTGATACCTGCTAATCCAGAAAAGGTCTGAACAGATCCGTTACCAAGCCGGTCACCCAGCCCTATGTCATGACCACTTTGACTTACATTCTGAACAGGTACGCCATCGATCACATACAACGGTTCGGAAGCAGAAGCTCTCAGGCTACCCTGACCCCGGATGCGAATGGATACTGAAGATCCCGGCTGACCTGAGGTATTAACTGCCGTAATGCCCGCTGCACGGCCCTGTAATGCCTGGTCAAGATTGCTGAAAACCAATCCTTCCAGTTTATCACTGGAAACCGATATGGAAGCACCCGTTAGTTCACTCTTTTTCTGTGTACCATAACCCACTACAACCAACTCCTCCATCCCGAATACATCAGACTTCATAACAACATCAATCACAGAGGCACTGCCAAGAGGTATTTCCTGAGAGATCTTTCCTACAAAACTGAAGACGAGTGTACCACCGGATTCCGGCACCTGGATGGTGAAATTACCATCTGTATCCGATATGGTTCCCCTGGTAGTCCCCTTCAGTAGAATGGTGACACCCGGCAAAGAAGTACCATCCTCCTCAGCCGTAACAGTTCCTGTCACCGTGCGTTCCTGCGCCCATGAATGAGCAACAAACGCAATGAGAATTAAAAACAGGATAACTCTTTTCATAGATTAAGATTTTAGGTCTTGTTTAATTAAGTACAGATTCTGAATTTTAGATGGTTTTTTTGAACAAATAATTGTCCCAGCTTAAATTCAATTGGTGGTATTCTGCTAGTATAAGTTCTTATAGTGTATATTTTACACTATCTTTACTCAAAGATATTCCAAAGGATTGAATTTTGCAAGGAACTGTATGAAAATTTTATTGATTCTGTCTAATTTAATAAGGAATAGAAATTTTAAGCTAAAATTAAAATAGTGTATAATTAACACTATCTTTATTAGGAATTATAAATCAGCACCTTTTATTTTGAAAATACTGTAATCAAGCGATGAAATACGGATACTTTGATGATAAACGGAAGGAGTATGTGATTTCCCATCCCGATACTCCCTATCCATGGATCAACTACCTTGGTTGTGAAAACTTCTTCTCGTTGATTTCCAATACTGCGGGAGGATACAGTTTTTACAGGGATGCCCGGTTGCGAAGGATCACCAGGTACAGGTATAACAATGTTCCGGTGGATGATGGGGGTAAATATTTTTATATCAATGACAACGGAAATATATGGTCACCGGGTTGGAAACCTGTCAGGACAATGCTTGATCATTACGAATGCCGGCATGGACTCGGATATACTATTATTAAAGGTGAAGCAGACCAGTTGGAGGTTGAGGCTCTGTTTTTGGTTCCTCTGGGATTTAACGGGGAAATACAGAAACTCAGGATAACCAATAAAAAAGAGAGATCCCGGTCATTTTCACTTTTCTCATTTGTTGAGTGGTGTCTCTGGGATGCCCTGGATGATGGTTCCAACTTTCAACGAAATTTCTCTACCGGTGAAGTTGAGATTGAGGGCAGTACCATTTACCATAAAACGGAATTCCGGGAAAGAAGGGATCATTATGCCTTTTATGCCGTAAACGCAGAGATAGAGGGATTTGATACAGACCGGGATGCTTTCCTGGGGCTCTATAACGGATTCGATGCTCCGGATGTAGTAGTAGAACGGAAATCCAGGAATTCTCATGCGAGGGGGTGGTCACCGGTTGGTTCTCACCATCTGTTGGTGGAATTGGGTCCCGGGGAAGAGAGGGAATTTATTTTCATTCTGGGGTACGTGGAAGTCCCAGCTGACAGGAAATTTTCATCCCACCAGGTAATCAATAAAGAGGATGCATTGCAGATGATCAACAGGTACCAAACTCCGGCAGACGTGACTGAAGCATTCGAAGAGTTAAAGAAATTCTGGGAAGTCCTGTTGGCTGCTTACCAGGTTCAACATCCCGATGAAAAACTTTGCAGGACAGTAAATACCTGGAACCAATATCAATGCATGGTTACCTTTAATTTCAGCCGGAGTGCCTCTTATTTTGAATCGGGTATTGGCAGGGGCATGGGATTCCGGGATTCTAACCAGGATCTGATCGGGTTTGTGCATCTGATTCCGGAAAGGGCAAGAGAAAGGATTATCGATATTGCTTCTACACAGCTTGAGGATGGGGGAGCTTATCATCAATACCAGCCATTAACAAAACGAGGAAATGATGCCGTAGGCAGCAATTTTAATGATGATCCCCTCTGGTTGATCCTATCGACTTCCGAGTATATTAAGGAAACAGGTGACTGGGGTATTCTTGAGGAGACAGTGCCTTTTGATAACGATCCTGCTAATATTGCCAGCTTGTTTGAGCATCTTAAACGATCATTCTATCATGTGGTAAACAATCTTGGACCTCATAAATTACCCTTGATTGGCAGGGCAGACTGGAACGACTGCCTTAACCTGAATTGCTTTTCAGAAACTCCCGGGGAATCCTTTCAAACCACGGAAAACAGGGAAGGTGGTGTGGCTGAGTCCCTGTTCATAGCGGGAATGTTTGTCCTTTACGGTTCTGAATTTGAAAAGCTATGCAGGATGCTGGGAAAGAAGGAAGAAGCAGCAGCAGCCGAAAAATATATAAAACGAATGATAGAGGCTATAGATCAGTTTGGCTGGGATGGGGAATGGTTCCTGAGAGCTTATGACCATTTTGGAGAGAAAGTTGGAAGTAGCGAGTGCGAGGAGGGAAAAATATTCATTGAAACACAGGGCATGTGCGTTATGGCCGGGATTGGACTGGAAGATGGAAGGGCCAGAAAAGCACTTGATTCGGTGAAGAAATACCTTGATTGTGACTTTGGTATTGTCCTGAACAATCCGGCATTCACCAGGTATATCGTAAAGTATGGTGAGATCAGTTCCTATCCGGAAGGATACAAGGAGAATGCAGGAGTATTCTGCCATAACAATCCCTGGATCATGATTGCTGAGGCAATGACCGGCAATGGAGATGCAGCCTGGGAGTATTTCCGGAAGATCTGTCCACCCTATCTTGAGGAGATCAGTGACCTGCACAAAACAGAGCCCTATGTCTATTCTCAAATGATCGCCGGGAAAGATGCATCCCGACCGGGTGAGGCTAAGAATAGCTGGCTAACCGGCACGGCAGCCTGGAGTTTCTTTACCATCTCGCAATGGATCCTTGGGATCAAACCAGATTACAATGGATTAACGATAGATCCGGTGATTCCTTTGGAATGGACTGAATTCTCTGTCACACGTAAGTTCAGGGGTGCAATCTACACTATTGAAGTCCTTAATCCTGACGGTGTATGCAGCGGTATTCGCGAAATATACCTGAATGGAAAGAAAATCAAAGGATCCGTTTTGCCAGTGGCAGAACCCGGATCCCTGCAAGAGGTTAAAGTTGTAATGGGTTAACCACCTGAATATTTCTTGTTTCTGTCAATAAGGTCTATCACGGTCTGAACCGATGCAGCGGACCTGTATTTGTCCTCAGGCGAATGGACACAATAATCGACCAGCTGATCAATCGTTGATGTGGCAACATGCATGCGTGTATCCGAGGAAGCATAATATATATACACGGTATCATCGTCATCGGCAATCCAGCCATTGCTGAACAGAACATTGGAAACATCACCCACACGCTCCTCCCCGTAAGGTCCCATAAAATGCCCATGCGGTTTATGGATTACTTTGGAAGGATCATCCAGTGATGTCATGAATAAATAGAGGGTATATCTCAAGCCTGCGGCAGTATTCCGCACACCATGAGCCAGGTTCAGCCATCCTCTTTCGGTTTTGATGGGTGGCGGACCCTGCCCGTTCTTTACCTCATAAATGGTATGGTATTGCTTAGCATCCATAATTTTTTCCTGCGGAACCGTTGCCTTTTCGGTGCTGTCGGACAGACCGAAGGAAATTCCACCCCCTTTTCCGGTTTCAATAAAACCATCCTGGGGCCGGGTATAAAAAGCATATTTACCCTGGATGAATTCCGGATGGAGCACGACATTCCTCTGCTGACCTCCAAAGGTTACAAGATCCGGTAATCTTTCCCATTTCACCAGGTCTTTTGTCCGGGCTATACCGGCAGCAGCAACAGCACTGCTTGTATCTCCCGGTTCTGCTGCAGGATCTTTTCTCTCCGTACAGAATACTCCGTAAATATAACCGTCTTCATGCTGTGTCAGGCGGATGTCGTACACGTTAACATCAGGATCTTCCGTTTCAGGCATTACCACCGGTTTCTCCCAGAACCGGAAGTGATCTGTTCCGTTTGGACTTTCTGCAACAGCAAAGAAGGACTTTCGGTCATTCCCTTCCGTCCTCACTATCAGCAGAAATTTGCCATCCAGCTTGATGGCTCCGGCATTAAAGGTTGCATTGAAGCCAATTCTTTCCATAAACAGGGGATTGGTTTCCGGATTAAAATCAAACCTCCACTCAAGGGGAATGTGATCACGGGTGAGTACCGGATACCGGTACCGGTTAAATATCCCATTGGTACTGAATAATTTCTCATTCTTCCTGCTGGCCAGTCCCTCAAATTCAGACCTGATCCGTGCCAGTCTTTCGTTGAATAACTGATTTGTCATGGATTTTTTACTTTTTGTATTCAAGAATTTATTTCAGGGTAAGGGTGCGAAAGCGAGGAGATTAGTCAACCAATCTAAACCCTGTTCTACGCATTATCTCCATGCAAGCCCTGCCATTGTGATAGGGGCATTTCCAAAATCCGGCTTTCTCATCCCGGTTATCAGGGATTCCTTCCTTATTGACTTTCCAGAACCATTCCCCATATTGCCGGTCGATGATATAGTTTTTAATAAAGGTCCAGCTATTCAGGGATCTTTCCGCAAACTTAGGATCACTGGTTATTTCGTAGGAATTATAAAATCCCACCATTGCTTCTGCCTGGTGCCACCAGTGTTTGTCCGTATCAATCCTGTTTTTTGAGGGGGACTGCTCATTATACATACCGTGATCATTGTCCAGTGCCGGGATACATTCCCGTGCCATTTGAACCGATACCGGCGTTACCCTCTTTAAAAGTTCATCATTGGCCAGTATTTGAGCTGCTTCATATAAAAGCCAGGAACATTCAATGTTATGACCGAAGGAGATGATATCAGATTTGGAATTCCAGTCATCATCGAAGAACAGCTTCAGGTAATGCGTTTTGTGATCAACGAATTTATCAAGAAACAACAGAATGATATTTTCCAGCGACTTCTCAAGTTCCGGGTTTTTCCAGGTCCTGTAGAGGTTTCCATAAGCTTCCAGGATGTGGAGGTGGGTATTCATGGTCTTGCTAACATTGACATCTTTATCGCTGAGCCGGTAATCCCTAAGAGGCTTCCAGTTCCTTTTCAGCGCTTCGATGTACCCGTTAGCCTGTCTGTCCAGGCTGTACTTTTCAATTACTTCGTACAGGTTTACAGCGGTATGTAGAGCATTATCATCGCCACAGGCCCTGTGATATTCTGTCATGGCATACATGGTAAAAGCCAGGGCATAGATCTGTTTTCTCGGGTTCAGTACTTTTCCTGAATAATCCAGTTCCCAGAATACTCCTCCATACTCCGGATCAACAAAATAATCTGAAATATATCTGCAGGCATGTTGTGCTATATCCAGATATTCCTGTTTTCTATACAGTTGATAGGCTGCAGAAAAGGTCCATAAAATCCTGGAATTCAGAACAGATCCTTTCGGTGCTCTGGTAATCACATGGTTATCACTCGTGATATGCCCGGCAAAACCCCCGTATTTATGATCAATGGAATGTTTAATCCAATAATTCAGGATATTCCCTTTCAATTCCTGCTCAAGTTCTCCGGCAAACTTCAGTAACTTTTCCTTCATGAGCGTTCCGGAATTAGTACTATCTCCCTGGATATTTGACAATGATGTTAGCATTATTTTGCTGTGAAGGCTTCAGTCATCCCTCTTCTGAAATCAATCCTCTGGTAATTTATTCCACCAGGTTTTTTTCATAATGAAACCGATGATCAGTATGATCAGAATGGAAACGATAAGGGGAACGGTTTGTTTCAGAATGATGTAGAAAGGGAATATTACCAATGCGGTCTGGGCAATGGTTCCGATACCCACATTGAACATATCCCGCCAGAAGTTTGTATTTTTCCTGAAACCGGGGTCTTCGAGAACCACCTTGTCATGGATGGGTTTCCAGAAACCCCAGGGCCTGACATTTTTATAAAATTCCTTCAGTGTATTCTCGTCGGTAGGCGGTGCACTGTATGTGCCAATAATACATGCAGCAACAGAAACGATAAGGATCAGCGGGAAATAATAGAGATCGAGTGTGTCAAAAACAAACGGGAATATCAATGCCGGAATAATACCGGCCACCATGCCCCAGAAAAAACCACGACCGTTAAATCTCCACCAATACCATTTCAATACGTTGGAAGCAACATAGCTCCCCCATAAAGCAGATACGATCCATTGCAGTATGCTATTCACATCCAGAGCAAAAATTCCGAAAATGATACTTACCGCTACGACAACAATTCCCGAAATGTAATTGGTCTGGTTTACCTGCCTGTTGGTGGCCTTGGGTTTCATGTATTTCAAATAAATATCATTCACAATGTAGGCCTGGGCTGCATTCAGGGTTCCGGCAAAGGTAGACATGAATGCCGCCAGCAATCCGGCCAGTAAGAGACCGGTTAATCCTACGGGAGCGAACTGATTGATTGCTGAGGGGAGTATTTGCTCGAAATCAAGCCGGTTTCCTACAATCAGATCAAGCTTATCGTAAAACAGAATGGCCAGGATAGCAAAACCTCCGATCATGAAATACCGGACCGGCATGAGTATGACTGAAACGAATCCCGACATTTTTGCTGCCTCTCTGGGCGATTTTGTGGACAATATTTTTTGCATGTCGTAATTGGGAGCCGGACCGGCGGCACTGACAAGAATACCTTTGAAAAGCATCATCGTGAAAAAGATGCTGAAGAGAGAATACCCGTCACTGGCTATCTTCTCATTCACCTCATCGATAATGCCGGTCCAGGAAATGTCCAGCCTGGCCCCGAAAAATGGATTCATCCATCCCTCCGGAACATTCAGGGTATGTGTCGACAGTGCGTTCATGGCGATTATCCCGATCACTATTGCAGAGAATGTCATGATAATATACTGTACCACGTCAGCCCATACAATACTGGTCATCCCCCCCAGTATCGCATAAAACATAGCGAAGAGGGTAAACACTATTCCATAAACGTGTGGTACATACTTGGGCGCTATCTCAAAAGGGACAAATCCCGATACGATTTCCCAGGGTATAAAGATCTCAACGAATTTCCCGAGTCCGATAAATCCATAGGCAAGGAATCCCAGGCAGCTTATCAGGGCAAAAACCACCACGATACCGTGGGAGAATTTTCCATCCCTCCCACCACCGAACCGTGTACCCATCCATTCGGCTCCGGTGGTCACGTTAGACCTGCGTAACCAGATGGATAAAAATACCATCAGGAATATCTGATTAAATACAGGCCATAGCCAGGGTATCCAGATACTTTTTAACCCGTAAACAAATGCCAGGGTTACCAGCCACATGGTACCGGAGATATCAAACATACCCGAAGCATTGCTCAGTCCAAGCATATACCATGGCAGTACATTCCCTCCCAGCAAGTAGGCGTTCTTGCTTCTCTGAGCCCTTTTTTTCAGAACCAATCCGATGATTATGGTCGTTAAAAGGTAGGCGCAGATAATAAGGATGTCATAAAATGTAAGTCTCAAGGTCTGAAATTTTAGCAGATTTGTAGTACGGTTAATACTCCTATGAATCGCAGGAACTTCATAGCGCATTTATTCGTTGAAAATAAACAACCCGTGATTCATTTTGATTATGAATATATATATTATTTTTGCATTTTGGTATGTGAAAGTGTATTTTTTACAATTACTTTCTTTAGATGAAAAATAAATTCAATCCGCACATTTCTGTTGACTGTGTTATCTTTGGCTATAATTTAAAAAACCTGGAAGTTTTGTTACTGAAAAGGCAACTTCTCAGCAAGAATAAAAAGGAATTTATAATAAATGACCTGACACTCCCCGGAAACCACATCAGGAACAATGAGAATCTGGACACTGCTGCTTCCCGTATCCTGTATGAGCTAACCGGAGTAAAGGATATCTACCTTGAACAATTCGGAGTTTTTGATGCCCCGACAAGACTGAATAATCCAACGGACCAGAAATGGCTTTCTGCTATTGGGAAAAATCCGAAAAACCGTGTTGTAACAATAGCCTATTATTCACTGATCCCCCTTGAAAAATACTATATTGGTCAGAATGGCACTAAACCACTTCCCATCTGGTATGGGAAAGATCCTCACTGGTACCATCTTGAAGAGATTGATACCATGGCTTTTGACCATAAGGAGATCCTGCTTGAAGCGTTACGGCTCTTGCGTGAAAAGGCCCAGGTTAAGCCGATCATTTTTGAATTGCTTCCGGAAAAATTTACCGTAACTCAAATCCAGCAATTGTATGAAGTAATTCTCGGGCAGCAGTTGGATAAAAGAAACTTTCGGAAAAAAATAAAAACCATTGAATATATTGTTTCATTGAACGAGAAACAAAGAGGTGTGAAGCATAAACCTGCAAGGTATTACATGTTCAGCCAGGATGTGTATGAACGAACCCAGGAACAAAGTACACCGATGTTTTTATGGAAAACAGGTGAAACAAACTCCTCAAGTCGATCCGACTCTGGCAGTAAATAACAGCAAGTCATCAGCATTCCTGCAAATAAGGCTGTATTAGTCCTTTGGATTTGTAGTTCGGTTGGTTTAATTTTATTTGATTAAACCAACGTTAGATGCACATCTTTAAAACTAATGGTATGACTCGGATAATCAAACTCGCAATCTTCATTACAATGTGCCTCCCGGCTTTTCCACAGCAGAATCTCAAAATCAATGATTTCGGATATTTTGAAATGCAGGGACTGAATGTAATGGTCTTCAATGACATCTATCCCGATGGACATCAGACGGGTATCACGATCATCCAGCACGGCAGCCGCGTTGCCGCCAATGGTGACCTCAGGCTTGAGGCATCTCCGGGGCAATGGTCCCCCATCCCAAAGGCAGGACAGCGGGTTGTGGATAGAGATAAAGAAGCCATAACGCAGAGGTTATGGTATCCGGACAGCACCAGGAACAGAAAAGGATTCAACCCGATCCTCTACCCCGATCTTACGGTTTCTTACTGTGTGGCAGTAACGGCTCTTGAAGGAAGCAATTTCCTCGTTTCGGTTCATCTGGATGAACCAATACCTTCGGAATGGATTGGGAAAGTCAGTTTCACCTTCGAGCTGTTTCCCGGGGAACTGTTTGGAAAGTCATGGATCATGGATCAGCATTCGGGAATTTTCCTACAGCAACCAGGCGGACCGGTAATACTGGAATCCGGCGAATACCTTTCAGCTCCACTTGCTGTTGGAAAAAGGTTTGTAGTTGCTCCGGAAGCTAATCTGCAGCGTATACGCTTCGAGTCAGTTACAGGAAACCTGGAGTTGCGCGATGGAAGATCCAATCACAACAACGGCTGGTTTATCGTTCGTGAAACCGTTCCCCCCGGAGCTACACGTAATGCCATTCAATGGAAAATCTCTCCAAACGTTGTGGAGGGCTGGCTGTATAAGCCGGTAGTGCAGATTTCCCAGCTCGGTTATCACCCGGACCAGCCTAAAGTTGCCATTATCGAAACAGATCCCAGGGATACACTAATATCGGAAGTTATGCTGTTTCAAATGACCGATAAGGGCAGGAAACTTGTAAGAAAAGGGGAACCGGAATTCTGGGGGAAATTTTTACGATACAATTACCTGCGTTATGACTTTTCGGATATTCATGAACCGGGTATGTACCTCCTGGCGTATGGTGATACAGAGACCCATGCATTTCAAATAGACAGGAATGTCTATTCACGTCACGCCTGGCAGCCTGTCATTGAATATTTCCTGCCGGTCCAGATGTGCCACATGAGGGTGAATGAAAAGTACAGGGTATGGCATGATCGTTGCCACCTCGATGATGCATTGATGGCTCCGGTCGATACCATCCACTTTGATGGCTACAGCCAGGGGGCTTCGACGCTGACAAAATACCAGCCGATGACTCCCGTTCCGGGGCTTAACAGGGGGGGATGGCATGATGCCGGGGATTACGACCTGAGGGTTGAGTCTCAAACAGGGACCATCTGGAACCTTGCACTGATGATCGAGGAATTCGGACTTGATTATGATGCAACCCTGATCGATCAGGAAAACCGGCTGGTTGAAATTCATGTTCCCGATGGAAAGCCGGATGCCATTCAGCAGATAGAACACGGCTTGTTAGCTGTTTTAGGGGGTTACAGCGCACTTGGACGGTTGTACAGAGGAATAATCTGCCCGACACTTCATCAATACGTAATGCTTGGGGATGCCTCTGCAATGACTGACAACCTGGTCTATGACACAGGACTTAAACCCGGTGAAATAACAGCCGGCACTTCATCCCTGGCTGACGACCGCTGGGTATTTACCGAACAAAACCCGGGAAGGGAATTGTATGTTGCTGCAGGACTGGCTGCAGCATCCAGGGTGTTGAAGGAAAGCAACCCGGAACTGTCAGCGGAAACATTGAATACCGCGAAGGCTTTATATGAGGGTGCTGCCTCCGCCGTGAATGGATCAAGCCAGCAGGTAGTTGCCCTTTGTGAATTGCTGATTTCAACCGGGGATGATCGTTACAGAAATACCCTGATCTCCCTGAAGGACGATATTATCCGTCAGATACACCGCTGTGGTTGGGCTCTTGGTCGCGTTTTGGATCAGATCGATGATCCGGAATTTCAAAAGGATGTGACCGGGGCTGTAATGGATTACCAGGCACGGCTCAAACAGGAACAAAGCGAAGACTCTCCCTATGGGGTACCCTACAAACCAAATATCTGGGGTGCCGGCTGGAATATACAGCGTTTTGGCGTGGAGCAATATTTCTTTTACAAGGGGTGGCCTGCAATCTGTACACCAGACTTTTATATAAACTCGCTGAATTTTGTCCTTGGGGTTCATCCGGGTTCCAACACCGCTTCTTTCGCCTCTGGTATCGGGTCAGAATCAGTAACGGTCGCTTATGGAGTAAATCGCGCTGACTGGTCCTACATTCCCGGGGGGGTGGCTTCCGGTACTGCACTGATCCGTCCCGACTTACCCGAAATGAAAGTCTGGCCATTCTTCTGGCAGCAAACCGAGTATGTGATTGGTGGTGGTGCAACCAACTATATGTTTCTGGTTCTTGCTGTACATGATCTTTACTGCGGTGAGCAGTAACTCCATTATGAGAAGACACTGGTGTATCAAAGAAGCTACTATTTTATTGAAATGAAATAAAAACAAAAACAATGATCAATAGCGGAATTCATGTTTTAGCATGTAATAACATTTTAGAAAAGGTCTCTGAAAAGTCCGAAAGAACGTCATTCTGAACTTTGCAAAGCCCCCCCCTTCAGCTATGGACGCGAATGAAAGAATTCCGCCCGGAGGACTTCGGTCAAACGGGTAGCATTCCGCTAAGGCTCCTAAGCTGGTCCGCATAGGTTACTTGGTGGATAGGTGACTATTCGTCAGACGAACTCCAGTCGTCTGACGAATTTAAAGATGGCCTAGATAACTCCCTCACCACCTTTCGATGGTTCGGTCGTGATCCGAAAGATTTTTTTTCAGAATATTTCTGGAAGAACTCCTTTGAACCTGCCCTTTATTGTTTTACCTGTTCCGGTTAATGGTAATCAGGATGTTTTTTCATCTGATTGTTCATTAACCTGATGTAAGTGATAAAAAAGAATGAAAAAGCCAAATACAAAGAACAGGTAAATAAAAAAATATTCCCGGCAGGATAATCCCCGTAAGGTGATAACTTAATAATAAAAAGGCTTGCTATAAATTACCCTGGCATTCATGCCGGGGTTCAGGCAATACAAAGGAAACTGCCGGAACTGCACAATTGATTGAAGCACCAAACCAACCTTCCGGCGAAAAGCACCAGACCTTTCAATGATGACCGAGATTACCCCGCCTGCGGCGGGATGATCTCGAGTTGGAGATAACTAAACATTGAAAAGAAAGAAATTGATGTTAATTATCTTTTGAGTCCCGTAGGCCTGCCTGACAGGCAGGGACGATATATATATAGCCCCGGGCTTCAGCCCGGGGTTTATGAATACGCCAAATAATCGCTGGAACTACAATGATATTTCAATTACCAAACCTGTCATCCAGCGAAATGCACCAACCCTTCAGGCAGGATGGCCGAGATTACCCCGCCTGCGGCGGGATGATCTCGAGTTGGGAGGTGACTAAATAATGAAAAAGGTCTCCATTTCAGCGAGATTACGGCTTACCGTCTTCGCCGGCAAACCGTGATCTCGAGTAGGGGGGAAACTAAACTAAAAATAAAGGACCATGGCCTACGGCCATTTGTTGATTTTTTATAAAATGTCTTTGTAAGCAAGCTTACAGCCATTTTAATAAAAAACCAACACACAGAGTGTTGGTCCTTTATTTTTAGTTTGTCGGGATGGCGAGATTTGAACTCGCGACCCCTCGCCCCCCAGACTAATTTACAACATATCTATAAAACTTGATATAATTGAATAACAGCTTTTTAAGTACTTTTATAGTCAATAAAAATTCATAAAAATCCATAAAAATCGTCCGTTTGCGTGCAAATTGCGTGCAAATTTTTCGCCTATAATACCTATAAAACCTACAAAACATTTTTATTTGAGTGCAAATTTTCATAAATTTACAAAAAATCGCATAATTTTCATCAAAAAATGGCCATAATTGCCAAAATAATTCTGGATCAACGCAGGTCTAAAAGGAATGAAACCTACCCTTTATATCTTAGAATTTGGTTTAAGCGAAGTAATATATCTATACCGCTGGGATATAACATTAAGGAAGAGGATTGGGATGAAATTCATGAGGAGGTAAAAAAGTCAAGTACAGTAGTTAATAATCTAACACGACTAAACAATTATCTGGCAAAGCAAAAAACTAATGCCTATGATGTGATTACCCAGTTACAGGATAGTGGGGATATTGACGGTCTCTCAATATCAGAATTGAAAGAGAGGATAATTAATAAGAACAAATCCATTTCATTCTATGCGTATACAGAAGGAATAATTCATGATTTGAAGAAAGCTGGTAAGATTGGTAATGCACTGGCCTATCAGAGTTGTCTTAATGCAATAAAAAAATTTCAGAATGAGGTTGATCTGGATTTCAATCAAATCAATTACAAATTCCTTAAACGGTATGAGACTTATTTCCTGGCAAAAGGGAATTCGTTGAATGGTTTGTCATTTGTATTGAGGACACTACGTGCAATTTATAATAGAGCTATCAAAGAAGGATATGCCAATCGAGACACCTACCCTTTCAAACATTATAAGATTAAGAAGGAATCAACAAGAAAACGGGCCATCAGGATAGAAGATATTCATGCGGTCAGAGATAAGTCTATTACAAAAGGATCTGACCTCTGGCATGCACGAAACTTTTACCTTGCTAGTTTTTACCTTATGGGTATATCATTTTTCGATTTGGCCAAATTAAAGATTACCAACATCGTTGGTGACAGGATTGAATTCCGGAGACAGAAGACAGGAAAGCTACATAGCATAAAGATAAGTCCCAGACTGCAGGAGATACTAGATCATTACTTGAAGGATAAAGATGAATCTGATTATATTTTCCCAATTATTCAGCGAACAGAAGATGCAGAACTTGAATACAAGGATATAAGGAATCAGACAAAGTTGTATAATAAAAACCTAAAGGATATTGCAAATCTATGTGACCTTGAAATAAATTTAACCGGTTATACCAGCAGGCATTCATGGGCTACCATTGCTAAAAGGAAGGGGGTTCCAACGGCTATTATAAGTGAAGGATTGGGACATACTAGCGAACAAACGACCCAGATATATCTTGATAGCTTCGATAAGGAGGTGATGGATGAATACAATGAGTCCATTATCAGTTAGGAGCTTGGAGTAAATTCAATACTAAAATCTCTCATTAACATTATCTTCCAGGAATTGCAGAATACTATGCCTATCATATCTAATGATCTTCCGGGCTGGTTGTGAGTACCTGATCTTCCCTTGACTTCTCAACTTCCACATTTCAGATTTACTCTTTACTCCAAGTAATTCCATTGCTTCTGGCTCATCGATCCATTTCTTCTCCTCTTTCTGAGACTCTTTCACTCTCTTCACAACCTCATGGATGTGTTGCCAATAGGCTTCTTCTTCGAAAATAATGACTTTCATATTTTCAAGTTTAACAGATTATTCGCGGTTTGGATAACCAGATAAACGCTGTATAAAATCGTTTATCTGATCGTGAAAAACATATACAAGGATTCCTGCAATTATTACAGCTATTACTATTTTTCCTGTTGTACTAATGCCTGCAGGATTATTCAGTGAAGAATTATTAGGGTTGGAAGGTCCTGCCATTCTGAATAATTCCTCCCTACTTAGATTTTCAATTATTCTTTCCATATTTCAAATATATTTGGCTGATCTTCATCTTTTATTAATCCGTATTCAAAGCACATAGGGATGCTTATATTTTGATCTTTTATCTTTTTCATTTGTGTGTGATAACCAAAAATAAATCCAGCATTCTCCAATTCCTGTAACGTCACCTTCACCTTACTCTTGTTATAAAAACTCTTTAGAATCTCTCTATTTTTCAACAGGATATTGTATATCCTGTTTGTGGCATCTCTTTTCTCCTTACCTTTAATGTTATTTGCTTTTATTTTGTGATCCTGGCAACAATATTCCTGGTTTAACCTTTTTGCTTCAAATTCCTTCCTACAATGCTTGTATTTACACAATTTGATATAAGGATTCTTTGAATGATTTATCATTTGGCTAATTATCCCTGATGTTTCCATGATAATGCAATTAATGTTCAATTGGTTTCTGATTCATAGACGTAAAAACAAACTTGAAGGTTCCGCATTTTGAGTGGGACTTTTCTAAAATCGTGCATGACCTAAGCCCCACTTTTCATAATGAGAAAATATTTTGAGGGACTAGTAATGTATATTTAGAATTAAGAATATGAACCTGAATTGGAATTACATGTTTGTGAAAATAAAAGGTTAACTAAGGATTAGTTAATTCTTTTCTGCTGTTGAAGGAAGAAACTTGGCAAAATTCTTTCTCAGGTAATCAATATATTTTCTATTATCCAATAGATCAGACTGTGTTATTGGCATAATACCCATTGCATATAATAAAAAACCGCCGATTGTAATTAATTTATTATGCGAGTGGTTTGGAAGGTGCTCTTTTAAATATTTATATATTATTGGACTATATCGCTTTCTGATATATAGTTTTGGTTTATTATTCACTATAAACTGATAGGTCTCCCCGAAAAGTTTCTCCTCAGACTTTGAAAGATTTTCAAATATATGTTTGTTCATCTTGACCAGTTCAAACAATTGCAAAATGACCTCTTTCCCTGTTATCCTATAAGTTTCCGGGATTGAATCCTTAGTTCGAAAATCATCAATATTCTTGGTTATATGATCTTTGGAGAATGGTTTTTGTAATTTTGTTTTAATATTAATTGATTCAATATTAAGGAAGTTCTGGTCAAACGATTTCAGAGCCTTTAATAAGCCAGTTGCACCTATATGAGATAATGGGATAGAATCATTAAATGACAAATATTTCCTCTCGTAATGATGAAACTGAGTTTGTATTTCATGGAGTATAACTGACAGTGTATAATGGTCTACTGGATATTCTTTCAGGTAATCTATAAGAAACTCGTTCCAGTTATTAACTCTTTCCCAATATGAATCAGGTACTTCTTCCCAATGCTCTTCCTGAAATTCCAATTCCTCAAGTGATACAAACTTTAAGATCTTCTTTAATTGCTTATTACTAATTGATGTTTTCATTCATTGACAGTTTTATTTACCACAGAAAGTATACACCAAAGTTACAATGAATTGATGATTGATAGTAAATATTCGGAACAAGTTAATGACACTGTTTTTATGAGAAATTCGAATTAACGCTCATAACACGCATTTATCCGTATTTCCAGGGTATTAATACGGATTATGATTGATTTTAATTCGAATTCCTGTGTATCATCCAAAAGAGGCAGGAAATTAGGATACTTATTTCAGTGTTATTAGTCGAAAGTATCTTGGATTTGTTCCTTGGTTACCGTAATTTTATATATGAAACCAGCAATGGCACTTTATTTAAATAAATGCCATAAAAAACCGTAATTACTTGTAAAAATAAATGCCATATGGCATTTATACGGTAGGCAAATTCTTAATGAGTATCAGGAATCTATATAGAAACATTGGATAATGAATTCCAATATCTGCTTATGGTGTGGGAAAGATACAACAGGAGATAAAACAAAAGAACATATTTTCCCGGAATGCATTGGTGGAAAGAAAACTCTTCCTATTGGATATGTATGCACTAATTGTAATAATTTTTTCAGTCACAATGTTGATAGAGCTTTATTAAAAGAACATAGTGGAATGATGGATGCATATCAAGTAGATCCTGGAATAAAGAGGAAAGGCAAAGGAAGAGAGAAAAAAGAACGATACAAAAAAGAGAAGATTTCAATACAAGGAATTGGTGAAGCTAGCTCAACAAGAATTAGTCGAGAAGGCAATACAATTAATTTCTTAGATGCAAATTTTGAAGTCAAGTCTGTAAATTTTCTACGTTCTTTACATAAATGTGTAGCCAATATCCTATGTGATTCATATGGACCCCATTATGTTAGAAAAAACTATCCTAAATTATTAGATTTTGTTTTAAATGGAGGGGATGCACACCCTTGGAGTTATGCTTTAAGTTTCCCAATTCCTATTAATAGACCTCTAATAAGTGAACCTCAAATAATTATAAGCTTGAAAATTGAAAAGAATAATAAAACATTTGAGATTAATAGTTTTATTCATACATCAGGAATTTGGGTCGTAGGTTCAGCTCCATATATTTTGTGTCCAGAAATGATATATAAGTTTTCTGACTTAATTGAACAAAAACTTAAAAAGATTATGGTACCTAATTCAAATAAAACAATTATTGATTTCTTTGGTTTCGATTGGAACCATAATAAAAGAGAGCATATAGGTAAATTAAAATTTCTATGGATAGTCAAGGAAATAGAAGGAAGTCCTAATGATGATTTTTTCTATTTACTTACAAAATGCAAGATTTGTGGACAAACAACACCAACGGGTATTATTCTTCCAAGAGATATAATTTATAAAGGAAATGTAAATAAGTCAATGTATAACTCTAAAAATACCTGGAATCAATACACAATAGATGACCTTAAAAAACTAGGATATGATATTGAGAAGTGGGATAAAAATAGTCTAAATGAATTTATGAATCAAGGAATACGTATACCAATTGAGAACGATGTTAAGAAATTGATGATAAAGAATTGTGAAACTAACTGTATTAATTGCAATAATATGATAAAATTTAATGCAGAAGATTGTTTTATTTAATATGATATTATAAGAAATCAGAACTTTGCCTAACAGGCGGTCATACGCAATGCTAGTTTGATGAAATAATTTGAGTATGAGTACACATAAATATAATAGCGATCTGAAATTGTACGCCCCAAATACCGCACTGTGCATACCTCCGAAACGTTGTGTGCAAATTGTATGCACAGAAATCCAAACTCCTTCTAAAAACTATAGAAATCAGCCAACATAGAAATCCCGACTCTCGCTTTGCAATAGATATTAATATTTCTATCAGATCTAAGTACCAAATAATTCTCCCCCAAATAATTGATAGCTATGATGAACACTGAAAAGTTTGATTAAACCTCCCCTGCATATAATATTAAAAAATCGGAGGTTTTACGACTATGTTACTAATTTGTTGGTTAATCTAACTTTTTATTAATTCTTCGTATTATTAAAGCACCCTTCTTAAATAAACCAGAGTGTACAATAATCCTACAGAATATCATTAATCCCTTGGATTTGTTATATGATTGATGTAAATTTAGTAGAGTAAACCAAACAACTATAGCGCATATAAGGAATATAAACGCATTGCGTTTATCCACGTTAGCTGAAATTAAAAAAAGCTATATGAACCGAATAAGAATAGCTTATTTTTTAGCCAAAGTAATCATTGCTTTCTTACTCATCACTAGTTGTATTAATACAGATGACTATGTTACAATCAATGTAAAGGTATTAGGTAGTACCTCTGATACAATAACTTATTATTTTTCACAAAAAGGATTACACGCCTTTCCATTATGGGGGTATAAGAGGATGGGATTAGATTCGAATGGATATGCACAACTAAATCTTGAGACTGATGAAATGAATTATTTATTTATTAAGACACATGGAGGCTATTGGCGTGAGAGAGCAAATTTACTTGTAAGACCAGGAGAAGAGTATGAAATTGTTATAGATTCTGAAGCATCTCAACTTGTTACTATTAATGGTGATTTCAGTGAAGGACAACAGTTTTATAGTGAATCCTACATAACGGTTCAAAGACTCACATTTTTTGGAGAGTTTTACTCAGATACAATACCTCAAGAAATGCTTAAAATCCTTGAAGATTCAATTGAATCACGGTTACAACCATTAAATCTTTTATATAAAAACAGGAAAATTGACAAGCAATTATATAACGCAATTAAAGCAGAAATTGAATATTCACATTTAAGATCTCTTATGCATATTTTGAATATTAGAAGCAGAGTTGAGGAGCCTGAAAGGCAAGGAGGAGCAACAGCCATTCCCATAAACATATACCAAGAGGATTACATCGATTTGTTCATTCAAATATTTAAAAAGTATCCCTACGACAACACTTATGCAAAGTTGTGCAATAAATATGGAGATTATTTAGAGCAGTATGTTTGGCTGAGATCAGTAAACGATAATTCATTGGAGTATAAAATTAGCAACAAGGATTCTAAAATAAAATATGCTAAAGGAATTCTTGATTATGATTTATTTGAGTATTTCTATGCAAAACAATTTAGGAATATCTCTAAAGAAGATTTACCAGAAATAGCTAAAAGTCGATTTGAAGATTTTAAAATAACCTTCCCAGAAAGTCCATTTCTACCATATATCTCACAATCAATTTCTGACTGGGAATCAAATTATTTTAGATTTTATCCCTCTGGTCTTGATTCAGTCCCAATTGGTACAATTGAAACTAAGGATTCTAATGAGGTTATTAGTTCAACTTCACTTAATGAGGTCATATCAAAATATAAGGGAAAAGTAGTATTCATTGATCTTTGGGCAACTTGGTGTCCTCCGTGTATTGAGGAATTTGCATATTCAAAAAATATCCAGGAGTTTGCAGACAAGCATAAGATTCAATTATTATATATATCACTCGATGACAATGAAGAAAAATGGATTAATGCAATAAAGAAATATGGATTAATGGGAGACCACCTAATAGCAGAAGATACAGAACTAAAAAAAGAGCTAGTAGAATTAGCACCAACTGTTCCTAAATACTTCATAGTAAATAAAGATGGAGAGATTGTCGAATATGATGCTAAACGTCCAAGTAGTGGAGAAGAATTATACGAACAATTATTACAATACGTGAAATAATACTTAACTCCAGCTAACAAGTGCAACCTCCATTGAAACGTCTTTTGCACGCAACGTTTTAGTTCTTAATTGCATCTCCAAAAGCTCCTGGGATAGTTAGTTAACCAAAGTGATCAATGTCAGGTTTCCAGGAGCTTTTTTCATGCGGTCGGTTCGCAACTGCAATTATCTCCCCTCTACTTACGGTAAAAAAATGAGCTATTATTTACTTTGTTCAATGATTAACTCTTGACGACAGGGGATAAATGTTTATTCGCAAATAATCGGACGATTTTTAGATGGGGATTTAGAGAATCTATTCCTGGTACAGATACAACTGGATAGTGTAAATGCCGTTAATATGGCATTTACAAATTTGTTATCGGCTGGCGTTTCTAACCTCTATTCTGTTTCTTCTGTTTCAGGTTCTCCTTCACCCTCGTCAACTTCTTCCTCATAGGATGAAGTATGAATTTCGGATAGATAAACAATCTTCCATTCCCCATTGACTTTTTCCAGAAATTCAACGTGTATGTTTGTTTTAGTTAACTCACCCTCACTATTATGCAATTCATTATCAAAGACAGCAAAAGCACTTTCTTTGTAGACCTTAATTTTATAATTTGTTTTCACCTGATAGTGTTTTATTGGATCAGGATATTTCTCAAAACCTTCCTTAAAAATTGAATCCATTTCTTCCCATCCAACAATATGAAAATAACCACCTTTCCCGGCATCTAACCTAATGTTGGTTTCATTCTGTACATAGGTTGCAGCAAAGCGGTCAAAATCCCTATCAAAATAAGCATTTGTTTCTTCTTCGATAACAGCCTTTATTGCTTCTTTTTCTTTTTCAATGTCAATATTTTCCTGACAGGAAGTTCCTGCCAATAAAATAAGAGCCAATAATGTCAATACATACTTTTTCATGATTAAATAGTTTTTTGGTTGGTTGTAATAAAATTACAATTATCATTCATTAATTCCAAGGAACCACATCTATAGTCCATGGATCTATTTACCATTCATTATCGTATAATAGGTAAAAAACGTCCCTTTGTTTGTCTCCCGTTACAGGGGAGGTTTCAAAATTCAATTGTTTGGGGGAGTATTGTTTGGCTTATCAAAGAAAAGGACGTTTTTTCGACACATCCACTTCTTCGGGAACTCCCATACACTATTAAGATTTCTGGTGAATTTCAAATTTTAGTTCACAGAGTAGTTATAACTTATTGTTCCAAACCAAAATCAATAAATTAGGGTTTGCTGATTTTTCAGGAAAATACACGTATATTGTTGATAAACAGGCTAA
>CAYMFM010000022.1:0-50952 GCA_964389685.1 uncultured Rikenellaceae bacterium
CATGACTTCATCGGTCTACCAACGTATCGCTCCGCTGGAGCGAACCATTACCATGCCCTCACCCTCATCCTTCCTGGAAGTAGACCCGTTTCACCCGTTGGGAGACGCCGGTGAGTATTTCATACGGTATGGTATCGATTTTTTTTGCCAGTTCCGTAACCGGGTTTTTTTCACCAAAGATCTCCACCTCATCCCCCACTGACGCGTTCAAACCGGTAACGTCGACCATGCACATATCCATACAAATATCCCCCACCACCGCAACCTTCTTGTTTTTCACGACGAACTGGCCCACGCCGTTGCCGAGTTTTCTATTCAGTCCGTCGGCATATCCCACCGGGACAACGGCGATTTTCATCTCTTCTGTCGCAACACTGCTTCTGCCGTACCCGATGCTCTCCCCTGCCCGAACGGTTTTCAATTGTGAGATCCTGCTTTTCAGGGTAGATACATTTTTCATCTGTCCCTGGTTGTATGAACTGATACCGTACAATCCGATACCGAGTCGAACCATATCAAACTGGGCATGCGGAAACCGCTCAATTCCGGATGAATTCAGGATGTGTCTTGTTATTGGGTAGTTTAATGAAGCCATGAGGTTTTCGCTCATTTCTTCAAACCGTCCGATTTGCCGGCGCGTAAATTCATCGTGTTCCTCCCGCTCACTTGCTGCCAGGTGTGAAAAGATTGATTGAACACGAATTTCCGGATGTTTCAACAGGATCTCTTTCAGCTCCTCCACTTCACCAGCAGTAAAACCCAGCCTGTTCATTCCGGTATCGAGCTTGATGTGAACCGGGAACTGATTCAAGCCGTTTTTCCTGACTGCTGCAGAAAATCCTTCAAGGATAGTGAAGCTGTATATTTCCGGTTCCAGGTCGTGTTGTATGATGGCTTCATGTGCAGCTAATTCGGGATTCATGACCATGATGGGCAGGGTTATTCCTCCTTCTCGCAGTGTAACCCCTTCATCGGCAAATGCCACAGCCAGGGCATCCACCCGTTGAAACTGAAGCATGTTAGCAATCTCGAATGATCCCGTTCCATAGGAAAAAGCCTTCACCATGACCATTATTCTGGTCGTGGGATTCAGCATGGACCTGAAATGGTTCAGGTTTTGAGCCAGGGCATCCAGGTTGATCTCCAGCTCGGTCTGATGAATTAGCAATTCAAGGCTTTGAAGGATCTTTTCAAAGGTAAATTTTCTTGCCCCTTTCAGCAGGACGGTTTCATTGGAGAATATGTTTTGGGGATGAGTGGAAAGGAACTGCTCTGTTGTGTGAAAAAATTCTTTCTCCAGGTTAAAGAGGTGTGCATGCCGAACGATGGCATCTCCAATTCCGATAATTCTGGTCAGCTTTTTCTGGTGAACAAGCTTCGCCACTTCAGAATAGAGATCCCCATCGTCCCGTCCGCTTTGAAGGATATCTGAAAGAACGAGGGTTCTTTTTTTATGCTGTTTTTGCGACAGGAGGAAATCCAGTGCGATACTCAATGATCCAAGGTCTGAATTATAACTATCGTTTATGATGGTACAGTTGTTGATTCCTTTCTTCACTTCAAGGCGCATCCCTACGGGTTCAAGTTTTGCCGTTACCTGTTCGATCACATCATCCGGATATCCCAGGTAGAGCAGAAGGCACCAGACGTGAATGGCATTTTCTATAGACGCTTTATCGGTAAACGGGATGCGGATTGTTATCGACCGGTTATTATAGAGACCCTCTATGCGTGTTTTCCCACCCTCTTCGACGGTTCGGATAACGGTAATCTCTGAGCCTGGTTTTTCCGACCAGCGGATTTTCTCTTTATTATGAAACCCCGGTATGGCTTCTATTTCCCGGTGAATCTCCTCATGATCCCGGCAATAGATCAACACGGGTGTGCCTTCAAAAAGGTGCAATTTTTCCCTGATCTTTTGGTCAAGACTGGTGAAGTTTTCCTGGTGTGCTTCACCGATATTGGTGAATATGCCGATATCCGGAGAGATGATCTCCTGCAGTCGTTTCATTTCCCCCGGTTTTGAAATCCCTGCTTCAATAACACCGATATCATACCGATTGTCAAGCAACCACACCGATAAAGGAACGCCTACCTGTGAATTGTAGCTCTTCGGACTCCTCACCACTTTTTTATCGACACTGAGAACCTGTGAAAGCCATTCTTTAACCACCGTTTTGCCATTGCTACCGGTGACAGATATCACCGGGTGGTGAAATGTTTTTCGAATGAAGGAGGCAACCTGTTGCAGTGCAAGCAACGGTTCATTCACAACCAGGAAATGGGTATCTGTATAGTGTTTGTGATCATCGGGAAGGGTTTTAACAACAAAATTCCGTACACCTTTCTGATACAGATCCCGGATAAACTGATGACCATCGTGGTGCATTCCCTGCAGTGCAAAAAAAAGTGTCCCTTCCACTGCAATCACTTTTCTGCTATCAACCAGCAGGTATTCTATCCACTCTTCGTGTGAGCAGAGCAGTGTTCCACCTGTAATTTTAGCAATATCCTGAATAGAGAGTTTCTTCATGTTGAATGTACCATTACCCCTGACTGTGCTACGACATCAAACCTGAAACGGGTTATTTCTTTAAGCGGGTAGCTTCGATGTAACAAGCCCTGCAAAGCGGCTCATATTCATCCTTTTCACCAAGAAAAACCAGTTTATCCGTATCTGACTTCCTGTAAGAATATTGGGCAAGATTTCCACATCGTGTACAGATGGCGTGAACTTTAGTAACGTAATCGGCAATGGCAAACAGATCCGGAATGGGTCCGAACGGTTTGCCACGAAAGTCCATATCCAGTCCGGCGACTATCACCCGGAGGCCCCTGTTTGCCAATTCATTGCAAACATCCACCAGTCCATCATCAAAAAACTGGGCTTCATCAATCCCAACCACTTCGACATTTGAGGCAAGCAACAGAATGTGGGAAGCTGAAGGCACCGGAGTTGACATGATGGCATTGGCATCATGCGATACAACCTCCTTATCAGAATAGCGGGTATCAACAATGGGTTTATATATTTCGACTTTCTGGTTGGCAATCTTAGCTCTTTTCAGGCGCCGTATCAACTCCTCTGTCTTTCCGGAAAACATGGATCCGGAAATAACCTCAATGAAACCTGATCGTTTTGTGCTGCCGATTGATCTTTCCAGAAACGTCATACAAAAAAATCTCAATTATTATCCTTACTTTTGCAAAAGTAATGAAAATACCCTACCCTTACCATGAACCCGAACTGTTATGGAAGTAAAGAATATCATTGAAAACCTAATTAAAGATATACAAGATATTGAGAAATTTGTCAATACGTTTAAAAATTCCTCTCACCTTTCCCGTATTGAAACTGATCTGATCCTGTCCCGGTTACAGAATCTCTATGATGCCGTTCTTCAATTGAGAGAAATTTCGGAACCTGTTGATGAAGAGCCTGTTACAGATACTGTTCAGAAAAAATTGACAGAAGAAACAGCTGAGAAGGAAGAACCGGTGGAGCACGAAAAACCGGTGCAGGAGGAAGAGGTTATGCAGGATTTTGAGCTTGAAAGCGACTCAAAAAGTGACCTGGGTGAAGGGGAAAAAATAGAAAAACCGGCACCGGATGAGGCAGAGAAAAAAGAGAAGGTCTCCCCAGAGAAGAAGTCTGCCGGGATTATTGCCGACCAGCTGGCCGGTTCAAAACAGTTCAGGAACGAAGAACTGGGAAAAACGTTTCACGGCACCGACCTATCCTCTAAATTACAGTCACAACCGTTGAAAGATATCGGTGCCGCTATTGGCGTCAATGACCGTTTCTATTACATAAAAGAGTTGTTTAATGGCGATTCGCATAAATTTGATAACACCATTAAGGTGCTTAACAACTCACCCAATTTCAACGAGGCTTTCAATTACCTGAGCGAGAATTACAACTGGGATATGGATGATCCGGCAGTTCAGAATCTCCTTGAACTGATACGGAGAAAACACATTATCAACACTGATGAGTAAACTCTATATTGTCCCTACTCCGATTGGTAATTTACAGGATCTTACGCTTCGTTCCCTTGATCGACTCAAGGAGGTAAATACTATTCTTGCTGAAGATTCCAGGAAAACCAGGATATTGCTTGCACATTATGGCATTGAAAAAAAGACCCATCCCTATCATGCATTCAATGAACACAAAGTGGTAGAAGCGCTGGTAGAGCGCATAAAGAATGGCGAATCAATGGCCCTGGTGACGGATGCCGGCACACCTTCCATTTCCGACCCGGGATTCCTGCTCATCAGAAGCTGTCTTGCCCATGGCGTTGATGTGGAATGCCTTCCCGGACCGACCGCGTTCATTCCCGCACTGGTGAACTCCGGTTTGCCCTCCGACCGGTTCTGTTTCGAAGGATTCCTGCCCCATAAGAAAGGAAGGAACAAGCGTTTATCCCAGCTTCGCGATGAAACCCGTACCATGATCTTTTATGAATCCCCACACCGACTGATCAAAACCCTTCAGCAATTAGCCGAATGCCTTGGAGAGGATAGATCATCCAGCATCTCCAGGGAACTAACCAAAATACACGAAGAGACCATCCGTGGAACCCTTTCCGAATTGATCAATCACTTTCAGAATCACCCGGTGAAGGGTGAGTTTGTTATTGTAGTAGAGGGGAATAAAGGGAAGTAGAGCTAAACGCGGGATCCTGTTTGTAGAAGAACGAAATACCCCTTTTCCCTGTATACCAGATACTCGTCAGACGAACTCCAGTCGTCTGACGAGTTTTTACCAGGTTAGTACAAATTAACCCGCATTATTCATGCAAAAACGTAGTACATTGCATAAATGTGTGATGGGTAGAGGGAAGCAATGCGGGAAACCCCGACAAGAAAATACCCAAATTTGAGGATTGGAATGAACTCAAATTTGTGGTATTGCTTCGTCGGAAGGATTATTTATGAATAATCCGGGTTAAGCATCTGGTGCTGGCCTGCACAGGTAGTCGATCTATTTACTTTCGGGTTTACGCGGCAGGTTTGGAAGCTGATGGGATATCTGTTTACAGAGCGTCCGGTGGTTGTTCACAATCGTACGATCCTGAATGGAACCGGACACTTTTAACACATATTAACAGTTGGTAAAATTCATGTAAACCACAGTAAACTATTTAATTATATACTTTGGCATGCAATATGAGAACAAATAGTATCAAGAGAAAGTTGAAAAGACGATAAGAGATGTAAGGCATGAAAACAAGGATTATAGAAAAGAACGGATTTTTAAAGCCCCTGGGATTGATCCTGATCATTATAGTATTGAGTCTAACCTGTTTTGTCAATCTGGTTTTTGCTGACGGCACAACTACCTCTGAACCGGATTTAATAACTGAAGAAACAATCGGGAATGTACCCGATGCGGTGGCTGTTGAGGGAACAACAGCTTTGCCTTTCAACAACGGATTGTAAATCTATGAATCGGTAATTTCCTCGTCGGGATTACCCACTTCAGCCCGTTCAATCAGGTTATCGGGAAGGGTTTTTTGAGTTTTCGCACCCAGTTTCTTGATCTGCTCCACCCTGCTCACCAGGTTACCTTTTCCTTCTGATAGTTTTTTCATCGAACTCTCATAGCTGACCTTTGCTGAATCGAGTTTTCTGCCCACATCGAGCAGGTCGGTGACCAGTCCTTCAAATTTATCATACAGGGCACCGCTCTGCCGGGCTATTTCCAGCACATTTTTATTTTGGTATTCCTGCTGCCACATGCTTTCGACCATTCTCAGTGCAGCGATCAGGTTGGTTGGGCTGATCAGCAGTATCCGCTTTTCGTAGGCAAATGTCCATAAATTTGTATCGCTCTGAATGGCGAGATAATAGGCGGGTTCAACCGGCAGAAACATCATCACGAAATCAAGGCTTTTCAGGTCATAGATGTCCTGGTATTTCTTTTCACTCAATTCCCGGATATGGTTCCGGACCGATTGCAGATGGTCTTTCATAGCCGCCTCTTTCATCTCATCGGTTTCTGCTGCCACAAATTTTTCATATGCATTCAGGGAGACTTTTGAATCGATAACAACGCTTCTGTTTCCCGGATAAGCGACTACCACATCGGGTTGCAATCGTTTGCCCGAATCATCGGTGAACGAAGGTTGGATAAAATACTCCCGGTTTTTTTCGAGGCCCGATTTTTCAAGAATATTTTCCAGGATCATCTCTCCCCAGTTACCCCGTGCTTTGGAGTCTCCTTTCAGTGCTTTGGTCAGATTGCTTGCTTCCCTGCTTACCTGCTGGTTCAGTTCAGCCAGCCTTTTGACCTCCTCTTTCAATGAAAAGCGCTGTTGTGCTTCCTTATCATAGGTCTCCTCCACTTTTTTCTCAAAGTCTTTTATTTTTTCATTGAGGGGTTTCAGTATTTCATCCAGTTTAGCCCGGTTATGTTCGGTAAATTTTTTTGATTTCTCATCGAAGATCTCATTCGCCAGGTTTTTAAACTCAGCCTGAAACCGCTCCTGGATTTTCTCAATTTCCGTTTTTTGCTGATCCAGTTTCTCCTGAAGGTTCCGGTGATCAGCCTCTTTAGCTGAAAGGCTTCTGTTTAATTCGATGATCTCACCTTCTTTGATCTCCAGCTCATTTCGTGTATTGTTCAACAGTTCGGTGAAATTCCTGATTTTTTCTTCCGACACTTCCCGGGCACCGGATGAACGGGATCTTACGATAAGCCAGCCAAGGGCCCCACCAATGCCAATTCCTATAAACAGGTAGATAATTTCCATACCAGTTCAATTTACACAATCATTCCGAAGACAAACAAAGGTAATCAGGATTTTTATCTTTCCGAACATATTTTCCATCAGGTTTGCCACCAGGCCAGATGATTCCCAGGCAACCGGGATGGATTACGTTTGAAGATGGTACCTTTTGCAACTGCAGCAAGAATCAGGATCTGCTGATTTCCGGGGGCAGGGGACTTCTGAAGATAGTATATCCGATCAGTTTTTCAATGCGGGAAATGGTTTTCACCTCATCCCTCGAGACCAGTGTGATGGCGACCCCGGTTGCCTTTGCACGTGCTGTTCTTCCCACCCGGTGTACATAATCCTCTGCATCCCTGGGAGAATCATAATTAATGATCAGATCGATATTTTCAATATCGATACCCCGGGAGATAACATCGGTTGCCACCAGGATCTGGATCTTCCGGTTTTTGAATTCCAGGAGCACTTTTTCCCGCTCCTTCTGAACCAGGTCTGAGTGAATTGCCCTGACGGAGAATTCAAGTTTGGTTAACTCTTTCTCAAGGATTTTAACACTATTTTTTGTGGAGCAAAAGATCAGGATACTGGGCACATCCTTTCCAGACAACAGGTTCACGATCAGTTTTGTCTTCATTGGATTTTCTACCCGGTAGATTGTTTGTAAAATCCCTTCCGCCGGCTTGGCGAGGGATATATTTATCTCCACCGGATCGATCAGGATCTTTTTAGCCAACTGCCTGATCTCCGGGGGCATGGTGGCAGAAAAGAGAAGGTTTTGCCGCTGTTCGGGAAGGTATTCGATAATCTCGACTATGTCATCATAGAAGCCCATATCAAGCATCCTGTCAGCCTCGTCCAACACCAGGAATTTAACCTGGTTCAGGGAGAGATAACCAAGCTTTAAATGGGTGATAAGTCTTCCAGGGGTAGCAATCACAACATCTGCACCTTTCAGCATGGCAGATTTCTGAACATCCCAGGCTGTTCCGTCTCCCCCACCATATACAGGAATAGAACTAACCGGAACATAATAGGAGAAACCTTCAAAATGCTGGTCAATCTGGAGTGCCAGCTCCCGTGTGGGCGCAATGACAAGGGTAGTGATTGCCCTCGTCTCCCTTTGCAGGTGTATCGTCTTTTCCAGCAAAGGCAATATATAGGCGGCTGTTTTGCCGGTTCCTGTCTGGGCACAACCGATAAGGTCCCTGCCATTGAGAATAGCAGGTATAGCCTCTATCTGAATGGCGGTCGGTTCCTGAAATCCCATGGCTTCAATGCCCTGTGAGATCTCTTTTGAAAAGTTAAATTTCTTAAATTCCATTCAGCGCCAAAATTAATCTTTTTCGACATTAATCCCGTTTCAAAATCTTCTATCTTTGCAGTTTGCTAATTATTATGAAGAAGTACAGGCATATTCTCTTCGATCTGGATGGTACCTTGTGGGATTTTGAAGGAAATTCAAAAGAAGCATTTGCCGATATTTTTAAGGATTACAACCTTTCTGTATTGGATTCTGACTTCAGGAGGTTTGAAGAAGTGTACCATAAATTCAATAACCAGTTATGGGGTCAGTACAGGGAAGGAAAGATAGAGAAAGAGGTCTTACGGTGGATGCGGTTTTATCTTACACTGCAGGAATTCGGGATCGACGATAAATCGCTGGCAGAAAAAATTGATCAGCAATATATAACCATCAGTCCGGAGAAAACCAGATTAATTCCCTTTTCCCGGGAGATCCTGGAATATCTTCAACCAAAATACACCCTTCATATTGTAACAAACGGATTCAACGAGGTACAATTTACCAAACTGCAGAATGCAGGACTGACCGATTTTTTTTCCAAAATAATCACTTCAGAAATGGCGGGGTACCTGAAACCCAATCCGGAATTTTATTATTACACGCTGGAAATCATTCAGTCAAAACCAGGCGAGTGTCTGATGATCGGTGACAATTACCAGGTGGATATTGAAGGAGCGATGAGGATTGGCATAGACCAGGTATTTTTTAATCCCACAGGAGAAAACTTCCAATCGGAACCAACCTATCAGATAAAATCGCTGCTTGAACTGAAAGAGATCCTGTGATCCTGGTACTTGCCCTGGTTTCAGAACGGTTGCTCGTCACCACCCCCCTCGTTATTCATCCTCGATCCAATGGTAAAGGTTTTCTGACTGGCATCACCCTTCAGGTAATCGATTTCCATATCATCCAGATCCACAAACTTGGCTGTCTCATCCCGGAACCGCAGTTGGATATCCCCCACCGGGCCATTCCTGTGTTTTGCAACGATGATTTCCGCCAATCCGACGGTTGAGTTTCCATCTTCATCTTCCGTTATCCCATATTTTTCAGGCCTGTGGATAAATATAACCATATCGGCATCCTGTTCGATAGCACCCGATTCCCGCAGGTCGGACAACTGGGGTCTCTTGCTGCCCGATCTCATTTCAACCGACCGGTTTAACTGGGAGAGGGCAATAATCGGAACATTCAGTTCTTTGGCGATGGCTTTGAGTGACCGTGAGATATTGCTAACCTCCTGTTCCCTGTTTCCCCTGGCTTCGACAGGACCTGACATCAGCTGAAGGTAATCGACGATGATCAGTTCAACGTGGTACTGTAGTTTCAACCTCCTGCATTTGGCTCTCAGTTCAAAAATGGAAATGGCCGGTGTATCATCGATAAACAGCGGTGCTTCAACCAGGCTTTTGATCTTTGCATCCAGTTGTTTCCACTCCTTCTCATCGAGATTTCCATTTCTGATCCGGTTTGAAGGCAATTCCGTTTCACTAACAATCAGCCGGTTAACCAGTTGGAGAGAAGACATTTCAAGTGAGAATACGGCAACCGGTTTATTGTGTTCCACCGAAATATTCCGTGCCATGGAGAGGGCGAAAGCTGTTTTACCCATGGATGGTCGTGAAGCAACAATGATGAGGTCTGACTTTTGCCAGCCGGAAGTGATCCGGTCCAGTTTGGTATAGCCGGAGGGTACCCCGCTGAGGCTGTCTTCCCTTTTGCTTGCCTCTTCAATCTGCTCAATGGCCATCTGCATCAAAACATTTATCCTGGCAGTTTCCCTTTTTATGTTTCCTTCCGCTATCTCAAAGAGCTCCTGTTCTGACATATCAAGCAGGTCATCCACATCAATGCTGTCGTCGTATGCCCTGTTCTGGATATCTGTTGAAACCCGGATCAATTCCCTCTGAATGAACTTTTGGGCAACGATCCGTGCATGGTATTCGATGTGTGCTGCAGAAGCCACCCTGCTGGTAAGCTGTGTAATATAGAATGGCCCACCCACTTCCTCCAGCTCCTTTCTCGACCTGAGCTCCTCAGTAACGGTAAGAATATCAATTGGTTTCTGGTTGGATGAAAGGTCCACTATGGCGCGGTATATTTTCTGGTGTGCCTCTTTATAAAAGCTCAAGGGTTGCAGAATATCCAGCACGGATATGACAGCATCCTTCTCAAGCATAATGGCTCCCAATACTGCTTCTTCAAGATCAATTGCCTGTGGAGGGATCTTCCCGATATCCATGTTTACCGGATCAATCCTGTGGTTTTTTTTGGATGGTTCTTTCAATGCCATAATTCACTATTTTTGAGAATTGAAGCTCCTCGCCGCAAGCAGCGAGGAATCTTCGATCCTTTTGTTGTTAATTTTTTTGCGCTCGCTAACCCTGCCGCTAGCAGCGGGGAATGCGCTCGCAGGATTCAAAGGTATGAAATTGGGTGCGTCAAAAAAGATCTTTTTATAAACATCATGTTTAAAAAAAAGTGCAATTGTTAACAATTTTTTATTGGACATTCCCAACGATTGACTCCTCTAAAAAGTTCAAAAAAAAACGGAACAATCAAATAGTGATTCTGCTTAGGATTTATAATTTTACTCCTGTTTAGGATCATCAGGTATGCTGGAATTTCCAAATGCAAAAATCAACATCGGATTAAACATCATCCGCAAACGGCCCGATGGGTTTCACGATCTGGAAAGCCTCTTCTATCCCATTGGAATGTGTGATATACTTGAGTTTATACCAGCATCCACCCCTCCGGACCATTCCGTTTTCAGTTTTGAAAACACCGGGATCGTTCTTACCGATCCTGTTGAAAAAAATCTATGCGTTAAAGCCTATCGCCTGGTAAAAAGGAAATATCCTTTACCATCCTTACAGATCCATCTGCACAAGGTCATCCCTCCCGGAGCGGGGTTGGGTGGTGGTTCTTCAAACGGGGCTTTCATGATCCGCATGTTATCCGCCGCATTTGATCTTGGAATGACACCACACGAAATGGAAGAGATGGCGGGTACACTGGGAAGTGATTGTCCCTTCTTTATCAGGAACCAACCTGCCTTTGCCACCGGAAGAGGAAACAACCTGGCACCGGCAGAACCCATCCTCTCGGGATATCACGTTGTTGTTGTTCATCCCGGGATACACATTAACACTTCGGAAGCCTATACAAAGGCAACTCCTGAAGAATCGGGTAAACGGCTATTTGAATCCATCAAACTGCCCATCCATGAATGGGAACAAACCATCCGGAATGACTTTGAAGAACATATTGTCAATGACTATCCGGAGATCGGTAAGCTGAAGGAGGCACTTTACAGGTCCGGTGCCTTATACAGTTCATTATCAGGGAGCGGATCGGCGGTTTATGGCATCTTTGAGAAAGCAGTTCCGTTGAAAGGGATCCCTTCAGAATATTTCATCTGGCAGGGCACACTTTAGAAAGCATTATTTCAGTTCAAGGATCAGTCCTCCTTTCGGAAGGGTTTGTCCCTCTTTTACATAAACCTGTTTAATGACGCCATCCCTGGAGATCAGGATTTTATTCTGCATTTTCATCGCTTCCAGGATCACCACTTTTTCTCCCTTCTTCACTTTCTGACCTTTTTCCACAAACACTTTAATGATCGTTCCGGGAATGAAGGATAACAATTTTTTATCATCCGGCTTATCCCAAACGGTTCTATTCTCAAACTTTCCAGTCAGCCTGGTTTTATATTGTGTCCCGTCAATATTTAAGAAACTGACCTCCTTTTTTGGAGTTTTCGATTTCTTCTCACTCATGATGCGTGGATTTTAGAAAGGAGGAATTCCGTGTTTCTTTTTTGGGCCGGTCACTGCTTTATTATCAGACACCTCGATGGCATGCAGCAGGAGGGTTCTGGTTTCCGCCGGTTCAATCACCGAGTCGACATAGCCTTTTGCAGCAGCAACGTATGGATTGGCAAATTTATCCTTATACTCCTTCACCTTTTGTGCCCTGACCTTCTCCGGGTCTTCAGCAGCATTAATCTCTCTCCTGAAGATAATGTTGGCTGCCCCTTCGGGACCCATCACGGCTATTTCAGCACCCGGCCATGAAAAAACGAAGTCGGCACGCAGGTGTCGCGAATTCATAGCAATGTATCCCCCGCCATAAGCTTTCCGGAGGATAACAGTGATTTTTGGCACGGTGGCTTCACTGTATGCATAGAGGACTTTCGCCCCATGCCGGATCACGCCTGCATGTTCCTGGTCTACGCCGGGAAGGTATCCTGGCAGATCGACAAGGGTAACGAGGGGAATATTGAATGCATCACAGAAGCGGATAAAGCGTGCTGCCTTATCGGAAGAGTCCACATCAAGAACACCGGCAAGGACCAGTGGCTGATTAGCAACAAAACCAATGGTAGGGCCTCCGATTCTCCCGAATCCAATGACGATGTTTGTTGCCCAGAACTCCTGGATCTCAAAAAAATCGGAATCATCAACAATAGCCCTGATCACGTTTCTCACATCGTATGGCAGGGTTGGATCGCCGGGAACGATATTCTCGATCTTAAATCGCTCATTCGGCTCTTTCGGTTCAAAGGCTTTCGCTTTCTGTGTATTATTCCAAGGAATGAAGGTGATCAGCTTCTTGATCTGCTCGAAACACTCCTGCTCACTCTTCGCATAAAAATGGGCATTCCCTGAAATTTCACTATGGACCCTGGCTCCTCCCAGGTCTTCCATCGATATCTCTTCACCAAGGACTGTCTTGATCACCTCAGGACCGGTGATGAACATCTTTGAGATCTTGTCAACTACGAAGACAAAGTCGGTCAGAGCAGGGGAATAGACTGCTCCGCCGGCACAGGGTCCCAGGACAACTGATAATTGAGGAATTACACCGGAGTTCAGGGTATTCCTGAAAAAAATCTCCCCATAGCCTGCCAGGGAGTTCACTCCTTCCTGTATTCTGGCTCCACCGGAATCGTTGATACCGATCAATGGAACACGCATTTTAAGGGCATGGTCCATGATCTTTGTTATCTTTCTCGAGTGCATCAGCCCGAGGGATCCGCCAGCAACTGTAAAATCCTGTGCAAAAACGCAGATCGGTGCACCATAGATGGTTCCTGTACCGATTATCACACCATCACCATGGAGCGTTTTCTTATCCATATCAAAATCACGGGCTTCATGCTCAACGAAAAGATCATACTCATTAAAGGAATCTTCATCAAGAAGGGAAATAATCCGTTCACGGGCGGTCAGCTTACCCATTGCGACCTGCTTTTCGATGGCTTTATCTCCTCCACCTTTCAGGACCTGCTCGCGCCTTTCATGCAACTCTTTAATTTTTCTTTTTAGTGGCATTTCTTAGGGTATTTGTTTAGTAATCAGCGGTTAACATCGAAATCTTCCGCTGTAGGGTCGAAAAAAGCATACAACATTACAAAATCATATCAATTTATAAAAATTTATTTGACTAAATTCATTTGGGGGCTATGACAAAGAGAAAAACGGCAATGATGGAATAGAGGATATTGGGGATCCATACGGCTAGCAATGCAGGGATGCTCCCGTTAATGGCAAACTGGGCACTGAACTGCATAAAGAATATATAGGAGAAGCTCAGGAAGATCCCCGCACCGATCTGGGCACCAATACCTTCTTTGGCTTTTCTTGACGATAAGGTCAGACCGATCAGTGTTAGAATGAATGTTGAGAAGGGCATTGCGTACCGGCTGTATCGTTCGATCATATATACTTCCACATTATCGGCTCCCTGCAGTTTCTGCTGATTGATAAATCGGTTCAGCTCATGCATGTTCATCGTTGATTTGATATTCTCCCTCCGTGCAAAATCAGACGGGAAAATGGTCAGGGTGGTATCCAGGCGTCTTCCTTTCTCAATGGTCTCCTCAATCCCATCGATTGTGCGAATGTAGTAGTTGCGGACAGACCACTTGCTCAGCGCGGTATCCCACTTGATGTAATCAGCCATCATTTTACTTTTCAACTGACCGCTATCATTAAACTCTTCCAGGGAGAATTTGTAACCCACATCCTGTAGGTTGCTATAACTCTCCATGTAGATATAGACATTGGGGAGGATTTGCATGTGGATATCCCGGTCGGTGTACCGGACTGGATTGTTCCTGTAATAGAGTTCCTCAAATTCCAGCCGTTCTATGTTGGCATGGGGTA
This sequence comes from uncultured Rikenellaceae bacterium, assembly GCA_964389685.1. Classification (GTDB taxonomy): domain Bacteria; phylum Bacteroidota; class Bacteroidia; order Bacteroidales; family VadinHA17. Next base: position 14,217 of record CAYMFM010000022.1, read on the forward strand.
TCACGAAGTTGTTCAGGGTGAAGGTAAAAATTGCGATCAGAAGGGCGCTCAGGAAGTAGGGCCAGAGCAGGCGGTTAAAGCTCATACCATTACTGAGCAGTGCGATAATCTCCGTGTTATAGGCCATCTTAGAGGTAAAGAAAATGACCGTAATGAAGGTAAACAGCGGACTGAAGAGCACAGCAAAATAGGGAATAAAATTCAAATAATAATCGAACAGTATGGCTCGCAAAGGAGCCTCCTTTTCAATGAAGTCATCAAGTTTTTCGGCAAAATCAAAGATCACGGCGATCGAGATAATAAGCACCAGTGCATAGACAAAAGTTCCCAGGAATTTCCTGATGATGTAATAATCAACGATCCGAAGTTTCAGGTCCATTATATCCTGTTCATCACTTTAGTAATCATCTGATCCTTCCATGCAGAGAATTCTCCATCTGCAATCTTTTTCCGGGCTTCTTTCATCAGCCAAAGATAGAAACATAAATTATGAATCGTGGCAATCTGTGCTCCCAGCAACTCCCCTGACACAAATAAATGACGGATATAGGCTTTGGAATATTGTCTGCTTACATGGGAAGGTCCACCGGGATCGATTGGTGTATGATCATCTTTCCACTGACGATTTTTCATATTCATGATCCCGTGCCGGGTGTAGAGCATACCATTTCTTCCATTCCGTGTAGGTATAACGCAGTCGAACATATCGACTCCAAGACTGATCGATTCCAGAATATTACCCGGTGTACCGACACCCATTAAATACCTGGGTTTATCTTCCGGCAGGATGCGGTTGACAATCTCGGTCATTTCATACATCTGCTCTTCCGGTTCGCCCACCGACAAGCCCCCAATGGCATTTCCTTCCCGGTTACAGGATGCAATCTTCTCAGCAGATTCTCTGCGGAGATCCGGATAGGTACTCCCCTGTACGATTGGAAAGAAAACCTGTTCATGCCCATAGAGGGGTTCTGTTTCATCAAAGGCTTTAATCCCCCTGTCAAGCCAAAAATGCGTTAATTGCATCGATTTCCCGGCATCCCGAACAGTGCAGGGATAGGGAGTACACTCATCGAATGCCATAGTGATGTCTGCCCCGATCAGCTTCTGGATCGTTACCACACGTTCCGGTGTAAAAAAATGAGCTGACCCATCAATGTGCGATTTAAAGGCAGCCCCCTCCCGGCTGAGTTTGCGGTTATCAGCCAGGGAGAAGACCTGGTATCCTCCGCTATCGGTGAGAATGGGCCTGGACCAGGAGATGAACTGATGCAGTCCGCCGGCTCCTTCAATGATATCGGTTCCGGGTCTCAGGTAGAGGTGATAGGTATTCCCTAATATAATCTGTGCATTGATCTCTTCTTCAAGATCGCGTTGAAGCACTCCTTTTACTGTGCCTCCAGTACCAACGGGCATGAAGACCGGTGTTTCAACCCTGCCGTGATCCGTTTCCAGAACACCTGTACGGGCTTCTGATTTAGGATCTTTCCGGAGTACTTCGAATTTCATGATTCCTCTTTTCGGAATAAAGATACGGATTGTGAATAAAATTTTTCGACTTGTTAATCGTTTGTTTGTGTAACACCGAAATGTTTGATAAAATTGCGTTCTAAATCTCCGCTGATGAGTTTAACCGTTATCAGTCTGTTCTCATTTCAATATATTACACTGGGTATATTCATCCTTTGCCTGGCAATTCAACTGTTTTATTACCTGTTTTTTTATTCAAGACCAGGGTTTTCAAAATCTGAAACAAAAAAAGCGGCATCTTCACCGGTATCTGTGATCATCTGTGCAAAGAACGAGGCAAATAATCTCAGGCAATTCCTGCCCTCAATATTAACCCAGGATTATCCGGAATATGAAGTGATTGTAGTGAATGACTGTTCGGAGGATGATACACAGAACCTCCTGGAGGAGTTCCAGGAGAAATACAGCCACCTGAAGGTATCCACCATAAAGAAGGACCCAAAATTCAAACACACCAAAAAATTTGCCCTGCTTATCGGAATAAAAGCAGCCAGTCACGAATGGCTCCTGTTCACCGACGCCGATTGCTATGCTGAATCGACGGGATGGTTATCGGCCATGCAGAAAAATTTTACAAAGAATACCGATATTGTCCTGGGATATGGTGGGTACAGGCAAGAGAAAGGCCTTTTGAACAAATACATTCGTTATGAGACCACTTTTATTGCAATGCAATTCCTGGGCTTTGCCATGGCAGGGGTTCCCTATATGGGTGTGGGGAGGAATCTGGCGTACAGGAAATCCTTCTTCTTCAAAAACAAAGGATTTTCATCCCATACCAATTTGGTCTCTGGCGATGACGATCTTTTAGTCAACATGCTTGCCCGAAAGGACAACACAAAAACAGAATATTCAAAACAAAGCCACATCCGGTCTGTACCAAAAACCAGTTTTATTGAATGGGTAAAGCAGAAAAAAAGGCATCTTACCACGGGATTGTATTATAAGAAAAAGCACAAGATCCTGTTGGGAGGTGAGGTGATCAGCCGCGAATTCTTTTATGCAACCTTTGTGTATCTGATGGCGACAAACACCCTGCTGCCCTGGATTCTGGGAGCATTCGTTTTCCGGTGGATTTGCCAGTTGACTATTTACAAATGTGCATTAATCAAATTGGAGGAAAAGCATTTATTATTATATTCGCTTATCTTTGATATTTTATCACCATTCCTTAATCTCGGGATTTTTATTACAAACCTGTCAACGGAACAACGGCCTTCATGGAAGTAAATCCTAACCTGTCTGAAAAAGCACAATATGATCTCCAGCTGGTTCACTTGGCCCGTAAAGGAGATCAGAAAGCGTATGCTGAACTTCTGGGAAAATACCGTGATGCCATTTTTTATATGTTGCTGAAGATGGTAAATAATCCCAGTGATGCCGAGGATTTAACCATAGAAGCCTTTGGGAAGGCATTTAAAAACCTTGACCAGTATACACCAACCTATGCATTCAGTACCTGGTTATTTAAGATCGCTTCCAATAATTGTATCGACTTCATACGCAAAAAAAGGGGAAATCTAATATCCCTCGATCAGAATCACGAGGATCAGGAAAGTGTTTCCAGTAGTATCCAATCGGGCACACTGGATCCCGAAGAGGATCTTATAAAAAAGCAAAAGGTGAAACTGATGCATACGGTGGTAACCAAATTAAAGCCCCGATACCGGCGACTGATCGAATTACGCTACTTCAAAGAGTATTCCTACGAAGAGATTGCGCAGGAACTGGATCTTCCAATTGGTACGGTAAAAGCACAACTCTTCCGGGCCAGAGAACTCCTGTTCAACATCCTGAATAACCCGGAAGCAAAGATCTGAATGTTCTGCAGGGGAATCCAAATACCATGGAGGTACTTCATAAATATTTTCCGGATCTTTCCAAAACAGCGATAGCTCAGTTTAATGCACTCAAAAACCTGTATTCCTACTGGAACCAACGGATAAACCTGATCTCCAGGCGTGATTTACAGAATCTGTATTTGCATCATGTGCTTCATTCGTTGGCGATTGCTAAAGTTTTTCCTTTTGAAACGGGAACAAAGATCCTGGATGCGGGCACCGGTGGAGGATTTCCCGGCGTGCCACTGGCTATTTTCTTCCCGGAAGTCGAATTCTACCTGGTTGACTCAATTGGTAAAAAGGTCATTGCAGTAAAATCAATAACATATGATCTCGGTTTATCAAATACCACGGTGTTACAAACAAGGATAGAGGAGATTAATGAGAAATATGACTTTATCGTTTGCCGTGCTGTTACCTCACTCCAAACCATGATCCCATGGGTTACGATGCTTTTTAACGAAGCGAGCAGGCATTCATTCTGTAACGGGTTGATCTGCCTGAAAGGCGGAGATATAACGGACGAGTTAAGGCAGTATAAAAAAAGGATCAGTCTGTTTAATATTAATGATTTTTTTTATGAACCCTATTTTGAAACCAAAAAAATTATCTATCTGCCTGCAAATGAATGGCCCGAATAAAACCCATCATTCTTTTGGAATCCGGAAAAAAACATTAGTTTTGCAATCTCATTTTTTGACTGAAACAGGAACAGAATGAAAAGAACATTTCAACCCTCCAGAAGAAAGAGGAAAAACAAGCACGGATTTCGTGAACGGATGTCATCCGTTAGTGGCAGGAAGGTCCTGGCAAACCGCAGAAGAAAAGGGAGAAAAAAAGCCTCTGTTTCTGATGAGCCCAGGCATAAAGTATAGTTTGCAGTATCATCTATTTATCCCCCTGAAGAAGGTACTGAAATTCCCTTCCCATCAACTCCAGAGCTTTTACCTTACCTGACGGATTATAACTAAAGGTTACAAATCTCTCCCCGTAGGTTTTTTTATCAAACGCTACCAGGTAGGTATCGTAGTTCCAATGTTCCAGGCTACCTTTTAATTTATCGTTTACATTTAATCGATACGTTCCGTCCACTTCAGACAACGTCACTTTCCCGTAAATGGGGTTCGTATAGGTTCCCAGATTCTTACCAATCTCCACAGCAGGTGTTGTATTTTCAATCCTTTTGGGTTTGGCCGCTGCACTTTCAGCAGCTCTTCGATCATACAAAGCTTTCAGCTCCCTGCTCCAGTCACGGGTGATTTCACCCTCAAGTAGCAGGTCAAAAACTGCGTACATAAGGGCATGGCGTATTTCAACATGATCGAGATTAGCCATAATATAAACCCCGATACCTTCTTCGGGGATCATCCCAAGAATAGCGACCATGCCTGAAAGGCTTCCGGTATGGAATTGAACCATTTTCCCCCTGTAATCGTGCTGGAACCAACCCAGGCCATAACTTGTCCAGTGCGGTCTGGTAAGGAGACAGGAGGGATAAAAAGATTGAGCCGGGATCAGATGTTGCGGTGTAAATAACTCAGAATAAGAATCAGGCTGAATAAGGGTTTGACCATTTATCCTGGCGCTATCCAGAAGAAATCGAATCCACTTTGACATATCCGATACACTTGACCACATTGATCCTGCCGGACCAATACTATCTGCCTCTGATTGTTCAATCCGGATGATTTCACCCTTGATCCATTCATGCGCTTCCGATTTATTATCCTGCCCTGCAGTCTGGCTCTTAAAAGCATAGGTCTCACTCATACCCAAAGGCTCGTAAATCCGTTCTTTCAGGAAGGTACCCCACGGAATACCGCTGGCTTTTTCCACCACCTCACCGGCAGCCAGGTACATAATGTTCTGGTATATATATCCTGCCCGCAAGGAATAGGCTGGTTCAAGTTGTCTCATTTTATACAATATGGTATCGGGTGATAGATCCATGAATGTCCACAAGAAATCAGCATTTCCCATCCCGCTTCGGTGGGTAAGAAGATCCCTGACAGTCAGTTCACTGGTTATATAGGGATCAGAAAGCCTGAAATGGGGCAGGTGGTCGATTACCTTATCATCCCAATCCACCTTTCCTTCATCTACCAGCATTGCCAGAGCAGCAGCCGTGAAAGCTTTTGTGGTGGATGCACATACAAACAAGGTGTGTTCATTAACAGGAAGATCCTGCCCGATCAGCCGGGTACCATATCCTTTCTGAAACAGCAGCTCCTGATCCTTGACAATAGTTATAGCTAAACCCGGTGGTTGCCAGAGTTGAATGGCTTCCTGAATGTATTCATCCAATGCCCGAATCTGCTCCCGGTATTCCTGGGCTTCTGTCTGAAAGTTCCAGATCCAAATTATAAGGGAGAGGAAAAATAAAATCTTTAATGATTTCATGTTAGCAGATTTATAAGAATCCTACAATTAACAGAATAAATTGAGAAATGCAAAATAGTTGACTGATTATCTATGCACGATGTCAGGAGGTTTTTCCGAACCAGATAGCACAGCCTTTTCAATAACCGGGCAGTATCTCCAGCCATCTTTATTTTCTCCCCGGATAATTTTATATTTGTTGTATCGTTATTGTTTCTGACGGGAAATCTTTTATTCCTTAAAACATCATGGAATTTCTTCGGTTTATCATCAGTAAATTTTTCCTGAAGCACCTGGGGCTTGCAATTGTAATTACGGTGGCAATTGTTCTCATAACCATGTTATACCTTCATCTTTACACTCATCATGGACAAGCGAGGCCGGTACCAGACTTTTATTCGCTAACACCCGAGGAGGTCGCAGAAAAAGCAAAAGAGAACAAACTGGATTATCAAATCATCGATTCGGTTTATACCAATATTGTTGATCGGGGGACAGTTGTTGAACAGAACCCAAAGCCCGGTTTTATGGTTAAGAAAGATCGAACCATTTTCCTTACCATTAATGCCAGAAATCCTGAAATGGTCCAGGTGCCAAACCTTGTCGGGCTCACCCTGCGTCAGGCAAATGCAATCCTCGAAACGAGTGGACTGAAAATGGGAAAACGGATCTATGTCCCGGATCTTGCAATCAATAACGTATTGAAACAGCTTTACCTGGGAGAGGAAATCCAGGAAGGAGATTCCCTTGAAAAATCATCGAGCATCGATCTTGTGCTTGGAAAGGGATTGAGCAACAGGAAAACCATTGTCCCTGATCTGATCTCCATGACTTACAAACAGGCAGAATCAAGGATCCTGGACGCTTCTCTGAACCTGGGAGCGTTCACCTATGATGAAACGGTGCTGACCGGGAAAGATTCAACCCGGGCAATGGTCTGGAAACAAAATCCTGAATTCGATGAAAAAAACCTGATCCAGCTTGGTTCACCGGTCTATCTCTGGCTTACACTCAATTCTGCAAAGCTGCCGGTTCCAGATACCACATCGGTGTTAATACCTGAATTAGATGAAAACCTTCTTCCCGATTAAATATTTCATTCTCCTGGTTCTCTTCATCAGCCCGGCGATCAATGCACAGGAACGGGTCATTGGGCTAACATCCAATGGGATCATACAGGATCAGTATAAAAGATACACACGGGAGGCAGGTGCAAAAAGCAAACAGTTTCAGGACACACTGGAACTTCCGTTTTTTGATGATTTCTCGGAATATACCATTTACCCCGATTCCAGGCTCTGGGAAGATCAGTATGCGTTTATTAATAACACCTATGGAGTGAACCCCATTTCGATCGGAGTGGCAACACTGGATGCTATTGATCATACCGGTAGCATCTATGAAAATGCCAATTCATTTGGATTTATCGCTGACCATTTAACATCACAACCGATCGATCTTGATTATCTTCCTTCAGACGCTGTTTTTCTCAGTTTTTTTTATCAACCGGGTGGTATTGGAGATGAACCTTCCCCGAAAGACTCCCTGGTTCTTGAGTTTTACTCCCCGGAAGATTCGGTTTGGCATTCAGTCTGGCACAGCCCGGGGGATACTCTCCGGAAATTCAGGCAGGTTCTGATCCCGGTCATGGATACGATCTTCCTGAAACCAGGGTTCAAATTCAGGTATAAGAATTATGCCAGTTTATCAATTAACGCCAGTTCTCCGGGAATGGTAGGAAATTGTGACCACTGGCATCTGGATTATATTAAACTGGACAGGGGGCGCAATCCAAATGATACATTGCTCAATGACGTGACAATGAACATGCCAATGCAGTCCCTGCTGAAGAATCATGAAGCGATGCCATGGGACCATTTCAAGGCAACCTCACTGTCTGAAATGGGGAACTCTGTCTCTATCTCCTATACAAACCATGATGACAGTGTTAGAAATGTCACACGCCTGTTTGAAATAACCGACCTGTACGATCAACAACTTGATTATACACTATCAGCCGGTGCAGCAAATATTGATCCGGCAGAAACCATTCATTACGATACAACCCTGATATACACTTTTAGTTCAACTCAAACTGACTCAGCCCTCTTTGAAATCAGATCCTTTCTGATCACTGATAATTTTGACATTAAGACCAACGATACGGTAATCTATCACCAGGTTTTTAACGAATATTTTGCGTACGATGACGGCTCGGCTGAGGGGGGATATGGTTTTACCGGACAGGGGGCGGAAAATGCCAGGATCGCTTACCAGTTCAACGCCTACATTCCCGATTCACTTTATGGCATACAGATCTATTTTAACCAGAGTTACCAGGACGAAAGCCAGCGGTACTTCACATTAACCGTATGGTCTGATGATAATGGGAAACCGGGTGATGTGCTCTATAGCCAGACAAGTGAAGAACCACTGTATGAGAAGGAATTAAACAGGTTCCATACATACAAACTCGATACAGCAGTGTTTGTATCAGGGAAATTCTACGTTGGATGGCAGCAAATCACAGATGCATTTTTAAACTTCGGGTTTGATCTTAACCGTGTAAAAAATGACAAACTATTCTACCAGCAAAGTGGGATATGGTATAATTCACAATTCCCTGGAGCACTGATGATCAGACCGGTCATGGGCAAATCGTTAATCACATTCCGGAAACCAATCCTGGCTGAACCAGTTTTCAATCTTTTTCCTAATCCGGCAAATCAATATATCCGGATTGAATTCCCGGAAGACCTGCAATTTAAAAACATACGCTTTGCCATCATCGACAGTCAAGGCCGAACTCTGTTTGAAACCACTGAACACCCGAGCGAAATAGACCTTTCGGGATTTGCTCCGGGGCTCTATTTTTTCGTTGTTCACAACCAACATTCCACCTTTGCCACTAAAAAATTTATTATCAGCCGGTAATACACTTTTCAATGATAGATCATGATGGAAGATCTCCAGGAGATAATTGAGCTTTACGAACATTTCCATATTGTTGCTGATAAGGGACAGGGGTTGTTACGGATTGACAAGTTTCTTTCAAACAGGCTTGAAAATGTGTCCAGGACCAGGATTCAGGCAGCAGCCAGTGCAGGGAATATCCTGGTGAACGATCACCCTGCAAGACCAAGTTATAAAGTGAAACCCGGAGATGTAATTTCAATACTCCTGCCCCATCCTCCGCGGGAGATCGAAATTATTCCGGAAGATATTCCATTGGATATCATTTACGAGGATGACGATATCATCGTCCTGAATAAACAGGCAGGCCTTGTTGTTCATCCGGGACATGGGAATTATACCGGAACCCTGGTGAATGCACTCGCATACCACCTGAAAGATATTCCCCTGTTCCAGGAGGGAAAGATCAGAGCGGGATTAGTGCACCGCCTCGATAAAAACACTTCCGGAATACTGGTTGTTGCAAAAACAGAGATCGCACACAACAGGCTGGCAAAACAATTCTACGACCGGACGAGCGACCGGAAATACATAGCCCTGGTCTGGGGTAATTTGAAGGATGATACGGGAACCATTACAGGGCATATTGGGAGGAATCCAAGAGACCGTACGAAAATGTATGTCTTCCCCGATGGAAAAGAAGGAAAACCGGGCATCACACACTATACGGTACTGGAACGACTGGGTTATGTGACGCTCGTGGAATGCAAGCTTGAAACGGGGAGAACTCACCAAATCCGGGTCCATTTTCAATACATCAAACACCCGCTTTTCAACGATGAAGAGTATGGCGGAGACCAAATCCTTCGGGGAACAACCTTTACCAAATACAAACAATTTGTTAAAAATTGCTTTTCCATCCTTCCAAGACAAGCACTCCATGCTAAATACCTGGGATTTAAACATCCGGTATCAGGAGAGTGGGTGCAATTTACCTCTGCATTGCCAGAAGATATGAACACGGTTATTGAAAAATGGAGAAACTATATCGTGGGTATGTGAAGTTGCCATGGGCATACCTGACCGTTCAGCAGGCGGGCCTTTGGTAGTTTTTTTGTAATTTGGAGTGTTGAAAAATGCTGTCGATTGTAATACATACAGTACCAATACTTTAAAATTGTCCCAATGAAAATCAATGTAGCCATTGTCGCTGGTGGTGATTCTTCCGAATATCAAATATCTATTAACAGTGCAAATGAGGTATTAAAACACCTGGATAGAAAGAAATACAATCCATTCATTGTTCTGATTCGCGGTAAGAAATGGATGCTCCAGTTGTATAAAACCGAAGAAGCAAGAATAGATAAAAATGACTTTAGCTGCAGGGTGGGTGGACAAAGGTTGAACTTTGATGTTGTTTTCAACGCAATTCACGGGACACCCGGAGAAGATGGAACGCTTCAAAGCTACTTTGATATCATTGGAATACCATATACCGGTTCCGGTGCATTTGCTTCCACACTTACGTTTAATAAATACGTTTGCAAGCTTTTTTTAGAAAAGTTCGGTATCCCGACAGCCAGATCAATCCTGATACAATCCGATAAAGATTGGATGGAACGGATTGGATCCGGGGAGGTGAGCTGTCCCTGTTTTGTTAAACCAAACAACAGTGGTTCCAGTTTTGGCGTATCACGAGTACTAAAAGCAGACCATCTGGCGTCGGCAATATCCAAAGCGCTCCGGGAGGATGATGAAGTCATCATAGAAGAGTTTATCGACGGAACGGAAGTGACCTGTGGCTTGCTGAAAACAGCAGGCAAGGAGTATATCTTTCCATTAACTGAGATCGTATCAAAAAATGATTTCTTTGACTTTGAAGCAAAATATGATCCAAAAATGGCTGATGAAATCACTCCGGCAAGAATTTCCGAAGACTCCACCAAAGTGATCCAGTACCTGTCATCCCGAATCTATTCTCTGCTACATTGCCGTGGAATAGTCAGAATAGACTACATTCTCTCCAAAGAAAAACCTTATTTCCTGGAGATTAACACCATACCCGGAATGAGTGCTGAGAGCATTATACCCAAGCAGGTTAAAATGTTTGGCCTCACCCTCGTGGATCTTTTCTCCCTGGTTATTGAAGATGCACTAACACACGGCTAATAAAGGAAGCAAGAATAAGCACTGCTCATCCAAAATATAAATAATTATCATTCAGCTCTTTGCGAATCTTTTGCCGAAGGCATTCCTATGGAAGCGTACATTCTGCGTCCTTTGCGTAAACTCCTTTATATTTGTAATGAAACACCCCCATTTTCGGATTTCCTGCAATTTCTTGGTTGATCTTCTTGATAAATAGGCTAAGTTCATATACCTTTAGTACTTATTCCTATAACCAACACATCATCAAAATTATTAGTAGACCAACTTTATCTTTACAATTATGAAAACTACACTTAGCATTATTAAAGCCGATATTGGAAGCATTGGCGGTCACATTAAGCCAGGACAGAAGCTTCTTGATCGGGTAAGGAATTATGTAGAAAAAAACAGCAATAATCTCCTGGCTGATTTTATCGTTAGTCATACAGGGGATGATATTGCAATTCTCTTTGCCCACAAGCTGGGAGTAGGAAATGAAGGCATTCATAAACTGGCATGGGATGCATTCCTGGACGGAACAGTACTGGCAAGGGAACAGGGACTGTACGGTGCAGGACAGGATCTTCTTAAGGATTCTTTTTCCGGAAACGTGAAAGGGATGGGGCCCGCTGTAGCAGAGATGGAGATCGAGGAACGACCAAATGAACCCTTTTTATTCTTTGCTGCCGACAAAACGGACCCGGGAGCCTATAACCTGCCCTTGTATTTGGCTTTTACAGACCCCATGTATTGTTCCGGACTCATGCTGAGCCCGAAGGTAGGAGAAGGATTTCGATTTAATATCATGGATGTCTCTTATATAGAGGGTGATCGAATGATTGAACTCGATGCTCCGGAGAATTTATACGACATTGCCACCCTCCTGCGCGATAATGAACGGTTCGTTATTGAGAGCATTTATTCACGCAGTTCCGGAGAGATTGCTGCATCCGTAAGTACATCAAGACTTCACAATATCGCAGGGAAATATACCGGTAAAGATGATCCGGTATGCCTGGTCAGGGTCCAGGGCAATTTCCCCGCTACAGGAGAAGTTCTTGCTCCCTTTTCCATCGGCCATTATGTTGCCGGGTTTATGAGAGGAAGCCATATCGGTCCACTCATGCCGGTAAAAAATAATTCACCGGTTTCCTATTTCGATGGTCCACCACTGGTTTCATGCCATGCTTTATGCGTACATAATGGGAAATTCACCGAAGTTGCCGACGCATTTGATCATCCCTTCTGGGATTATATTCGGGAAAAAGTCTCCAGAAAGTCAGTGGATATCCGGGAACAAGGATTTTCCGGAGCCGCCATGCTACCATACAATGAGCTGGAATATGGTGGAATCGTAGAGAGGATGAAAAATCTGGACAAACATTTTAAGGTCAGGGAATAAACACGGCTTTTCGCATAAACCATCTCGATAACAGGGAAGTGGTTTACAGGATAATGATGATGTGGTCAATCCTGTCACCGCTTTCTCTACTCGCTACTCATACAGTGTTGTACAGGTACAGATAAGATTCCTGTCACCGTATGCATCATCCAGTCGCCCGACGGCTGGCCAGAATTTGTTGTTACCAACCCATTTCAGGGGAAAAGCAGCTTTTTCCCTTCCATAGGGGTGATCCCATGAATCGCTGGTAACTGCCTGAGCGGTATGGGGAGCGTTTTTCAGAACATTATCTTCCCGGTCTGCCTCGCCTGCTGAGATTTCTATGATCTCTGCGTGAATAGTCATCAGGGCTTCAATAAACCGGTCCAGCTCCTTTTTTGATTCGCTCTCTGTCGGCTCGACCATCAAGGTTCCATGAACCGGGAAGGAGAGTGTTGGAGCATGAAATCCGTAATCCATTAGTCGTTTGGCAATATCAGCTTCCGTAACTTCCGCTGATTGTTTAAAATTCCTGCACTCAAGAATCATCTCATGGGCAACAAAACCCTTTCTACCGGTATATACTACTGGAAAATGATCCTTCAGGGAAGCAGCAATGTAATTGGCATTTAAGATTGCTATTCGTGTAGCTTCAGTAAGACCGTCTCCTCCCATCATTTTAATATATGCATGTGAAATGGGCAGGATACTCGCACTTCCCCAGGGAGCAGCTCCAATTGCAGGAATTCCTTTTTCCCCTCCTGTTTTCACCACCGGGTGTCCGGGAAGAAATTCCGATAAATGGGGAGCCACTCCAATTGGTCCCATCCCGGGGCCCCCACCCCCATGTGGAATAGCAAACGTTTTGTGAAGATTCAGGTGACAGACGTCTGCTCCAATGATTGCGGGATTGGTAAGCCCCACCTGTGCATTCATGTTTGCACCATCCATATAGACCTGTCCGCCATGCTCATGGATGATGTTGATCATCGTTGCAATATGCTCCTCAAAAACACCATGCGTGGAAGGATAGGTAATCATAAACGCGGAGAGGTTATTACGATGTTCCCCGGCTTTCTCCCTCAGTGATTCCATGTTAACATTCCCCTGTTCATCGCATTCCACCACGACAACCTCTGCTCCCGCCATAACCGCACTCGCCGGGTTCGTTCCATGAGCTGAAGCAGGGATCAATACCATGTTTCTATGCCCTTCTCCAATGCTCTTATGATACGCCCTGATCACCATCAGGCCCGCGTATTCTCCTGCTGCTCCCGAATTTGGCTGGAATGAAATGGCATCAAACCCGGTGATCACCTTCAGGTCATCTTCCAGTTCCCTGAAAATCTGATGATACCCTGCTGCCTGATCAACCGGAACAAACGGATGCATGTTGCCAAACTCCGGCCACGTTAAGGGCAGCATCTCCGTAGCGGCATTCAGCTTCATGGTGCAGGACCCCAGCGAAATCATGGAATGAGTAAGGGAAAAGTCTTTTCTTTCAAGCTTCTTGATATATCTCATCATCTCCGTTTCCGAATGGTAGCTGTTAAACGCCCGCTGTTGCAGGTAACTTGACTGGCGTTTATAAGCAGCATCAAAGTAGGTGTATTCAGGTATGGTTTCTACGGGGTGATATGTTTTATTTATTGCCGATGCAAACAGCTCAATAATCTGATTAAGGTCTTCAACACCGACGGTTTCATCCAGGCTAATGGCAAGGCGATGATCATTAATATACCTGAAATTTATCCCTTTTTGCTCTGCGGTTTCCCTGATAGAAGGCAAGGATAGTTCTCCGGGCAATTCGACTCGTACTGTATCAAAATAGTTTTTATTGACCTGTTTATACCCGAGTTCATTCAATTTATCCGATAATATTCCAGCCGATTGATGTATGGTTAATGCAGTTTCCCTGATTCCTTCCGGTCCATGGTATACGGCATACATACCTGCCATTGTTGCCAGCAAAGCCTGTGCTGTACAGATGTTGGATGTGGCTCGTTCTCTTTTTATGTGTTGTTCCCTGGTTTGTAATGCCATTCGTAACGCGTGATTACCATGCGAATCAATTGAAACCCCGATAATCCTTCCCGGTATACTCCTCTTGAACTTTTCACGCGTAGCAAAATAAGCAGCGTGTGGTCCCCCGTATCCCATGGGAATACCAAATCGCTGGGTGGAACCAACCACTACATCGGCATTCCATTCACCGGGGGGTGTAAGAATAGCAAGGCTCATAAGGTCTGCTACAACGGCTACCGGAGTTTCGTTCTCCTGAGCCAGTTGAGCAAAAGATGCATAATCCACGATTTCACCATCTGCATTGGGGTATTGAACCAGTACCCCAAAAACCGGGGTGTCGAACCGAAATTCCCTGAAATTCCCAATCATTAATTCAATCCCCAGTGGTTCCGAACGTGTTTTAAGGAGATCAAGGGTTTGCGGAAAGGTGTTCCCATCAACAAAAAATTTATTCCGGTTCTCTTTCACGGCACTTCTGGACCGGGTATTAAAAAGCATGATCATGGCTTCAGCAGCTGCCGTAGCTTCATCAAGAAGGGAAGCATTGGCGATTTCCATCCCCGTAAGGCCAGTTACCATGGTTTGAAAATTCAACAATGCCTCAAGCCGGCCCTGAGATATCTCCGCCTGATATGGGGTATATGAAGTATACCAGGCTGGATTTTCAAGGATGTTCCTCTGTATTACGGCAGGCAGGATAGTCCCGTAATACCCCATACCAATGTAGGATTTAAACAGTTTGTTTTTTTCTGCAATCTTCCTGATGCGCCGGATATATTTAAACTCGCTGATCCCGTCCGGAAGATCCAGCGGTTTTTCAAGTAAGATGGATTCAGGAACTGTCTTCCCGATCAATTCGTCGAGCGAATCAACTCCAATCCTCTCCAACATGGCATGAATATCTTTCTTTTCCGGACCATTATGACGGTTAACGAAACGATCTTGTGACATGGATAGTAAGGTTAAAAAGCAAAGGGTTAAAAATAGCAGAAAGATTCTGATAAAAAAATGTGAATTGTCTTCTCAGAATATGTTCTTAAACCATCCGTCCACTAGGCGGATAAACTGAAGGATTTATGATAAAAATGGATTGAATCTCTTCTCATTGCCAATGGTTGTTTGCGATCCATGTCCGGGATATACCACCACATTATCATCGAGGATCAGCAATTTTTCTGAAATGCCATTAATCAATGTTGTATAATCTCCTCCCGGCAGATCTGTCCGCCCGATGCTTCCCTGGAAAAGCACATCACCGACAATGGCAAATGCCTGTTCATTGTTGTAGAATACAAGGCTGCCTGGAGAATGACCGGGGATATGGATACAGGTCACCGAGGAATTGCCAAACCCGATCCGGTCTCCCTCATTAAGATAGTTACCCACCGGGGGAGGGGTATCCATATCTATTTCAAAGATTTGTCCATATTCTTTTGCCCCTTTGACCAGTGGTTCATCGGAACGGTGCATCTCGGTTTTTAAACCATATTCCTTCAGGAACCAGGAATTACCAAATATATGGTCTATGTGTCCATGCGTATTGACCAGGCGAACAGGATGCAGCGATTTTTCTTTCAGGAACCGGTACAGTTGTTTATTCTCTTCCGGCAAATAATTGCCCGGATCGATCACAATGCATTCCCCACTCTGATCATATAACAAGTAGGTATTTTCCTGAAAAGGGTTGAATACGAATGTTTTAACAGATATCATAGTGATTATCCATTATTCTCTGTTCCCTCCAGCAGGGGAACGAACACGAAGTAGCCATGGGATGATTTGTGGTATTGCCCCTCTCCTTCTTTTACCACCAGTGTCATAACCTGTGTTCTGGAGCTTCCCAGTGGAAGGACTAACCGGCCTCCGATTTTCAGTTGTTCCAGCAACTTTTGGGGTATACTTGAAGCTGCTGCTGTAATCAATATTTTATCATAGGGACCATACGCCGGTTGACCTTCATATCCATCCCCATAAAAAAACTGGGGTTTGTATCCGATTTTGGGTAACATTTGCTGGGCTTTGAGATACAATTTTTTTTGTCTTTCAATGGTGTATACCTTCGCTCCCATCTCCAGAAGGATTGCTGCCTGATATCCTGAACCGGTCCCAATTTCGAGCACCTTGTCACGCGGTTTTACCGCTAATAATTCGGTCTGAAAGGCTACCGTGTAGGGTTGAGATATGGTTTGTCCGGAACCTATTGGAAATGCCTGGTCTTTGTAAGCAAAATTGATAAATCCGGAATCCATAAACAGATGCCGTGGTACTTTGTTCAGTGCATCCAGCACCCGCTTATCCCGGATCCCTTTACTGTTGACTTCATCAACCAGTTTTTTTCTTAATCCCTTATGCCTGAAAGTGTCCTCCATACCATATTATTTCAACAACACAAAAGTAATGTTATCAACACAAAAACGTTAATAAGTTCAAATTAAAAAGAAAATTCTTTTTTGAAAAAACGATAAGTTTGCAGAAAATCAGCCACAAATGGTAAGAGTCGGAGTCTTTGGTGCAAGTCACAAAGGGGAACGACACATTCAAGCTATAACTGAGATTCCGGGATTTGAATTAATGGGAGTTTATGATCCTGATTACGATACGGGAAAACGAATTTCAGAACGGTATAATATTCCCCTGTTCACTACACCCGATGCCCTGATTATTTCCTGCGATGCTATTGATTTTGAACTTCCCACAGACCGCCATTTTGATCTGCTTGCCCGTCTGCTTACTCATTCAAAACATCTGCTGGTAAATTACCCGGTATCACTGCCCCTCGAAAAGATCAATCACCTGAATAAGCTTTCAAGGGAAGCAAATGTCATTCTCCAGGTCAGCAACCATGAACGATTGAATCCGGTTCTACAATCATTGATTCCTTTGTTAAAAAAACCGATGTTTATGGAAATAAGGAGGCATTATGATCCGTCTGAGGGTGAGGTGGATGGAAAATCCCTCAAAGCCGATCTTGTCAGGGATATTGATCTTGCCTTACACCTTGTCAAATCAAATGTTCAACGGATAAACGCAACCGGGATACGACTGGTACATGATCTCACGGATCTGATCAATGCACGCCTTGAATTTGACAACGGTTGTGTGGTAACGCTAACCTCCAATCGATTCTCCGAATCAACCGGAATGGATTGCACACTGTTCCAGCGGGAAGAGTGGTTTTTTATGGATTTTGTTCAGGGGTTGTTCACCAGGCACCAACTGAATCATCCACAATATAATGGTCAACCAGCAGGAGATAAAAAACCGGGAAGCTCTCCTGTTAAAGTGAATAAAATCAACCTTCCCCAGGAAGATCGATTAAAAGAACTGACTGTTTTTAAGGATGCAATAGTAGATCAGAGTACTCCACTGGTTGATATGGAAGAGGCATATTTTGCTGTCAAAATCCTGCTTGAACTGATGGAAAAAATTACCAGGAAAGTATGATTCTACTCTCTCTTTCCGGCCGTTTAATATTCTCTTCATAAAAAGTTGTCCCTGCAAAAAATATTCTACCGGATTTTCAGTTATTGAAATACATGGTTTGATGTATAGCTGAGGTGTAGAGTCATCCTGAAAAGGGAAACAACTAACAGCATAAGCTGAATGAACAAGAAGCTCCAGGTTTTCAAGTATGTGATATTTGATTTTTTATCAGCAGCTACTTCATGGACCCTGTTCTACATCTTCAGGAAAATCTATTTTGAATCCGAAAAGTTCGGTATCCCGGTTCCGATAGAATTAGGAATCAAGTATTTCATCGGGATAACCGTTATTCCGCTTTTCTGGATCATGTTATATGCCTTCACCGGATTTTATAATAACATCTTCCGAAAATCACGGTTAATTGATCTTGGGCATACCTTTTTCATTACCCTGATTGGTGTTGTTGTCATCTTTTTTGTGCTTCTGCTTGACGATACCATTGTTACATATACCGATTACTATACATCATTATTGGTACTCTTTACGGTTCATTTTGTACTAACCATTATTCCGCGGCTCATCCTTACCTCCCTGACCGTATCTAAAATACAGCGTGGATTGATTGGTTTTAACACACTTATCATAGGAGGTAATGGCAGGGCTATCAGGATCATCAAGGAGCTGAATGCCCGGAAGAGATCTGCCGGCAACAGGATCATTGGCTATGTTAACGTAAACCATCAATCTGAGAACCTGGCAGGCGATTACATTGAGAACCTTGGGGCGATTGATGATGTAACAGGCCTTATCAAAAAGCATGAAATTGAGGAGGTGATCATCGCCATCGAATCTTCAGAACAGGATACCATTGGTAAAATCATCAATCGATTGACGCAAGCCAGTGTGCGGATCAAAGCAATCCCAAGCACGTATGATCTGCTCACCGGAAGGGTTAAGATCTCTTCCCTTTACGGAACTCCGCTTTTGGAAATATCACCGTACCTGATTCCGTTCTGGCAATACTCACTAAAAAAAATCCTTGACATCGTGATCTCCATCCTTTGCCTGGTTATTCTATCCCCCCTGATTTTGATAGTGGTCATTGGAATAAAATGCACATCGAACGGTCCTGTGATTTACAGTCATGAACGGATCGGCAGGTTCGGCAAACCATTCAGGCTGTATAAGTTCAGGACGATGGTGGTCAATGCAGAAAAGAACGGACCGGAGCTTTCAAGCAAAGAGGACAACCGGATTACATCATTTGGCAGGTTTATGCGCAAACACCGGTTCGATGAAATCCCCAACTTCGTCAATGTCCTAAAAGGAGAAATGTCCCTGGTTGGTCCACGGCCGGAACGAAAATTTTTCATTGATCAAATTGTGCAAAAAGCTCCCGAATACCTCCAACTTCAAAAAGTGAAACCCGGAATTACCTCATGGGGGCAGGTAAAATTCGGATATGCAGAGAACGTGGATGAGATGATAGAACGGATGAGATATGATCTTATTTATATTGAGAACATGTCCCTATATGTTGATTTCAAGATCATGATCTATACCCTGATCACAATCCTCAAAGGCAGGGGAATTTAAAACCGGTTTCCCCGGTTTAGGCGAAACGCTTCGATAATCCGGTATTCGGGGCCCTTCTCCTTCAGTATACTTTCATAAAACACCACTTCCCGTACTACCAATTCCTGCAGGAATTTGTTTCTGTTCTTCTTGATCTCCTCCATCAGATTTTGCCTGTTATGAATACTTTTGGGACGGCCGATGGTAAGATGAGGCCTGAATGGCCGGTTTTCTTTTCGGTAACCAAAACCGACCAGTATATCCGATATCCCGGATTGCAATTTCAGTAATGCAGGATTATCATCAATTCCTATCCAGATTACCCGGGGGTCCCTGACATTCCGGAACACACCCATCCCCGAAAGGGTTATGCCCAGTGGCTCCGATTCATCCATGACACCCTTTAACCCTGCCACGATAGCATCAATCCGGGAATCCGGTGTTTCTCCCAGAAAAAAGAGGGTAAGGTGTAGATTCCTGATATCGACCCACTTTATTCTTTCTCCCCGCAGATTTCTCTGCAGTGTACGAATCGCCTCTTCCATTACCGGCTCAACATCAATTTTTATCGCTACGAAAGTTCTCATCTTACAGCCGCTTAAAAAAGAAAAAATCCTTATCGAATTTATGAAAAATTCAATAACTTGGTATTGTAAATATAAACCGTGAAAAAAATTGTACCATGAAGAAATTTGCTGTTGTACTTGCCGGATGTGGAGTATATGATGGAGCAGAGATCCACGAAGCTACCTTAACCCTGTACGCTATTGTTAAGAATGGAGGGTCATACGAGGTTTTCGCACCGGATATTGATCAACATCATGTGATTAACCACCTTACCGGAGAAGCGATGAATGAATCGCGAAATGTGCTTGTTGAATCGGCGAGGATTGCCCGGGGGAACATTAAACCCCTTTCTGAATTCAAACCGGAAGCCTTTGATGCGCTGATATTTCCGGGAGGTTTCGGTGCTGCGAAAAACCTCTCTACCTTCGCCTTTGACGGTACGGAGTGTTCGGTAAACAGGGATGTGAAAAATGCCATTCTGGGGATGAGAGATGCCGGAAAACCGATTGGCGCACTCTGCATCTCTCCGGTTATTCTTGCCAGGATCCTGGGGAATATCAAATTAACCATAGGACAGGATACCGATACGGCCCGTGCTGTTGAAAATATGGGGGCAACACATATTAAAACCAATCACGGTGAAGTGGTCGTGGATGAAGGCAATAAGGTTGTAACCACACCCTGTTATATGCTGGATGCTACGATTGCACAGGTTGGGGATGGTGCAGACAATGTTGTTAAGGCGATAATGAAACTGCTGTAATACTCTTCTCACCCCGACTAATAAAAAGGTATACAATAAATATGCTCTTCCATCCCGAGGATTTTTACTAAACCAGGTTGGTTCCGGAAAAGCTTCCGGATCAGATCATCCCGGCATCGATCATGCGAATGATATCATCAATCAGCCGATCCTCACCTGGTGCATCAAATTCCCATTTGAGATTCGAACCGAATATCCGGGCAATGGCCTGCCAGAAGAAAGCAGATACTGAACCTTTGAGTTCCTTCAGCCACTTATAGGTTGTATCACCCGTTTCCCGGTCAATCAGTTTTATAAGTAGCCTGCCCTGGCTGATGGTAAGTTTTTTAAGATCATCCTCAAATTCGCTGAAGAGTTCATCCTCCATCTTGTTGATATATTCCCTCTTCTCGCGTTCCGAGGTAAGAGTTGCGATGTGTTGGTCCATTGCCAGAAGCTTTTCTCTTGCCAGCTTAGCATAGGGATAAACCTTTTTAATGTTTATGATCAACCGGCTATACCTCCTCATTTGCCTCCGGTTGTTAAACTTGGGACGTGGATAGACAATTACCTCCTCAATGGTTCGATGGGGAATTGTATCCCCATCGATGAAGGTACTGGTTACGATCTCGAAATCTTCAAGTGTCAGGGTATCCAATATCTTTTTGACCGTCTGCTGTGCAGACAGGATTTGAACGGTAAAAAGCAGTCCAGTCAATATGTAAAGTTTCCAGCTCATCATTCAGTTAACGAATGACCAATTCAAGAATTGTACCAGATGCAAAGTAAATCCATTTAGGTGAAGTAAAAAAGGGGTGGATTTGGATAAATGCCGGTGCAATTCATTTTTGAACGATTTTCATCTATCTTTAGGTTTATTTAATCCGGGGAGCCGAAATGGAAAGGTATGAAATACACTGTCAGGGAACTACAGGATGAGAATAAATTCACACTGTTGCACATTCTCTCGCTGGAGGATATGATCCCGTTTGTATTCCGGCAGATAAGGAGTCGCAATCCTGCAATTGTGATTTTTTATACAGTTGCCTTATGTTCCTTTGCATGGATGGTTTGGGCCTTTTTTTATACGCTTTTACCGGGTCAGTGGGGTTGGGTAAAAATCATGGTGCACTGTTTCTTTGGATTCATTTTATGGCCCGTCATTTTAATTCCGGTTCATGAACTTACCCACGCAGTGGTATACAAGCTGGCGGGAGCACCTGTTATCAAATTTGGGATTAAACCGGACAGCTACCTGTTCTACGTCACTGCTGACAAATACGTAATGGGCAGGAAGCCTTTCATGGTGGTCGCTTTCACCCCGTTTATCGTCATCAGTGTTATTCTCATTCTATTGATCTTTTCCACTGATTATCCCCTTTCCTGGAGTTTCATCACCTCTCTTTTTGTGCACACAACGATGTGCATTGGAGATTTCGCGATAGCCGGTTTTTTCGTGGCACAAAGTAGTAAAGAGATCTTTACTTATGACGATACAGAGAAGGAAGAAACCTATTTTTATATCAAAAAAATGTTGAATTGAATGTTTACAAAAACGATAGCAAGGGTTCCGGGGCGTAACTTTGATCAGGGGATCACCACCTCCGGTTTGGGATCTCCTGATTACACCAGGGCGCTAAAGCAACATTCATCCTATTGCGAAGCGCTCAGGAAATGTGGGCTTGACCTGATTATTCTGGAACCGAACCTTCAATATCCCGATTCCACGTTTGTTGAGGACACAGCTATTGTAACTCAATCGATGGCAGTCATAACCCGTCCGGGCGATAAAAGAAGGGCAGGAGAAGAAGAAGAGATTGAACAGGTATTGAAAGATTTCCGTGAAATAGAAAAAATTTTACCACCCGGACATGTAGATGGAGGGGACATCCTTCAAATTGACAACCATTTCTTCATTGGGATATCAGGCAGGACTGATCCGGAAGGTGCCGATCAGTTGAGATCGATTTTTTCAAAACATGGCTTTACCTCATCGACCATAACTGTGGGAAATATGCTCCACTTGAAATCCGGGGTCAATTACATTGGAGAAAACAGGCTGCTGGTTCGTCAGGAAATTGCCGCAATGAAAGCGTTTGATAACTATGACAAGATTTTGGTCCCTCCCATGGAGAGTTATGCAGCGAATTGTATCCTGATAAACGGTTACCTGATAGTGCCGGAAGGCTTTCCGGAAACCAGGGAAAAACTGCTTCATAAGGGATGTACACTGATCGAGCTGGAGATGTCAGAATTTCAAAAGATGGATGGGGGATTGAGTTGCCTATCACTGCGTTTCTAACTTTTTTGCGATTCTTTTTCAGTAATTCATTTCAACACGTATATTTGCGTTTTTCAATATAATCTATCTCCAAATCCAATGAGCAGTTTTACCAAAGTAATCCGGAAACTCCCGCGGGAATTCTGGGTATCCAATCTTATGGAATTGTTTGAGCGGTGGGCCTGGTATGGCTTTTACAACTCCTTTGCACTCTACTTAACCCTCTCAAAAGATACGGGAGCCCTGGGCTTCAGCCAGGCACAGAAGGCAGCGATCATGGGCACAGGCTCTATGTTGCTCTATTTCCTGCCACTGATCACCGGGGCTATTGCCGACCGAATTGGATTCAAGAAAGTGCTCATCCTCTCCTTTACTACGTACATCATTGGTTTTTATATTACCGGTAACTTAGAATCATATGCTGCTGTTTATGCAGCCTATCTGTTTCTTGCATTCGCCGGTGCCCTGTTTAAGCCGATCATTTCAGGGATGATCGCTAAAACCACGGATGAAGAAACATCATCCATCGGATTCGGGATCTTTTATATGATGATCAACATCGGAGGTTTCATCGGTCCGTTCATTGCCGGGATGCTCTACAAACTGAACTGGAATTATGTTTTCCTGATGTCTATCATCACCGTTGGACTTAACTATATCTTCGTCTTCTTCTTTTTCAAGGAACCGGGAAGGGAGAAAAGTACCGTTACATTCCTGAATAATGTAGGCCATGCACTCAAAAACATCTGGATCACACTGCTTGATTTCAAATATGTACTCTTCCTGGTAATCATGGCTGCTTTCTGGACTGCCTTTAACCAGCTCTTTTACTCATTCCCTGTTTTTCTCGAGGATTGGGCAGATCTGGATGCGTTTGCGGAAACATTGGGTATTGGTCCCGGAAAAATCACGGCAGTGACCATCACCAGCCTCGATGCCTTTTTTATCATTGCTTTTCAGATTATTGTTTCAACCATTGCAATGCGCTACAAACCACTGCACGCAATGATGACCGGTATTGCCATCCTGGCTGTCGGGGTAGGATTGATGTTCTTTACACAGATGGTCTGGTTAACCATATTCGGTGTGCTGATCTTTTCCATTGGGGAGATGGCCAGTTCCCCTAAATTCACAGAATACATCGGACGGATTGCCCCACCGGACAAGAAAGCACTTTACATGGGTACATCGTTCCTTCCCATTGCAGCAGGCCACAAGCTTGCAGGTGTGTTGTCCGGTGATCTCTATGCAAACATCGCGGAGAAATTCACCCTGCTCACCCAAGAAGTTGAAAAAAGAGGATTCGACCTGCCTGAAGTTTCTGAAACGTTTACACAGACGGATTACCTGAATATGGCTGGCAGCCAGATGCAGATGAGCAGGGGTGAGTTGACACAGTTTCTATGGGATACCTACCACCCGGAGAGGATCTGGATGGTTTACTCCGGGATTGCTGTTGGAGCAGCCATCTGCCTGTTTCTGTACGATAGATTTGTAATGGGGGAAAAACAAGTTAACAGTTATAAGTTATAAGTTAATAGGTTCTGGTTTCTGGGATAAAAAACATAAACTCCGATGGAACTCTAACCTTTCTTTATCATACTTTTAGATATTTTGTGATATTTTTACTAATCGACAGTATTTCAGATAGTAAACATAAATAATATAAAAATAACAAAGTATTAATAATATAATATCTGTATCCGTTTTTGTATCCAAATATTTCGTATATTTGTGTAAATCATAACAAATATACAATGGCTTCAGCTAATTTCTATCTTAAAGGTGCTATTAGTGAAAAAAGCATTGAAGAACTCAGGAAAAACGATAATACAGATCACTTGGATGAATTGTTAAATAATCCTTTGCAGATATTTTTAAAATTATCAACCCGGGGTAGGAGGATCCAGGTTTATATCAAAAGACGGATTGCCCAAAAATATTGGGATAGTTCAAA
This sequence comes from uncultured Rikenellaceae bacterium, assembly GCA_964389685.1. Classification (GTDB taxonomy): domain Bacteria; phylum Bacteroidota; class Bacteroidia; order Bacteroidales; family VadinHA17. The sequence goes on from CAYMFM010000022.1 coordinate 38,979, forward strand.
ACAAGAATATAATCCAAGAAGATACAAGGATAACTGTGCTGCGAAAAATGCCTGGTTGAGAGAACTAAAGACAGAAGTCACTGAACTTGCTGACAAAAATGAAAGAAGCGGCATTATTACTACTCCCCAAGAGATAAAAGAAATCCTTGCAAATCGGATATTGAATAAACCAGGTAAGATATCATTTGAGGAGCTATTCAACTCATTCTTAAATGAACATAGGAAAACGGACGGTAATCCGCTAAGGGAAGGAACACAAAAAAAATATGAGGGCGTTTACAATCATTTGATAAAGTATGCAAAATACAAGAACATAAAACTTGAGATTGAAGCAATAAATGAGTATTTCCTTCAGGAATATAGAGAATATCTTTCACGAATAGAAAAAGTAAGTGATAATACTGTAGTTAAGGATTTAAAAGTCATTAAAACAATTCTGCGGTATTATATGAAGAAAGGTATTATTAAAACGGTGGATTTAAGTGATATTAAGGCCCTGAATAAAGAAGGGGAGATCTATGTTTTACCGATAGATAAAGTACTTGAACTTCAATACGCTGACATTGAAAATGAGAGATTACAAAGAGTAAGAGATGTATTTTGTTTTATGTGTTGGACCGGGCAGAGATATTCTGATATTGTTAATATTTCTCATAATGATATAGTAGAGAATGCTGTGGGTGAAAAGGTATGGGAATTGATTACCAGTAAAACACAAACAAGGATCTCAGTTCCTATCGTTCAGTTTGCCGAGGAAATCCTTGACCGATACAAGAATTTTGAAACACCAATACCAATTTTTTCAAACCAAAAGTTAAATAACTACCTTAAAGAACTAGGGGAACTTGTAGATTTTGATTGGCCTGTAAAAATTTCCAGATATTACGAGGGTTCATTACATCAGGAACAGGTGCCTTTTTATGAAGTGCTTACTTCTCATGTTGGAAGGAAATCCTATATAACAAATAGTCTGATTTTAAATGTCCCGGAAAGAGTAGTAAAAGAAGTTTCGGGACACAGAGATGAGAAGAGTTTCAACAGGTATGTAAAATTAGCTGAAAACTATAAATCACAAGTAATTAGAAAAGCCTTTAGTAAAGAAAATATTGTAAAGATTTTGAATCTTTCTTAAATGTACTTGCTTTGAGAGCGGGGGTGCAAATTCCGGTCATAGTGAGCACCCTATTCCGGTTCAAAGTGAGCAGTCAATATCTTTAAAATCTTACTAATCATAATGCACTGATAATTCTATAGTTATAGTCCGGAATCAGGTGTTCAAACTGGCCCGGAACGGGGTGCTCAGTTTACTCCGGTTTCAGGTGCTCACCTTCACCGGATTTTCCAGTTTATGGCAAAATATCTTTCTAATTCTTCTTCGGTAAGTTTGATAAATGGTTTAATCAGGCTGTAAGCAGCATTGTATATCAACAGGCGGCATCCTGTTTCCTCAACTTTTTGCATGATTGTCCTGGCGGCATCGGATTCGTATAAGTCAATATGCAATTGAATGGTTTTAACGCCAAAATCATTCTCAATTTTCTGAGACAGGCTTTTTAGAGGTTCAGCCTGGTTATCAACCATGATCAGATTAAAACCTCTTTTGGCTAGGGCGATAGACCAGGCTTCTCCCAGCCCTTCAGCCGATCCGGCTATCATCCCCCATGAACCATACTTATTTATGAGAGGATTTTCTGACATTATTCATATTTTTATGTTCTTTTGATGAAATTTATATTTGCATAAATCATTAAAATAATGCGACAATTATTGTTTGTCTTTCTAAAAGTATCAAGATTTTTCAGGAAAATAAGATTTACTCTTACAGGAAAGATGGAAGAAGACATCTACAATCTACGTATTGTTTCAGGAAAATCATGGGAAGATTTTTGTGATCAGCTGAAATTGGCAGGCACCAATTTAAAATATTCCGGGGCGCCACAGGATGTATTTAACCAGGCGGAAGGCGTTCGTTATTTAACACGGTTAACACGTGCAGGCCTTGAAGCTTTTGTCGAATATGCTGATCCATCATTCCCGGTTTTTAAAAGAATGGTGCACGAAACAGTGAAGTTGGGGGCTGACAACCCTGACAATTATTATTTTAATGCGCAAATCAGCGGAGAATATGAATATCGGATTACTGGCAGACGAAATACTGTGCATTATATCGGATTTTTTACACAGAATGGGAATTATGGAACAACCGGAGGGATATCGCCTTGTGGTGTTTTGGAGGGGAAAGAAATACTGCTTGAGAAAGATGGGAGTTTTGAGATTATTTTAAGCAAAGAAAAAAGAGGTACCAATTGGTTGAAAATTGAGAATGAAACAGGGCTGGTGATAGTTAGACAAACGTTTTACAATAGGTTTATTGAAATCCCTGCTGAAATTCATATCGAAAACCTTGATGGCCGAAAAACGCCTGATCCCATCACTCCTAAAATGATTGATGAAGGATTAAAAATGGCTTCTATGTTTGTAGCTGGTGCTCCATTATTATTTGCGCGGTGGGCAAAAGGTTTTAAAAAACGTGTTAATGAATTGCCTATGTTTGATCCGGAAGTATCAACCACAGCAGGTGGCGATGCAGGCATTATTTACTACCATAGTTACTGGAATTTACAAAAAGATGAGGCTTTGGTAATAACCGTTAAACCACCTGAATGTGAAAGCTGGAATTTTCAGCTCAATAACTACTGGATGGAATCTTTAGACTACCGGTATTTTACTATTTGTATCAGCAAAGGAACTGCCGTATATGAAGATGACGGAAGCGTTAAAATAGTCGTTGCCCATAAAGATCCCGGGGCAAAAAACTGGATCAATACCTGCAGTCATTTGGAAGGCACTATGTGTTGGCGTTGGTATAGACTTGCAAACGGCAACAAACCTGTTCAGCCTACCTGTGCAGTAATAAAAAGTAACAAACTGAATATACGGTGAAAACAACTAAGAACATAAATTCAAATCAATACAACCATCAACCTGCCTGGTTTAATGCCATAAATTTTCTTTGGGAACAAACCTATCCGTTCGGCACCAAGCAAAAACTTGAAAAAGACAGCCTGATCAAAGCTGCCAGAAAATCAACCGGACTTCAAGATTTGGGACAGGAATTTTGGGATGAGCCACTGGATCGGATGCTTAAGTCGATTAATGAAGAAGCGCAGTTGCATCCTATTGGGCAGTTTATAACAAGGCAACGGATTACTAATTTGCTTTCCGTAAGACTACGGGCCGAATATTATTTCAAAAAACACCCTGAAATATTGCAGCAGGATCTGTATCCTATTATGATGGTTGTTGGGCTTCAGCGAACAGGCACTACCAAGTTGCAGCGGTTGTTAGCATCTGATCCGGACAACCGTTCCATTTTGAGCTGGGAGGCACTCAATCCGGCCCCAGTTAAAGGTGATATTACAACCGGAAAAGAACGGATTAAAATTGCCAAAACAAGTGTAAAAGCATTGAAATTTATGTCCCCGGGCTTCTTTGCCATACATCCGATAGAATATGATGCTCCCGAGGAAGATGTATTGCTACTGGATGTATCATTCCTTAGCACTACAGCCGAAGCCACCATGCATGTTCCTACCTATGCAGCATGGCTGGAGCAAACGGATCAGTCACCGGCATATGAATATATGGTAAAATTGCTCAAATTGCTTCAATGGCAAAGGCCTGCAAAAAGATGGGTACTGAAGACTCCACACCATCTGGAATTTTTCGATATCACCAACAAATATTTTAATGATGTCCAATACATTTGGCCTCATAGAAGTGTGTACGAATCCATCCCTTCATTTTTAAGTATGATTGCCTATTCCAGAATATTATTCAGCCATAAGGTAGATCCCCAAATAGTGGCAAAACATTGGGTGAGAAAGAACGGGTACATGCTAAGCAAAGCCCTGGAATTTTGTGAAAATAATCCATCTCGTATTAAGATTACTAATGTTATCTACCAACAACTTATCGAAAATCCATTGCGTGTATTGCAAACCATTTATGCTGAGCGAGGCGAAACCATAAGTCCACAGTTGATGGAGATTTTCATTAAATCAAACCACAAGAACCCGCAAGCGAAATATGGATTTCACAAGTACAGGCTTGAAGATTTTGGTATCGACAAAACCTATATAGATCAGCATACTTTAAAATATCAGCAGTTTCAGAAAGCCAAAATGAATTAAAAAAAATGGCCCAAAAAGTAAAAAGATACAGCAGTCCTCTTCAGGCTACTGTGGTAGGAATTTCTGATTTGTTTAAAAAGCAGGTTAGAGTTGGTCAACTTTCAGCTGATGAGAGGCTTGATGGCAGAAAAGTACTGATTACCGGATCCAGTTCCGGATTAGGATTGGCTGCGGCAAAACAAATAGCAGCCCTGGGAGCAGAGGTGATTATGGCTGTACGTAGCGGAATTCCTGAAAAAGGCGAGGAAGTGAAAAAAGCCTCAGGGAATCCTAAAGTACAACAGGTCTATGTTAATCTGGCTGATTTTGATTCGGTTAAGAATTTTGTAACGCAGGTAAAGAAGCTGTTTGATAAAATAGATATTCTTATTTGCAATGCAGCCATTGTTGTCAGGGAGGCCCGAAAAACAAGATACGGGCTCGATGAAATGTTTACTGTAAATTACCTGGCAACATTTTTTCTGGTGAATTCTTTGCTAAAGGAAAAATGTCTGAACACTGAAGGATCAGCGCTGCCACGTATCATTTTTGTCTCTTCTGAGAGTCATCGTAATCCGCTACAGTTTGATTGGGATACTTTTGGGCAGTTCATACCACACAAAATGGCCAAAACGGTGGAACGATACGGCTATTATAAATTGCTTCTAACCACGTTCTCGCAAGAGCTCGAAAGGAGATTAAATACCGATAATAGAATTAATTATTCCGTTTTTTCCCTTTGTCCCGGTCCGATAAATTCAAAAATAGCACGTGAAGCCCCAGCTGTTGTTCAACCACTTCTCAAACTGGCATTCAAAGTTTTCTTCAGATCCCCTGAGAAAGCAGTTGAACCGGTGATTTACCTGGCAGCTTCAAAAAATATGGAAGGCAAAGCAAGGGATTACTTTTTTTTAATGAGCCGCAAAGAGGTGGATGCAAAAGCAGCTGATCCGGAGAATGGAAAACGACTATGGAAGATGACTGAAGAACTATTGAGTACTTATAAAATCTATGACTGAATAGGAATTACTCAGTGGTTTCATTTGCTTCCGATAGCGCTTTCTGAACAGAAGCATTAAAAATATTATACGACCAGGTAGCTCCGGAAATGGCATCAAGTTTGTCAATATCCTGGCATTTTAATAATTCCACTGGATAAGTTTGAACCACCTTCCAATCATTTCTGCATTGCTATATATAATTGGTATTGCCAGTAAAATACTTTTCATGGTCACTGTCAAGGTCCACGTGTTGCAAGGAGTTACGTATGACGTATTGAATCCTGGTAATCTTACTGTTTTCAATCTGTACTGTTTGCCCGTGACGTACCACCGGTAGCAGACAATTTGACAATGAAAAATTCAATACAAAAAATGTCCGTTTATTTGCGAATTAACTATAATCACCTGGTATCAAGAGTTAATCCATGAAGGAAGCAGATAATGGTTCATTTGTTTACCTGTAATAGGGGAGCAAGATAATTGCAGTTGCGAGCCGACCGCAAGAAAAAAGCTCCTGGAAACCTGACATGGATCACTTTGTTTAACTTACTTTTTCCAGGAGCTTCTTGAAATAATCCAGTGTCTATTCTTTCTGTTTTGAAATTACTCTGTCTAATATTTCTTTAATCTCCTCTTTTTTGATAATATGCATACCTGTTCTTTCAGCTGTAATCCCATTTTCCAATTTGTAATCATAGACAATATCTTCATTTTTATATTCTATCCCAAAATATCGGAAATCTATGTTGTTTGACTTTGCCAATGATTCTGCAACTTCAAGAATATGACTGGCAATGAAAAAATAACATCCTTTTATTTTAGCAATGGACTCGACAATTAATAGAGTCGCATCGAAGGCATCTTTAACATTTGTGCCTCTGAATAGTTCATCAAGTATCAGCACCATATTTTTATAGGTTTCTATCTCGAGGGCAATAGTCTTTACTCGTTTTACCTCGGAATAGTAATGGCTGAATCCCAGATCAATGCTATCCGAAGGATTAATTGATGTTAAAAGCCCTTTAAAAACTGATATTTTTAATTTCCTTGCCGGTACCGGGAATCCTAAATGTGATAAGTAAATAATTACGCCAAGTGTTTTAAGGAAAGTGGATTTTCCGGACATATTAGGTCCAGTGATAAAACAAAGGTTAGTACCATCTTTAAATGAATAACTGTTTTTTACCGGAGATTCAAGAAATGGATGAAAGCAATCAATAACGTCGAAGTATGGTTCTTCTTTTTCGGTAAATTCAGGAAAATTCAAATTGTGTTCTTCCATTGCCATGGACAGAGACTGTAGTACATCTATCTCATAAATGAGATTCAATACATTTCGAAATTCATTTTTCTTTTTAACTCTAAATAAGTAATCCAGTTTGTTTACAGTTACTGCTTTGAGGCCAATAGATTTTTTTGGCGGATTCTTTAGAGTCTTACTGATGATTGGTATTGACAGAAATTCTTTAAGATCGCTAATTTCTTTTTGCAGAGGATTTGTATCACTTAAATCTTCCAACGATGATAAATAATCTTTAATAGAAGTGAGCAACAGAATTATATTGTATATCCCTTCAATTATTGTATAATAGTCGCTGTTCGTTTTCAATCTGTTTGCAATAGAATCGACAGTTGCATCAATTATATTATCCTTCAGTGGAATTCTGCGACTCCTCAGATAATGTTCAATAAAATCGACTTGCCTTGCATCCAAGGTCAGCCTTCTTTTGAATGCCAGGATAAAGTTTATTTCTTGTTTTCTGCTTTCAAACAATTCAAGATTTGAAAAAGGCCTACTCATGATCTCAAATAATCTCTCACGGCCACCAATAGTCTTTGTGCGGTTATAGAAGTCGAAGATAGAGGTGCTATTCGCTTTTTCAGGGAATATCTCTAGTTCCTTTATAGTCTGTGTGTCTATTTGAAAATGCATCTCCTTGGCAATGGCTATTAGCGTATAACAGCTATATCGTATTTATTTTGTAATTCTTGAGACTATGTCTCTTCAAATATTAGTCACTCATATCTTATATAATCAATAGGATTTTTCAAGGCAGCCTTAAATGATTGACAGGTAATTGTTATTACAGTTACCAAACAAGCCAAAAATCCCCCAAATAAAAATACCCACCAATTCAATTCTATTTTAAACGCATAAGTCTCCAACCATTTTGATAAGAAATAATATACAATTGGTATTGATAAAATAAATGAGAGAAGAATCCATCTAAGAAAACCTTCATTTATCATCACCAATATCTCTGTCACTAAGGCTCCATTAATCTTCCTTATGCTTATCTCTTTTTCACGTAACTTTATCGAAAAAGAAGAAATGGCCAAAAGGCCTAGGAATGCTATAATAGAGGATATTAAAGCCCCTGTATTTACAATTCTCATATAGTTGTTTTCATTCAAATAGAGGGATTCAATATTCTCATTGTAAGTACGATAGGTTAATGTGGGATTAACTAAGATATTGGGAAGTACATTAGTGATATGTTTTATAACTTCATCTTTATCACTTTCTTTGATTTTGGATACTAAGAAAAAATCATGCCTGTAATATTTTGTAGGTACTATTTTCAACGGTAGGATTTCTTTACGGCTCGATTGATAAACAAAATTCTCTACAATACCGACAATCTCTGCATTACCTCCGTCTTGTTCGACAATAGTACCAACTGGATTGTCCAATTGTATGTATTTTACTGCTGCCTCATTTATTATTATTTGATTTTTTGGATGTTCCCCAGCAAAATAACTTCCTGAGATCAATTTATAATCCATCATTTCTGGAAAGCTTTTCCCTACTGAAACACTCGCAATTTCTTTTATTTCAGAACTGTTTAATTTTCTTACAGAGCCTCCCGAGGAAGTGATATCACCAAATGGAAAGCTTTCGCTGCAATATGATGAATTTATTATATACGGACTGGCTAAAAGCATTTCTGTAATTAAATCCAATTTACTTAGATCTATAATATTTTCATCATCCAGATTATTGACGTAACAAAAAAGAATACCTGACGAATCTTTAGGCCTTGCAACCTTCAAGGAGTAATTTATTTGTTTGTAGATAAATAGGGATGTGTTTATTAAACAAATAAATATGAACATTTGAACCACTAATAAAATATTCTGTTCCCGTGAATATCTTTTTCTGGCACTATCCCTTTTTTGATTGGAATAAAATCTTGTCAAGTATAAAAAGCTGCTGCTAATTGATATTATTATAGCGATCAGGATATAAAGAAAAGTATAGCCTTGAAATATAGAAATTATGGTAATATCAGTGTTAAATTGGGAATTAAATATAGGCAGAGCATATTTAGAAATAATGAGGGAAACAGGAAGTGATATTAAAAACAAAAGAAATGAGTCAATTAATAGAATATATTTTATTTGGGATTCCGAGGCGCCACAGAAGGATCTTATATCAAGTTCTTTATATTTTGATATGGAATAGGAGGCCAATAAAATATTATAGTTAAAGTTAAATGAAATGAATATTAGAATCGCTACAATAATAAGCACATTAAAAACTCTTTTATCGCCTGATGGAAAAGTATAATTCGCAATATTTGCAGAGTTTAAATACAATTGGTCAAATTGGTGCAATTCATATCTCTTAATCATCTGAGATGGGTCGTAATCATCCAATGAACCATTGATTTTTGCTTCTAAATCTGATTTGGATGTGCCATCTATTAATTCAACAAAGGTGGTATAAATTGGGAAAAATTTCCTGAGAGGAGTAATACATAAGTTAGCTTTATAGAAATCGAAACTACATATTATATCACAGTTTAGTGAAGATTTATTTCCAAAATCTTCAATGATACAAGATATCTTGAAAGCATACTCGTTACCTTCAATATTTATAATTATATCATTATTATTCGGGCTATTATTTCCGAATATTTTTTTTGCTAAACTTTCAGTTATAATAATATTATAAGGACTTCCTTCAAAGTTAGTTGAGAAGTATGTATCATTTTCCCTCTTGAAAATTTCAAGGAAATCAGGATCTGCAAAGTAAATCCTTGATTCAATTCTATTATTAGATAATATTACATCACCTTTAGTACGGGATATCCTTGTCATTCTTTCAATTTCGGGAAACCTGCTTTTCAGTTTAGGGCCCAAATCCAAAAAGGACCTTGAATTTTTATAACTCTCTTCTTGTGAAATGATGCAACTTATATTTCTTCTGTTTATGTATTGTTTGTCAAAGCTTAACTCTCTAATGCAGTAAAGAAGTATTATTATTGTGCAGGTAAGACCTAATATTAAACAGAAAAGGTTAATAAAAGTATAAAACCTTTGTTTAATAAGGTGTCTTAATGCAATCTTCAATAAATGTTTTAACATATTAGAAGATACTTATCATAAAATGATGACTGTTTTTTATTGGGTGAATAAAGTTATAATAGTATTGTCATTTTATTTATTCAATGAGTGGTTGCTAACGGTAAAGGCTAAATGCAGTGTGGTAGCCTAATCCATTCAGTTGTTGATTTTCGATAGGTAAGTTACAAAGAAATCTGCAATGGCTAAACAAAAAGCAACATTGCATTTAATCCTTTTAGCAAACGATTATTCATTTAATTCTTCAATTTTTTTTATCCAAATATGTCCAAATGTTGGACCCATGAATGTGCAAGGCACATCTTCATCAGGTGTTAGTCTCCTGAATTTAACTCTGACTTGTAGCCCTTCAATTTTAAATTCATTTGGGAGATTAAATGCATAATATGTTGGGAACCATGCATCTCTTTCTATCTTCAGGATTTGAAATATTTTTTCTCTATCACCCTCCATTAAATTAATAAGGAAAGTATCACCACAATCAATTCCCATTCCTAATACTTCAGCATTAAACCATTCATTTTCTAATTCTTCCTTTTCGCAGCTCCCTGTGCTGAATAAGAAAAAAACAGTAAGAAAAAAAATGACCTTAACATTATACATTTGATTTATTTAATTGTTTGCTAACGTTTGGCCGGTATGCGCCGTCCACCAGCTGGCCATGTGAAATAAAATCTTGCATTAACACTTCATCTGGGGTAACCGCAATTTCACATGGCTGGCGGATGGTGTATGACCGGCTTAGTGCCTGGTTGCTGTTTTTATTAACTCATATCCTCCCAAATCTTTATTATAAGTCGGAACCTTATCATTGAACCTTACTTCATTGTATTCATGCCATGTGCAACCATCATCATTTTTCACTGCCACATCTATGAATAAAGTATCAATATCGTTTTGATCCAAGTGCAGGTAATAGGTTTTTATTGAATTTATACAACTTTTCCAGGGCAACTCTTTTGAAATAAGGACATTACTAAAACTAATAAAATTTGATATTTCTAAGTCAATTAGTTCAATTTCATCGAAATTGTCTAAGTAATAGATCTTAATAGAATCTTGTTGATAGTACCCTTCAGAAATCAAATTTAATCCGGTATTTTCATCGATAATAATCATACGAAAATTCTCAGGAGGAGTAAAACATTCTTTAGTGTTACACGCTGAAGTAACGATTATAAATTTTAGTAAGATCAGTATTATTCGGCTACTGTTTTTTTGCATATATAATTTCAATTTGTCCTTGAAGGCAACTTGGCACTAACGGTTCGCCAATATGAGCAGGCTGGGATTTCCGAGCCACTTACTTAGCAGACCGTTGAGATTTTTATTAAATGTATAAACTTTAAATAAACCATTGTCACCCAGCTTACTTATATTGGCTGTTAGCGGTTCGTGCATTATTTATAATTTACTTACTTCTAATTTATAGCTCATTTCTCCTGTAAATTTCAACCAAGGAGCCCAACTTGATTGTCTTTTATAACTTAATCCCTTGTTTTGTATTTTAGATAAGTAAATACTTTTATCACCCCCACTATTCCAACCGTTAATTGTCTCTAACGTAATTATAAAATTATTTTCAATTGATATATTTTTGTCTACCAGGTTTATAGATTCCCATCCTTTTTGCTTTTTAGAAGTAAAGAATATCTCTTCTTTATTAATGGTACTGTCAGGTAATTGATTATTAATACTATATATTTTTAACCTGTATAGAATGCTATCGCAATTTGTCTCACCGATATGAAAATAAAAATTTCGTAAATAAATCTTGTCACTGTTGGTTATCAATCGTCCAATTTCTGCTCCATTCAAAAGGTTGTACCAAGCCCATGTTGTTTTTCCAGCATTTTTTGATCCAATGAAGAATATTTTCCTTTTGTCCGATTCAATCACTACTTCACCAATTTGATATACTTTTTTCTTTAGAATAATATTCAAAACATTTTCTTTATCAAGATCAAGTTTTAAATCACCTATTCTATAATCGGCACTTTCATATCCAACCGATGAAAACCTTAATAACTCAGAATTTCCAACATCTGAAATACTTAATTGAAATTTACCGTCTGTTGTAGACACAGTTCCTTTATTTAAATCTATCACCCCAATATTTACAAATGGCAAGGGATTTAGATTCTCATCCGTAATTTGTCCAGTTATTATTTGGCAATAAGTAGATATTTGTCCAAGTAGATAAATCAAGAATATTATTGTTCCTTTTTTCATTGCAGTGTCTGTTTTTGCATGCCGCACAACGATTACGGCTAAAAACTGGCGGGCATTTTACCCCACTTTTGTATCAACTGGTACTATTGTATATTTCTTGTAATTCGTTTTATATTAAACTTTCCGCCCGCTTGTTTTTGAGCCGATGTTGAACTAAATCCCGCTACCGCGGGCTGGCTTTAAACCAAATTTACATATTTT
>CAYMFM010000023.1:0-3326 GCA_964389685.1 uncultured Rikenellaceae bacterium
TCAATCACAACGAAGATCTCCTCATCCTCTTTTTTCATCAGGTATTGTTCGCGGGCAAATTTTTCGAGGTTTTCCTTATCCGTTTCAAGCTCATTCAGTTTCTTCGAATCCTCTTCAATCCGATCCAGATAGTACGCTTTATCTTCCTCCAGTTGCTTCAGTGTTTTCATTTGTGAAAAGCGGTCGACCAGGTTATTGCTGTCAAACAGAAGGATCCATACGATGAAGATGATCAGTGTAAGGATGAATTTATTCTTCAGGTAGTGTATGACTTTGCTCCACTTTTTCATTGGAAAACGGCTTGATAACTGGCATAAAAATACAAAGAAAAAAAACGAGGGGATCTTGATTTATTCACCTTTCCCGCAATTTTTTTAACAATCATGCTTCAATGGTGCATATCAACGCCATACTGCATGTGGATCATATGATCAAGGGTTTTGCAGATCTCGCTCATGTATTCATGGACAGCTTTTACACTTCCCGGGAGGGTAAATATCAGGCTTTTTCCGATGATCCCTGCAATACTTCGGCTCAACAGGGCATTGGGTTTTTCCATTCCATATTTCACGCGTATCAGTTCCATGATCCCCGGTATTTCCTTATCCAGCATGGAAGATACAACGTCCACTGTAATGTCCCTCGGGCCGATTCCGGTACCGCCCGTGGTAAAAATGATGTGGTATGTTGATGATCCGGCAGAAAGGATCCGTTTTAGCCGGGTTGCATCATCCGGAATGATTTCCTGTTCAATAGCGAATTTAAACCGGGATTTCCGCAGACAGTCATCAAGCGAAGTGACAATAGCCGGACCGCTTCTGTCCTCATATTCTCCAATGCTTGCCCTGTCGCTGAGGGTGACGATCAGGATGTTTAATGTTTCGGGTAGTTTCATATAAGTGATGAGTGACAAGTAACAAGTAACGAGTAACGAGAAATATTAGTTTACACCTTTTTGCTGTTTTATTAAACCTATTAGCATTCTCCTTATTTCAGCCAGGGAATTTAAAAGATCTTCACTTAACATGAAATCCAGTTCCTGAGCAATAATTAGCTGCGTTTCAAGTTCTGCTGCAGAACCAAGTGAAATATAAAGAAATTGTATGAATTCTTTGTTAGATTGTCTGGCAGCACCTTCAGCAATATTTGATGGAATTGAAACTGCTGATCTTCTAAGTTGATTTGTTAAACCATAGATCTCTATATAATGCATTATGAATTGATCTTGTGTTCAGATGAGCCGAACATGAACCTTCTCTCCCTTTTGAATGGTTGTTTCTCCAATGGGAATGGATACCATTCCCGTTGTTTCATTCAATGAATAGAGGTGTGCTGAACCATGATAATCCATTGGTTCAACTTCCCCATCAGCATTTATCCGGACAGGGAACCAGGATTCCCTGTCCGATTTTTTTCGTTTGTACCCGACGGCCATTGGGAGAATAAGGTTAAGCGGGGAATAGTGATGCCCCATTAAACCGAAGAGCAGGGGTTTAACCAGAAGCTCAAAAAGAAGGAAGGAAGAGACGGGATTTCCGGGCAGTCCAAAACACAATTTTTTCCCCTTCACTCCAAAGATGGTGGGTTTACCAGGCTGCATCGCGATCCGCTGGAATTTCTGCTCGATACCCAGGCCGGTCATGATATCGGGTACCAGATCGTACTCCCCCATGGATACACCCCCTGTCAATAAAATGATGTCGTTTTTATCCATTGCCTTTTCGATCTTTTCCGTGGTGGATTCCGCAGTGTCTGCGGCAATCCCTTCGTAACCCGGGACTGCTCCGGTGGACCAGACCTGTGCGATAAGCTGGTAGGCATTGCTGTTCCGTATTTGTGAATGTGCAGGTGATTTATCCGGTTCAACCAGTTCATCACCAGTGGAAATGATCCCCACAAGCGGACGCCTGTAAACTAACGGATGCACGATACCCATGGATGCCATGATCGCCACCTGCTGCGGTTTCATCCTTGTTCCTTTTTTCAAAACCACCTCCGACTTCTTGATATCCTCCCCACGATAGCAAATGTTATCTTCTGTTTTCTTTCCCGCAAAGCGGATCTTATCCAGACCAACCTGTTCGGTCTGCTCTACAATAATTACACAGTTGGCACCCTCAGGTACCATGGCGCCCGTCATAATTTCAGCACACTGATTCTGGGAAATCTTTTTTTCAGGGATCTTACCAGCCGGAATTTCTTCGACCACGGTGAGAATACCGGAAAGATCTTTCCTCCGGCAAGCATATCCATCCATGGCTGACTTGTCAAAAGGAGGCATATCCATATCAGATACAATGTCCTCGGCAATAATACGGTTTAGCAGATCAGTGAGCCCAACCTGTTCAGTCCCCAGTGGGCGGGAATACTGCATAACGGTTTCATAAGCTTCTTCAAACAGTATCATAATACAAACAATCTTGTTTTTTTATTCGATGAGGTCGTGCCTCAGATTCACAGTGTATCAATAAGTGTCAGGGTTATGGAAACCGAGTCGGCACTGTTCGCCTTGTCCCTGACCAGAAATTTCCATAATTCTGTCTGCATGGTGTCCTTAATAATGTATACATCTGCATCCAGTGAACTTCTGTCTATCTCTATGCTTTCCATGGTTTCCCCATTCCGGCAAATCTCAAACAAGACGAGGTGCCCCCTGCTTCCTGATTCAGCCATAATCCCAACTTTCAGTGAATCATCCAGATGGGCTGATGAATTGGTTGATGTATAATCACCTCCCTTTTTAAACTCGACAGAGGGTTTGGTAATCACTTTTTCCTCATCTTCACACATGGATAAAAACGATGCGATCAATACTGCAATGATCAAAATGGCACTGGTTTTTTTCATGGGTCTGTTCACTTTTTATTTACTGTTTAACAAGGGATTACCTATTCATTCAGTGAATGAAAGAATTTTTTTGTCACGGTATAGATAGCCCTGTCAAATGCCTGGTGTAATTCATCATAGCATTGGACCAGTTTTTCTCCATCCTCCGTAAGCCGGGTTTCTCCCCCCATTTTACCCCCACGCTGTTTATCAATCAGCTTAAACTCGAGGATCTCCTCTGCCCTTTTCAGTGCACCCCAGGCATTCCTGTAACTTACTCCATGCTTGTCAGCTGCTGCTCTCAGTGATCCATGATCATTGATTAATTTCAGCAGCATAAAATCGGAATCGTCAACGATCTCCTCTTCCGAGTTAGTGACAAGCCATACTTTGTATTTCAGGAAAACATCGTAATATTTTGAACCTTTTGAACCAGCCATTGGTGAACGTTTTATTTTCGACATGTAAAATACGGCATATCGTTCACAAAAAAAAATGGA
>CAYMFM010000023.1:3426-46124 GCA_964389685.1 uncultured Rikenellaceae bacterium
AACGTTTTATTTTCGACATGTAAAATACGGCATATCGTTCACAAAAAAAAATGGAAAAGGTAATAGTTATATGTTATGCCAAAGGCCCACCTACCGGTCGGGCAGGCATTACTACGTGATAAGTTGATTAGCGGGCTTGTGGAGTGGGCAGGCGAGCGGTCTCATGAGCCAGGCCTTTGTGAAGATAGGTAGGTGGCGAATAAAATGCCATACATTGTGCCCTGAATAAGGTCACTGCATTTCGCCTGAAGAAGCGGATGGCATTCCAAATGATTTCACAGTTCCGGCGATTGGTTTGGCGTTATCTTTACCCCGGCATGAATGCCGGGGCTATTGGAATTAAACCACTCTGTGGTTTACAGCTCCATAGGAGCGAAATGTTGGTAGCCCAGGGTAAGCCCTGACAGCATCGTCAGGGGGCAACCCTGGGTTTTGTGTGACCCCAAAAAACCGGTTCAACCGCAATGTTATTCCTCTGGAAAACGCTGCATGGACCGGAAGATTTCAGGTTTTACTTTTTGTAACGAACCACGTAACCCCGACTGCCGTCCGCCTGCTTCGGGAAGAGTTTACCAGCCATGTGGAATAAAGACATGCAATAGCACACCGTCCGGATTATCTCTATTTCACTTGGCCAGCCTGTGTCTGGCAGGCGAATTACGACCCGGGAGGAAAGATTAAAACGTAAAATATCATGATTAAAACTCCGGACAGGGGATAGCGTGTATTTTCTGCTTCCTTTTTTTGTTGAGTCGGAACTCGTACATCAGGGAGATCTCATGTGCTCCACCCGTATCACTGACCAGATTGGAAACGGTTACATCATAGCTATAGCCAATGTGGACCTGTTCATTCTTAAAACCAACAAGCAGGATCATGGCATCTCCAATCTGCTCATGCAGGAAGGGAATCCCACGGTACCAGAAACCGAATACAAGAGGATTCTTATACCAGTAAAGTCCCATGCTGAGCTGGTTGAAATGATCCTGATGCAGGTACATGAATGCAAAAGAGAGGCTCTCATCGATCGGTTTCAGCAACCGGCCTCTTCGAATAAGCTGGTATCCTCCGAAAACAGAGATCTTCATCGGGATCCGTGTTTTATCTCCATACAGCGATTGTTCAGGACGCAACAGGTGATCCAGGCTGAATCCCAACCATGCCCTTTCTACATACCCCAGGGTGGAAAAACCTGCATCAATATCACCGAAAGGTCCTTCAGGTGGCTGTTCAATGGTTGGTGTTGTCACACCACCGGGGGATAACTGGTCGTTGAATGTAAGGTCCTCGAAGCGTATCCCGATGCGTGTATAGTTAAATTGAAGCCCCGGTCTGATGTGCAACAATTCAGTGACCTGAAAATCATAAGAATACTGCAATCCGAGGTTCGTGGTGTTCAGGCGCCCTTCACCAGCCCTGTCATGAAAGGCAAGAAATCCGACACCCGAATTGAAATTGGCAAAGTAATGATCGTATGAAAAGGTATAGGTATGAAAAACACCCGGAAGAGCAGGCCACTGATTCCGGTGGTTCAATGTCAGACGGTTCTCCTCGGTCGCCCCGGCAAAAGATGGTGCCAGATAAAGGGGATTGGCGTAAAACTGGGAAAACTGAGGATCCTGCGAAAGACCAGATCTTATGAACAAATAAAACGTAAAAGCTATGAAAACATACCTCTTCACAAAAGCTTGGCTTTAATCCATAATAATGAAACGGGTCTGCTTACGAACTTCAAAGCATAAATATACTGAAATATTTAGCATACCCCGTGAACTTGATACGTGATTTTCGTGCAAAAGTTAATCAAATAAGGGAATATTTTTCCTATTTATCGTCTGTCTGTGTGTAAAATGATGGATTTTGTTGACGAATTGACCGGATTTTGGTATGAATGTCTCTACTCCTCCTGCAGGAACGGATAGGTATAATCTTCGGGAGGGAGAAAACACTCCTTGATCGTCCTTGGTGAAACCCAGCGCTGTAAATTCAATAATGATCCGGCTTTGTCATTTGTACCCGAGCGTCTGGCTCCTCCAAACGGTTGATGACCAACAACCGCTCCGGTAGGTTTATCATTGATATAGAAATTTCCGGCTGCATTTACAAGCCTCTTTGATCCCAGTTCAATCGCCTCCCGATCCTGTGCAAAAAGTGCTCCGGTAAGCCCGTAAATGGAGGTACGGTTCAGCAGATCCATGGTCTCTTCGAATTTATCCTCTTCATAGATGTAAATGGTTACGATCGGACCGAACAGCTCTTCAATCATCGTCACATAACAGGGGTTTTTTGTCAGTATAATGGTCGGCTCGATAAAATAACCGCTGGATTTATCATACTTCCCACCAAAAATGATCTCTGTGTCGGGATCTTTCCTGGCATTTTCAATGTATCCCACCAGTTTATCAAACGATTTCTCATCGATAACCGCATTCACGAAGTTTGAAAAATCTTCCACACCACCCATTTTTATTGAGCTAAGGTGTCCGGACACCAGCTCCTTAATGCGGGGCCACAGGTTATCGGGAATGTATGCCCTTGAGAGGGCGGAGCATTTTTGTCCCTGGTATTCGAACCCTCCGCGTGTGATTGCGGTGGCTACCTGTTCCGGTTTGGCCGACCGGTGTACCATGGCAAAATCCTTACCGCCGGTTTCACCGACAATCCTCGGATAGGTCCGGTAATGATGTATGTTTTCTCCCATGGTTTTCCAGATGGTATCGAAAACATCCGTTGATCCGGTGAAGTGTATTCCGGCAAAATCGCGGTGTGAAAAGACCTCAGCACCTGCATCGGGGCCGGATACGAGAACCAGGTTGATCACCCCGTCGGGTAATCCTGCTTCCCTGAAAACCTCCATGAGGACCTGTGCAGAATAGACCTGGTTATGTGATGGTTTCCACACCACCGTATTCCCCATCATGGCAGGGGCAGTGGGTAAATTGGCAGCGATGGATGTAAAATTAAACGGGGTAAGTGCGAAAATAAATCCTTCCAGTGGCCGCTGCTCCAGCCTGTTCCAGGTATTCGGAAACGATTTGGGCTGGTTCATGTAAATCTCGGTCATGTATTGAACATTGTAACGAAAAAAATCGATGCTTTCACAGGCAGCATCGATCTCTGCCTGGAAAACCGTTTTTGACTGTCCCAGCATTGTCGCAGCATTGATCCTGCTTCGGTAGGGACCGGAAAGCAGTCCGGCTGCTTTCAGAAAGATCGATGCTCGTGCTCTCCAGGACATGCTTGCCCAGGCAAGTTTTGCTTTCAAAGCGGCTTCAATGGCCATTTTAACGTGCTTCCGCTCACCCTTGTGGTAATGACCCAGAAGGTGTTTGTGATCGTGGGGTGGGTGTATTGGAACAAGATTTCCCGTCTTAACCTCCTTCCCATCAATTATCATGGAAATTTCAACCCGTGAAGAACGCATCTTCTCAATGGTTTCCTTCAATTCAGCCCTCTCGGGTGTCCCCGGAGCATAGGACCTGACCGGTTCGTTCTCGGCCAGGGGCACATGATAGAATCGCTGTGACATAACCTTGGTATTTTATACTTATTATTACTCAGTAAAAATATTCTTATTTAGATTAAATAAACTGCAAAATAAATAAAAATTGTTGAAAAATAAAAAAGAAAGTTAAATGTTAATGAGACTATAATTTCAGGTGAGAGAAAGGAAAAAATGTTATTGGGTTATTGAGTTATTGGGTTATTAATGTGTCTAACGTAAAAATTGAAAGTTGTCGCAATGTTGAAATTGAAGTGGGATTGGTTTATAAGGGTACGTTATGTTTAAGGTTAATACCAATGTACTCAATAACTTACTAACTATAAATAACGATCCACGATTGGTGGATCAAATAACTATTAAATGACCATCGTATTTACCCTGTGAAATAGCGACTTCGTCGCTAATGCAAAGCATTATTTCACAGGGTGAAGCATTGTATGACTATAGTATGACTATCGTATGGCTAGCGACTGAATAACAGTCCCGCTCAGGCAGCGTTACGAATCACGAAAAAGGATTAAAGCGGAAAACCTTGAACTGGAATTCCATCATCGATTCAACGTATTAACAACGGTTACTCCGATCAGTTTTTCATACCGGAATGCATCGTCATGGTGGTAAACATAAATTACATAATCATTTTCTGTTTCGAAATGATTGCCTTCAAACCAGGAGTTGTCAGCCACTCCTTCCCGGTCTGAAACGAATATGTATTCGTAATTGTAGAATCCCTGTTTCAGGAGCATGGATAGCTCGTAGCTCTGACTTTCAGGATTATACCTCATTCTGTTACGATCGTTCCATTCCCAGTTTGAAAGGCCTCCGAAGACATAAACCTGTCCGTCATCCGGTGGTGAAAGGAAGGGCAGGGTAAAATAGACCCAGGCGTAATCAGCATCGGTATTGCGGTTTGTCTGTTCCTGCACATCCACATAGAATCTACCGTTCAGGTCCTCATGAAAAAAGTAGCTTCCTGATGTTCTAAGGGGATCGGGATGGAGTGCAACGTGATAATAGTCATTCCGAAAATCGATCTCCTTCACATATTCCGATTGATACCGCAGGCTTTTGAAATCAAAATAACGGTATTCAGAACCTCCCCTGAAGACGTTCTCAACGGCATAGTCATAAATCAATACCTGGTTTCTCAGGAACGATGGTTTCATGCCGGTAATGGCATTGTCCCACCGGTTATTCTGACAGATGGCTACCTTGATGTCCTGGTAAGGATTTCTAACCGGATATCCCTGGTAACCGATGCTGAAATCGATCTCCTGTCCCGAGTCCCGAAAACTGGTAAACGAAGGTCTTTTAGGCGTTACGGTAATGGTCACCCTGCTTTCTGTGACAGCGAATCGTTGTGAGATAACGATATCCTCCGGATCATTATTCCGGTAGACATGCAACACATAATTACCGGAAAGTTTAAACCGGAAATATTCGTTGGGCAGGATCAGTTCATAATGAATGTACCGGACGGTAGTATTGAAGGAATAGTCATATTCCTCTATTCTATTGTCGGTAAATCCCTCGAGGTATTCCGAGGGAAAAAGGGAGGAAGGTTGCCAGTTTGCGTTACAATGGATAAAGGTATAGTAATAGTCCTGGATATCCTCCCCCAGGTAGTCAAAACTGAACACCAGTTTCTGGTTGCTGTTCAGTTCCATGATGGGCCAGGAGAGTTCCCATCCTTCGCGGTGGAGAATAACGGTGTTAATCCGGTCGGTAAAAATGTGGTTATCATACTTTTGGTTCTGATTGTCTGGCAGGTCATCCTGTAGCTTTCCACCGGCGGTAACACCGGAGCAACCGAGGGTAAGAAAAATCAGGATTTGAATGGCAGTATGTTTGATCGTGATCATTTTTCTAATCCTTTGCCTAATAACGGAAACAATCCGGAAAAAATATAAATAATCTATGTAAGTTGACAAAAATTAAAAAATATCTATTTTTGTTGCAAATAAAATAAAATCAAAAGCTTACCATGCCGAAAGTTATAAAGATCAAGAGGGGGCTGGATATACCGATAAAGGGAAAGGCTGAAAAGATCCTGATTCAGGCTGATCCTTCCGGGATGTATGCAGTAAAACCCATCGATTTCGCCGGTCTGACGCCCAAGCTTACTGTTAAAGTGGACCATGAAGTGAAAGCGGGATCCCCGTTGTTTTTTGATAAATATCATCCCGAGGTTTTATTTACCTCACCGGTAAGCGGTAAGGTTGTGTCCATTACCCGGGGGGAGCGCCGCAGGATACTGGAAGTGGTGGTGAAGGCTGATCCGCAGATTGCATATGAATCATTCAGGCAGGGTGATCCGGAGAGCATGGAGAGGGAAGAGGTTATTGAAAATCTTCAAAAGTCGGGTTTGTGGCCCTTCATCCGTAAGAGACCCTACCACATTATTGCCAATGGCTCGGACATTCCCAAAGCCATATTCATATCGGGTTTTGACACTGCACCGCTGGCACCAGATTATGATTTTGTGTTAAAGGAAGAACGCGATGCCTTTCAGACGGGGATCAAAGCCCTGTCGAAGCTTACCGAGGGGGATATCCACATCGGTGTTAACGGCACCTTTCCGGTATGTGATGTTTTTAAAGATCTTGACCGCGTACAGTTGCATCACTTCAGGGGACCTCATCCGGCGGGTAATGTAGGAATTCAGATCCATCATATTGATCCGATAAACAAAGGGGATATTGTCTGGACGGTTAATCCACAGGATGTTGTTATCATCGGACGGCTTTTTGAAAAGGGGATTTTTGATGCGTCCAGGATTGTGGCGCTTGCTGGTTCCGAAGTGAAAACACCACGGTATTTTAAAACGATGCTGGGTGCATCCATTGTTCCACTGATTAAGGATAATGTGAAGGAAGGGAATCTCAGGTATATCAGCGGGAATGTGCTTACCGGGGGAAAAATTCTGAACGATGGGTATATCGGGTATTACGATTCCCTGGTCAGTGTGATCCCGGAAGGTGACCATTACGATTTTTTGGGATGGGCACTGCCGGGAGTGAATAAATTCAGCATGTCGAGGACGTTCCTTGCCTGGCTTACTCCGAACAGGGAGTTTACGATGCATACCAACCTGAATGGTGGTAAGCGTGCATTTGTAATGACCGGGCAATATGAGAAGGTCCTGCCCATGGACATTTACCCGGTGCATCTGTTGAAAGCGATCCTGGTGGAGGACATTGACAAAATGGAGAACCTGGGCATCTATGAAATTGCGGAGGAAGATCTGGCTCTCTGTGAATTCGTATGCACGTCAAAAACCGAAGTTCAATCGATCGTCCGGAACGGGATTGATTTGATGATCAAAGAGCTTGGATAGTTTTGTTCACATGAACCCTGAATATATTTTGATAACCAATTGATAATGAAAGCTTTAAGAAGATATATCGATAAGATCAAGCCTAACTTCGTAAAGGGGGGAAAGTATGAAAAGCTGCAATCGACCTTTGAAGGATTTGAAACCTTTCTTTTTGTCTCCAACACAGTAACCACTGCGGGTTCTCATGTCCGGGACAGCGTTGATATGAAACGAACGATGGCGCTGGTGGTTATTGCCCTGGTTCCGGCCATGTTATTCGGCATGTGGAACACCGGGTATCAGTATCACCTATCTATTGGTGCGGAAGCAACACTCTGGGGTAATTTCTGGTATGGTTTTCTACGCGTTTTGCCCCTGATCGTTGTTTCTTATGCTGTGGGATTGGGCATTGAGTTTATTTTTGCCCAGATCAGGGGGCATGAAATAAATGAAGGATTTCTGGTATCCGGCATTTTGATCCCTTTGATTGTTCCCATTGATGTTCCGTTGTGGATGCTTGCCGTATCAACAGCTTTTGCAGTTATCATTGGTAAGGAGGTATTTGGCGGAACGGGAATGAACATTCTGAATCCGGCATTAACGGCAAGGGCGTTCCTGTTTTTTGCCTATCCGGGGTGGATGTCGGGTGATACGGTCTGGATCTCAAAGCTGACTGAAGGGGAAGGGATTGTGGATGGTTTCAGTGGAGCCACTCCCCTGGCAGAAGCCGCAGCAGGAAATTTGGGGAATATTCCGTCGGTATGGAACATGTTTCTGGGTATCATTCCCGGGTCGGTTGGTGAAACATCAACCCTTGCCATTCTTATTGGTGCGGTAATACTCATCTATACCGGTGTCGGCAGCTGGAAGATCATCACTTCCGTTTTTGCCGGCGGACTGGTCATGGGATTGATCCTGAACTTTTTTTCAGTGAATCCCTTTATGGAGATACCTGCCTGGCATCACCTGGTGATGGGGGGATTTGCATTCGGAGCAGTTTTTATGGCTACTGATCCGGTGACTGCAGCGCAAACCGAAAAGGGTAAATGGATCTACGGTTTCCTCATCGGCATCATGGCTATTCTCATCCGGGTATTAAACCCTGCCTATCCCGAAGGCGTTATGCTGGCAATCCTTTTGATGAATGTCTTTTCCCCGCTGATCGATCACTATGTGGTTGAAGGGAATATTAAACGGAGGCTTAAACGAGCAAAAATCAATGCACAATCATAGAAATTTCCGGTAATGAAAAGATTCAGCAATACCTATATTTTTATTTTTTCTTCCATCATGGTGATACTGGTGGCAGCCATTCTCTCTTCAGCTGCCATGTTGCTCCAGCCCATTCAGAAGAGAAATATTGAGGTTGAAAAGAAAAGGAACATCCTGGCATCCATCAATATTGAGAGTGATGCCTCCACGGCGGAAGAGCTATATGACGAGTATATCAAAGAGAGTTTTGTTGTTGATCTCAGCGGTGGCATGGTTGATGAGCTGGTCGCTTTTAATGTGGACATGAAGAAGGAGATCAGGAAACCTCACCAAGAGAGAGCATTTCCTGTTTATGTTGGGGAATTGGAAGATGGAAACAGGAAATACATTGTTCCGGTTGAAGGGAAGGGGCTTTGGGGGCCGATCTATGGGTACGTCTCTTTTTCTGACGATATGACCAGCATTTTCGGTACCAATTTCGATCACGATGGAGAAACCCCCGGATTGGGGGCTGAGATCAACACCGACTGGTTCCAGGAGCAATTTATCGGGAAGAAGATATTTGATAAAACCGGTCATTTTATCTCCATCGAGGTTGTCCGGGGGAAAGCCGATCCCGAGAGCCTCAACGAGGTGGACGCTATATCGGGAGGAACCATTACCAGCAAGGGCCTTGAGGCGATGCTGATGGATTGTCTATCCGGATACGAAAACTATTTTAAAAATCAAAAGAGTAAAAAAGATGAGTGATAAGGAACCGTTATTCTCTCCGAAGAATATCAAATTATTAACCAATCCCCTTAATGATGAGAATCCGATCACCGTTCAGGTTCTGGGGATTTGTTCAGCGCTGGCTGTTACTGCCAAGCTGAAACCTTCGATTGTGATGGCCATTTCGGTACTGGTTGTTATGGCGGTATCAAACGTGGTTATCTCGCTGTTGCGCAAACGTGTTCCTCCCCGGATCAGGATTATCGTACAGCTAACGGTCATTGCTTCCATGGTTATCCTGGTTGACCAGGTATTGAAAGCGTTTGCATATGATGTAAGCAGGCAACTCTCCGTATTTGTAGGGCTGATCATCACCAATTGCATCATCATGGGACGGCTGGAAGCGTTTGCACTGGGTAACAAGCCATGGCCTTCATTCCTTGATGGAATCGGGAATGCAGCGGGCTATGGTATTATCCTGATCATCGTTGGCTTTTTCAGGGAGCTACTGGGTTCGGGAGAACTGTTCGGATATCCCGTAATTGAAAAGATCGGGCTTTATAACATCGGATATGAAGACAATGGTTTGATGATCCTTTCACCCATGGCACTGATTACGGTGGGGATCATCATCTGGGTGCAGCGCAGCAAGAACAAAATGTTAATCGAGGAAAACTAATCACAAAAGAGCATTGCAGATCATGGAAAATCTAATCAACATTTTCATTAAATCGATCTTCATCAACAATATGGTCTTTGCCTATTTTTTGGGCATGTGTTCCTACCTTGCTGTTTCAAAAACGGTAAAAACCTCTGTTGGTCTTGGTATTGCCGTAATATTTGTTCTCGGGATAACGGTACCGGTTGATTACCTGATCGAGAAATACCTGCTGAAAGAGGGAGCGCTGGTATGGTTGGGAGAATCGTTTACCGACGTAAACCTCAGTTTCCTTTCATTCATCATGTTTATTGCCGTGATTGCATCCATGGTTCAGCTGGTAGAGATGGTGATTGAGAAATTTTCCCCGGCACTCTATAATTCACTGGGAATTTTTCTTCCGCTCATTGCCGTCAACTGTGCCATACTGGGCGGTTCACTGTTCATGCAGCAAGCTGAATATCAAAATATTGCTGAAGCCACTATGTTCGGGTTGGGTTCGGGTATTGGCTGGTTACTGGCAATCGTCGGTATCGCAGCCATCCGTGAAAAATTACGCTATTCCAATGTTCCGGCACCCCTCAGGGGATTGGGCATTACCTTTATCATTACCGGTCTGATGGGAATGGCATTCATGAGTTTCATGGGCATAAAATTGTAGTTATTAATCGGGTTTTGAATTATTAATACGTCAGAAGATGATCCTGCTTAGCACACAAACAACAATCATACTGTCCAGCATTGTTGTTTTTCTTTTTGTCATACTTTTCCTCGTTGTTATCCTTCTGTATGCAAGAAAAAAGCTTACACCTCAGGGTGAAGTGAAACTGAAAGTGAATGACAGGGAGTTTACTGTTGATCCCGGATCAACATTACTCACAACCCTCTCAGGCAATGATATTTTTTTGCCTTCCGCCTGTGGTGGCGGCGGGACGTGTGGCTTGTGTAAGTGCCAGGTAATTAAAGGAGGCGGATCCATACTGGCTACCGAAACCGGGTTTTTTACCCGCAAGGAACAACAGAACAACTGGAGACTGGGCTGTCAGGTTAAGATCAGGGAAGATATGGATATTCTGGTTCCAGAAGCCATACTGGGAATTAAGAAGTGGGAGTGTGAAGTGGTATCCAATCACAATGTTGCAACATTCATAAAGGAATTTGTCGTCAAGCTGCCGGAAGGCGAGACGCTCGATTTTCAATCGGGTGGCTACATCCAGATTGATGTGCCGAAGATGGAGGTTGATTTCAGGGATATCGATGTGGAGGAGGAATACCGGGATGAATGGGATAAATTCAAGATGTGGGATCTGAAGATGAAAAATCCCGAGGAGACATTTCGTGCTTACTCCATGGCCAATCATCCTGCAGAAGGAAACATCATCATGCTCAATATCCGGATTGCCACGCCACCCTGGGACAGGGCGAAAGGTGCGTTTATGAATATGAATCCGGGGATCTGTTCATCCTTTATCTTCTCCAGGAAACCGGGCGATAATATTACCATATCCGGTCCATTTGGCGAATTCTTTATCAAGCACACCGAAAATGAAATGCTCTATATCGGTGGTGGAGCAGGCATGGCGCCGATGAGGTCCCATCTCTTTCACCTGTTTCATACCTTGAAAACCAACAGGAAAGTGTCTTACTGGTATGGTGCCCGTTCCATGCGTGAGATATTTTATGAAGACCAATTCAGGGATCTGGAAAAGAAATTTCCCAATTTCTCTTTTTATATTGCCCTCTCCGAGCCGAAAGAAGAGGACAAGTGGGATGGATATGTCGGTTTCATTCACCAGGTGATCTATGATGAATACCTGAACAAACATGAAGAACCGGAGGAGATTGAATACTACATGTGCGGTCCCCCCTTAATGAACGATGCGGTGAACAAGATGCTCTACGACCTGGGAGTACCCGAAGAAATGATCGATTTTGATGATTTTGGAGGATAGAATTAAGAAATGGATCATTGCCCTGGCTGCATTGATCATCCTTCTGCTGGTTTTAATTCACATTAATTACAGGAGGAGTTCCTACCTGGTAATCGATGGATTTGCCCAGGGAACGACCTACCATATAATCTATATACCGGATCTTTCCATTGATTTTTTACTGCATAAAGATGAATTCTTATTTCAGGATGAGATTGATTCCCTGTTGAGGCGGATTGATGAATCACTCTCCCTCTACCATCCCGAATCGATCATTACAAGGATTAACCGGAATGATAGTCTTGTGATAGTGGATGAGATGTTTGAAACGGTTTTTCGTAAAGCCGTTGAGGTGTCAGCGATCACGGATGGTGCATTCGATATTACCGTTGGTCCTATGGTCAATGCCTGGGGTTTTGGCCCGGGAGAAAGGGAGCAAGTGGATAGTGCTATGATCGACAGCCTTCTTCAATACGTTGGTATGGAAAAGGTGAGCATGGAGGGGGACAGGGTGGTTAAATCCCTGGATGGAGTGCTACTGGATTTAAATGCAATTGCCCAGGGCTATTCGGTTGATCTGCTTGCCCGATTTTTTGAAAACAGGGGGATCGATCGCTACCTGGTTGAACTGGGTGGTGAAGTTTCTGCTTCCGGATTGAAACATGGTAGAGAGCAGTGGAAAATCGGTGTGGATAAACCCATCGATAACAACCTGATCCCAGGCAGGGAATTGCAGGCGATCGTTTCACTCAATAACCGCTCGCTGGTTACCTCCGGTAGCTACCGTAAATTTTACATGGAGAATGGGGTTAAGTATTCCCACACGATCGACCCGGTCACCGGATACCCGGTCACACACAACCTTCTAAGTGCAACCATTGTTGCCGATGATTGCATGACTGCCGATGCTTTTGCCACCGCCTGTATGGTAATGGGACTGGAGAAAAGCATTGACATGATCTCACAACTGGATGAGCTGGACGGCTTTTTTATCTATTTGGGGGATGATGGTGTATTTGAGACCTATGCTACGGAAGGGTTTGAGGAGATGATTGAGGAGGAGCGGTGAGTTGTGAGTTCCGCCTTCGTTAAAACTACGGCGGACAGGGGTGAGTGAACGCCTGCCTGACGGTTTACCAGCCTGTGGCTGGCAGGCAGGGGGTTGAATATAAATACTTTAAATAGCAAAATTTAACCCCTATAGGGTTGTAATCTTCTCGTATATCCTAACCACCGGTCATAACCGGTGGTTACTCATTATTCTACCCCTGTCGGGGTAAAGTATAATGGTTAAAACTAATTTCGCTAGAAGTACCTGGTATATAATCTGTCTTTTGATATTCGTTTGATATTTTGTTACTGAAATTGTAAATTATTACACGGTAGGAGGACGAGTAATTACTATCGATCCGAGCGTAGCGAGCTCACGAGTCCCGACGATACTGTCGGGATGAGTAATTACAATTGCATGATTATCGTATGACCAGTGAGTAAATTACAGTCCCGCTTTCCGGGGCGAATAACACGATCCGCAGGGTGGAGCGTTATATTTCACACCCGCACATTCGTTTCTCTTTCTCTTCGCGGTAGCATTTGAGTTCGTCGTGTCGTACACAGGTGATCCCTCGTAATTTCATTTCCTTGTTTTTTCCTACTGAGCTGGAAGGGAATTTGCCACCTTTCTTTACCAGCATGCGGATGGAAAGCCCGATAAGCGAAAGGGCTATTATGATGGTTGCAAGCAATATCAATTTCAAAAACATACCCATAAAAAATTGAGTTAAATCTATTGAGCAAAGATAGCCATTTATTATGTATATTGTGTGCTTAATTTTTATGAGTCGTTATTTACCATGTCCACCATAAAAAAACCCACGTTATTTCAAGCGTTAATTCCGATCCTGTTTTTAATTCTCTTTCTTACCCTGAATGTAAAGTTTTTTGCAGATGATACGCTGGGTGGTGCCAATCAGATGGCGTTGATATTAGCTGCCATGGTAGCGGGGATCATAGCATGGAGACTTGGTTTGTCCTGGAATTCGGTTCGCGACGGCATTGTGAAAAGTATCGGATCTGCCATGCCTTCCATTCTGATACTCTTCCTGATCGGTTCACTGGCTGGCACCTGGATGATCAGTGGTGTTGTTCCGGCACTGGTCTATTATGGACTGAAGATTTTAAACCCTACCATATTTCTTTTTGCTGCCGTAGTTATCTGTTCTATTGTCTCACTCGCCACGGGCAGTTCATGGTCGACGGTAGCTACTATCGGGATCGCCCTCCTTGGAATCGGGAGTGCGATGGGTATCCGTGAGGGGATTGTAGCCGGAGCCATCATTTCAGGTGCCTATTTTGGTGATAAGATGTCTCCCATGTCCGACACAACGAACCTTGCTCCAGCCATGGCGGGTACAGACCTGTTTACGCACATCCGGTATATGGTAATAACCACGGGGCCCTCCATAATCATTACCATGATTATCTTTCTGATTATGGGATTTACCTATAATTTTAAATCAACACCGGGTGATATTGAAAGCGTTTTATCAGCAATTGAATCCTCCTTCAACATCACTCCCTGGCTTTTCATTGTTCCTGTATTTCTGATTGTAATCATTATCCGTAAGGTACCTCCTCTTCCTGCCCTTCTTGCAGGCACGCTGCTCGGTGGAATTTTCGCCATCATTTTTCAACCCCAGATTATTAACCAGGTTTCGGGGATTGATGGCAGTTATCTCAAGTCGAGTTACATTGTCCTGATGCAATCGATGTTTGGCCCGGTGGAAATTCATACGGCAAACGAGTCGGTCAATGAACTGTTATCCACCCGGGGTATGGCGGGCATGTTAAATACGATATGGCTGATCCTTGCTGCCATGGTATTTGGCGGGGTAATGGAATCAGCCGGTTTATTGATGAGAATCACGCAGAGTGTTATTAAATATGTAAAATCCACCACTGCACTGGTTACATCCACGGTCGGGACCTGTATTTTCTTTAACGTTACCGCTTCAGACCAATATATCTCTATCGTTGTACCGGGGAGGATGTATTCAAAAACCTTCAGGGATATGAAGCTGAAACCGGAGCTGCTTAGCCGGACGCTTGAAGATTCTGGGACAGTAACGTCTGTATTGATCCCCTGGAATACCTGCGGTGCTACCCAGTCCAGTGTTCTAGGAGTTCCCACCATGACCTATGCTCCGTTTGCTTTTTTCAACCTGATCAGTCCGCTGATGACCATTTTTATGGCGGCTTTCAACATCAAGATCCGGAGGTTTGAAGAGAACGAAGAAGGATTAGAGTAATGCCATAGGCCCCATAGGTGGCATAGCCATGCCCATGGCAGATGCCTTTGGCACATCACTATGTGATAAGTTATAGGTTGATAAGTTGATAAGAGAAAAAACAGTTAATTATTAGTGAGACTTGATTTTTACAAACTTGTGCAGTAAAAATCATCAGTCGAACTCCCGCCTGCCAGCCACAGGCTCGTAAACCCTGCCCGCGGCAGGCGGGCGTCGGGCAGGAATCCCGCTGAAAGCGGGGTTAGTTCCTAATTGGATGTTGTCCGAAGGACTCCTACGGAGAACGTTCGGTTATTGCAATTTTTTAAATCCACAATCCGCAATTCGCAATTCGAAATACTTCATCTCCCCGTCACACCATCCTCTTTCCCTATGGCATTAATAGATCTCCGGGTATTTCTCCGGATTTGTTTCGTGCATGATCGCGTAAATGGTTTCAAAGACATCCTCCTCATTCGGGTTTGAGAAGTAATCACCATCGGTAGTGTATGCTGGTCGATGTTCTTCGGCTGCCAGGGTTCGTGGTGGTGAATCGAGGTAATTGAATCCTCCTCTATCTTCCACCACCCGTTGCATCATATAGGCAGTTGTTCCTCCGGGAACATCTTCATCAAAAAAGAGCACGCGGTTGGTTTTTTTTATGGATTCGAGGATAATATCATGGGTATCGAATGGCAGCAAGGTTTGTACATCGATCAGTTCGACCGATATGTCGAATTCTGTCAGTTGTTCAACCGCCACCTGTGCAATTTTCACACATGATCCATAGGTAACCAGGGTAATGTCTTCTCCTTTCCTGAGGATTTCGGGCACCCCGAGCGGTACGGTGTATTGCCCGATGTTGGATGGCAGTTTTTCTTTCAATCTGTAACCGTTCAGCGGTTCAATGACAAGTGCGGTATCATCGGCTTGCAGCAGGGTATTGTAAAATCCGGCTGCCTGGGTCATGTTTCTGGGGACACAGACATAGACACCGCGGATGGAATTGATCACCATGCTAACCGGTGATCCCGAGTGCCATATTCCTTCGAGCCGGTGACCTCTGGTGCTGACGATTACCGGTGCAACCATATTTCCCCGTGTACGGTAATGGGTAGTAGCCAGGTCATCGCTGAAGGTTTGAAGAGCGTACAACAGGTAATCGAGGTACTGAATTTCTGCAATGGGTCTCATGCCGCGGAGGGCAAGGCCGATTCCCTGGCCCAATATTGTGGTTTCGCGTATCCCTGTGTCCGTGATTCTCAGCTCGCCATATTTTTTCTGCAGTCCTTCGAGGCTTTGATTTACCCCACCAATTTTGCCGGTATCTTCTCCAAAGGTAACCAGAAGTGGATTATGTTCGAACAGGTAGTTATAGTTATCACGGAGTATCTCACGTCCAGGAACCATGGGCGAGTCTTCGTTGAATTCGGGTTTAACCTCTTTGACGTTGAGTGCCGATCTATCCGTTTCATTGTAAACAAATGTATTGTACCGTTCCATGCTGTCCTCATAATTCCGTTTAAGCCAGGCGGAGAGATCTTTTTGCAGCTCTTTTCGGATTGAACAGTCGAGACATATGTGTCTCAGGATTTTTTTTGCTGAGCTGAAGTTATCCTTGCGTATTGGATTGATCACTTTTTTGAGCTCACCGGTAATCAGTCCCACCTTATCAATCTTCTCTCTTTTGCACATACAGGATCGGTTATCGATAATTTTGATCAGGGCTTCCCGCTCCGTTTTTATCGGGTCCTGGAATGCATCCCAGGCATTCTTCCTGGCTTCTTTCGCTTCCTGTTCGGCAATTGCTTCGACCTCATCCAGTTCTTCAGCCGAAGCGATCTCCGATTCGATCATCCATTCCCGCATTTTTTTTATCGGATCTAAATCCTTTTCCCACTGAAGCCGTTCAGGGCTTTTATACCGTTCATGGGATCCGGATGTTGAGTGTCCCAGGGGCTGGGTTACTTCAGTAATGTGAAACAATACCGGTACATGTTCCTCACGGCAAATGGGTATCCCTTCTTCATACATTTTACACAGACCTGGATAATCCCAGCCCTTACCATGATATATAAGAATACCGGGATTATCTTTATCCCGTTCAAAACCCTTGAGAATTTCAGAAATACTTCCTTTGGTCGTCTGGTATTCGCGGGGGACGGAAATTCCATATCCATCATCCCAGACCGATAGTGCTAACGGGACCTGCAGTACTCCGGCAGCATTCATGGTCTCAAAAAAGTGTCCTTCGGTTGTGCTGGCATCACCGATAGATCCGAATGCTACTTCATTTCCCTGAATGGACAGATTGGTATAATCGTGCAGCTCTTTATTTTGCCTGAACAGTTTTGATGCATAGGCAAGGCCAAGTAACCGTGGCATTTGACCTGCTGTTGGTGAGATGTCAGCTGACGAATTCTTCTGTTTTGTCAGCTCTCTCCAGCTGCCATCGGGATTGATATTCGGTGTAGAAAAGTGATTATTGAATGATCTTCCTCCGTTTCCCGGGTTGAGTTTGCCATCGGTATTTCCATACAATTGGTGAAAAAACTCTTCAGCAGTGAATAATTCTGCAGCCATCATCCAGGTCTGGTCTCTGTAATAACCTGATCGCCAGTCACCATTCCTGAACTGTTTGGCAAGAGCCAATTGTGCAATCTCTTTGCCGTCGCCGAAGATTCCGAATTTGGCTTTTCCGGTGAGCACTTCCCGTCTGCCGATAATGCTGATGTTTCGGCTAAGGTTAGCCAGCTTAAAGTCACTGATCACTTCCTTTTTAAAATCTTCAAAGGAGATGTTACGTTTCTCTTTTGTCTCGTTTTCACTCATAATGGATAATGAATAAGAATGTTGTCGTGTAAAAAATGTGGAGCAAATTTAATAAGAATTATTCTAAATAAAAATCCACCTTTCGCGGGTCGAATTTCGTTGTTCGTCAGAAAAATGTATAAAGACAAACAACGCAAGAAAACGTAGTTTTAATGAATATACCGACGTAGAGACGCCATGCATGGCGTCTCTACTCGTACTGCGAACTGCCATCAACACATTTCCTGCCCACAGTCGTCTGCCAAGTCTGCAGACAGTCAGTACGGGGGAATTCTTCCTTCGCCTTCTTGTCCTCCGTAGCATTCTTTGACCA
This sequence comes from uncultured Rikenellaceae bacterium, assembly GCA_964389685.1. GTDB lineage: Bacteria > Bacteroidota > Bacteroidia > Bacteroidales > VadinHA17. The sequence continues at coordinate 21,192 of CAYMFM010000023.1, forward strand.
CCGAAGTCTTGACGAAGGTGGTGGCGGAGGAGGCGGGGGCCTCAGCCTCAAATTCTGCCTTTTTCAAGGCATTTAAGGCAATTAAGGCATTTTTTTCATTTCCTTACGGTAGAAATTCAACCCGTTAATTCATCCCCGGGTTTTCAGGGAAATTAGCCCAGAGCTTATACTTTTTGCCCATTTCCTTCAGGGTAGTTTTCCAGATATCATCATCCACGGATTTCATGATAATTTTTGGGGGAAGTTCGGAGATTACCCATGAATTTTCGGAGATTTCGTTTTCAAGTTGTTTTGGTTTCCAGCCGGCGTATCCTACAAAGAAGCGGATTTGATCTTTTTGTATCAAACCTGATTTTACAAGGCTTTTTACCGTATCGAAATCCCCTCCCCAGTAGATGTTTTTGTATACTTTAACACTGTTGGGTATCTGGTCTCCAAGGGTATGGATATAGTGAATGGTATTGGTGCCAACCGGGCCGCCCAGGGATATTTCTGCTTCAGTTTCAGGGAAATCTTCGAGGACCTCATTTACCGGGATCTTAACCGGTTTATTAAGGACAAATCCGACGGTTCCCTTTTCGTTATGCTCGGTAAGAAAAACAATGGAACGTTTGAAGTATATATCGGCAAGGAACGGTTCAGATATCAAAATCCTTCCCTGTTTCGGTTTGATATTCTTTCCTACTGAAAAAAAGTCATAATCAAGCTCCATACTCATGTCTCCGTTCTGGTACCAAATTAAGAATTATTTTAATACTGTACAAAAACTGAACCAATCGCAAGCAGGAGATCTCAAGCGGTAAAAACGTCAGTCTGGATGTTGTTTCCGGCAGGGATCAGAAAATTTATTTTTCCTGATTTTTAATCTTCAGGATGATGATATTTTCTGGTGCCGGATCGTCAAAACCGAAACCAACCCGGCGGTTCAGTCTTCGTCCTTCGGAATCATCTGTTCCATCCGGGAAGCTGTTTCTGGCCACCGGCTGTGATTCTCCTTTCCAGAGTGGTTTCAACCGTTCGGCGTCAATGCCTCTTTTTGTTAGGTAGGCAAGCACAGCGAGTGCTCTTTTTTTCGAGAGGCTCATATTGTACGATTCACTTCCGCGTGAATCAGTATGACCGATTATGATAAGGTGGATGGTTGTATCCTGCTGCAGTATCTGGAGAAGATGGCCCAGTTCACGGGTTGCTGTTTTTGAGAAGCTACAATCGTCAAAGGCAAACAATACCGGGCTGATCGTATCGATTTTTTCCTCTTTTTCCACTTCAGCCGGTGGTGGCTCAATTTCTGCTGTTAACAGGGCATTCATCTCAACAGGAGTAGTGAGATTTTGCGGCAGGATGGTCAGGTTTTCCGACACCTTTTTGAAGCCATCTTTCTCAAAAACCAAAAGGTACTCTCCCGGGTTGGTTCGGAGTGCATACTCACCGTTACTGTGCTCGACGGTATATGAAATGAGGGTGTCCTCATTGGGAGCATTGATAAGGCTAACCTGAACATTTTCATCCAATCTATTTTGTTCTCCAAGCAACCCCACTCTTCCAGTTATCAATGCTTTCCTGGGATATTGATCGGAATAGAATTCAAACTCATAAATGTTTTGTCCTGACGCATCATATCTGGACATATAGCCAAGCCGGAGTGGATCGATTCCGGGTAACGAACCCGGAGTAAAATGGATATCATCATCGGTCGTGTTTAGCGGGCACCCGATATTTTGGGGTTCTGACCAGGTATCATCCCCATTTTTCCGGCAATAGAAAATATCATATCCTCCCATTCCGGGATGTCCGGTTGAGCTAAAGAAGAGTATTTGTCCGTCCATAGACAGGAATGGAGTATGTTCATGGTAGGGTGTATTAACCGGTTCTCCAAGATTAGTAGGGTCACCCCATTCTCCCTCATCATCCAGTGTTGATTCATAAATGTCCAATCCTCCCAATCCTCCATTTCTATTGCTGACAAAGTAGAGTGTTTTCCCGTCCGGACTCAGGCAGGCATGTATTTCATCTTCGAAAGTATTCAATGCGAGGGGTGATACCGGCATCCATCGTCCGTTGCGGTAACTGCTTTCAAAAAGATCGAAATGGGAGTTCTCCCAGTGGATCAGGAACAGTTTTTTCCTGTGGTAGGAGATGGAAGAAGGTAAAAAGTCCCCATCCGATTCCAGTTCCATCGTAATGTTCCTGGGTTTTTCCCACACACCGTTTTTCAGGTCCGATTGAAAGACTGCATAATAATGTTCACGCTCGCTTGCGAATACCATCGTAGAGCCATCTCCGGAAAGCGAGGGTAAGAAATTGCTGGTTCCGATATTTAGGTTGCCGGCATTCCTGATGTCCAGATCAACGGGTGATTCCTGCATTTTAAGGGCAAGTTCACAACTCCTGATCTCCATGTCTGTCTGGAGCAGGTAATCTTCGATCTCATTCTGAAGGAGCGGTTTATTTCTGTATCTTTTCTGTGCCTCTAATGCTTCTTCCTTAAAAAGGGTATATTGTTCCAGCGCTTTGCTGAGTTCGTTATTTGCGTGATATGCCATACCCAACAGAAGCCTTGATTCACCCGGGGCTTTTTTTTCTGTATACTCATCGGATTTGGATTCCCAGCTTGCATTGATAATTGCTTTTTCGAGATGCGGGATGGCTTTCTGTTTTTCGCCGGGTATATGAAGGAAGGAGTAGCCGATCTTAAAATGCAGGTTGGCATGATCGATTCCGGTATCAGCCAGTGAAAGAAAGAGGGGCAGTGCCTCTTCATAGCGATCGTAGATCAGGTGGAATTCAGCATCATAAAACTGTTTTTCGGGATCAAAATCATCCTGTGCGGTGACAGCAGAGAGAGACACCACAGTTATCACTATGAATGAAAAGATCAGTCTCATAATCCTGGTCTAAATATACGAGACCTGCAGGAGTGTGGCACTCAGATATCTCCGGTTGAACGTAAACGGACAGAGTCCAATACTATTTTATTTTCAATCCTTCAGGGACTTCGATTTCCTCGGTAACAATTGCTTCATTCTCAGAATGAATAACTTGTAACTCAACCCGTCTGTTCAGTTCTCTTCCCCGGGGGCAATCGGAACCATCCTGATTGGTGTTGATTGCAACTGGCAAACTCTCTCCGGCGCCGGTAATTTTAAACCGGTTTTTGTCTATTCCTTTTCCTGTGAGATACCTGACGGTTGAATTTGCTCTGTTGTTGGACAGTCTTTTGTTGTAAGCATCGCTGCCTTTGGAATCAGTATGTCCGATGATCTCCAATCTCAGATCAGAATTCTCACCCATGATCTCAGCCAGGTTCTCCAATTTTGGTTTTTCACTTTCTTTTATGGAATAATCATCAAAGTCGAAGAAGATCGTTCGAAGGATAATTTTCTCTACCGGTTTTAGTGCTGCGTCCACGGTGATTTGAGCCAGGGAATAGTCAAAGGGCACTGTGATCTCTTTTGCGGTTGACTGGTATCCTTCTCCTTCGAACAGCAATTGATACTCTCCCGGATCTTTGGTTTTATAGGAAAAGATACCATCTTTCGGGTCAGCTGTCAGGACAGAAACTGTTTGTTTTTCAGCTTTATCAATCACGCTTATTTTCAGGTCCTTGTCGTAATCTTCCGGTTTATCGAGGAGGGTAACCACCCCGTTTACATCAATCTCTCTTGGATTCTTATCGGAATAGATTATGATCCAGTAGATATCTTCTTCTCCAACGCCTCCTTTCGGATCATACATTGTAAAGAGGCCATTTATTCCGTTGTTTACCGGAACAAAATGGAGGTTATCGTCAGTGGTATTCAGCGGAAATCCAAGGTTTGCTGGTGCGCTCCATTGATTATCTTCATCCAATGTCGAGTAGAAGATATCGAAACCACCCATATTTTTGTGTCCCTGTGAGCTGAAATAGAGGGTTTTCCCATCTTCAGTAAGGTAGGGAGTGTCTTCGTTAAACTGGGTGTTCACAGTGGGTCCAAGATTTACAGCAGGTCCCCAGTCACCAATTGCTTCATTCCATTCTGATTTATAGATATCCAGTCCGCCATACCCCTCCTTCCGGTTACTTGTGAAATAGAGGGTTTTTCCGTCGGGAGAAAGTGAGGCGTGTGACTCCCAGTATTTTGTATTGATATTTTTATTCAGTTTTTCAGCGGTGGTCCATGTACCGTCTTCCAGTTTGCTGGAGTAAATATCGCTATTAAAGTTATCATCTTTCGCAAGGAGGAGTTGATTACCCGTGAAGGATAGGGCAGCGGTATAAAGATCTCCGTCAGATTGCACCTGGGGAGTCAGGTTTACCGGTGGGCTCCAATCCTCTCCTTCTCTGGTAGCATAGAATATTGCATCATAAAATGCCAATCCTGACATAAAGACAAGCGTATTCTTATCACCTGAAATTATCGGGTTGAAGTTAGGATTATCATCATTTACATTTTCTCCCAGCAGGGTTCTATCATAAGGAACCGGATTTTTCATCAGTTCCTCTGCCGTTTTACAGGCTTCGATTTGCTTCTCTACAAAATTTACATTGATTGTATCAGCCGGATCGAGGAATTCAAGGTATTTTGTATATGCCCGTGAGGCTTTGGTGAATTCCTGCTGGATCAGGTATGCATTCCCCAGATAGTAGTATGCATCCACGGGTGCACGATCTTCATTGAAATTTCCTTCCCGGTATGAAAGGGAACTATTTTTTGAAGCAAATTCGAGAAAAACCACTGATCTTATTTTCTGACCCGGGATATTGAGATAACATATTCCGATCCGGTAATTGATGTTGGCATTTTCAGGATGGATTTCGTATAATTGAAGATATCCTGGCAATGCATCAACATATTCTTCATAGAGCATAAAATATTCGGCATCGAGGAAAATTCCTTTTGGATCCTGGGTTTCCTGTGCGATGGCCAAAGAGATAATGAAAAGTGCAAGAATGATTGTAATTGTTCGTTTCATATCTTCAGGTATTTCAGGTATAACAAATTTAACAATATAATTGGTTAAAAAAAACAAAATGAAGATACAAACCAGCAAGGTTTTGGATTCTAAACCTGCTGGTTAACATCGTTAATTATCCTGTACGGATTCGGATTTTCCGGTTCCCGGTAAAATATTCAGATCAGTAAAATTATTCCTTTTTCTTTCTTCGACTCCAGAGTATAAGCCAAATCAGGATCAATCCGGCAGGAATGGCTATCCAGAGGATCCAACACGGGAACCCTTTTCCGGTTTTTTCCTTCTCCTGAAGATCAAAGTACCTGTTGATGGCAGCCTCATCAATTTCAGCAGCAGCAAGATCGAGAAACAGGTCCGTAATATCGGATTCTTCCACTCCATATTGTCCTGCATGTTCGTAAAGGTACGCGATAAGATCTTCGATGGTATTGATGTTTTGTTCTTCCATATCGAGTTCTTCCAGTAATCTTGCAAGATTTCCGGAAGCGATCTCTGACAACAGATCATGAAAGCGGTCGAGATCCATGTTTCCATTGACTGTCAGTGCAATCAGAAGAGCCATCAGGTCCTCTTCGCTATAATCTGAGTCTTTCGCATGAACGCTGAGGTAGCTATACAGTTGATCGGTAGTAAAGATCCCCTCCCGATCAAGATCGAGCCCATCAATTACTTCTTTGAGGCTACCGGTGGCAAACTTTTGAAGGTTAAGGTAGAGATCGGTTGTTTTCTCTTTTTCCTGATTTTCAAAATTATTTATAAGCGCATGCAGGTCGGTATCGGTATATTCCCTATCTGATGAAGTCTCCAGCAGGTAATTCAGAAGTTCACCGTTGGTTGTGATATTCTCTGCTTCAAGGTCCAGGCTGTCGAGTACAGCTTTCAGATCCCCGGTCGCCAGTTTTCTTAATTCTGCCAGGGTTTTATTTACATCATCCGTTGCGTAACGGTTCAGTATACTGGTTGCATCGGGGATCATTTCTTCGGTGATTGCGTCTTCCACTTCAACCGTGGGTCCGGTTTCTGCAATGATCATTTCTGGTTCAACAACTGGCTGGTAATCAATGACAACTTTTTTGTTGTTCTGATTTCCGAATTTATCGGTAAGGTTAAAATGCAGCACATTTTCACCTTCTGATGGAGAATAGTTGTAGGCAAATTTCTCTTCCGGTATGTCAAACTCTTCCCTTTTCAGCAGGGATTTGTTGACATAGGATTCAATGGAGAGTTTTGAATCAGGCTCCAGAGCGAGATCGATCACGATCATATCATCGGTAGTAACGTAATAGGCTGTATCTTCTATACTCATCTCAGCAACCCGATCGGTCAGGGTCAGTTGCGGTGTGCTAAGATTAAGCTCTGACACGGGTTGATTGTTTGTAAATGCGATCTCCTGGGTGGTGGTTTTATACCCTTCATTCTCAAGAACAATTTTGTAGTTACCTGCAATCACGTTGAAATGATATTCTCCTGTTTCCGGATCGGGTTTTACAACCTGGACCGTATCTCCTTTTTCGTCTATCACCAGAATAGTATACAAGCCGTAAGGTCCTTTGATTTTATCAAAGGGCACAACACCATGGACATAAAATTTCCTGGGGTGTTCTTCCGAATAGATCTCATAGCGATAGATATCCTGTTCTCCCAGCCCTTCGTCGGAATACCTGGCATAGTAACCAAAAATTCCGTTCTGGGCAGGAACGAAAAAGACATCGTCGTCGGTTGTATTTATCGGATAACCCAGATTCAATGGAGCGGACCACTCACCGTTTTCGAGCAGTGTAGAATAGAGTATATCATACCCACCCATGTTCAGGTGTCCGTAAGAGCTGAAAAACAGGGTCTTTCCATCATCGGAAATAAACGGGGACTCCTCATTATAGGGTGTGTTTATTTTTGGTCCCAGGTTTACAGCTGGACCCCAGTCACCCGTAGAGTCCCGTGCGGATTTGTAAATGTCGAGATAGCCATAGGTTCCTTTGCGGTTACTTGTAAAGTAGAGGGTATTTCCATCCCTGGAAATGCAGGCATGCGACTCCCAGAATTTGGTATTGATGTGGTCATTCAATTTTTCTACCGGCGACCAGATGCCATCCCTGAGATGGGTTACATAAATATTACCGTCATATTCATCATTTTTATAGAGATAGAGATCCGTTCCGTCGTTCGATAGCGAGGTTGAGTAACATTTTTCATCCACATCGACACCGAGCATTTCGGTCATATTGAGTGGTTCAGTCCATTTCCCATCCACTTTCTTCGAGTACATCAGGGCATCGTAAAAAGCCAGGGCACGGGTAAACACCATGGTACTCTCATCTCTGGTGATAACCGGGCTGAAATCACTGAACCTGGAATTTATCGGGTCACCAAGATTCTCATAGTCAACATAGAGCGGTTCGCTTTGGAGTTTCTTGGCATATTCGCAAGCCTCTATTTGTTTATCCACTACCTCTTCATTGTATACTTTGGGATCAAGAATTTTTTTAAACTCCATGAATGCTTCAATTGCCTTATCCAACTGGTTGTTTACCCTGTAGGCACGGCCCAGATAGAAATAGACATCGGGCGGAGCCTGATCCTCTTTCAGGGATCCTTCCCGGTACTTCGGATCAATGTTCCGAATTGCTTTTTCAAGGTATGGTATTGCTTTAGCTTTCTCACCGGGAATATTCAGATAACAGATTCCCATCCGGTAGTTGTAGTTGTCGTTATCCGGGTAAGTCTCAAGCAGTGTAAGGTAATAGGGCAATGCATCCGCATATTCTTCAAAAAGAAGCCAGGATTCTCCTTCCATGAAGTTCATTCTAATTGCTTCTTTATCCAGTTCTTGTGCAACCGTAGTCGTGGGAAAGAGAAACAGGCAGATTATGACAGAAAGCAGGGATTGTTTCATGGTATTAATGAAATCATTTTGACGAATTTAATAAATTAAATCATACAATATTGAAATAAAATGATGAATTGCTGAAATGCTTTGACATAAGCAGGATTGGGGAAAACAAAAGTCAGATTTTCCCCGGGAAAAATCGTAACTCAACCGGTGATGAACTTTATTCAAAAAAGAAAGTTAACCGAATTGTAGTTTACAGGTGTATTGGCCGGGGGTTTAATACCCAGCCAGGCTAAAAGGTTCTGTTTGGATCAAAATTTTCCAGGTATTCTGCGACCCTTTTCAGGAACATTCCGCCGAGTGCTCCGTCCACTACCCGGTGATCATACGATAGGGAGAGGATCATCATTTGCCTGATAGCAATGGCATCTCCCTGTTTCGTTTCAATCACAGCCGGTTGTTTGCGGATTGCCCCGACACCTAAAATAGCCGCCTCGGGCTGATTGATGATGGGTGTTCCGGTAATATTTTGGAAGGTGCCAAAATTTGTGATGGTAAAAGTCCCTTCCGTAATTTCATCCGGGCGAAGTTTATTCTCCCGGGCACGGTTAGCCAGATCGTTCACGGATTTTGCCAGTCCAAGCAAGCTTTTCTCATCGGCATGTTTAATCACCGGTACAATCAGGTTTCCGTCCGGGAGGGCGGTAGCCATCCCAATATTTATTCGTTTCTTCAGAATGATTTTTGTTCCATCAACAGAAACATTGATCATTGGAAAGTCTCTCAATGCTTTTGCTGCAGCTTCAATGAACAGTGGAGTAAAGGTCAATTTCTGTTTTTCCCTGGAGAGAAACTGATCTTTTACCCTGTTTCTCCAGTTGACCAGGTTTGTTACATCGGCTTCGATAAAGGAAGTAACGTGCGGGGATGTTTGTTTTGATTTAACCATATGGTCCGCAATCAGCTTCCTCATCCTGTCCATTTCAATTATTTCATCGCCGGAAGGGGATATCGGTTCCTGTTTTTTGGTTTCCTCATCCGTTACCGGAGGTTTCTCAGCAACTGCTTCCGCCGGTTTGGGTTCAGAAGGTGCACTCCGTTTTTTTACATACGCGAGGAGGTCCTCTTTGGTAATTCTTCCATCGCTGCCTGTCCCCTGAACCTGATCAAGTTCGTCATATGATATTCCTTCTTTACTGACGATACTTCGTACCAGGGGGGATAGAAATTTTCCTTCCGGAGTACGGCTTTTTAATACGGAAGCAGTGATCTCAACCTCCTCTTTTGCTGAGGATGTTTTTTCCATATCTTCCCTGATCCGTTCCACCTCTTTCTCCACCGCTTTTTCTTTTTCGACGGTTAACGGTTCCCCTACCTCTTCACCTTCTGTGATAATGATCGCCAGTGTTTCACCAATTTTCGGAACATCTCCTTCTTTAAAAAGCAGTTTCTCAATTTTTCCATCCCATGGAGAGGGGACTTCGGAATCTACTTTGTCGGTAGCCACTTCAACGATTGCATCATCTTCTTTTACCGTATCTCCTTCCCGGACAAGCCACTTTGTAATTGTTGCTTCAATAACGCCTTCTCCCATTGCTGGAAGTTGAATTTCTAATTTAGCCATGTGTGGAATTATTTCTGATTTTAATTTTTATTTAGTCTAAATAATTGCCAAAAATAGTGATAATTTCCTTATAATCCATGTCCCAGGTATTTGAATGCCTTCAGCATAATCTGGATATCGTGTATAACGCGATAGTCCTTAACGTAGATCAGGTTGATATCCCTTACAGTATCCTTATCCGGATCCTGTATTCCCTTTCCCAGGACCGGTTCAATTACGCCCGTGCGTAATTCCGGGAGATCTTTTTCATGAACCACCGGGAAGGAGGAAAATCCAATCCATGATTTTTTTCCGAGCATAACGTGAAAGATATTTCGCACAAAACAGCCTTTATTTTTAACCGGGATAATGGTTACAGGGAGCAAGAGGAGAATGATAAGGGAAGATGCCAGGTCGAAAACTCTTTTTTTCCACCTGTTTATGGGTTTGGAGATGGAGTTTAACGGGATCAGATAAATTTCTCCGGTGGTTTCGATTGAGTTGCTTCCGATAATGGATAAAGTTTCGGGTGGAGCAATCTTAAAATCGATTTCCGATGAGGTGAGTGCCACCATATTCCGGATGATTTCATATGCCGGGATATCAGCGGAGCAGAATATGATCTCTTCGATCCGGTTAATGCGGATCATCTCCTTGATTTTATTGGTATATCCTGCAAGAAACGAATTCCTGGCATCTTTTTCCGGTTTAACAATGCTTAATACATTGAGTTTGAGGTTTGTTTTTTCAAGGATTGATTTGACACGGTTTGCTTCCTGATCGGAGCCAATAATGATGATCCGTTTCCCTTTCTTTCCTTTGAGGGGGAAATAATCCGGGCTTATCCACCAGAGGATCCATCGGATGGTAAGGGTTGCTATAATGCCCCAGGCCGATCCAAAGAGGATCATGGCGCGAGAGAACCTCAATTGAACAGGAAGGAGAGCATAGATGACAAGAATAATTCCTGTTCCGATGATCATCCCTTTGATCACATTAAGCTGATTGATTTTTCGCTCATATCCTCCTGAGAGCAGTATGGAAAAGATCAAGATCAACAGATAGCATGGAACGATAATCCGCATGAACTCTTCCGGATAATGCCCCCCTCCGGGGAACCTGTACAACTCCCACAATGGTTTGATGATATGGAATCCAAGGTAAATAACCAGTGCATCCATAATGGGAAGGAGTAGTTTAAAGCACACTCTTTTTACGAGGGATATTGCCGCACGAAAATAGATTGCCAGGTTGATTATGCCCCCGAAGATCCTCTGATTCCGTTTGGAAAAATGTTTGTTGGCATAAATGATCATTGCCTTATAAAATTGTACTACGTAGTTCAGGCTCCCCTTTTTTGTACTCTCTCCTTTATAATGAATGATTGTTGTTTGAGGGAAATAATAATTTTTAAACCCACCGAGAAGCAGCCGGTGTGACAGATCAATATCTTCACCGTACAGGAAAAAATCCTCATCGAACAGACCAACGATATTGAGTGCTTTTTTCCGCAGGAACATAAATGCTCCCGGAAGAACCTCTATTTCGTGGATTTTTTCAGGATCGAGGTACCCCAGATGGTATTTGGAAAAAAGTTTTGATCTGGGGAACAGTTTTGAGAAACCGAATATTTTGAAAAAAGCAACCAGGGGAGTGGGCAAAGCCCTTTTTGATTCGGGAAGAAAGGTCCCTTTACCATCGATCATTTTCACTCCCAGTCCGCCGGCTTCGGGATGCTCATCCATGAACTCGATACATTTTGCGAAGGTCCCTTCTTCAACCACCGTATCCGGATTCAGGATCAGGATATATTCCCCGTTTGCTTTTCGAATAGCCTGGTTATTTGCATAGGAGAAACCTTTGTTCTCATCGTTATCAATCAGGTTAACCTCCCCGAACTTCTCTTTTATCATCTGACAGGAATCGTCAACAGAACTGTTGTCAACGACAAAAATTTCCGATTGTATCCCCTTTAATGCCGTTTTCACTGAGAACAGGCATTGTTCCAGGAAATACTGTACATTGTAGTTGACAATTATGATGGAGAGTTTCACACGTTTAAAGTTATTTTAAATTGAATCCTATAAAGATGAGGATTTCATCATATCAAAAATAGAAACAACTGGGATATAATCAAAGGGTAAATATCCCGGACGAACGGTTATGATGAAAGTGTGGGTTCAAACGGGACTCTGTTTACAATGGATCGACCGAGGGTTATTTCATCGGCGTATTCGATCTCATCTCCGATGGAGACTCCCCTGGCCAGCGAGGATATTTTGATGGAGTATTTGTTGAGCTTTCGGTAGATAAAGAAATTGGTTGTATCACCCTCCATGGTGGTACTCAGGGCAAAGATAATCTCATTTACTTCTCCGGCTTTGATTTTTTCTTCAAGGGTATCCAGTTTCAGGTCACTCGGTCCGATCCCATCCATCGGTGAAATGATACCACCCAGTACATGATATATACCATGGAATTGCTGCGTATTTTCGATGGACATCACGTCTTTAATGCTTTCCACAATACAGATGATGGAGTGATCCCTTTTGGGGTCGCTGCAGATGTAGCAGGTTTCGGTATCGGAAATGTTGTTACAGATCCTGCAGTATTTGATCCCGGTTTTCAGTTTAATCATCGCTTCTCCGAATTGTCTGACCTCTTCCGGACTTTGTTTCAGCAGGAAGAGCACCAGTCTTAGCGCCGTTTTCCTTCCAATACCGGGAAGCCTTGCAAATTCGCTGACGGCATTTTCCAGTAATTTCGATGGGAAAAGTTGTATGCTCATCGGATCTATTTTTAAATGCGACCAAATTTAACACCTAATATGTGTTTACGCAATATTTTTTATGTTGAATTGTTTTTATTATTCTTGCACAAATTTGAAGTTGTTCTCAGATGGATCCACGACTGGTTTTCGGTATAACTGCCGGTTATTTTGCTTTACTGCTGATCGTTTCTCATTTTACTTCAAAAAATGCAACAAACATCACGTTTTTTACCGGGAACAAAAGATCGCCCTGGTATGTGGTAGCTTTTGGAATGATCGGAGCTTCGCTGTCAGGAGTTACCTTCATCTCTATTCCAGGTGAAGTCGGGGCAATTATTTCACCGGATGAGCCAACCATTAAGGCATTCTCCTATTTTCAGCTGGTACTGGGTTATTTACTTGGATATTTTGTGATCGCAAATGTGTTAATGCCACTCTATTACCGGTTAAACCTGGTTTCTATATATACCTATCTGGACCAGCGGTTTGGCATCAGTACCTATAAAACGGGATCTTTATTTTTTCTGCTTTCGCAAACCATGGGTGCATCGTTGAGGTTGTTCCTGGTGGCCGGTGTTTTGCAGATTGGATTTTTCGATTCATACGGGATCCCGTTCGGTGTAACTGTTCTGGTGACGATTGTATTGATCTGGGTTTATACCTTCCGGGCAGGCATCAAAACCATTGTCTGGACAGATACTCTGCAGACCTTCTTCATGTTATCGGCTGTTTTAATCAGTATTTTTGTGGTGGCAAATTCACTTGGCCTGTCATCAAAAGAAGTTTTCCATAATCTCCATAAGCACCCATTTTCTAAAGTATTCTTCTGGGACTGGCAAAGCAGCAAGTACTTTTTTAAGCAATTTTTCTCCGGAGCATTCATTGCCATTGTCATGACCGGTTTGGACCAGAACATGATGCAGAAGAATCTGACCTGCCGGAATATCAAGGAGGCGAAGAAAAACATGTACTGGTTCAGCATCATTCTTATTCCTACAAATTTCCTGTTTCTCAGCTTGGGGCTCATGCTCTATCTGTATGCTGAAACAAACGGTATTTCGATACCGGTTCAGACCGATGATCTTTATCCAATTCTTGCGTTGAATCATTTTTCCATTTTTGCGGGTATAGTTTTCCTGCTTGGGATCATTGCCGCTGCTTTTTCCAGTGCAGATTCGGCCTTAACTGCTTTAACTACGGCATTCTGTGTTGATTTTCTGGATCTTAAGAAAAGGAATGAAAAGACAAGCAAACAGATCCGTTTAGCCGTTCACATCGGTTTTTCAACCATCATGTTTTTGATCATTGTTATTTTCAGGGCGATTAACAACGACAGCGTGATTTCAGCTGTATTCACGATAGCGGGATATACCTATGGACCCCTGCTGGGGTTGTATGCCTTCGGGATGTTTACCCGTATCAAGGTGCGCGATAAATTGGTTCCGGTTGTCGCCATCATTTCGCCCGTGATCAGTTACATTATCAGCGCAAATTCTGTCAACTGGTTTAATGGCTACCGGTTTGGTTTTGAGTTGCTTATTATGAATGGACTGCTTACGTTTATTGGTTTGCTGATTATTCGGAAAAAAGGGACGTAAAGATCGGTGTTCGGTTACGGTAACGAAGCCCTCCAGTCCGGACCTGGGTCGTAGGACGTTGTTCGTTATTCGTTAAGGAAAATTGACAAGACAACCCACAAAAGAAAACGTAATATAAATCATTATACCGACGTAGAGACGTTGCATGCAACGTCTCTACTATTTCGCACCCGTCTCCCCACTTAACAGCCCTCCATCAATACGTCCTTGTCATTGTCTCCGGAATAACGAGGATGTAGTTTGCCTCGTTAGCATGCTCTTCCTCAACCACGTCCAGGTTATCCTGAAGTTTTGTGGTGATTGTACGGATGATCAGTTCCGGATGGCTTTGCTGAATATACCAGACGATTCCCTGAAAATTATCGGAATGGTAACTACCATTGAAATGAATGATCTGTTTTCCGGGCTGCCAGTGCTTCAGGATAAAATGAGCCATCGTAGCATCTTTAACAGCCTGTGCTTTTGGAAGATTCTCATTGGTATGGGCTCCACCCATTCCTTCCATTTTCAACATATCCTTATAACATTTCAATTCCGGATCATAGGGTATAGGAAGGGGATGAATAAACTGTTTTGCCGTTTCGGAAAGTTCTTCCAGCCCTTCAAATCCCTTGCTGAATACAAGAGAAGCATAACGTCTGGGAATGTTTGAAGCAACGAACACCAATCCGCTATCTTTTGCAAACCGCACCAATGGTTTATAATCGGTTTGGTAGTTCTTCCATAACCGCGTTTCGTTTTCAAAGCTGCTTTCTGAAATTGCACCCTTCATGTATTCATTAATAATGATCTGATTATCGGACTCAAACATTTCTGCAGCAAGCATAAGATCCTTTCCTTTTACTTCGTACAGATCGCTGGTAAGCTCATACTGAAGCCAGTGTGCTATGGGATTATCATGGAGTTCTCCGAAAAAGATCATGTCGACGCCCTGCAGATCGTTAACCATTTTCGAATATGTCACCTCTTTTCCACTCTGGTTGAACAGGCGATAGGCAGGTTTATCCTTCTTGAAAGCGGTACCGAGAAATGCCAGGAACAGCAAAACAAAGACTTTACTTTTCATTTTTTTATCGTGTTAATGGATATTTCATTTCAAGCCAAAGTTTCTAAAAATAATCTAAAAAACAAATCCCACAGGGGATAAAGGGTGGGAGAAAAGGGATACTCTTTTAAATTATTCAAATTTGATTATATTTGATTAAACAAAAAATACAATTATGGAAGTAACCAGAACATTTGATCTCCTCGAACGGTCATTGGCAAACCATCCAAAAGAGGATGCCATTGCGGGCAAAAAGAATAAAGAATGGGTCAGATACAGCACAAAAGAGTATGTTGATAATGCAACATACATGAGTTATGGTTTGCTGGCACTTGGTTTGAAAAAAGGAGACAGGGTTGCAACCGTCTCCAGCGGACGGCCCGAGTGGAATTTCGCCGATATGGGAATGAGTCAGACTGGTATTATCCACGTTCCTATTTACCCCACAATCAGTTTTGAGGACTATGAGTATATCTTAGAGCACGCAGAGCCGAAGATTGTTTTCATTACTGATAAAAGCTTATACGAGAAGCTTAAACCGATCATCCAAAAAACCAAAACAGTGCAGGAAGTTTATACATTCAATGATGTGGAAGGAGCGAAATCATGGATGGAAGTGCTCGAACTTGGAAAAGAGAACGCATCAAAATTTGAGAATGAACTGAAGGAAATCAAAAAGAGTATTTCTCCGCAGGATCTGTTGACCATTATTTATACATCCGGCACGACCGGCTTCCCAAAAGGTGTCATGCTCAATCACCACAACATCATTAGCAACGTCCTTGCCACAGCGCCCGTGCATCCATTTGGACCAGAATCAAAAGTTTTGAGTTTCCTTCCCATCAGCCATATCTATGAGCGGATGCTTAATTATCATTTCCAATACAAAGGGATGAGCATCTACTATGCCGAAAGCATGGGAACCATTGTGGAGAACCTGAAAGAGGTTAAGCCCGATCTGTTCAGTACTGTCCCGAGACTTCTCGAGCGGGTTTATGACACAATCATTGGAAAAGGAAAGGATTTGCCCTACCTGAAAAAACAGATCTTTTTCTGGGCCGTTAACCTGGGACTCAGATTCGAACCCCCAAAAGGGAATGGTTGGTGGTACATGAAGCAATTAGGCGTTGCTGACAAGTTGATCTTTTCGAAATGGCGGGAAGCACTGGGCGGAAGAGCGAAGATCATAGTCTCCGGTGGAGCTGCTCTCCAACCAAGGCTTGCCAGAGTATTCAGCGCTGCTAAAGTTATTATTCTTGAAGGATACGGATTGACAGAAACCTCACCGGTTATTGCTGTAAACAATTATACCACGCAGGAGATCAAGGTGGGAACTGTTGGACCGGTTATCGAAGGGGTGGAAGTGAAAATTGCGGATGACGGGGAGATCCTGTGCAAGGGTCCCAATATCATGCTGGGATATTACAAGCAGCCGGAACTCACAAAAGAGGTTATCGATGAGGAAGGATGGTTACATACCGGTGACATCGGTGTATTGGTAGAGAATAAATACCTGAAAATCACCGATCGTAAAAAGGAGATCTTCAAACTCTCCAGTGGAAAATACGTTGCTCCCCAGGTGATCGAAAACAAATTCAAGGAATCATTTTTTATTGAGCAAATCATGGTGATCGGAGAAAATGAAAAGTTCTCCAGCGCCCTTATCGTTCCAAATTTCGAGTTCCTGCATAAATGGTGTACATTGCACGACGTGAAATTCAGAGATAACAAAGAATTGATCCAGATTCCGGAAGTTATTGCCAGGTATCAGCAGGAAGTGAACGAGATCAATAAACAGCTTGCATTTCATGAACAGATCAAACGGTTCAGGCTGGTGTGTGAAGAATGGTCTACGCTAACGGGTGAACTATCCGCGAAACTGAGCCTGAAGCGTAAGGTGATTGCTGAAAAATATGCAGAAATAATCCGGGATATATTTTCAAAGGAAGCGGAATAGATGGATTAAGCTTTTGAGATGATATCCTTTGCCTGTGCGATCGCCCGTTGAATGCCTGATGGGTCCTGACCTCCTGCTGTGGCAAAGAATGGCTGGCCACCACCACCGCCCTTGATCTCTTTTGCAATCGTTTTGATCATATTGCTGGCATTGAGATTTTTTTCTTTCACCAGATTGTCGGCTATCATGACAGCAAGGTTAGCTTTTCCATTCAATTCGGTTCCGAGGATCAGGAAGAGGTCGTTTACCTCTTTTTTGAGTTGGAAGGCAAGGTCTTTTATTCCTTCTACGGAGTGGATCTTGATCTCTTCGGCAATCACGTTCATATCGTTTATTCGGATGATTTTGCTCGCAAGGTCTTTCCTTAACAGTTTAAGGCCTTCTTTTTCAAATGCTTCCACGCGTTTATTCAGCAGGTTGTTTTGCTTTACCAGGTCACGAACATCCTGTATCAGATCGTCAGATCCTTTAATTTGTCTGCCGATCTCTTTCAGGAGGTTGAGCTGTTCGGTGATATACTGTTCGGCTTTCTGTGCGGTAATGGCTTCAATTCTTCTTATTCCGGCTGCAATAGCGCTTTCGGAAATGATCTTAAAAAAGCCGATCTGACCGGTTGCTTCCACATGGATCCCACCACAAAGCTCCATTGAGCCTCCGAATTTAATGGTTCGTACCCGGTCTCCGTATTTTTCGCCAAATAGAGCGATCGCCCCTGATTTCTTTGCTTCTACCATGGAAATGTTCACCTGTTCTTCCCGTCTCAGGTTTGCGCGAATGAGTTCATTCACCATGGATTCGATCTTCATTATCTCATCATCGGTCACTTTCTGGAAATGAGAAAAATCAAACCGGAGGTGATCGGGTGTTACCAGCGATCCTTTTTGTTCAACATGCGATCCCAATACTTTCCTGAGGGCGTGATGCAACAGGTGGGTGGCTGTATGGTTATTGGCTATACGATTTCTCCTTTCCAGGTCCACCACAGCATGGAATTGTTCATCTCTCATATCCGGCAGCTCGGGTGCTATGTGGATTGTGAGTTCATTCTCTTTGATTGTATCGTGAATGGGATACCGCTTACCCCCCGATTCGATATAGCCTCTGTCACCTATCTGGCCGCCCGATTCAGCATAAAATGGAGTACGGTTAAAAACCAACTGGTAAAATTCTTTCCCTTTTGATTTAACTTTCCTATACCGGACTATCAGTACATCTGCTTCAGGTTTCTGGTATCCGATAAATTCGCCAGCCTCATCATCCCGAATTGTTATCCAATCATCGGTCTCAACAGCGGCGGCATTTCTGGATCGTTCCTTCTGGTTTTTCATTTCCTGTTCAAATTCGTTCCGGTTCACTGAAAGATCATTCTCTTTCAGGATAAGTTCAGTGAGATCGAGGGGGAAACCATAGGTGTCATACAGTTCAAACGCGATTTTCCCATCGATTATTTTTCGTTTTGATGTTTTGGATTCCTGAATGATCTGATCAAGCAATCGGATTCCGGTATCGAGTGTTTTAAGGAAACCAACTTCCTCTTCATGAATTACACGTTCGATGAGGCTTTGTTGTTCATTCAATTCGGGGAATGCATCCCCCGTGTTTTTTGCCAGGGTTGCGACCAGTTTATGAATAAACGGTTCGGTTTGTTGAAGGAATGTATATCCATAGCGGACAGCTCTTCGCAGGATCCTTCGAATCACATAACCGGCTTTTGTATTAGACGGTATTTGTCCATCTGCAATGGAAAAAGCGATGGCACGGAGATGGTCGGCAACAACCCGCATCGCTGTATCGGACTCTTCGTTTTTGCCATATTCCAATGCTGTGAGCTCTGAAATATGTTGAATCAGGGGTTGGAAAATATCCGTATCATAATTGGATTGCTTCTTCTGCACCACCATACACAATCGTTCAAATCCCATGCCTGTATCGATGTGTTTGTTTGGCAGGGGTTCAAGTTTTCCATCCGCTTTTCTGTTATATTGGATAAAGACAAGGTTCCAGATCTCAATTACCAGAGGGTGATCTTTGTTAATCAGCTCCCTTCCACTCACTTTTTTCCTTTCCCCGTCTGTTCTCATATCGACATGAATCTCCGAGCAGGGTCCACAGGGTCCGGTATCTCCCATTTCCCAGAAATTATCTTTTTTCGAGCCGGTTAAGATCCGGTCTTCATCAATTACTTCTTTCCAGAAGGTATACGCTTCCTCATCCCTCTCAAGGTTTTCATGGGGATTTCCTTCAAAAACAGTAGCATAGAGACGATTTTTGGGTATCTGTAATGTTTCAACCAGGAATTCCATAGCCCAGTGTATGGCTTCCCTTTTGAAATAATCCCCAAATGACCAGTTCCCCAGCATCTCAAACATGGTATGGTGGTAGGTGTCATGTCCAACCTCCTCAAGATCATTATGTTTACCCGATACCCGGAGGCATTTCTGTGTATTGGCAATGCGGGAATGTTTTGCCGGAGAGTTACCCAGGAAAATATCTTTAAACTGGTTCATACCCGCGTTGGTGAACATCAGTGTGGGATCGTTCTTTATCACCATGGGTGCGGATGGAACAATATGATGTTGTTTCGATCGGAAAAATGTAAAAAAGGCTTCTCTCAGCTGATTTGAATTCATAGAGTACTGATATTGAGGATTTTAAGTTTGAAAAATACACTTGTTTTCATGAATCCTGGTGGGACTGGCTTGTAAAATTAAATTATTTAAATTAGATTTGCTTCACGTTGACGGCTTTTTTTAAGCGGCCATCCTTCTAAGGATTAATAAAATATGGCAAAAGAGAAATTCAAATATAACCCGGAATCGTTAAGTTTTGATAAGATCAGACTGAGTTTCTGGGATAAAACCGTCCGGTTTTTAACCTATTTCCTGGCTAGCGTTTTACTGGCTATTCTTTATGCCGTTGTCTTTACGCTGCTTTTTGATTCTCCCAAAGAGAAAGCGTTGATCAGAGAAAACGATCAGCTTATCCTGCAATATGATGTGATGAACAGGAAGCTTGCTACCGTGGAAAAAGTGCTGGAAGAGTTACAGGAGAGGGACGACAACATTTACCGTACCATTTTTGAGGCTGAACCCATTTCAACATCCGTTCGTAATGCCGGTATGGGTGGAATTAACCGTTATGTAGAGCTTGAGGGGTATGATAATTCGGAAATCGTTATTGAGACGGCAAAACGACTGGATAACATTTTGAAGAAAGTATATGTTCAGTCGAAGTCGTATGATGAAGTGATTGATCTGGCGATGAATAAAGAAAAGTTTATTGCCAGCCTTCCCGCTATTCAGCCTATTTCCAATAAGGACCTGAAGCGAACCGCATCGGGGTGGGGATACCGGATACATCCCATCTACAAGATCAGGAAATTCCATGAGGGAATCGATTTTACTGCTCCAACCGGAACAGAAATTTATGCAACCGGTGACGGCACTGTTGTAGCAACAATCAGTTCTCGAAGAGGTTACGGTAATGAAATAAGAATTGATCACGGTTATGGATACGTCACCCGCTATGCTCATATGAGCAAATTCAACGTAACAAAAGGCCAAAAGGTGAAGCGGGGAGATGTAATCGGTTTTGTCGGAAGTACGGGATTGTCTACTGCTCCACATCTTCACTATGAAGTGCATCACAATGGGAAAAAAGTCAATCCGATTAACTACTTCTTTGATGATCTGACAGCGGAGGAATATGACCGAATGATTGAATTATCGATGGCATCCGGGCAATCCTTTGATTAGCCGGAACATCGTTTTGTCATTTAAGGCAGGAAAGCGGATCAGATAAATTTCCTGCTTTTTTTTGCCGATCTCAGCATGAATCTTCTTGGATTAGCCTGTTATACCCTTATCATCTTCCTGTCGGTTGATCAAACTGAACTGGCTTATGAGCCACAGTTGCTGCTTGCTGATACGGTTGTTCAGGCAGATACTCTCGATATCCTCTGTGTCGGTGACATTATGCTGGGTACGGATTACCCCTCAGGGATATACCTGCCACCGGGAAGAGAGTGCTCTCCATTACTGGCAACTGTTGCTAATGTTCTGGTTGATGCAGATATTACGTGTGGAAATCTTGAAGGTACGTTTGCCGGTAAAGAAGGGGAACCCAAGAAATGCAAGGATACAACCCAGTGTTTTGTCTTCCGGATGCCGGATCATTTTGTTGAATGCCTTGTTTCTGCCGGTTTTGATTTTTTAAGCCTCGCAAACAACCACAACGGCGATTTCGGTGCAGCCGGCAGGGAAAGAACCAGGACGATCCTTGAAAATGCAGGCATTAAAACAGCAGGACTACAGGATCATCCGGTAAGTTATATCAGGAAAGATAGCATTACCTATGGTTTTTGTGCTTTTTCACCTCATCCCGGGACAACTGATCTCACGAACAGCAAGCAGGTACAAGGAATAATTAGCATGCTGGATAGCGAATGCGATATTGTCATCGTTTCGTTTCATGGAGGTGCAGAAGGAAAAGATCACCAGCATGTGACAAGAGGGGATGAGACCTATCTTGGATTCAACCGGGGGAATGTATATGAATTTGCTCACATTGCGGTAGATGCAGGTGCGGATATCGTCTTCGGACACGGACCTCATGTCACGCGTGCTGCAGAATGCTATCGGGAGCGGATCATCCTTTATAGTTTAGGAAATTTCTGTACGTATGGAAGGTTTAAACTGGAGGGCCCAAACGGAGTTGCTCCAATGGTCCGATTATCCGTTGATAAGGAAGGTAAATTTTTGAAAGGAAAAGTATTTCCGATCGTTCAGCGGGGAAGAGGAATTCCTGAAATCGACTATTCCGGAAAGGCAATCACGGAATTGAAAGACCTGACAAAAACCGATTTTCCGGATGCTCTGGTGGACATTACGGATGATGGAATGATCCTGCCGGCGGGCACAGAAAACGGGTTGACTGAACTGGAGTACGACCAGGATTCATTAAAGGTTATCCCGAGGATCAATACCTATCTGGGTAATGAACGAAGGAATTATTATGGTAATTCTGCTCCTTCACAGCTAAAAATTATTTGGAAACTCTACCTTGGAAAGGGAGAGACCTTGCTTTCCAGGAAACTTGGAACCACAGAGTGGGCTGGTGCAGGCTGGACCGGACAACCATTATTGGTTGAGGAGAATGGGGAACTGTTCATCATTCAGGGAGCGTACGACCATCATCTAAAAAAAATCCGTGCTGAAACCGGGGAAATCGTCTGGCAATATGCCTTTGACGATGTTGTAAAGGGAACCGGAACGATCTGGGTTAATGGGAATGCTGACCATCCGGAAGAGCAAATCATCATTCTTCAGGGCAGTCGATTAGGGTCGGGTAATTACCTTGATTCTCCCCACATACCCAGCTTCAGGGCAATTTCCTACCTGACCGGAACCGAACTATGGAGGTTGGATAGTCAATGGACCGACAGCTATAGCAGGGATGTTGACGGTTCGGCGCTGATGATCGCCGATACAGGTTATATCGGACTGGAGAACGGACTCTTTACTGTATTTGATCCTGATCCACAGAAAGCCCGTATGCTGAATGGGATGATACAACCGCAGATTATTAAAAGCAGGAAGCTTTATACTCCGGACGATGTTAAAGCACATCAGTATAATGTTGTCACAGAAGCATCGCCCAGCTTACTGGGTAACAGGATATACCTCAGTTCCGGCTCCGGTCATGTTTTTGGTTTTAACCGCATTACAATGGAGATCGATTGGGATTTCTTTATTGGTTCCGATATGGATGGTACCCCGGTAGTTACTAATGACAGTTGCCTGTTGGTATCGGTTGAAAAACAATACATACCTGGGAAGGGCGGGGTATTTAAACTCGATCCGGCACGGGATGAACGTGACGCGGTAATATGGTTCCTGCCAACAGAAAACCATGATTTTGTTTCATGGAAAGGAGGAGTCATTGGATCTGTGGGTATCAATGATTATTATAAAGCGGATAATACACCCGGATTGGCTGCTACAATTGGAATCGATGGTTATTTGTATGTTGTTAACCATCAGGAGATTCAGGAGGAGATTACTGTTGCCGGCCCCGACAGCATTAGCTATTATCCAACACCCGAATTAATCTTCAAAACCTATCTCGGTCCCTCGATCTCTTCCCCGGTTTTTATTGAAAACCGCCTGATCGTTGCCGGTTATAACGGATTGTTCCTGTTTGAGTTTAATCAGGATTTCGAATTTATCCTGCTGGATAAATTTGTCGCTCCCATTGAAGCTACCCCCATAGCATGGAATAACAGGATTTATATTGCTTCAAGGGATGGATATCTCTATTGCCTTGGAGAAGAGGAGTGAAACTATTGATTCTTGAATTTTATTTACTATTTTAGTGTGAACGATTTTTATGCTATTCCCACATTCATTGTCATGCCGTACAAAGAAAACAAAATTGAAAAAGTCTACTATTCCATCGGTGAATTAGCCGAAATGTTCAAAGTGAATACCTCTCTGATCCGCTATTGGGAGAAAGAATTTGACATCATTAAACCACACAAAAACAAGAAAGGGAACCGATTGTTTACCAAAGAAGATATTGATAATTTCCATATCATATATCACCTGGTGAAGGAGCGGGGACTTACCCTGAAAGGTGCAAAATTGAAGCTTAAAGAGAACAGGGAGGATACAGTCAATAATTTTCAGGTGATCAAATCGTTAAATGACATTAAGGAGATCCTGCTTGAAATAAGGGAATCACTGTAGCCATCAGCATCATCCTAAAGTATATGATTTGTCGCTTTGCATGCAGAACCTGATGAGGTGGCAGGTTATCCGGACCTGTACCTCTGCTTCTGTTAACACTGCTCAACCAGGCATTTAACGGGTTTCGTTGGAGAGAAACTGGAAAGAAACCCAAAACACCAAAACAATGAAGCTAACAGAAATTACTAACTACCTGGAATCTTTTGCCCCATTGCCCTTTCAGGAGTCCTATGATAATTCAGGATTGATCATCGGAGACTCTGACATGATGGTTAAACGTGCATTGCTGGCACTTGACGTTACTGAGGCAATCGTGGAAGAAGCCATGGAGATCGATGCTCAATTGATTATTTCTCATCATCCGGTGATCTTCTTCGGGGTAAAGAGCCTTACCGGTAAAACATCCTTCGAAAGGGCAGTCATAAAAGCAATTAAAAATGATATTGCCATATATGCAATGCACACCAACCTCGATAATGTAATGGGTGGTGTGAATTCAAAGATCGCAGAAAAGATCGGGTTGCATAACACCCGCATTCTGAACCCTGTCAAAAACCAACTTTCCAAGCTGGTCACATTTGTCCCTCATGATAAAGCTTCCGGTGTCCGCGAAGCGATTTTTAATGCCGGGGCTGGAGTGATTGGAAAGTACGATATGTGTAGCTACAACATCACGGGAGAGGGAAGCTTCAGGGGTGGTGATGAGTCCAATCCCTATGTTGGAAAGAAAGGAGTGATCCATTTTGAAAAAGAGATCAGAATTGAAACAATTTTCCCAAAACACCTTGAGAAAAAGATCGTGAAAGCCCTTTTCGACTCCCATCCCTATGAGGAGATTGCATATGATCTCTATCCGCTGGATAATGCCTACGGGAATGTTGGCTCAGGCCTCCTGGGTGAATTGAATGAACCGGAAGAAGAGAAACAGTTCCTCAGGAGAATAAAAGAGTTGTTCTCCGTACCAGTGATTAAACATACAACGTTGCCTGGAAAACCCTTGCAGAAAATAGCAGTCTGCGGAGGTAGCGGAAGCCACCTGCTACAGGATGCCATGCATGCAGGAGCTGATGTTTTTATCTCTGCCGATTTCAAATACCACCAGTATTTTGATGCCGATAATCAAATCCTTGTGGTTGACATCGGTCATTTTGAAAGTGAGCAATTTACATTGGAGATCTTTTATGATATTCTTACGAAAAAATTCCCTAAATTTGCAGTTCATTTTTCGGATATAAATACTAATCCAATAAATTATTTGTAAGAAAATGGCAAAGGCAACGAAAAAGACAACGGCTACGACAACGAAGAAGGAAGAGGAAAAGAAAAAGGCAACGACAACCAAGAAGGCAACGGAGACGAAAAAATCGGTGACAACAAAAAAGGCAGCGGAAACAAAAAAAGCAACAGCAGCAAAGAAGGCAGCGGAAACGA
>CAYMFM010000023.1:46224-50824 GCA_964389685.1 uncultured Rikenellaceae bacterium
AAAAAGGCAGCGGAAACAAAAAAAGCAACAGCAGCAAAGAAGGCAGCGGAAACGAAAAAGACACAGGCGGCGACGAAAAAGATAACAGCAAAGGAAAAGGAGCAAGGAAAGAAAAAAACTCCTGAACAGACAGATATCTCTATAGAAGAAAAATTGATGGCTTTGTTCGAATTGCAGTCGTGTGATTCAGAAATCGATAAAATAAAAATACTCAGGGGAGAGTTGCCTCTGGAGGTTCAGGATCTGGAGGATGAAATTGCCGGACTGGAAACCCGGATTAATAATTTCAACGATGAGGTTAAAACCCTGGAAACAGCAATTTCGAATAAGAAAAATGAGATTAAAAGTGCTGAAATCCTGATAAAGAAATATGAAGAGCAGCAAATGAATGTTCGCAATAACCGGGAATTTGATTCATTATCCAAAGAGATAGAATTTCAGACCCTTGAAATTGAGCTTTGCGAAAAAAGAATTCGCGAATTTACCGTTCAGTTGAAAGAGAAAAATGAGGTCATTGAAGAGTCAAAGTCGGTCCTTGAAGAGAGGAATGGTGACCTGGATAATAAAAAATCAGAACTGGATGAGATCATTGCCGATACGCAGAAAGAGGAAGAGCTTTTGGTTAAAAAATTGAACGGGATAAAGACAAAGATCGATCCCAGATTATTGACAGCCTATCAGCGAATACGTATGAATGCACGGAATGGACTTGCCGTAGTTACTGTACAGCGTGATGCCTGTGGAGGATGTTTCAATAAGATCCCTCCTCAGAGACAACTGGATATAAAATCAAGGAAAAAGATCATAGTCTGTGAATATTGTGGCAGAATACTGGTTGATGATGATATCACCCAGGATGTTGCTGTATAGATCGTGTTACTTATTGTGGAAAATCTTCGTTAATGCAATATTGACTCCATTGATTCAAGAAAAGCTGTCTGACTGTTGAAGGCAGCTTTTTTTGTCATAACCAAACTGGATCTGAAACTACTGAATCATATACGCCTTTTATTTCTGTGGATCGTTATCCCAGCATCGGTTGCAGGAATGCAACAACCGGAGATTTCCTGGATGGAAGCCCACAACCTGATCCTCGATCTTCGGTTTGCAGAAGCCCAATCGATCCTGGAAAAACAAAAAGAGGGGAACAGGGAGAACAGTTACTCATGCTACCTTGAAAATCTTCAGGATTTTATTGAGGTGATGATAACGGAAGAAGAGGAAGGATATACTGCGTATAAAGAGAAATTCAGAAAAAGACTTGAGACCATCCGTGAGAATGGAGATAAAAATTCGCCGATCCATCTGTTCATCCAGGCAGAAATACACTTGCATTCATTTTTGGCAGGCATAAAGTTTCAGGATACCTGGAAAGCAGTTGTTCATTTCTATACATCCTACAGGCTTGTTCAGGAGAACAAATCCCTTTTTCCTGGTTTTAAACCGAATGGAAAGATCTCAGGCATTCAGGAAGTGATCCTGGAAGCCGTTCCTGACAAATATTCCTGGATTATGAGAATTACCGGATTAAGCGGTAACATGGAAACAGGAGTTGAACAACTGAAAGATTACCATCAATTTACCAAACAATCGACCTATCCTGAGTTGGAAGCCATCATGATCCTGGCGCATGTGTACATTCAAAACAGTTCCAGGGATGAGGCAGCACTGGAGTTCCTGCAGGAGATCAAGGATCCCCCTTTTAAAAATCCGCTTTTTCGTTTTACCTATGCTTTGGCTCTAAATAAAGCAGGAAAGAATCATGAAACCATTTCTCTGCTTGAAAAATACCCACAGAGCAAAGATGAACTTCCCTTCCTGTTTCTTGATTTTTTGCAGGGAGAGGCTAAATTGAACCGATTGGACAAGGATGCAAACCGGTTATTGGAATCCTTCCTGAACCGGTTTCATGGCATGCACTATATTAAGAGCGCCTGGCATAAACTCTCCTGGTACTATTTCTTGCAGGGTGATGTTGAGAAATACTATCATTGCAGGGAGATGGTTCAGACAGATGGAAAAGCACTGATTGATTCTGACAAACAGGCGTATTATGAAGTTACTGAATACCCGGAGCCGAATCGTTTGCTCCTTACAGCAAGACTGCTTTTTGATGGTGGATATTACCATGAAGCTGAAGCAATATTGTTACAACACCATGGAAGAGAGAAGGTAAATACCCTGTCCGAGAAGCTTGAATATGCTTATCGGCTGGCACGGGTCTATCATAAACTCGGGGAACTTGAAAAGGCTGAACGGTATTACACGCTGGTCATTGGTACCGGTGTGGAGTTACCTTATTACTATGCATCCTATTCCGCTCTGCAAATGGGAAAAATCATGGAAACCAGAGGAGAGAATGAACGGGCTGAATCCTACTACAGGGTTGCAATTGAATTAAGCAACGGGCCTTATGAAAACAGCATTGGTTTTAAAGCCCGTGCTGCATTGAAGCAGTTAGAGTAACAAAAGCTTCAGAAGGGGATTGATCTGTTCATGGGTGGAATTATTCCCGGGATTTCAATGGGGAATATCATAAACAATCCTGTGCCACAGGATTTGTATTTGATCCATTACCAGCTACCGCCGGCACCACCTCCACCAAAGCTGCCTCCTCCGAATCCGCCAAAACCACCTCCTCCGAATCCGCCAAAGCTTCCCCCTCCGGAAGAGAACTTTCCAAAGCTTCCCGAGTGGGATCTTCCACCTGAACCGGCAAGAAACAGTGCTGTCCAAAAGGGCAGGCTGTGCCCCGGAGAATAATGTCTGTTTCGCCTCATCCGGGAAATGACGGAAAGCATAATCACGAGAAAAATGAAGAATCCGATCCCAACCTCTGCGGCTGGATCTCCGGATTCTTTCATGTATTCATCCGGACTGTATTCACCACGTGTCAGTTCAAAAAGGATCTCAACCGAATTATCCAGCCCTTCCAGGTAGTTGGTTTTTCTGAAGGCGGGCAGTATTTCCGCTTCGACGATCCGTTTGGCTACGGCATCGGGAACGGCTCCCTCCAAACCGTAACCGGTTGCAATGAAAACCTCACCCTTTTTGGAGGATGTTTTTGGTTTAACCAGGATAACGATCCCGTTATCAAATCCTTCCTGTCCGACTCCCCATTTTTCACCCAGACGAAATGCAAAGTCCGAAATTGCATATCCTGAAAGATCGTTCATGATTACAATGGTTATCTGCGTGGAGGTCTGGTTATTAAATTCAACCAGCTTATTTTCCAGGTACACTGCATCCTCCCGGGAAAGAAATCCGGCAAAGTCGTTTACCAGCCTGGGAGGAGAAGGTCTGTCAGGAATGACATCCTGGCTGAACAGTGATGATGGAGAACTGAGCAGGAGAAGCCCAAAAACAATAAATACTGTATATTTTTTCATCGTGAATTTCCTTTCCTGCAATGGATTAAGTTTTACCAAATGAAATATCATCGGAGAGTTCATTAACATCATCTTCCTGATAGGCGAAATGTTCTTTCAATTGCTCGCCTGCCATTTTAATGCCTTCTGAAAGTCCCGTTGCATACTGTCCCATACTGAACTGTTCGAGCATCGTCTCTTTGATCTCTTCCCAGAAGTTTTCCGGTGTAACCCGGTTTATGCCCACATCGCCCAAAATGGCAAATTTTTGATCTTTCATGGAGAGATAGAAAAGTACACCATTGCGCAGTGCTGTTTTGTGCATTTCAAGTTTCTCAAAAAGGTAAGCAGCGCGGTCCATGACATCCTCCCTGCATGTTCCCTCGATATGAACCCTGATTTCTCCTGATGTGTTCCGTTCGGCTTCTTGGATTGCTTCGGAGATTTGCTCCTTATCTTCCTTATTAAAATAATCAGCAGTTTTCATTTCTTTGGGTTAATGATTAATTGAACCGGGTAATGATGGTATCAGTGAGACCCTTGATACTGAATTACTCCGATGTTAGAATTGAACTTCCGGCGCTTCGCTGGCTCCCTCCTCCGCTTCAAAATAGGCATTGCTTTCAAAATTGAAGATGCTGGCATAAATGTTCCTGGGAAATTGTTTAATGAATGTATTGTAATCCCTGGCCACTTCGTTGAATTTTCTCCGTTCGACCGCTATCCGGTTTTCAGTACCTTCGAGTTGAGCCTGTAGTTCAAGGAAGTTCTGGTTTGCCTTCAGGTCCGGATACCGTTCAATAACCACCAGTAACCTTGAAAGGGCAGATGAGAGTCCGGCCTGAGCTTCCTGAAACTGGTTGATCATAGCAGGATTGAGATTATTTGCGTCCACCGTTACGGAAGTGGCCCTGGACCGGGCTTCAATAACCTGGGTTAATGTTTCCTGCTCAAAATCGGCATATCCTTTAACCGTATTCACCAGATTTGGGATAAGGTCTGAGCGCCGTTGATAAACATTCTCAACGTTTGCCCACTGTTCCGTTACAACCTCTCCCTTCTGGACCATCCGGTTGTAGGTATTTTTTACAGAGACATAGAGCAGTATGATCAATACTGCAACAATGGCAAGAATTATCCAGCTTTTTTTCATGTTTACAGAATTTAAGAACGAAATTTAACAAAACGATTATCAGAATTCTGTACAAAACTAATACAAAATTTCCAGACAA
>CAYMFM010000024.1:0-50630 GCA_964389685.1 uncultured Rikenellaceae bacterium
TACAATTATGTATCGTCATTATTCATGCTGAATGCATGAATAATTCGGGTTAATTCTGTAGATCGACTGCCTGCGTGGCCCGCTCAGAGTCGACAAGGAGATTTAGAAAGCTTGATATTATTCCATTAAGGAGTAGATAGAAACCGTGCCGAACTGACCCAGCTTGTTTTGTGTGAAGTGCTGTAAATAAGGACGTTTAGTTACTTCATCCCCGGTAAGTATCAGGTATTTTGCTCCCAGTCCAATGGATTGTTCGATTTTAAGGCTGTCGGTATTGTTCCGGTAAAGTTCCGTCCAGCCTCTCTGGTTCATAAGGTATAGCGAATAACAGGGAGTGGGATCAGGAAGACTGATCACTTTATCCTCCGGACTGATCTCCAGTGAGCGCAGATAGGGGGTCACATCGTAGAGATCCCTGTTTGCCGAATAATCATTGATCCAACCGGTATAACGCCAGTGAAGACGCTGCCCGGCATAGTAAATATTAAACAATAGAAACAGTGAAAACACCGCCTTTGTTACAGTGGATTTCATGATCCGTGGATAGGTCTGATTAAGTGAGTCTGCCAGCGCTAAAAAAATGAAAACAGGGAAGATCAGCAATCCGATAATGTAATAGTCGTGGTTTCCGAATGCATAAAACCATAAAATGGAGAACAGCACTGCTCCGGCAAACATCAAGACCGTCAGCGTAAAAAGTACAGGATGGATCTTTTTCCACAATAGCAGAATAGTAATGAAGCTTACCAGCAGCAGGAGATGCATTGTGATGTGGAAATAATCCCTGAACCAGAGCTCACTCATCTGATCCCGGATCCAGAGGATTGTATCTTTCGATAGGTCCCAGATGGGCCAGATTTGCGTGGAGAAGAACTCCGTTTGATGTAGCCGGTTGTAATGGATAGCAAATAGATACCACGCAACAATAACCGTGAAGTAGAAGGCAAACGGTAGCAGGGTTTTTAAATTGACGGGCAACTGATTACCGTCCTGCTTCATCCTGAACCAACCGAATGAATTGATGAGATAGAGACCGATCAGGGCGATCACATTGATGGCGGATGTGATCTTCAGTAATCCGGCGATGGTGAAGAACAGGAATGAAATATAGAGAAGCCTGAATTTACCTGAGTCATAAAAATTAAAAAAGAAACACCATCCCATGAGCACAAATGCAAAGGAGGTAGTATCGGTGAGGTAGTTGTTTGCATAATAAACCACAACCGGGGAGGTGAAAAAAATAAGAGATAGAGTGATTCCCCAGAATGGATCATTGAGCCACCGCTCCAGTAATTTATAAAGTGCAAACAGTCCGATGAAAAAGATGAAGGTATTGACCAGCCGGTAGATCAGGTCGTGGTGTCCGAAGATTTTATAGAGAGAAGCAATAAAGTAGTATAAGATTGGGCATTCGCCGACAGCATATCCTGTGGTTCGGTTATCGGATGCCAGGTTATGGACCTCCGGCTTAAAAAAATTCATCCCGTGCTGAAAGTAATTCAGGGTAATGGATGCACAGTCCGATTGCCGCCATTTATGAATGGATTGCGGCTTGAAGGTGAGGATGTTGTGGTAATCGTAGTACCAGGAAATTGCCAGGAAGAGGATAACAAACAGGAGGGATGAGAAACCTCTTCGTGCCAGGGTGTTCCAGGGGGAAGCCTTTTTAGTCATTATCCAGACCTGGTTTTAAAAGAGTTATCGGACCCGTGGATTCACCTCCTCTTATTGACTATCAGATATCGGATGTGCAAAATCCACCACGTCTTTTCCTGTAATCTCTTTTTCACATAAAATGATGAGCCGCTCCAGAACATTCCGGAATTCCCGGATGTTGCCTGTCCAGCTGATCTTTTGCAATTGCTTGATGGCATCTTCTGTAATGCTCTTAGGGCTCATGCCATACTCGTCACAAATGATTTGATTGAAATGCTCTGCCAGCAGGGGAATGTCTTCCTTGCGTTCACTCAGGGTGGGAATGTCAATCAGGATGACGCTGATCCGGTGATAGAGATCTTCTCTGAACCTGTTTTTCTCAATTTCTTCCTTGATGTTTTTATTGGTAGCAGCGATAATCCGCACATCGACAATGATATCCTTATCGCTTCCAACGCGTGTAATTCTATTTTCCTGCAGAGCCCTGAGGACTTTAGCCTGTGCGGAAAGGCTCATATCTCCGATCTCATCGAGAAAAAGGGTTCCCCCATTCGCCTGCTCAAATTTCCCTTTTCGCTGTTTGATGGCAGAAGTAAAGGATCCTTTTTCGTGACCAAAAAGTTCACTTTCAATCAGTTCAGAGGGTATTGCTGCACAGTTTACCTCAACGAATGGCTGGGTCGACCGGTTACTCTTCTCATGCAACCAGCGGGCAACAAGCTCTTTTCCCGTCCCGTTTTTGCCAGTGATCAGCACCCTTGCATCGGTGGGCGCAACACGCTCGATCATCTCTTTCACCCGCTGAATGGCTTTGGATTCACCCACCATTTCATAGGTTTTTGACACTTTACGCTTCAGCACTTTTGTCTCGGTAATGAGCGAGGACTTATCCATCGCGTTTCGGATGGTTATAAGCAACCGGTTCAAATCCAGTGGTTTCTCAATGAAATCAAAGGCTCCCTTTTTTATGGCTTCAACAGCAGTATCAATATTACCGTGTCCGGAGATCATGATTACCGGAACTTCACTGGATATCTCAAAGATCTTTTCCAACACCTCGATGCCGTCCATTTTCGGCATTTTAATATCACAGAGGACAACATCATACGGGTTGTTTTTGAATAATTCGAGTCCCTCCATCCCTTCCATGGCAAGATCAACCGTATGTTTTTCATATTCCAGGACCTCCTTCAGGGAATTCCGGATACTTTTTTCGTCATCAATCACCAGGATATTCGGCATCGTATTGTGTTGTTTGGTTTGACCGGGATTATATCGTTTATTTTCATGTGATCCATTGAATCAATATGAAAATGCCATTGTAAAGTTACATTTTATACCGCAACCATTTCCACATATCCTTATACGAAGGTTTTTTCCCGTAAAGCAATATACCGGTGCGGTATATCTTGGCTGCCATCCATGTGGTACCGATGAAGGTGAACACCAGTATAATCATAGATAATCCGATCTGCCATCCGGGCACACCGAACGGGATCCTTGCCATCATGACTACAGGGGAGGTAAGCGGGATGAATGAAAACCAGAAGGCGACTGAACTATCGGGATTTTGAAACGCTCCCATAGCAACAAAGAGAGCCAGCAAAAGGGGAATGGTGATTGGCATCATGAATTGCTGTGTGTCCGTTTCGTTATCCACGGCAGAGCCAATGGCAGCGAAGAGCGAGGCATAAAGCAGGTAACCACCCAGGAAAAAGACGATGAAAGAGAAGATAATAATACCCCAATTCTGGTTACCCAGGTTGTTGAAGATCTGTTGTACTTCACTCAGCTCCTGCATACCTGCCGGTTGTGCCTGTACTACAGGTGATGATGACATAATGTTATCGGGGAGCGGTGTCTGGCTGAGGGTTTCCATGTCCGGTAACAGGAGGGACTGAGCGATCGAAATGATAATAAACACCAGGATGATCCAGCAAAAAAACTGGGTTAATCCAACCAGGGCTATCCCAATGATTTTACCCATCATCAGTTGGAATGGTTTAACAGAGGAGATAATCACCTCTACGATCCGGCTGGTTTTTTCTTCAATCACACCCCGCATAACCTGCGCGCCGAAAATGAAGGTAAGCATGTAAATCAGCAATCCGCAAATGTAAGCAACACCCATGGCAATGCCGGTACTGGTCTCCTTCTCAATGCCTTCATCACTGATCTTTATTGTCTGTAGCTTGATACTTGTTTCAACCTCTTTCAGTATCTCATCCAGGTCCTTGATATCATACGTTTCCAGTTTCAGCCGTTCGACCTCGTTTTCCAGTGCACCGGAGATATGCATCGTCAGGTCAAGGGGGGGTTGTTTTGTGGAGATCAGCTGAACCGCATTCGGGATGTAGGTGATCTTGGGAGAAATATAGAGGATACCGTAGTACCCCAGCTCGGTGAAATTACTTTTTAAATCGTCCAGTGTTACTCCTTCGAGGTATTCGAATTGAAGGTATTTCGTGCTGGGAATCACCCCTTTGAATATCTGGGTCCCATCCTCAATGACAGCTATTTTTTTCAGTTCCGTATCTTTTTGTGTCATGATCCAGACTGGGATGATAAACATGGCTGCCAGCAATAGGGGGGCAATCAGTGTCATGATGATAAATGACTTCTTCCTGACCCGGGTTATATATTCCCGCCTGATGATGATGAAAACTTTATTCATTTTTGTTTTTGTCATTGATGTTTGATTCGCCAACCACGTTAATGAAGATATCATTCATGCTGGGTACTATCTCATTCATTGAGAGAATAGTACCGGCATTCAAAAGGGCTTTCATCATTTCATTGGTGGATGATCCTTCCAAAACTTTTGTCCTTATGATACTGCGCCCGTTTTTCTTTGCATGTTCCAGGAATTTATATTGTGAACTGAGGGTGGCTGTCAGGAGGTTTATCTCTCCATCAAACACAATCTCATATTCATTTGCAGCATAGGCTTTCCTGATTTCGTCAATCGGTCCGTCGAGGATCGTTTTTGCTTTGTTAATGAGGGTGATGTGACTGCACAGCTCTTCCACCGAACCCATATCGTGGGTTGAAAAGATGATGGTTGTTCCTTTGTCTTTAATTTTAAGTATTTCCTGTTTGAGCAGATTGACATTGATCGGGTCAAATCCGCTGAATGGTTCATCGAAAATCAGCAGTTTTGGTTCATGAAGTACAGTGACAATGAATTGGACTTTTTGCTGCATCCCTTTCGAAAGCTCTTCAACCTTCTTATCCCACCATGGCTGGATCTCAAATTTTTCAAACCACTTTTTCAGTTTCTTGAGGGCATCTTTTTTTGACAGTCCCTTTAGCCGGGCAAAGTATAAAGCCTGTTCCCCAACTTTCATCTTTCGGTAAAGTCCACGCTCTTCAGGTAAATAGCCAATGTCATAGATTGCATTTGGTTGAAGTTTCTTCCCCCTGTACAACAATTCTCCGCTATCCGGTGCAGTGATCTGGTTGATGATCCTGAGCAGGGTTGTTTTACCGGCGCCATTTGGCCCGAGAAGTCCAAAAATACTTCCCCCGGGCACATTTATACTTACATTGTCGAGTGCGAGGTGGTTGGAAAATTGCTTAACAATATTACGGGCATTGAAAATTTCCATCGATGGATATGTTTCTTAAATTTCAAAGCTGTAAAGATAGAAATTTTGATGTGAATTACAGGGGATGAAATGGGAGCTTTTCAATAAATACATTGATTTATTAAAAACAACCGGAAATCGATTGTTTGGTGATGCAGTGAGAAATGACTGTTTCCGGAATCCCGGGAAAGCACCTTCAGCAGATGAGTGCTATTCGAAGTAACTTCTCATTCGTTCGAAGAAGTTGCGGTCAGATTTGTCGGGTTTGGGCATAAAATTCTCAGATTCACTGAGTTTGGAGAGTATGCGTTTTTCCTCTTTGGAAAGGATTTTTGGAATCCAAACGTTGATATTCACCAGGATGTCTCCTTTGCCGTATCCATTGACATCCGGTAACCCTTTCCCTCTAAGACGGAGAATCTTACCAGGCTGCGTTCCCGGTTCAATCTTTATTTTTACTTTTCCTTCAACGGTTGGAATTTCCGTCTGAGTTCCCAGCGATGCTTCTGTTATGCTGAGGTAAAGAGAATAGAACAGATCATTCCCATCTCGAAGCAGTTCAGGATGTTCCTCTTCGCTGATCAACACCAGCAGGTCTCCGTTTATTCCCCCCCTGCGGGCGGCATTCCCTTTACCAGAAACTGTCATCTGCATTCCTTCGGCAACGCCTGCCGGAATCTGAATGGAAATGATTTCCTGGTCTTTTACTATCCCCTCACCGTAACAGTTATTGCATTTTTTTGTGATCACTTTCCCCTCTCCTCCGCAGGAGGGACAGGTTGATGAAGTCTGAACCTGGCCGAGGAATGTGTTGGATATCCGTGTTACCTGGCCTGTCCCCCTGCATGTTGAACAGTCACTGTAGGAAGACGAGTCTGCAGCACCAGTTCCCCCGCAGGTTTTACAGGAGACATATTTGGTGACCTTGATCTTTTTTTCTACACCCGTTGCTATTTCTAACAGGGTAAGTTTAACTTTAACCCTCAGGTTTGATCCCTTGTTTACCCTTCGTCCACTACCTCTTCTGCTGGAGCCAAACCCTCCGAAGCCACCAAAACTTCCGCCGAAGATATCTCCGAAATGAGAAAATATGTCCTCAATGGTCATTCCTCCTGCACCAAATCCATTTCCGGCACCACTGACTCCCGCATGCCCGAACTGATCGTATCGAGCCCTCTTCTGCTCGTTGCTCAAAACTTCATAAGCTTCTGCCGCTTCTTTGAATTTCTCTTCTGCAGCTGCATCACCCGGATTTTTATCCGGATGGTACCTCAAAGCCTGTTTGCGGTATGCTTTTTTAATTTCCGCAAGAGAAGCATCTTTTGAGACTTCAAGGATTTCATAATAATCTCTTTTAGCCATAGTGCATCAGTTTGTGCATGGTGCACTCTCTGTTTTTTATTCTATACAATGCAAGATGCAAATGTTGATTGGTCCAGGCTTCGATCCTGGTATACCGGCTCTATTCACCGATTACTACCTTGGAATAACGAATGACTTTGTCATGCAGGAAGTAGCCTTTTTCAACCACATCCACTATCTTCCCCTTCATCTTTTTTGAAGGGGCAGGAACCTTTGTAACCGCCTCATGGAGATCGGTATTAAATTCATCGTTCATGGCGTTGATCTCCTTTATTCCATTTGATGATAGAAACTCTTTAAACTTGTTGTGAATCAAATCGACACCATCTTTCATTGCCTTGCAATCAATCGCTTCATTCATCGTTTGCAATGCCCGGTCAAAATCATCCATAACCGGAAGAAGCTTTAATAAAATATCTTCACCGGCAAGCTTTATCAAATCCATTTTTTCCTTGAGAGTACGCTTACGGTAATTGTCAAAGTCTGCAGAAAGTCTGATGTATTTATCCTGAAGCTCTTGTATTATCTCTTCACTGCTTTTTTCTTTCTCTTCCAGCTCTTCTTCTTCAGAAACCTCTTCCGGTTCCTCGGTAACCGATACTTCCTTCTCCTGCACTTCTTCGGGCAGATCTTTTTTCGTCTTTTTCTCGTCCTTCTTCAGGCTATTACTTTCCGGTTTTTTACTGGTTTTCTTGGTCATTGTTACAACGATTTACAAAATTCCAAACTTCAGCATACTTCTGTTGCCAGCTTACAAATTATTTGCCAATCTGTCGAAAGCGACAAATTGGCATGCAAAGGTAGGAAAAATTGTTTAGTAGATGAGTTTAGGGTTCGGAGTTGACTAATGTCGAATATCGAACAGGGAATAATGAATTTCGAAGTAAAATTGAGTTATGCAAGAGAACGTATCGAAGCGAAGGTTGGTACTCGGTTTTGATTAAAAAACAGAGGTGAGAAGTGAGTTTGCAGGGGGATGAATACGTCTGGTAATTAAATACACAAAATCCAATAATGCATCGGAAATGCATCCAAAGCAGGGACGTCCAAGTTGGACGTCTCCAGGTTTAATACACCCTTAAAAATCCTGAATTTTATGTACGCCATAAACCGGTCTAACTGCACTGCTATTCGCGGGGAAAACGCCGCATGGCCCGGAATGCACCAAACACTAAATAGAATAAATCCGAAATCCGAAATTCGAAATTCCCTACTTTTTCCTCTGCGTATGCTTCTTCTTACTTTTCGCCAGGATGTCCTTTGTTTCGGTAAGTTTAAGATCTTCCTGGATTACAAGTTTACCGCCCGACAGTTGAGTGATATCGTTAAAAATTACTTCATCTGTCACCTGGTTCCTGTTCCAGGTCAGGTAGGATTTTTTCATGTGGTTTGCCAGTAGCTTGATCAACCGGTTCTTATCCTCCCCATCTTCCATATCAATCGCAACATCCATCATCTGGTGGATGATTCTTCCGTAATGCCGGTATTTTATATCACCGGTAATATAGGGAACCTGCTTCGGTTTTGAGGTGAGCGTCTCCCTTGCAGGCATTTCATAAGGAGAATCAATATCCAGATCAAAATCAGCCATCAGTGCCAGGTGATCCCATAGCTTGTGTTTGAAGTCGCTGATATCACGAAGATGGGGATTCATATTCCCCATAATAGATATTACTGCTTTTGCTGCTTTGTTTCGCTCGTCTCTATCTTCAATGGCCTTGAGGTGGTCAACCATTTTTTGAATATGCCTTCCATATTCCGGCAATATCAATTTCTTTC
Organism: uncultured Rikenellaceae bacterium; assembly: GCA_964389685.1. Classification (GTDB taxonomy): domain Bacteria; phylum Bacteroidota; class Bacteroidia; order Bacteroidales; family VadinHA17. The sequence continues at coordinate 8,385 of CAYMFM010000024.1, forward strand.
TCGAGGTGTTGTAATCGTAATCCATATCCGGTATAATTTCTGCAAAGCTATGTGATTTAAGTTTAGATATCAAAGAATTAATCAGAATTATTCTCTTATTGAATGATTTTCAATCTGGCAAATTTAAGCAGCAGCTGTTTTTGTCCGTGGTTATGAAAAAAAACTGTGGCCTTTACGTCAGGGAAATCCCCTTCAAGGTGGATCACCTTTCCTTTCCCAAAGCGCTGATGTTCGACCACCATGCCTGTTTGGATGGATTTCGGATCATCACCTTCTCTGTTCGGAGTTTCCCGATCAGCGCCTTTTTGCCTATTCTGTTTGATCAGCTCAAGCTCCGGAACAGCGCGTCCGGAGAAAGATCTTTCCGGAGAGCGAGTTGTTTTTGAGGAAGGCATTTTCCGAAAGGTAGAGTAGGAGCGTTTGAATGTTGTATCATAGGGTTGTGTAGTAGCGGTTTCGTTCTCCTGCTCAAGCCCGTCAATATAATCCCGGTTGATCTCTTTGATAAACCGGCTGGGCAGGCAGTTTACCAGATTTCCCCACCGGAAGCGGGTCTGCGCATACGATATGGTTACCTGTTCTTTTGCCCGGGTAAGTGCAACATAAAACAACCTTCTCTCTTCTTCCAGATCTTTTATATCGGATACGGAAAGATGAGAAGGGAACAGGTCTTCCTCCATTCCGGCGATATAGACATATTTAAACTCCAAACCTTTGGCAGAGTGCACTGTCATGATGGTTACCTTGTCCTTCACCTCGTCCTTTTCATCATCCTGATCGGTGAGCAATGCAACGTTTTCCAGGTATTCGTCGAGAGAGACAAACCGGTCAGCCCGTTCCGATTGAGAGACAAATTCACGGATACCATTGAGTAACTCCTGAAGGTTTTCATATTTACTCAAGTCTTCCGGAGAAATCCTGTTGTGCAGTTCTTTCAGGATGCCGGTACGTTTTGCAATGTGGAGGGCAAGATCATAGGCATCCAGGTGGGCTTTCTGGTTGCTGAATTCCTCAATAAGACCGGAAAAGACTTCGATTTTTTTTGTAATTCCCTGGTTAATCCCTGATTTGTACCTGCCAAGGTTTTTGATGGTCTCCCAGATCGGCAGGTCATGTTTATCGGCGAGCTGTTCCAGGCGGACAAGGGTTGTTTTTCCAATCCCACGGGCCGGGTAGTTCAGGATACGACGGAGTGCTTCATCGTCGCGTTTGTTGCAGACAAGCCTGTAATAGGCGAGCATATCCTTGATCTCTTTCCTCTGGTAAAAGGAGATGCTTCCATATACCCTGTAGGGAATATCGCGCTTGCGAAGTGCCTCTTCAAAGATCCTCGATTGGGCATTTGTTCTGTACAATACAGCAAAATCCCTGTAACGAAGTTGCTTCTGCAGGGAGGTGTCGAGAATGGAATTTGAAATCAGGAAACCCTCCTCGGCATCGGTCAGCACCCTGACCACCTTGATCGTTTCACCAACTGCCCGTTTGGACCACACTTCTTTTGAAATCTGACCTTTGTTTTTTTTAATCACACTGTTGGCAGCGTTCACAATGTTTTGAGTGGACCTGTAATTCTGTTCCAGTTTGAATAATTTGTATTCCGGATAGTCACTTTTGAAATGGAGAATATTCTCTATTCGTGCTCCCCGGAAAGAATAGATACTTTGAGCATCATCCCCGACCACACATACATTCTTGTGTTTTTCAGCCAGTTTGTTTATGATCAGGTATTGTGCAAAGTTGGTATCCTGGTATTCATCAACGAGAATGAAGTGGAACCGCTCCTGGTATTTATGAAGAACATCGGGGAAATCCCGGAGTAGAATATTCATGTTCAGCAGCAGGTCATCGAAATCCATTGCTCCAGCTTTATAGCAACGTGCAGCATATTGCATATAAATATCTGTCAGCCTTGGTCTTCTTGTTTTCTTGTCCTGTTCAAGCAAAGCCTGGTTGTTGGAGTATGCCTGTGCGGTTATCAGGTTATTTTTTGCATAGGAGATCCTTCCGACCACTTCATTAACCCGGTAAACCTGGTCATCCAGATCCATATCTTTGATGATCCCCTTCATCACATTTTTCGAGTCGATCGTATCGTAAATGGTATAGTTCGATGGGTATCCCAGCAAGCTCGACTCAACCCGTAATATCCGGGCAAAAATGGAATGAAAGGTTCCCATCCAGAGTGTCCTTGCCACATCGTCCCCAACGATTCGGATGATCCTATCCTTCATCTCCCTGGCAGCCTTGTTTGTAAAAGTAAGGGCAAGGATGGAGTTGGCTTTAATGCTTTCCTGAAGTAGATGAGCTACCCGGTAAGTCAATACGCGGGTTTTGCCCGATCCGGCTCCGGCAATAACAAGTGCCGGACCATGATAGTTCACCACAGCTTCCCGTTGTGCTTCATTCAACTCCTTCAGGTAATCCAATTAGCGGAATGGGTTTTAATGATCCACCAAAAATAATACATGTTACCCAATTCATCCAGGTGGAAAAAGATATATTTGGGAAAGTTATTAACAGTTCAGACTGGCCCTCCAATGGGAAAAACCTTTACGATTATTCTACATTCCAATGGCGAAGAGTTTCAGCTATTTTTTTTATTATTGTACTTTTCAAATAACATGCAGGAAGGCTGGAATTTTATGTTGCCGGTTAAAATAATCCGGGCATATTTCAGTTTTTACACTGATGGAACAGAATAGATACATTAAGGATTGGCGGTTGTCTTTGATTTCCAATGGTTGGAAATACCTGGTTATTCTATCATTGTTTTGCCTGACTGGTGCAAACCTTCCTGCTCAAATTACCGCTCCTTCTGCCAGTTCAAGCAGAACTGCACACTACCCGAATCATCCGGATCGAACCGATCCGATCTATATTTATTGTGTAACCAATACCGGTGGAGACATCACCGGTTCGCTAACGGCAAGCCACCCGGAAGATGCTGTTTCAGATTATGATTTTGAGTGGAGGAAATATAATCCCTCAATTCCCGGATTTGATCCTGTATTTAAGCAGGAAATCCAGGTAAAAACATCTACCGCCAGCGGTCTTGAATCCGGTGGATACCAGGTACAGATCACCAATGGTGGATCCAATGATACAACACTGGTTGCATGGGTTTTCATAAACAAACCATTGGTCAGTGCCGAAATACAAAATTTTACCTGTGACTACCTCGCCATGAATGGTGATACCCTGGCACAACTGTTCACCTATTACGATCCGGAAGATCATGTGGATGCCACTCTTCCCAATGGACTAAATTTTGAGTGGTCCTCCATTCCCGTTTCAGCCATTCCATACCCGACCCTGGAACTGAACCCGATAACCTGGCAACCGCCTTACGAAGACACCGATTATTACTTGAAGGTTACCGACTGGCTGACCTGCCAGAATGAAGATTCCTTTTTCTATCATTCAATACATGTAAAACCCGATTTTACTCCGGAACCGGTCCAGGGAGAAGCACCCCTGGAGGTCAATTTTAACAACATTTCCTTGAATGCTGTTGCGTTTGAATGGTCTTTCGGAGACGATTCAACATCCATATTTGAAGTCCCGCCAACACATACCTACTACTATCCTGATGAGTATGAGGTTAAACTGATTGCCCGAAGCGCAGAAGGTTGTGAAGACTCGTTGAAGTTTCAATACATCATAGTCGATCCTTCCGGGTTGGAAGTCCCCAATGTGTTTACGCCCAACAACGACGACTGGAACGACCGGTTTGTTGTTGCCTCGCAATCACTTCGTAGCATATTTGTCCAGGTTTTTAGCAGAACCGGGAAGAAGGTATATGAATTCTCCGGTCAGGGAACCCGATTGCAGGAATGGAAAGGTTGGGATGGAAAGATCGATGGAGGTGCCGAGGCAAGCCCCGGTGTCTATTTTTATATAATAAGAGCTGTGGGTTGGGATGACGTGGAATACAAAGGGAAATTGTACCGGGGAACGGTTTATTTAATACGGGAAAAGTAACAAATTCACGAGTGAATTTGAAATTTCGAATTTCGAATTTACAATTTATCCACAAACAAAAAACGTCCAGGTTGGGTTGAAAATATCAACCTTCAACACACAACATTGAGCCCGTTCAACATTCAAATAACAAATAACAATTAACATTTAACTATTCACCACTCAGTCCCTTCGTCTCTCAGTCTCTCCGTCTCTAAGTCAGTATCTATTCCCTGCTCACAACTCACAGCTCACTGTTCACTGCCAACTGCCTACTCCTTCCTTCATCCATCGTCCATCATCCTTAATCTTTTATCTGCCCTTTGCCCTGTGCCATCATTCCGTCCCTTCGTCCCTCAGTCTCTCACTTATAACTTATTAACTTATAAACTTATAACGTATCATCTTTTTCACTCCTCCTCCTCTGCCTCATATGCTTTGAGCAGCTCTTCCTGCAGGTCGCCGGGAACCTGGACGTATTCTGCAAATTTCATGGAGTACATTGCGCGGCCGTTGGTAAGGGAACTGAGCGCTGTTGAGTATTTCCCCATTTCTGCCAATGGAACCTTGGCAGAAATTTTTTCAAATCCTTTTTCGCTGGACATGCCCAGCACCATGCCTCTTCTACCCTGGAGATCACTCATCACATCACCCATCCGGTCAGCAGGAACAAGAACCTCCAATTCATAAACCGGTTCCATGATTTTCGGTCCGGCATTTTTGAATGCATTGCTGAATGCATTTCGTCCTGCAAGTTTAAAGGATATTTCGTTGGAGTCAACCGGGTGCATCTTTCCATCATATACGGCAACCCGGATATCCCTGGCATAGGATCCGGTCAAAGGACCCTCTTCCATTTTCTCCATGATCCCTTTCAAAATAGCGGGCAGAAAGCGAGCATCGATTGATCCACCCACGATACAGTTGTAATAGATCAGTTTTCCACCCCATTCAAGATGGTATTCTTCCTTATTCCTGACATTCACTTTAATCTCTTTCCCATTGACCTTGTAAACTTTTGGATCCGGTAATTCTTCAGAGTAGGGTTCAATGATCAGGTGCACTTCGCCGAACTGACCGGCTCCACCTGACTGTTTTTTATGACGGTATTCCGCCTGTGCTATTTTGGTGATCGTTTCCCGGTAAGGGATTTTCGGAGCGATGAAGTCGCACTCAACATGAAACACATTATCGAGATGCCACTTCAATATATTCAGGTGGTACTCCCCCTGCCCGTGAATAATAATCTGTTTCAGCTCTTTCGAATATTCAATTACAATGGTGGGATCTTCCTGGTGCATTCTTTGCAATCCTTCACCCAGTTTCTCTTCGTCACCTTCACTTTTCGGTTTGATCGCAGTGCGGTATTTCGGTTCCGGGAACTTGATGGGTTCAAAGGTCCATGATTGTCCGGAAGCCGTAAGGGTATGGTTTGTTTTGGTATTCTTCAGTTTGACCGTTGCACCGATATCACCGGCGGCTAATTTGTCCACCTTATTTCTCTTCTTTCCGGCAACAACGTATAGCTGAGCCATTCTTTCTTTGGTCTGCGAGTTATTATTCACCAGGTCCATGCTTTCACTGATCTCACCCGACATGACCTTGAAGTAATTGATCTCACCAATATGCTCCTCGATTGATGTCTTGAAAACAAACAGGGAGGGACTTCCTTTTGGGTCACATGCGATCTCTTTATCCTGTGAATTTTTTGGTGCCGGTAAATCGGCAGCTGAGGGAGCGGTGTGGTTGATGAACTCAAGGAGCCGTTCCACACCCATGTTCTGCCTGGCCGAAGTACAGAAAACCGGGAATACTCCCCGCTGGATCAGCCCGGCAGTAATGCCTTTCCTCATTTCGTCTTCATCCAGTGTATCTTTCTCGAAAAAAAGCTCCATCAACTCTTCATCATTTTCTGCTGCCTTTTCTACCAGTTCGTTATGCAACTCCTCTGCCTTTTCCTTCTGATCATCGGGAATATCGAGGATCTCCGGAGTACCGCCATCGGAAGGGTACCTGTACATTTTCATTTTCAGGACATCCACCAATGCATTGAAACCAGTTCCTTCATTTACAGGATATTGAACGACAGTTACATGGTTCCCAAACCGTTCTTTCGCCATTTCAATGGTCTTATCAAAATTGGATTTTTCGTGGTCAACCGAGTTGACAACAAAAACAAGGGGTTTGTCAACCTCGCCTGCTTTTCTGAAATGAATTTCGGTTCCGACTTCGATGGCGTTTTGTGCGTTGATCAACAGGATCCCTGTATCAGTAACCCTGAGGGCAGATATTACTCCACCCACGAAATCATCCAATCCCGGTGTGTCGATGATATTCACCTTCTGGTTCTGGTATTCGGTATATAGCACGGTGGAAAATATACTGTTACCGTTTTCTTGTTCAATCTGATTGTAATCGGACGTGGTATTTTTATTCTCAATAGCCCCTCTTCTTTCAATGATTTTACCTTCAAATAACATCGCCTCTGCCAGGGTTGTTTTCCCAGAGCCTGAATTTCCCAACAAAACAACATTTTTAATTTGATCAGTCTGATAAGTTTTCATTTTATCACGATGATTTTCAGTTTATATATTATGATTTTTGTTCGCGCTACCCGGTTTAAAATGCGCCCCAAAAGTAATAATTTTTTATATACCTGCAATAGGTGAAAATGATTTATAGAAAATGATTTACCGCGGCGGTGACGGGGGAAATTTAATCTTTATTCATTGTTGTTTTTTAAAAAAAAAGAATACCTTTGCACACCGATTTGAAAAAGTAGATTTTTAACGTAAATCATACTGTTTATGCCGACAATACAACAGTTAGTTCGAAAAGGAAGAAAGAAGCTTATTGATAAAAGTAAGGCGCCTGCTCTGGATTCTTGTCCGCAGCGGAGAGGTGTGTGTGTGCGTGTTTATACGACCACACCCAAAAAGCCAAATTCAGCGATGAGAAAAGTTGCGCGGGTACGATTGACCAATCAGAAGGAAGTGAATGCCTATATACCTGGAGAAGGACATAATCTCCAGGAGCACTCCATCGTATTGATCAGAGGTGGCAGGGTAAAGGATCTGCCTGGTGTCCGTTATCACCTGATCCGTGGTGCACTGGATACATCCGGTGTGGATGGACGGACACAAAGGAGATCGAAGTATGGAACAAAAAGACCCAGGAAGTAATCGAAAAATGGAGCATGTAAAATGAGAAAATCCAAACCTAAAAAACGAATTCTGTTGCCGGATCCCAAATTCAATGATCCACTGGTAACCCGGTTTGTCAATAACCTGATGTTAGAGGGTAAAAAGAGCCTGGCTTATTCAACATTTTATCAAGCACTCGATATTGTTGGAGATAAGGTTAAAGATGCCGAAAAAACTCCACTGGAGATCTGGAAAAAAGCATTGGAAAACATTACACCCAATGTGGAGGTTAAAAGCCGCCGGGTAGGAGGCGCAACATTCCAGGTTCCTTTGGAAGTCAGACCCGACCGGAAAATATCCATCAGCATGAAAAACCTGATCCTCTTCGCCCGCAAACGAAGCGGCAAGTCGATGAGTGATAAACTGGCTGCTGAGATCGTTGCTGCCTATAACCTGGAGGGTGGAGCATTCAAGAAAAAAGAAGATACACACCGAATGGCAGAAGCGAATAAAGCATTTGCACATTTCCGGTTTTAATCGATTGAAATAGATCTGTGAAGATGCATCATTCATGAAAGAGAGTTTAAAATATACGAGGAACATTGGTATCATGGCTCATATCGATGCGGGAAAAACCACCACCACGGAGAGGATACTCTTCTATAGTGGTATTACCCATCGTATGGGAGAGGTACACGATGGAGCCGCACAGATGGATTGGATGGTGCAGGAACAGGAAAGAGGTATAACCATTACTTCTGCTGCTACAACCACCTTCTGGAAATATAAAAACCAGGACTACAAGATCAATATTATTGATACACCGGGACATGTCGATTTTACCGTTGAAGTGGAACGGTCACTGAGGGTGCTCGATGGAGCAGTTGCCCTCTTTTGTGCTGTCGGAGGTGTTGAACCGCAATCGGAAACCGTTTGGAGACAAGCCGATAAGTACCGGGTCCCCAGGATTGCCTTTGTGAATAAAATGGACCGGACCGGTGCCGATTTTTTTAGTGTTATAAACCAGATAAAAACCAAACTCAATGCCAATCCCATTCCCATTCAAATCCCCATTGGCGCTGAAGATACCTTTCGGGGAGTGGTGGATTTGATTGAGAATAAAGCAGTAGTGTGGCATAACGACGAAACCCTGGGGACAAATTATGAGCTGACCGATGTGCCGGATGAGATGAAAGAAGAGGTGGACGAATGGAGAGGAAAACTGGTTGAAGCCATAGCTGAAAAAGATGATACCCTGCTTGAAAAATATTTCGATGACCCCGGTTCAATAACTCCTGATCACCTGATCCCGGTTATCCGGAAATCAACAATCGACAGAAGCATCGTTCCGGTGATGTGTGGATCCGCTTTTAAAAATAAAGGAGTGCAAAGACTCCTGGATGCCATTGCCGGATTTCTACCAAGTCCTGTTGATATCGGTTCGGTTTCCGGAATAAATCCCTATACCGGTCAGGAAGTGATGAGAGCCCCTGATACTGAAGAACCACTTACCGCTCTTGTCTTTAAAATTGCTACTGATTCCTTTGTTGGCAGCCTGGCATTTTTGCGAATCTATTCAGGAACAATGGAAGCCGGAGAAATGGCCTATAATGCAAGAACCGGTAAAAAAGAGAGGATAAATCGCCTCTACCAGATGCATGCAAACAAGCAAAATCCGAAAAAACGAATTGAAGCAGGGGATATCTGCGCTGCCGTTGGCTTTAAAAACCTTAAAACAGGGGATACCCTCTGCGATCCCAAGAAACCGATAACACTGGAGACGATGGAGTTCCCGGAACCTGTGATTGGCGTGGCGATTGAACCCAAAACACAGGCCGATATCGAAAAACTGGGAATCGCTCTGGGAAAACTGGCTGAAGAGGATCCCACCTTTCAGGTAAAAGTCGATGATGAATCCGGTCAGACCATCATCAATGGTATGGGTGAATTGCACCTGGAGATCCTCATTGATAGGATGAAAAGAGAATTTGGCATTGAATGCAATCAGGGAACACCACAGGTTGCCTATAAGGAAGCCATAACCTCCTCCATAGAACACCGGGAATTATTCAGGAAACAAACCGGGGGTAGAGGGAAATTTGCAGATATCCTGGTTGAGGTATCTCCTGCGGATAAAGGTGTTATAGGACTTCAATTCGAAGACCAGGTGAAAGGTGGAAATATTCCAAAGGAGTATATCCAATCCGTTGAAAAGGGATTTAAACTGGCCATGCAAAATGGGGTCCTGGCAGGCTACCCGCTGGAGAACCTGAAAGTTATTTTAAAAGACGGATCATTCCATCCGGTTGACTCCGATGCACTCTCGTTTGAGATCGCAGCCAAAAGAGCCTTCCGAAAAGCCTGTGCCAAGGTAAACAGTGTACTGCTCGAACCCATCATGTCAGCCGAAGTGGTAACACCTGAAGAATATATGGGCGATATCATATCTGATTTTAACAAACGAAGAGGAAAGGTGGAAGGAATGGAATCGAAAGCCGGATCCAGGGTGATTAAAGCGAAAGTACCACTGGCTGAAAAATTCGGTTACGTTACCGTCCTGAGAACATTAACCTCAGGAAGAGCAACATCAACCATGGAATTCTCACATTATGAAGAGGTTCCACCTGAAATTTCAAAAAAAATAATTGAACGAACAAAAGGTATAATTCGTGTAACGGAATATTAAAATGAGTCAGAAGATTAGAATAAAACTCAAATCGTACGATCACAATTTGGTGGATAAATCTGCTGAAAAGATCGTTAAAACAGTGAAATCGACCGGTGCTGTTGTTAGTGGGCCAATTCCACTGCCAACTCACAAACGGATATTCACCGTTTTACGCTCTCCTTTTGTAAATAAAAAGTCGAGAGAACAGTTTCAACTCTCCTCCTTTAAACGATTGCTGGATATCTACAGTTCCACTCCAAAAACCATTGATGCGTTGATGAAATTGGAACTGCCCAGCGGTGTGGAAGTTGAAATTAAGGTTTAACTATCGTAAAAGTGCTGAACAAAAATGCAAGGATTAATTGGTAAAAAGATTGGAATGACCTCCCTGTTCGATGACAATGGGAAGAATATCCCCTGTACAGTCCTGGAAGCCGGACCCTGCGTGGTTACCCAAATAAAAACAAAGGACAAGGATGGGTATGTGGCTGTACAACTTGCTTTCGACGATAAGAAGGAGAAACGTACCTCAAACGCAGAGATGGGACATTTCAAAAAAGCAAAAACAAAACCCAAAAGAAAATTGGCAGAATTTACCGGATTCGGCGAGAAGGTTAATCTGGGTGATGTGCTGAAGGTAAATCTTTTTGACGACGATACCTGGCTGGATGTCCGTGGATATGCTAAGGGAAAAGGATTCCAGGGTGTGGTTAAACGTTATGGATTCCATGGTGTTGGTGACAAAACCCATGGACAGCATAACCGCGAACGTGCACCGGGATCCCTGGGAGCATCATCATTCCCCTCCCGTGTTTTCAAAGGCATGAGAATGGGCGGCCGGACAGGAGGACAACTGGTAATGGCAATCAGCCTTCGCGTAATGAAAATTATTCATGATGATAATCTATTAATTGTAAAAGGATCAGTTCCTGGCCCCAATGGTGGCTATGTAATAATTACAAAGTAATGAAAGTAGCAGTTATAAATATTGAAGGTAAAGATACCGGGAAAAAGGTTGAATTGAATAATTCCATTTTTGGTATAGAGCCAAATGACCATGCCATATACCTTGATACCAAACAGTATCTGGCAAATAAGAGGCAGGGTACATCAAAGACCAAGGAACGGAGTGAAATCGCTGGAAGTACACGAAAGATCAAACGCCAGAAAGGAACCGGTACAGCCCGTGCTGGTAATATCAAATCACCCATCTTCCGGGGAGGAGGAAGAGCTTTTGGCCCAGCACCCAGAGATTATGGCTTTAAATTGAATAAAAAAGTGAAACAGCTGGCCAGAAAATCTGCCCTCTCGTATAAAGCAAAAGAGAAAAAAATCATCGTTCTGGAAGACTTTAATATGGAGGCCCCCAGGACAAAAGAATTCACTGGGATTCACTCACTTATCAACCAGGGAAACAAAAATTCCCTCTACGTTTTACCCGAACAAAATAAAAATATATATTTGTCTTCTCGAAATTTTACGGGTGCCAAAGTCGTAACAGTTTCAGAATTAAATACATACGATATATTTCGTGCATCAAATCTGGTGCTTGCTGAGAGTTCAATTGACATTTTAAACCGAACGTTTGGAATATCATAAACAAATTGTGATGAGTATTTTAATAAAGCCTATAGTAACTGAGAAAATGACTGACCAGGGTGAGGAGATGAATCGGTATGGATTTATCGTTGACAAAACTGCCAACAAAATTGAAATTAAAAGAGCAGTTGAAGAGTTGTATGGCGTGACAGTCCAGTCGGTGAATACCATGCGTTATGGCGGTAAAGCCAAATCAAGGTTTACCAAGTCAGGCATTATAACCGGGAAATCCAAATCCTATAAGAAGGCGATTATTACCCTGGCCGAAGGCGAAAACATTGATTTTTACAGCAATATTTAAGGAATTATGGCTTCTCGAAAAGTAAAACCGGTTACACCCGGACAGCGACATAAAATCATCAGTGCATTCGATGATTTAACCTCCACTGCTCCTGAAAAATCGCTCCTTAAGCCGTTGAAGAAAAGTGGCGGACGGAACAAAAGTGGCAAAATGACCATGAGATACATGGGTGGGGGACATAAGCGAAGATATCGCTCGATCGACTTTTTACGTGATAAAGATGGAATCCCCGCAGTGATTAAATCAATCGAGTATGATCCCAACCGCAGTGCCAGAATCGCACTGGTGGTGTATGCTGATGGAGAAAAACGGTATATCATAGCACCGAATGGACTGAAAACGGGTAACACGATACAATCCGGAACCGGTGTACCTCCCGAACTGGGAAATACACTGTTCCTCTCGGATATCCCATTGGGTACAATTATTCATAATATAGAATTGAAACCGGGAAAAGGAGGAGCCATGGCCAGAAGCGCCGGCTCGTATGCGCAACTTACCTCCAGAGATGGTAAGTACGCAATCATTAAACTTCCATCCGGTGAATCCAGAATGGTGCTGGTAACCTGTAAAGCAACGATCGGTGCCGTTTCAAATGCCGACCATGGAGTGGAATCCTCTGGTAAGGCAGGACGTAGCCGGTGGCTCGGCAGGAGACCAAGAGTACGCGGAGTGGTGATGAATCCGGTGGACCATCCAATGGGAGGTGGTGAAGGAAAAGCATCCGGCGGACATCCCAGATCGCGAAAAGGAATCCCGGCAAAAGGATACAAAACAAGAGCCAGGAAAAAACAATCCAACAGATACATTGTTGAAAAGAGGAAATAACAATCAGAATAACCAGAGAATAGTATGAGCCGATCACTTAAAAAAGGTCCTTTTATTGATTTTAAATTGGAAAAACGGGTTCTCGAACAAAACGAATCAGGAAAGAAGTCGGTGATAAAAACATGGTCGAGAAGATCGGTCATCTCTCCCGACTTTGTGGGACATACCGTTGCAGTGCATAATGGAAATAAATTCATCCCGGTATACATTACCGAAAATATGGTTGGACATAAACTTGGAGAATTTGCTCCAACCCGTACCTGGAGAGGACATGGAGGGAAAGCCAGGTAAGTATTCATCGTGATAAAATGAGCAGAAAATGGGGGCACGTAAAAGAAACCGAGCAAATAAACTGAAAGAGGAAAGGAAAAACAAATTCTCTGCCACATTGAGAAATTGTCCAACCTCACCGAGGAAAATGCGCCTGGTGACCGATATGATCCGGGGTGCTGAAGTAAATAAAGCACTCGATATGCTGAAATATAACCCGAAAGAGGCTTCCAATACACTTGAAAAAGTGCTTCTTTCAGCAATCGCTAACTGGCAGGCAAAAAATGAAGGGGTGCGGATAGAGGAGAGTAACCTCTATGTGAAAGAGATCTATGTGAACCAGGCCAGAACATTGAAACGGCTGCGCCCCGCTCCGCAGGGAAGAGCTCACAGAATAAGAAAAAGATCAAACCATGTTACCGTGGTACTCGATAGTGCACATACTGCAGAAGAACATAAAAGCGAAAAGGAATAGTATTAAATGGGACAAAAAGTAAATCCGATAGGAAACAGGTTAGGCATCATCAAAGGATGGGACTCCAATTGGTATGGCGGTAAAAACTATGCCGATAAACTGATTGAAGATACAAAAATCAGAGATTACCTGAATGTGCGTCTCGCAAAAGCCAGTATCTCAAAAATCGTTATTGAAAGAACCTTGAAACTGATAACGGTCACCGTCAATACCGCAAGACCTGGGATCATTATCGGAAAAGGAGGTCAGGAGGTCGATAAGCTGAAAGAGGAGCTGAAGAATATTACCAATAAAGAGGTGCAGATCAATATTTTTGAGGTAAAACGACCCGAACTGGACGCTACCATCGTTGCCAGTAATATTGCCCGTCAGATTGAGGGAAAAATCTCTTACCGGAGAGCCATTAAAATGGCAATTGCCTCAACCATGAGAATGGGCGCTGAAGGAATAAAAGTGCTTGTTTCCGGACGTTTGGGAGGAGCTGAAATGGCCCGTAACGAAACCTATAAGGATGGCAGAATACCACTCCATACCTTTCGTGCGGATATCGATTATGCACTGGCCGAAGCACTCACAAAGGTGGGCCTTATTGGTATTAAAGTGTGGATATGCAATGGAGAAGTGTATGGGAAAAGAGACCTCTCTCCAAATATCGGCGCTAAAAGTGCCAAAACAAAAGGATTTAAAAAAAGAAGAAAATAATTTGGTGAATCGTTGAAGGTGAAACCGTAATACCGATAACTGATGTTACAGCCGAAAAAAACAAAATACAGGAGACAGCAAAAGGGAAAAATGAAGGGAAACTCCCAAAGAGGGAACCAGTTGGCTTTTGGCTCCTTTGGGATTAAAGCCCTTGAAGAGGCTTGGATAACCGGTCGGCAAATTGAAGCTGCACGACAAGCCGTGACACGTCATATGAAACGTGAAGGACAGATCTGGATCAGGATATTCCCCGATAAACCCATTACCAAAAAACCAGCTGAAGTAAGAATGGGAAAAGGGAAAGGAGCCCCGGAAGCATTCGTTGCTCCCGTTACTCCCGGACGAATTATTCTCGAAGCCGAAGGCGTACCGTTTGAAGTTGCTAAAGAAGCATTGCGTCTTGCTGCCCAGAAATTGCCCATAACTACAAAATTTGTCGTCAGACGTGACTTTGTCTATAAATCCAGTTAATCATGAAAACATCCGAGATCAAAGAACTCTCCATTAAGGAGATTGAAGAGAGACTTGATAATGAAAAACTTTTCCTGGTAAAGCAAAAGCTGAATCATGCTATTTCTCCCCTGGATAATCCCATGAAAATTAAGGAGAGCCGCAGGAATGTAGCCAGACTGAAGACCATACTACACCAGAAAAAAATGAATGAACAAATCAAAAGTTAATCTCCAAGATGGAAAATAGAAATATACGGAAAGAACGAACAGGAATCGTGGTGAGCAACAACATGCAAAAATCAATTGTCGTTGCTGTGAAACGAAAAGTGAAACACCCCATCTATGGTAAATTTGTGAATAAAACAACTCGCTTCTTTGTCCATGATGAAGAAAATTCCTGCAACGTTGGAGATACAGTGAAAATAATGGAAACCAGACCGTTGAGTAAAAATAAAAGCTGGCGGTTAGTGCAAATCATTGAAAGAGCTAAATAGTCATGATACAGCAAGAAAGCAAACTGGCAGTAGCTGACAACAGTGGAGCAAAAGAAGTGCTGTGTATCCGTGTCCTGGGTGGAACAGGTAAACGGTACGCTTCGGTGGGTGATAAGATTGTCGTAACCGTAAAATCGGCTATGCCCTCCGGTGAAGCAAAAAAAGGAATGGTTAGCAAAGCAGTGGTGGTGAGGACTAAAAAAGAAATCCGAAGAACGGATGGCTCCTATATCCGTTTCGATGATAATGCTGTGGTCCTGTTAAATAACCTGGACGAAATCAGGGGAACACGAATCTTTGGACCAGTTCCAAGAGAATTACGCGATCGCTATATGAAAATCATATCATTGGCACCGGAAGTGCTGTAATTTCAAAATTTTGTTGAATGAGTAAAAAAAGACATATTAGAAAGGGTGATGCTGTCATCGTGATTTCCGGAGAATATAAGGGACAACAGGGACGAGTGCTCGAAGTATCCGTTCATGAAAACAGAGCCATTGTGGAAGGTGTGAATATGGTTTTAAAACACACCAAACCCAATGCACAAAACCCCCAGGGAGGAATCATTAAAAAGGAGACTTATATTCATCTCTCCAACCTGCTCCCGGTGGATCCTTCCTCCGGAAAACCTACACGTGTTGGAAGAAGAGTAAATGATAAGAACAAATTAGTGCGTTATGCTAAAAAATCAGGAGAGGAGATTAAGTAATGGATTACGTGCCAGCTTTAAAGATACAGTATAAGGAAAAAATTATCCCTGCGTTGAAAAAGGAATTCAATTACCGGTCAGTAATGCAGGTTCCCCGACTTCAGAAGATTGTGATAAATCAGGGAATCGGACAGGCTGTCGCTGATAAGAAACTGGTTGATATCGGTGTGGAAGAATTAACAACTATCACCGGACAGAAAGCAATGCAAACCGTGTCGTCCAAAGATATCGCAAACTTCAAATTGAGAAAGAAAATGCCGATCGGTGTAACCGTTACATTGCGGTCTGACAAAATGTATGAATTCCTTGAACGCCTGATAAATGTCGCTCTTCCAAGGATCAGAGACTTTAAAGGAGTGAATAGCAAACTGGATGGAAGAGGAAATTATACCCTCGGTATTACCGAACAAATCATTTTTCCGGAGATCGATATTGATAAAATGAATAAAATAATGGGACTTCAAATTACCTTTGTCACAAACGCAAAGACAGATGAAGAGGGATTTGCCCTGTTGAGGGAATTTGGATTACCCTTTAAAGCACAAAAAGTTAGTTAATATGGCAAAAGAATCAATGAAAGCACGGGAGGTGAAACGCCTCAGGATGGTGAATCAATATAAGGATAAAAGAGCCAGGCTGAAGGCAGAAGGAGATTATGTCGGACTCAGCCGTTTGCCGCGTAATTCCAATTCTAACCGACTGCATAATCGCTGTAAAATTACAGGCAGACCAAAAGGCTATATGCGGCAGTTCGGATTGAGCAGGATTACCTTCAGGGAGATGGCTTCTGCCGGACTGATTCCGGGAATTAAAAAGGCAAGTTGGTAAACGGAATCGTTGAATCGTTAAGAAATAGTTGATCGGAAAATTAATTCAAAACAGTTAGAAATGACAGACCCTATTGCAGATTATTTAACGCGAGTCAGAAATGCAATTATGGCAAAGCATAAGGTTGTGGAAATTCCGGCATCAAACCTGAAAAAAGAGATAACCAAAATTCTTTATGAAAAGGGGTATATACTGAGCTATAAATTTGAAGAGAACGACCTGCAAGGGAAGATCAGAATAGCGTTGAAATATCATCCGCAAACAAAGATGCCGGCAATCAAATCAATGAAACGGATCAGCAGACCAGGCTTACGTAAATATGCCGGAGCAGATAATCTCCCCAGGGTGTTGAACGGTTTAGGCATTGCTATCCTTTCAACTTCCCGGGGTGTGATGACAGATAAAGAAGCAAGAACCTTACAAATTGGTGGTGAAGTATTGTGTTATGTACATTAACCGTTGGAGGATATAGGATATGTCACGTATAGGAAATCTACCCATTGAAATACCGGAAGGAGTTACCATCTCTGTAAATGATAAGAACCTGGTAACCGTTAAAGGACCACTGGGTGAACTGAGCCAGCTGGTTGACCGGGAAATTAAAGTAGCGGTAGAAGGGAACAAGTGTAAATTGGAGCGGCCATCTGATATAAAACGCCATAAATCATTACATGGCCTTTACAGATCATTGATAAACAATATGGTAATCGGGGTCTCTCAAGGATATACTATCCAACAGGAACTGGTAGGGGTGGGCTTTAGAGCCGAAGCAAAAGGACAAATGCTTGAAATGTCACTGGGCTTTTCACACGATATCGTCATCGAATTACCTCCGGAAGTGAAAGTTGAAACAAAAACCGAAAGGAGAAGCAATCCTGTGATCACCTTGACCAGCATCGATAAACAATTGCTTGGACACATAGCATCCAAGATCCGTTCATTCAGGCCACCTGAACCCTATAAAGGAAAGGGAGTAAAATATGTTGGTGAACACATTAGAAGAAAAGCAGGAAAAGCTGCAAGCGTTTAATCCATCGATTTGAAAATTATGACATTAACGAAATTAGAGAGAAGAAACAGGATCAGAAAAAGAATCAGGAAAAAAATCTCCGGAAATACTGATCATCCCCGGTTGAGTGTTTTTCGAAGCAACAAGCAGATCTATGCCCAGGTAATCAATGACCTGGAGGGAAAAACCCTGGCATCAGCCTCTTCGCTCGAGAAACCGGTCGCCGAAAAAAAGGGAATAACAAAAACTGAACAGGCCCGGTTGGTTGGAAAACTGATCGCTGAAAAATCATTGAAAGCGGGAATTTCTGATGTTGTTTTCGATAGGGGAGGATACCTCTATCATGGAAGAGTAAAATCATTAGCCGAAGCCGCAAGAGAAGGCGGTCTAAAATTTTAAGATATTATGTCAAACGGTATTCGTAAAGTAAAAACGAGCGATCTGGAACTAAAGGATAGATTGGTTAGTATTCAGAGGGTTACAAAAGTGACAAAAGGTGGAAGAACCTTTAGCTTCTCCGCAATTGTTGTTGTTGGCAATGAAGATGGAATTGTCGGATATGGATTGGGGAAAGCCAATGAAGTAACCACTGCCATTGCAAAAGGGGTGGAAGATGCAAAGAAAAATCTGTTCAAAGTGCCGGTCTATAAAGGAACAATTCCTCATGAGCAGACCGCTAAATATGGTGGAGCACGCGTGTTTCTTAAACCGGCCTCGGAAGGTACAGGCGTTAAGGCTGGCGGAGCAATGCGCGCCGTGTTGGAAAGTGTCGGAATAGTCAATGTCCTGGCAAAATCAAAAGGATCATCCAACCCGCATAACCTCGTGAAGGCAACATTTGCTGCATTGCTGGAACTGCGTGATGTATCCACTGTATCACAACAACGCGGAGTCTCTGTTGAACAAGTTTTTAACGGTTAAAAATTTTGATTATGCCGAAAATCAGGGTAACCCAGGTGAAAAGTAAAATAGGGAGTTCAAAACGACAGAAAAGAACGCTTGAAGCCCTTGGTCTAAAAAAGATCAATGGCTCGGTTGAGGTGGAAGCCTCCCCCCAGATCCTGGGAATGGTGAATAAGGTGAAACACCTTATAAAGGTTGAAGAGTTGAAGTAATTATACAATTTATTCAGAAGACATGGATTTAAGTAACTTAAAACCAGCAAAAGGATCCGTAAAAAAGGTGAAACGAATCGGAAGAGGCGAAGGCTCCGGTAAAGGGGGAACCGCTACACGTGGTAATAAAGGCCAGAAATCCAGGTCCGGATACTCCAAAAAACTGGGATTTGAAGGCGGCCAGATGCCACTGCATCGCAGGGTTCCCAAATACGGTTTTAAAAATATCAACCGGACAGAGTACAAAGCAATAAACATTGATACCATTCAGAAACTTGCTGAGACAAAAGGATTGAAAAAAATTGATATTAAAACATTGATCGATGCCGGATTAATTTCTAAAAACAGACTCGTTAAAATATTGGGCAAGGGAGAGTTGACACTTAAACTGGAAGTCGAGGCACACGCCTTTTCCAAATCCGCTATAGAAGCAATTGAGGCGAAGGAAGGAACAGCCGTAAAAATATAAGATGAATGAAATCGTTTATTGAAACCATAAAAAACATTTTTAAAATTGAAGACCTGCGAAACAGGATCTTCTATACCCTGGGAATTCTCCTGATCTACCGGTTGGGTAAATACATTACACTCCCTGGTGTTGACCCTTCGCAGCTCGGCCAGCTTCAGCAACAAACATCACAGGGATTGTTGAGCTTGCTCGACATGTTCTCCGGAGGTGCTTTCTCCCAGGCATCCGTCTTCGCACTCGGGATCATGCCCTACATCTCAGCTTCCATTGTTGTACAGCTCCTGGGTATTGCAGTTCCCTATTTCCAGAGACTCCAGAAAGAGGGAGAGAGCGGACGAAGGAAAATAAACCAGATCACCCGATACCTTACCGTGGGTATTTTGTTTCTCCAGGCACCGGGATACCTCGCAAACCTTCATGCCCAGTTGCCCGCTACGGCATTTGTGATGAGAGGAACATTCTTTACTATCTCCTCTGTGATCATACTTACCTCAGGAACAATGTTTGTCATGTGGCTGGGTGAAAAAATTACCGATAAAGGAATCGGTAACGGGATCTCACTGATAATCATGATTGGAATTATCGCACGATTACCCTTCGCACTGACAGCAGAATTTGGCTCCCGGCTTGAAGGTGCCGGAGGATTGGTGGCATTCCTTCTCGAAATGGTATTCCTCTTTATCATTATACTGGGTACCATCCTGTTGGTCCAGGGAACAAGGAGAATCCCGGTTCAGTATGCTAAACGAATTGTAGGGAATAAACAATACGGGGGAGTAAGACAATATATTCCCCTGAAAGTTAATGCAGCAGGCGTAATGCCAATTATTTTTGCTCAGGCAATCATGATGCTGCCGCTCGTTATCATTGGATATGCCAGTGAAAATATGTCCGGCTTTGCTGCTGCATTTTCAAACATGTATGGGTTCTGGTATAGCCTGGTATTCGCAATTTTGATCATTCTATTTACCTACTTCTATACCGCAATTACCATCAATCCAACGCAGATGGCAGAGGATATGAAAAAGAACGGAGGATTTATTCCGGGTGTCAAGCCGGGAAGAAAAACCGTTGAGTTTCTTGATAACATCATGTCCAGGATAACCCTTCCGGGATCAATCTTCCTGGCTATCGTTGCCATACTGCCAACTTTTGCGGTGAACCTGGGAGTAACCGGTCAATTTGGACAGTTCTATGGCGGTACGTCCCTTCTCATTCTGGTGGGTGTGGTTCTTGATACCTTGCAACAAATTGAAAGCCACCTGCTAATGCGCCATTACGACGGATTGATGAAATCCGGAAGGATTAAAGGAAGAGCAGGTAGTGCTGCTGCTATATAATATTTGGAATCTGGTTTTTTGATGATACTGATTAAGACAGAGGAGGAAATTGAACGATTGAGGGAAAGCAATATTCTGGTTTCCAGAACACTTGCCGAAATGGCAAAATTGATCAAACCAGGAATAACTACCCTTTCCCTCGACAGGGTGGCCGAAGCATTTATTCGGGACCACAACGGTATCCCCGGATTCAAAGGGTATAATGGTTTCCCAAATACACTCTGTACATCGGTCAATGAACAGGTGGTGCACGGTATACCCTCTTCTTATCAGTTGAAGAAAGGTGATGTTTTGTCCATTGATTGTGGAGTGATACTCAATGACTATTATGGCGATACAGCCTTTACTTTCCCGGTAGGTGACCTTGATGATGATGTCGCCAGACTGCTGAGATATACCAGGGAAGCACTGGAAAAAGGGGTTGAAAATGCGGTAGAAGGTAAACGGCTCGGAGATATCGGATATGCAGTCCAAAATCACGCTGAAAGCGGAGGATTCTCAGTGGTGAGAGAAATGGTAGGGCATGGACTGGGAAAAAAATTGCACGAACCACCCGAAGTACCCAATTATGGCAAAAGAGGCCAGGGTATAAAGTTGGTTAAAGGATTGGTAATCTGTATCGAACCTATGATTAACCTGGGATTGCGAAACATTGTTCAGGATAACGATGGCTGGACCATCAAAACGGTTGACAGCAGACCCTCGGCTCATTTCGAATATGCCGTGGCTGTCGACAGAGAAAAAGCCGATGTCCTGTCAACATTTGATTTTATTGATGATATATTGAATAATTAAGAAGATCTCAATATGGCAAAAATACCCTCAATTGAGCAGGATGGAACCATCATCGAAGCCTTGTCAAATGCAATGTTTCGGGTGGAACTTGAAAATGGACATGTCATTACCGCACATATTTCCGGCAAGATGAGGATGCATTATATTAAAATCCTTCCCGGAGATAAAGTAAAAGTGGAGATGTCTCCCTATGACCTGTCCAAAGGAAGAATCACATTCAGATATAAATAACAGAATTGTTCAGATTATGAAAGTAAGAGCATCAGTCAAAAAAAGAAGTTCTGACTGTAAGATAGTTAGAAGGAAAGGACGCCTGTACGTGATAAATAAAAAAAATCCGAAGTATAAGCAGCGACAGGGATAAATTGTATAACTTTGCACTTTATTTTAAAAATGAGCTATGGCACGAATAGTAGGTGTTGATCTCCCAAAAAACAAAAGAGGCGAAATAGGACTTACCTATATCTATGGTATCGGACAAAGTTCCGCCGCTAAAATTCTCGAGGAAGCGGGAATTGATAAAGATATTAAAGTGAAAGACTGGACCGATGAACATGTCAATAAGATCCGGAAAATCCTGAATGATAACTTCAAACTGGAAGGAGAATTGCGGTCGGAAGTCCAGATGAATATTAAACGGTTAATGGATATCGGTTGTTACCGTGGAATCCGGCACAGAACCGGTATGCCCGTTCGTGGACAGGGTACCAAAAATAACGCCCGGACACGGAAAGGGAGAAGAAAAACCATTGCAAACAAAAAGAAAGCGACTAAATAGGAGTTGAATTATGGCTAAGAAGACAGGATCATCAAGAAAAAAGGTGGTGAAGGTTGAACCGACAGGTCAAGCCCATATTCATGCTTCCTTTAACAACATCATCATCTCACTGACCAATAATTCCGGACAGGTGATCTCCTGGGCATCCGCGGGGAAAATAGGATTTAGAGGATCCAAGAAAAATACACCCTATGCAGCGCAGATGGCAGCCGAGGAGTGCACTAAAACTGCATACGACCTTGGATTAAGAAAAGTGAAAGTGTTTGTCAAAGGCCCGGGGTCAGGACGGGAGTCAGCCATCAGAACCATCCATTCCAACGGAATTGAGGTGATGGAAATAATCGATGTTACACCCCTGCCGCATAACGGATGCAGACCCCCTAACCGGAGAAGAGTATAACACGAAAAACGAAAGATTAAACAACCAGTAGATTATTTACTTGAGAGAAAAATAAACGGTTAAATGGCAAGATATATCGGACCAAGTACAAAAATTGCAAGAAAATTCGGAGACCCGATTTTCGGACCGGACAAATATTTTGAGCGGAAAAATTATCCTCCGGGTCACCATGGAATGAACAAACGAAGGAAAAAACTATCTGAATACGGAATTCAGCTGAAGGAGAAACAAAAAGCAAAATATACCTATGGTGTGCTGGAGAGACAGTTCTCAAACCTCTTTAAAAAGGCTTCAGGCAGTAAAGGTATTACCGGTGAAGTGTTGCTCCAATTGCTTGAGTCCCGCCTCGATAACGTGGTGTACAGGCTCGGGATTGCTCCAACAAGAAATGGTGCCCGTCAACTCGTCTCACATCGTCATATCCTGGTGAATGATAAAGTGGTTAATATACCTTCCTATACCGTAAAACCCGGAGATATTGTTGGTGTCAGAGAGAAATCAAAATCGCTGGAGATAATCACATCCTTGCTGGATTCAGCTCAACATACCGGTGTCTCCTGGCTGGAATGGGACAACGATAAAATGGCCGGTAAATTCCTTAACCTTCCGGAACGGGAAGAGATCCCGGAAAATATCAAGGAGCAATTAATTGTTGAATTATATTCTAAATAATAATTTATGACCATCCTAGCATTTCAAAAGCCCGATAAGGTGATAATGGTTGAATCATCCGAAACCGTTGGAAAATTTGAATTCAGGCCTTTAGAACCTGGCTATGGTATTACCGTTGGAAATGCCCTGAGAAGGATTCTGCTTTCCTCCCTCGAAGGATATGCAATTACTACAGTTAAGGTTGAGGGTATAGACCACGAATTTTCTACTATCAAAGGAGTGATCGAAGATGTTACCGAGATTATCCTTAACCTCAAACAGATACGGTTTAAAAAACAAATCGAAGAAGTTGAGAACGAAAAACTTAATGTTACCATTAGCGGACAAACGGAATTCAAAGCCGGTGACCTTTCGAAATTCCTCAACAGCTTTGAGGTGTTGAACCCGGACCTGGTGATCTGCCGTATGGAACCCGATGTCAAACTTCAAATGGAAATCCAGATATCAAAAGGAAGAGGGTATGTCCCCGCTGAAGAAAACAGACCTGAGGAAGAGGAATTTGGACTCATTGCAGTTGACTCGATCTTTACACCCATCAGGAATGTTAAATATTCAATCGATAATTTCCGGGTTGAACAAAAAACCGATTACGAAAAACTGATACTTGAAATCATTACCGATGGCTCCATTCATCCCAAAGATGCCCTGAAAGAAGCAGCGAAAATTCTCATCTATCACTTCATGCTTTTCTCCGACGAGAAAATTACCCTCGATTCAGATGAGAAATTCGCCAACGAAGAGTTCGATGAAGAGGTGTTACACATGAGACAGCTGCTGAAAACAAAACTGGTCGACCTTGACCTTTCAGTTCGGGCACTCAACTGCCTGAAAGCAGCTGAAGTGGAAACACTTGGAGATCTGGTGAAATTTAATAAGAATGACCTCCTGAAATTCCGTAACTTCGGAAAGAAATCACTCACCGAATTGGATGACCTGCTTGAATCTTTGAACCTTAACTTTGGAATGGATACAAGTAAATTTAAACTGGATAAAGAATAATGTTGAGAATCATTTGGTAACGGAGTTAATTAACGATGCGACATAGAAAAGGATTTAATCAGTTAAGCAGGAAAAACGCACACCGAAAAGCAATGTTTGCCAATATGGCATCATCACTGATATTGCATAAGAGGATAGAAACAACCACTGCAAAAGCCAAGGCGTTGCGTACATACGTCGAACCTTTGATCACGAAATCCAAAGAGGATTCAACACACTCGCGGCGGATGGTTTTTCGTTACCTTAAGGATAAGGAAGCCGTCTCGGAATTGTTCCGTGAAGTATCTCCGAAAATAGCCGATCGGCCGGGAGGATATACCCGGATACTGAAAATCGGAAATCGCCTGGGCGATAATGCCGATATGTGTATCATTGAACTGGTGGATTTCAATGAAAATATGCTTTCTGCTGCTGAAGAGACCAAAACCAAAGCAAGAAAAAGAAGACGCGGCGGCAAGAAAAAACCTTCGGAAACAGCTGTCGAAACAGTTGCTGAAGAAACAACCCCGGAACAGCTGGATGAAGAAACTAAGCAGACAGAGCTTGAAAAAGAAGAACCGGTAGCAGAGGCTGAAGAAAGCACGGCTGTAGATCAGGACGAAACACCGGCCACTGAACCGAAAGATGAGGCTGTTGAAGAGGAGGAAGAAAAGAAACCGGAAGATTCAGACGAGAAACAGAAAAAATAACCATAAAAACCTGAAAACATGGGACAAATTTCAGAAATTCGGGCAAGACAGATCCTCGATTCCCGGGGTAATCCAACCATCGAAGTGGATGTTATTACCGATGAAGGTTTTCTCGGAAGAGCAGCTGTCCCCTCAGGAGCTTCAACCGGTGTGCATGAAGCAGTGGAACTTAGAGATGGTGATAAGGGAAGATTTTTGGGGAAAGGCGTTCTCAAAGCCGTTAATAATGTCAATACCATCCTCAATGAGGAGCTGAAAGGATTCTTCGTATCCGAACAGAGCCTCATTGATGCTGCTATGATTGAACTCGACGGAACGGATAATAAATCCAACCTGGGCGCTAACGCAACCATCGGAGTATCACTGGCTGTCGCCAGAGCAGCAGCACTGGAAAGTGGACAAC
Source organism: uncultured Rikenellaceae bacterium (assembly GCA_964389685.1). Lineage (GTDB taxonomy): Bacteria > Bacteroidota > Bacteroidia > Bacteroidales > VadinHA17. The sequence goes on from CAYMFM010000024.1 coordinate 33,483, forward strand.
CACTCTTCCGGTACATCGGAGGTGTAAATGCCAATACACTGCCTATCCCGATGATGAATATCCTCAATGGCGGTTCACATGCTGATAATAAAATTGACATTCAGGAATTCATGGTCATGCCTGTTGGAGCGACATCCTTTAGCGAAGCCCTGCGCATGGGAGTGGAGGTTTTTCATAATCTGAAATCCGTGCTCAAATCCAAAGGCCACTCTACAAATGTGGGGGACGAAGGAGGTTTTGCCCCAAATCTCGGATCCAACGAAGAGGCAATTGAAGTAGTCCTTGAAGCCATCGGAAAAGCAGGATTTAAACCCGGAGAAGATATCTGGATCGCCCTCGATCCCGCAGCCTCCGAATTTTACGACGAAAAGAAAAAAGTGTACCATTTCCAATCCACGGGTGAAGACAGATCATCAGACGAAATGGTTGAATATTGGAAGGAATGGACTTCAAAATACCCGATCATCTCTGTTGAAGACGGATTGCATGAAGATGACTGGGCAGGATTCCAGGCATTGACAAAAGCAATCGGTGACCGTGTACAGATCGTTGGCGATGACCTCTTTGTGACCAATGTGAAAAGACTTAGCAGAGGCATCGAAGAGAAAGTGGCAAACTCTATCCTGATCAAAGTAAATCAGATCGGTACGCTCACAGAAACAATCAATGCAGTTCAGCTTGCACATGCCAACTCGTTTACCTCGGTCATCAGTCACCGTTCAGGAGAAACAGAAGATGTTACCATTGCAGAACTGGCAGTGGCTCTGAACACGGGTCAGATCAAAACAGGATCGGCTTCCCGCTCAGACCGCATCGCAAAATATAACCAGCTGCTTCGTATCGAAGAATCATTGGGCAACGCTGCAAAATTTATCGGAAAGGACTTCAGGTTTCTGAAAAGATAACCGCATTCACGAACTGGGAAGGGGTTGATCAACAACCCCTTTTTTTTCAGTATGTTGTTGAATATACTATTTGCTTAGGATTTTAAGCCAAATCTTGCTACTTTTAGTAGCTTAAGAAATTGTCTAAAATATAAAATAGAAAAAACATGTCGGAACTTAAAAAGAAACTTGCACAGAAAATTGAAGGCTGGAGGCCCAGAACGGTCAAACTGCTTAAAGAACACGGAGATGTAAAATTGGGCGATGTTACTATTGCACAGGCTATCGGCGGAATGAGAGGAGTAAAGTGCCTTGTAACGGATATATCCTACCTGGATCCTTTCGAGGGAATCCGGTTCAGGGGATACACCATTCCAGAGGTACTTGAAAAACTTCCAAAACCACCCGGAGTAGAAGCTCCCTATGTGGAGGGATTCATTTACCTCCTCCTCACCGGTGATTTGCCAACCCAAAATGAGGTCGAGGAGATTGCGGAAGAGTTTACCGAAAGAAGAAAGGTCCCTTCCTATGTATTCGATGTCATTAATGCATTGCCGAAAGATTCACACCCTATGGTTATGTTTTCAACAGCCCTCCTTTCCATGCAGAAGGAATCGTTATTTGTAAAACAGTATAAAGCGGGTATCAGTAAGATGGAATATTGGGATCCAACCTATGAAGATGCCATGAATCTCCTGGCTAAACTGCCTGAAATAGGTGCTTATATCTATCGTAAAAAGTACAGGGATAGCATTATACCGCCCGATCCGAAAATTGACTGGGGTGGAAATTTTGCTCATATGATGGGAATTGATAAACCGTACGATGACCTGAGCAGGTTGTATTTTATCCTGCACAGCGATCACGAAAGCGGAAATGTTAGTGCTCACGCCGGACACCTCGTTGCCAGTGCATTATCCGATTCATACTTTGCAGTATCTGCTATGATCAACGGATTAGCCGGCCCATTGCATGGATTGGCAAATGAGGAAGTGCTCAGATGGATTCAGGGCGTGATGGATAAAATGGGTGGTAAGGTACCCGATAAAGAGGAGATGAAACAGTTTGTTTGGGATACCCTCAATTCAGGACAGGTTATTCCAGGATATGGCCACGCCGTGTTGAGGAAAACAGATCCACGCTATACCGCTCAGCGCGAATTCTGCCTGAAACACCTCCCCGATGATAAGATATTCAAGTATGTTAGTACACTGTATGAAGTTGTTCCCGATATCCTACAGGAACATGGTAAAGCAAAGAATCCATGGCCTAACGTGGATGCACAATCCGGCGTTATCCAATGGTATTATGGAGTGAGAGAGTATGATTTCTATACCGTGTTGTTCGGTATAGGCCGTTCAATTGGTGTCCTTTCAAATATTGTTTGGGATCGTGCCCTTGGGTATCCGATCGAAAGACCCAAATCCCTCACTACAGCTATGCTGGAAGATATCGCTTCAGGAAAATAAAGCGACTTGATTTTACAAGGGGCTGTATCGAAAAGGGCTTTGATACAGCCTTTTTTTTTCGTTATTTTATGTAAATTAACCGTTGTACCCTAACCATCACCAATTGACCTTTGATGCCGGTGAAATGTAAAATATCTCTGCTGTTACTTTTCGTTTCACACCTTTTTGTGACCGAGATAAGCCTTTTTGCACAGGATATCAATCAGTTTTCAATTGATCAGGGATTGTCACAGAGTTGGGTCAGGTGTATTCACCAGGATGTGAAAGGATTTCTTTGGATTGGCACACAGGACGGACTGAACCGGTATGATGGCTATGATTTCAAGATCTTCCGGCATGAACTCTACGATACCAGCTCAATAGGCGAAAATACCATTAATTCAATCTCCGAGGATCAGGCAGGTAACTTATGGATTGGAACAGAAAACGGGTTGAGTAAATACGACCGGAAACGGGGAATTTTTGAAAATCTCTACCATACCCCATCCAACCCAAAATCAATTAGTGCAGGTCCCGTTTATCAAACACTTGTTGATTCGACCGGTGCTGTGTGGGTGAAAACAGGTCAGTTTCTGGAGAAACTTGACCCGGCGAAAGGAGAGGTTGAGCGCTATGATATTTTTTCGGTTGATCCATTCTCCCCTCCAATTGATTATATCTTTCCAATGATTCAAGATCATCTTGGGAGAATCTGGACCGGAACAAATCAAGGCCTCTACCTGTTTGATCCGGCACGGAATCAGTACCACCGGTTTCTACATGAACCGGGATCTCCCGCAAGCCTTGCCGGTGACTATATCTATTCCATAATGGAAGATCATAAGAACCAGTTATGGATTGGAACAACCAGCTGCATTCATAAGTTCAATCCGGAGGACAGCACGTTCCAGCGGTTTTATATTTCGGCGGAAAATAATGAAGATGTTCTCATACAGGGCCTTTACCATGATCCAACCGGAATATTCTGGGTAGGAACAAGTTCAGGGATATTTTTTTTCAATGAGGCAAACGGGAAATTTACCTATTTCGAAAAAATGATTACCAGAGCCCAGATCGGTGGATATTTCTCCTTTTCAACCTTTATTAAAGATCGCTCGGAGATTATCTGGGCAGGTGGAAGCCAGGGATTGTTTAAGTACGATAAAAAAGGAGAAAAATTTAACCTTTACCGGAACCAATCACCCAATGATCCGGACTTTAGCAGTAACGGAATAACGGCAATCTTTGAAGGACCGGAAGGGTTAATGTGGCTGGGGACATGGGGAGCAGGCCTGGTGCTGTATGACAGAAACAGGAATGATGTTATCCGCTATTTTAATGAAAACCAGAATGACAGATCCCGTATTAGTGATAATGTTATCTCCTCCATTACCCGGGATAGAGAGGGTGTAATCTGGGTGGGAACCGAAAATGGGGTTAACATCTATCGGGAAGTTCATGGTGGATTCATCCCGTTTTCGGAATATGCAAATATACCGGGTTGTGAGGAGTTTGATCGAATGTATGTTAATCATATATACGAGGATCCCTCGGGAATCCTTTGGTTTTCCACGTCAGAAGGGTGGATCTCTTACGATAAGAGCACCGGGAGAATCGTCAAATTCATACATAGCCCCGGGAACCCTAATTCCCTGAGTAACAATTTTGTATATTTTACCTGCCAGGATAAAGACCGGATTTTCTGGATCGGTACACGACAAGGATTGAACCGGTATGATCCCGTAAACAATAGCTTCTCATCCTATCAGAATGACAACATTGGTATACCCGTTGGAATCAGTAATAACTATGTCTACTATATCCATGAGGGGACGGATGGATATTTATGGATAGGAACCGGTTCGGGATTAAACCGTTTTGATAAGCAGACTGAACAGTTTACAATATACACTGAAAAGAGCGGATTACCCAATGACTTGATCTATGCAATACTTGAAGACAATAACCAGAATCTATGGATAAGCACCAACCGTGGTCTGGTGAAATTCAATACACGGACAGAAGAGATCTATGCATTCGATACTTCTGATGGTATACAGAGCCTGGAATTCAATATCGGAGCCTATTATAAAAGCAACCGGGGTGAATTCTTTTTCGGAGGCATTGAGGGTTTTAACTCCTTCTATCCTGATTCAATACAAATAAATCCCTATCCTCCCGCTCTGGTCTTAACTTCCTTTGAGTACCTGTCAGCGAATGGTTGGGAAGAGATACCAGTCGAAGGGGAGAAGGTGGTTATTAAAACCCGGGAAACCAATATGTTTGCCGTTGAATTTGCTGCTCTCGAATATACAAACCCGTATAAAAACCAGTATCAGTTTTACCTGGAGGGACTGGAAGAGACATGGCAACCCCAGACAACAGAGCGAAGAGCGGTCTATTCGAATCTTGATGCCGGTAACTATATTTTCAGGGTGAAAGGAACAAATGACGACCTGGTATGGAACGAAGAGGAGATCACCCTTCATATTACGATTAAAAGTGCATTCTGGAATTCAAAAGTAGCATATTGCTTTTATCTGACATCCATCCTTGTATTAATCTATCTGTTCATACACATCCGCACTTCCCATTTGAGAAAAGCAAACAGGATTCTGCAGGAAAAACAGAAGGCATCACTCGAAATCGAACGGCAAAAAGAAGAGTTGTCCATTAAAAATAAAAACATAACCGATAGCATCAATTATGCAAAGAAAATTCAGGAAGCCCTGTTACCCCCCCATTCCTATTTCAGTAAACTGCTCTCTGAATCATTTGTGTTCTATCGCCCGAAAGATATTGTGAGTGGCGATTTCTACTGGATCAACGAAAAACAGGACAAAGTGTTTGTTACGGCTGTGGACTGCACAGGACACGGTGTGCCCGGAGCGTTTATGTCATTAATCGGTTTCGAAATTCTCGATAAGATCATCAATGATCAGGGAATAGAACAACCGGCAGAGATCCTTACTATTCTCAGTAAAGCGATCGAAGTGACCTTCAGTAAAGAGGAGGAGGATATAACTTTACGCGATGGGATGGATATCGCCTTTTGTGTGATCGACAGGAAGGAAGGAATGTTACAATTCGCCGGCGCTTTTAATCCCCTCTATTTGCTCAGGGATAATACACTGACCGAAATCCGGGGTGACCGGATGTCGGTTGGTATATCGGAAGGACATCAACTCCCTTCCTTCACCAATCATGTGATTCCCCTGGAGAAAGATGATGTGATCTATATATTCTCGGATGGATATGCTGACCAGTTTGGCGGCCCCCAGGGTAAAAAATTTATGTACCGGAGATTCAGGCACCTGCTGCTTACCATCCACCCGTTGAAGATGAAAGATCAAAAAGCATTCCTGGAAGAAAGCATTGAGGGGTGGATGGGAAATCTTGACCAGGTGGATGATATACTGATCATCGGAATAAAGCCGCTGGGTAAATCCAGATCAGGTAAGTAAAATCTTGATTTTCTGAACCAGCTCTTCGATCTGGATCGGCTTACTGATGTAATCATCCATGCCAGCTGACAGACAGGTCTCTCTGTCACCAAGCATGGCATTGGCAGTGATAGCAATGATGGGGGTGTGTGAGTTGGTGCTTGCCTCAATCTCTCTGATCTTTTTGGTCGCAACGATCCCATCCATCACCGGCATCTGAATATCCATCAGGATGATATCATATTTTGAAGTACCAAATTTTTCCAGAGCCTCTTTCCCATCCCTGGCAAGGTCAATATTCCGGACCAGTTCTTTCAAACTCAATACAACAATTTTCTGATTGATCAGATTATCCTCTACCAATAGTAAATTGGATTGCTTAAGCTCTATTTTTAGTGGTTTCTTAAACTTATCTATGGAAACAACCTTCTCCCTGGTTACCGGAATAGTCTCATCCATAGGGGGCTTGTCAAAAGGAATGGTGAATGAGAACCGTGAAAATTCCTCATAGCAGTCATACACCAACTCTCCCCCCTTCTCTTCAATTAACTTCCGTGTCATGGAGATGTCAAATTTATCGGCAGCTTCACGTAATACTCCTTCCATACCTGCCTGTGATCCCGTTTCCTCTTTTGGCATCTGAATCAAGAGTTTGGGAGTAACCGATATGTCAAACTTCAGTTCAACCGACTTATCACTCTCCCTCTCATGGTTGATCTTCATATCCACTGTCAATGCTCCACCGGGATGACACTTAATGATTGTGTCAAAGACATACAGGAGGATTTGCTTCAGAATGATGGGGTCCCCCATAAGATAAGGAATAACCTGCTCAAAGGATGGTTGTTTCAACACAAAACCCGATGGAGCCTTTCTGGAAATCAGATTCGTAATGCTCGTTATGGTGGATAGTAAGTCAAACTTGAAGTGTTCCTTTTTCTGATAAGTGATCTCAATGCCTGAATCTTCTGTGATGCTGTTTACCACATTGACAAGGTTGTTGGTGGAGGCAATGATCGTTTCAACCAGGTCCTTCTGATTTTTATTCAACCGATCGGTATTGAGGAGTTCACCCAGCACAACAATATCGTTGAGAGGAGTGCGGATCTGATGAGATAACTTTGAAATAAACTCCTCCTTTGCCCTGTTTGCATTTGCCGATATTTCTCTCGTTTTTTTTAGTTTATTTATGATCGTGCTCTGCACACTGTCATATCCATAAAGAATGATCAGAAGAAGGAGAAAAACAGCGGTGAAATGAATCTTGAAGGGTAAGGAATAATGCAGCGTGTTCATCGGATGTTCCGGAGTCCATAATAGAACCGATGCGATGAAAAGAATAACAATGGAAAAAATCGTCCCAGGTTTCCTCCCAAGAAGAAAAAATGCAATCGGAGGAATGAAATAGAGCCAAATCAACCCACTTTCAGCCCCCAAATCATATAGCGCAATAGAAGCAACAAATAAAATCGAAACAAGAGTGACAAAGGCATAGGCATACCCGTAGTAATTCTTTGAACGGATAAAATAGATAAAATTCAGGGTAAAGAAAATGGATGACAGTGCCTGGATAGATCCGATGAGTAATGTTGAATTAAGCAAGAAAAAAAATGCAAAACAGAGCGTTATAATAACAAACAAAACACTCATGAAATTAATCAGCAGTACCCTGGACTCTATCCGTTTCTCTTGCGTATCTTGAAATCCGAACAACAACCACCTGGAGATTCTTTCCCATGTTCCCATATCCTGAGCCTGAATCCGTATGAAATGAAGATCCAATTATTCATTCTAAAAGTAAGAAAAAAAAATCAATCTTATCTGTTTTCGTTACAAAGTGAGGAATTGTTTCCGGGATTGAGGATAAAATTTTAATTTTGTTTTTGTGTGTAGAGTGAATCAATAATGCGAGACGTGATGAATACAGTTGTTCTTCGGAAAATTATAACCGTCGGAATCTTTTTGCTGATCTGTTCATGGTCATTTGGGCAAAGGGACTCAATAAGGATAGTTAAATATACCCATGACTTCCGGTTTGATGAGGGGATATTTCTCAATTTTGATCAGGTGAAAAAAAACGATCCTATCCCCAAAGCCAGATTGCTAACTCCAGTCCAATTGATTGATAAAGAATTCTTTCGAAAAGTCCTGACGAAAGATATGATCTATTATTATGATGATTTCGGGACCCGGCAGGAAGTGAAGACGGATAACATCTGGGGGTATTCCAGAAATGGTATCCTCTACATCCAGGTCGGTGGCGATTTCCATCGAATAGCAATATTTGGAGGAATTTGCCATTTTGTGGCGAATATCACTACCTATGAAACCAGGTATTATGACCCCTATTATTACCGGTATAGCTATTATAATTACTATTACCCATCCTATCCAAATACCTATTCCAAAACGGAAATGCGTCAGTTTATCCTCGAATTCGATTCAGGAAAAGTAATGGAATATACGGTAAATAGCGTAGAGATGTCGCTGATGAGAGATCCGGAATTACACGACGAATACATGGCGTTGAGTCACCGGAAGAAAAAACAGCGGAAATTCCTTTATATTCGGCAATTCAATGAACGCAACCCGGTATATATTCCGGTTGAATAATCACATAGTTAAATCTATAGCTACAACATCATGAAAAAAACGCACCTTTTATTATCATTCTGCCTGTTATCCTTAGCAGCCTTCTCTCAGGCTCCGTTCCCTACTGAACGGGATATGAACCTGTTTAAGAAATCGAAAACCCTGGTTGTGCTGGAACCGGATATATTTTCCGACTTCAATATTTATATCAAAGAAGCCGTTGAACAGCACTGGAAAATCACTCCCTACGAATTTGTCGAATTAAAGGAGTTTGAAGAGAGAAGAACCGATTCATCGTACTCCTTCCTGGTGCTGACACAAACCAGCTTCGAACGCGATAAATCGAATGTTTATTATAGCTTCCTGAACCTGCTCCTTGGAGCTGATGTGAGAAATATTGGTGAAATGCCGGAGTTTTGTTCTATCCCATTATCCTATTCAAAAGTTGAAGAGCCAAGATACCCTGCCAAGCTGGGTATAATGCTTACCTTCATGCAGGACCATGTAAACCGGATTGCCAGTGATATCAAAGCAGCAGGACTGAAAAATCTCAGTTATTACAACAGGTATGCAAACCAGGTGAAGGATAAAATTCTCCTGGTAACTTCTGCCGACCTGGCAGGTGAAGTCAATACACTGAAAAAGATACAGGCAACCTACCCACATGATGTCAGGCTTGTATCGGAAGAAGAGGTGGTGGAAGCCATTGAAAACAAAGCTCCGAATACCATTATTGTCCACAAAGTGGGCCCTGAGAATACTAACAAAAGCGGATGGTGTTATAAAGCTCTGTTTGGTACCGAAGACTCAAAACTCTATTTTTTCGACCACCATACCGTTTCGGAGAAACGACCGGACGGATTACTTGAACAGGATTTCAGAAGACTCCGGTAGATTCCCTTGCCAATGAATATCAATGATTGCAACCCCAATAATATAAAAGGATTATGGTAGAAATTAGACAATTGAGCAGTGATGAACGTACTTTTGGTATGCTCTGTCACCTGTCAGCACTCGCCGGATTTATTTTTCCGCTGGGAAATATCATCGGGCCACTGATCATCTGGTCGCTGAAAAAGCAAGAATATCCATGGGTTGATAAGCATGGTAAGGAAGCATTGAATTTCCAGATATCTATGACAATCTATCTGTTTGTCTCGGCACTCATGATCTTCATCGTTATCGGAATATTTTTTCTCGTTGCCCTCGGAATAATCAACATCATATTTATCATTCTTGGCAGCATAAAGGCAAATAACGGAGAAGAGTTTTCCTATCCCCTGTCGATCCATTTTATAAATTAGGACAAAATGTATTTACACATTTTATCCTTTGCATCATTGGATTTTATCCTGATTTCTTAAATTTGCCACGCATTCGTTTGTCACTACCCACATGACTGAAAAACCTTCCATACCAAAAGGAACCAGAGATTTCACACCGGTTGAAGTGGTGAGAAGAGATTTCATCCTGGATACCATACGGAAGGTTTTTACCCGGTATGGCTACCTCCCCATTGAAACTCCGGCAATGGAGAACCTGTCAACACTGCTCGGTAAATATGGAGAGGAGGGAGACCGGCTGATTTATAAGATACTGAATTCAGGAGACTTCCTTTCAGGAATCTCACGGGATGAACTGACCCATGACAGTGCAGCAAAACTATCTTTCAGGGTATGCGAAAAAGGATTACGGTACGATCTGACCGTTCCGTTTGCCCGTTTCGTGGTTCAACACCGCAATGAACTTGTCTTCCCGTTTAAACGGTACCAGATTCAACCGGTGTGGAGAGCCGATCGTCCTCAGAAAGGCCGGTACAGGGAGTTTTACCAGTGTGATGTGGATGTGATTGGGAGTGGCTCTCTGCTGAATGAGATTGAGCTGATTCAAATTACTGATGAAATCTTCCGGGATCTTGCCATTAAAATTGTAATGAAAATTAATAACCGGAAAATATTGAACGGTATAGCTGAAACCATTGGGGAAAGCCAGCGGATGATGGAAATTACCATAGCGATCGATAAAATGGATAAGATCGGTCCGGATCTGGTAAACCGGGAACTGGCAGGCAAAGGTGTATCGAAATCAGCCATAGATAAACTTCAACCCATCCTGTTTCTGGAAGGCGATTCTGAACACAAAATAAGTGAACTCCAGAAAATCCTTTCACAATCAAAAATTGGCACGAAAGGAGTGGAAGAAATTTACGGAATATTCAATTACCTCAATACCCTTTCAACCCATTCCCCCGTTGAGCTTGATCTGACCCTGGCCCGGGGACTGGATTATTATACCGGCGCAATTATTGAAGTACTCACTGCGCAGGTTGAGATGGGGAGTATTGCGGGTGGAGGAAGATACGACGACCTTACCGGAATATTTGGCCTTCCCGGAGTGTCGGGTGTTGGTATTTCGTTTGGCGCTGACCGGATTTACGATGTTTTATCCCAAACCAATGGATTCCCCGATGACTCAGAATCATCCATGACCCTGATGTTCGCCAATTTTGGAGAAAAGGAGGAAAAACATTGCCTGACACTTCTGGAAAAGATCAGAAAAAAAGGCATTCGTGCTGAACTATTTCCCGATCCGGTAAAGCTGAAAAAACAACTGGCTTATGCAAATGCAAGGAATATCCACTATGTTGCATTAGCGGGAGAGTCCGAGATCACCGGGAACTATATTACACTGAAAGATATGGTGTCGGGAGAACAGTGGCAGGTTAAATTGGATGAATTGATCCGGAAGGTCTCCGGAGCATGAGTTTCCAATTTATTTTTGTTAATTTTACGACAGATACCCATTCCTGACTCATGAATAACTGGAATTTGGAATTCAAGATCAAGATTAACCGTAAGGCACTTTGCCCTCTGTATTAGAGATCCTGAATCATTCTGATTCACTCTTCAGGCTTATCCTTTCACAATATTGATAACCTTTTCACTACCGTAATCCTTCACCATAAGATATTGTGATCGGATAATCGAAGTTTATACTTTACATTGTTGAACTAAACCTATCATAGAATGAAATTAGAAATAACCGGTTCAGGCCTGACCATTGAGGATCTGGTTGATGTAGCCCGCAACAACCGACCTGTTGAGCTGCATCCGGATGCGATTAAACGCATCAGGAAATGCAGGGCAATGCTCGAAAAAAAGATTGAAAAGCATGAAATCATGTATGGTGTTAATACCGGAATTGGGGAGTTTTCCGAAGTGGTACTCTCCGACGACCAGTTGAAGGATTTTCAGAAATACCTGGTCTATAACCATGCAGCAGGTATCGGCGATCCGGCGCCGATAGAATACGTGCGGGGCGCCATGCTTGGACGGATTAACGTTCATGCACATGGTAATTCCGGCTGTCGCCTGGAGATTACCGAAACGCTGGTGGAGATGTTGAATAAGGGAGTGACACCCTTCGTATGCCAGAAAGGATCAGTCGGTGCGTCGGGAGATCTTGCCCCAATGGCTCAAATTGCCCTGCTTTTGATGGGTGAAGGAAAAGCGTATGTTAACGGGGAACTCCTTGATGGCAAAGAGGCAATGGACAGGGCAGGAATTCCAATCCCGGGACTCAGAGCAAGAGATGGCTTAGCCACCATTAACGGCTCTAACCTCCTGACTGCAATGAGCGCAATCTTCCTTTACGATGCAAACAGATGGATCAAACAGGCTGAAATAGCAGCCGCCATGTCGCTGGAAGCCCTGATGGCTAACATGAAACCATATACCCCGAAACTGCACGAAGCGAGAGGTTTCTCAGGTGCTGTAAAAAGTGCAAAATCCATTCAGAAGATCATTCTGGGAGGTGACCTCATTGAAGGTAAAATAAAATGCAAGGTTCAGGATGCCTACTCCATGCGTTCAACACCGCAGGTTGTTGGAACAGCCAGAGATGCCCTCCGGTTTGCGCGTACACAGGTTGAGATCGAACTGAATGGAGTGGGGGATAATCCCGTGTTCTTTCCGGATGATAACCTTCATCTGTCCGGAGCCAATTTCCAGGGGACACCGGTTTCTCTGCCCATGGATATGGCTGGCGCAGCAGTTACTATGGTTTGTGTTATGTCAGAAAGAAGAATGAACCGGCTTAATAATCCTGCATTGAGCGTCGGATTGCCTGCATTCCTGACCAAAGGAGCAGGTATGTTCTCCGGCCTTATGTTGAGCCAGTATACGGCGGATATGCTGATTGTTGAACAACGGATCCTCTCTACTCCGGCTTCCGTCCACTCCATCCCTGCAGCTGCTGATCAGGAGGATTTCGTCTCTATGGGGATGAATACAGCAATCAAAAATGTCCAGATACTGGACAATGCATACGGAATATTAGGCATTGAGTTAATGGCAGCTGCACAGGCTCTCGATTTCCGTGATTATACTTTTGGGAAAGGAGTGTCCCGGGCAAAAAATGTAATTCGCCGGTACGTCGATTTTCTCGATGTTGACCGCCCGCTATACACCGACCATACCCGAATGAAAGAATTGGTCAAATCCTGTGAAATCCTGGATGAGGTTGAGAAAGAAGTCGGAAAACTTGAGGATTGAGTGAAGCGATCGCTCCACATGCTTTCGATACAGCTTCCCTGCCCAGCATCCAGCTACTGAATACCACCCGGAGACCGACGCTGCTGTGATTGCTGTATCTGCCTGAGCAGATAGGTCTTAAACTGGTTTTCAGTATAATAAATCCTCGGTACTTTCCCGATGGGAAGAACCTCCTTAAACCGGGCATGATAGGTCGTAAGCAACTCGGCTTCTTCGATCATCGTTGCAACATAGTTGTCCCCTAATTCTTCAACTTCGTTGTCGGAAAGTGTCCGCTGATTCTGTATCAGATTTCTGGTCAGTTCTCTCCTCCGCTCGATGATCTTGTTTTTTTCATCCTGGTATTCATTATAGACAGGCCAGAATTTCTGCGACTCTTCCGGAGTCAACCGCAACCGCTCGGTGAAAAAAGCAATGCGCTGTGCATTAAACCGTTCCAGAGCGCTCCTGGGAATCTCCTGGGATGGACCCGGCATTGCGTGTGCCACCAGCAGGATAACAAGAATAATTGATCGGATACGTTTCATTTCAGTAAATTTATAAATTTTCCATAATAGATTGATAATCAACATCCTGACCCAGTAAGTAATCGATTATTATCTCCTCATAATCAATATCCACCGTTTCATCAACCTCGATTTCATCCAATACTTCATAATATAACCCTTCATCGAGGTCAGAAGAGTAATATTCAATGTATTCGGCAATCTCCTGTGGCGATAACTCCTGGTTAACACCATCCGAAAAAAGATACCTGATGGACAGGTACCCCAGGATGGCAAAAACCAGAATGGCTGCAGCAATGGCAAGAGGCGGTTTAAAAAATCTCTGCAAAGGACGCAGTATCTCCTGTCTGTCACCCTGATGACCGATTCGTTCCATCAGTTTCCCGGGAAATTCCTCAAAATAACCATCGGGAACACGAAAAACGTTCTCTTTTTTAATCTTCGAAAGATTCGGTGCTATTTTATTTAACTCTTTCATCGGTATCATTCCCTGATTTATATGATGCCAAAACGCATAAAAGGTTTAATCCTCCTGGATCATTTTTTCAATTTTTTTTACAGCATGGTGAAACGATGCTTTAAGTGCTCCTACCGATGTTTTCAGGATCTCAGCCATCTCTTCATATTTCATTTCATCGTAATACTTCATATTGAACACGATTCTCTGCTTTTCGGGAAGTGTACAGATTGCTTTTTGCAATTTCATCTGGATCTCGTCACCGTCAATATAATCCCCTTCTTCAAATCTGTTCATTACGCTGTTTTCAAAGTCATGGTCTGGTATCAGTACCCTTTTCCTTTTCTTCTTCAGGAAGCTCAATGCTTCATTTGTTGCTATTCGGTATAACCAGGTATACAACCGGGAATCCTCCTTGAAATCATCCAGTCCGTTCCATGCCTTAAGAAAGGTATTTTGTAGCACATCGTCAGCATCTTCATGCAGCACAACAATTCGTCGTACATGCCAATACAACCTTTCCTGATAGGTATGGATGATTTGATTAAATGCATAATTTCTGCTCTCTTTCTCTTTGAATAAAGCGAGCAGCTCTTTGTCGCGATTACCGCTCATGGTCCGTTAACATCTATCGGTTGCCTGATTATTAGACACCGAATACTCACAATGGTTTATTCGTGACCCGTTTTTACCCCATTATAATACTTTCACATAGGTGGATTTTCCGGATTCAACCGTAAAGCTACTCTCGATGGTGAAATGGGACCGTTTTGCAGTACCAGAGCGGTAAACAGCACGGTAATTGCCGGGAAGCAGCACAACGGGTACAGACCGGTTTGATGTGATAACATTCGTGATCCAGGTAAGCCCGTTTTCATCTTCTAAAAACAGGCCACAATACCCTTCATTCGCGATTTGCAGCGTGACTACTCCGGGCCTGGGTATTTTGATGGTGGTCGTATAGCTCTGCAAAATCTCAATATCATTGAACGTAAGCCTTGGCAGGGTTGGGATCTCAATGTCATAGCTTCCGGTGAGGTATTTTTCACTCGTATTCATCTGTTGCATGTTGAGTGTTTCTGTTGTTCCTGGCCGGCGTACAAAAAATTGCAGATTCTGGTATTGTGTCCCTCCGGATGTTTCAACCCTGAGAAAGCCCTGGGGTGCATCCACTGCAATGATATTGTGCTTGCCCTGAATGAGCTCAACAGGATCCAATAGAATAGGAGGGATAGTATGAACAACCAACCTGTAATTGATCAGCGGATCAAGCAACAGGGTATCCGGATTTCCCCGGTGATTCAACGTATGAATGATATTGTGCTTGATCCGGCCGTTTTCCCTGTCGTAAAATGTCATGTTAACATCGGTTTCTGTGGGATTACCTCCTTCATCAAGAAGGTTCACCTGGGCAGTTGTTGCATTTAGCACTTGCGATATGACAATTTCCAGTACATCCTGAAACTTCTCTTCATCGGTGGCGTTGTAATATTGCCCGACACATTCAAATGTATTTTTGAATCGGGGATCAAGCCCAATACCAATAACAAAAGGCTTCAGAGCTATACCCTTTTTTTGCAGCTCTCTCGATACGGCACATGGATCTCCATCGCAAGCTTCTATACCATCGGTGATTAAAATGATTATATTCCTGCAGGTTGTGCAGGGCGGGAAATCTCCTACAGAATAGCGGAGCGAATTGGCAATGGGTGTCGTACCCTTTGGATTAAGATTCCTTAATTTGTGCTTGATCAGTTCCCCATTGTTTGGAGCAAATGGGATCTCTAATCTCGTATCTTCACAGTCCTGGGGTGGCACATAACTCTGGTGTCCGTAAACCCTGAGAGCCATCTCTACATTGTCAACCTGCTCAAGACTGTCAATGGTTTTATTCAGAAAATTTCGGGCGATATTGATCTTTTGATCACTCTCCCATGTGCCGGCCATGCTTTGTGAACAGTCGAAAATGAATAATATCCGGGTTAAGGCCTTTTTTGGGCCCGATTGCTGAGAATTGACTGAGCCAACGGAAAAAAGAAAAAGTATACTTGTGAATAACCAGATGATTTTTTTCAAAATAACAGGTTTTAATGGATTCAGAGTTAAAGGTAAGAAAAATTAAATGTAATTTTACCGAACGTTTTATTTATCAAAACGTAAAAAATGACACTTCAGTGTGGAATAATAGGAATTGCCAATGTGGGCAAAACAACTTTGTTTAACTGCTTCTCAAATACCCGGGGCGAAACAACCAGCTATGCATTTACCAGCAACAAGTCGAATATTGGTAGAATTTCCGTTCCCGATAACCGGTTGACCGAATTGGAAAAGCTTTATCCAACCGGGAAGGTTGTACCCGTTACCTTCGAAATTGTCGATATCCCGGGATTAACCAAAGGGGCAAGCCTGGGCGAAGGCGTTGGAAATAAGTTTCTTAGTGATATACGAAATACCGATGCATTGATCCATGTCCTCCGGTGTTTTGATGATGATAATCTCCCCCACATCGATGGTACGGTTGATCCGGTCAGGGACAAAGAAACCGTTGAACTGGAACTGCAAATTAAGGACCTCGAATCGGTGGAGAAAAAAATTCAGAAACTCGAAAAAATTGCAAAAGCAGGAGACAAAGAAGCACAGAAAGAAGTCGAATTGTTGAACCTCTACAAAAACCACCTCGAGGATTGCAATTCGGCAAGGACAATACCCCTGGATGATAACGAGAAGAAAATAGTGGATGACCTCTTCCTGTTAACAGCTAAGCCCGTTCTCTATGTCTGTAATGTGGATGATGCTTCAGCCGTTTCAGGGAACCATTATGTGGAAAAAGTCCGTGAAGTCCTTGCCGGGGAAGAGGCAGAAATACTGGTGATTGCCGGAAGTCTCGAAGCGGATATTGCCGAATTCGATGATGCGGATGACCGTCAGGAATTCCTGGAAGATGTCGGATTACATGAACCGGGGGTGAACAAATTGATACGGTCAGCGTATAAATTACTTGACCTGCAGACTTTTTTTACCATGAATCCCAAGGAGATCCATGCCTGGACACTGAAACGGGGAATGAAAGCACCGGAGGCAGCAGGCACTGTCCATAGCGATATGGAACGCGGCTTTATCCGCGCTGAAGTGATGAAGTATACGGACTTCGTAACCTTTGGCTCGGAACATAAATGCAGGGAAGCTGGGAAACTTTCCGTGGAAGGAAAACAGTATGAAGTGCAAGATGGCGATATCCTCTATATACGATTCAATGTGTGAAGCA
>CAYMFM010000025.1:0-21740 GCA_964389685.1 uncultured Rikenellaceae bacterium
TCCTCCACTACATTCTGGCTGTTTCCAATGATATTTTTTCAATCATTGCCCATCCGGATATGAAATTCAAGAGGTGATCCCGGTTTTCCGGAATTTGTTTATTTTTGTTGTAAGTTCGGGGCATTAGTTCAGTTGGTTCAGAACGCTTGCTTGACAGGCAAGAGGTCACTGGTTCGAATCCAGTATGTCCCACAATATTTTAAGCATATAATGCTGTAATTCAGTTCTATATATTCTATTATGTTATTTCGGACTGTAAAATAACTGAAACAATTTTACGATTTACTACTATATCACAGCCGAATTCCAAATTAGACAATATGGGAGTACTTTAGTTTAGACTATAGCACGCTATTCAGAAATGTAAGATCGTTGATAAGATGGCTTTAAAATAGGTCATTTTTTGTATTCCCTAACGTTCAAGGCTATGGGCAGTGGCAGGATGTAGTCCTGTCATTGACCGTCTTGACCGTATTATGGATAGTGTTAATTAGATTTATGTTGATTAGTTTCTTTGCCATTGCCTATAGCCGATATTAGGCTTCGTGCACTTCACACCGCTGTAAGTTGTATAGATAAATCCAAAGCGTTAGCAATCAATACCAGGTTTGAGATCCGAATATCTTCACCATTCTCAATTCGGGAAATGTATGGTCTTTTTTTCCCTACAAGTTTCGCTAGTTCTTCCTGACTCATATTTAGTTCTTTTCTGCGATTTTTGATTATTTCACCAAAATAGTAGGAGAAAGCTTCATCCCGAAACTTTTCACGGGATTCTGTTCCCCTCTTACCGTATCGCTTTTCTAAAAGCTCCGTTGCCTTAAAAGTTTTTCCCATGATTTCTTTACTTTAAGTTTTCCTTCAATAAATTCTCTGCTCTTCTTAATGCCGCTTTGTAGTCTTTGTTTGATTTCTTAATAAATCCATTCAAACAAATTGCTTTTGTACATTCAGCAAAGTTTAGATGATCAATAGCAAATAAAATAACTCTATATTCATTACCGGCTTTGATTCTAAGTTCATAGAATTGAGTCTTTTGAAGTTTCTTTATGAAGTTGGTGTGAACGACTTTGATTTCGCTCATTACTTCTATTAGTTGAAAGAATTTGTTTATTACCCTTTCATTTTGACTGTATATGAACTCTAAACACTCTTCGGTTATTACTATTTCTCTCATTTCACAAATGTAACGAATAAGTTACATATTTTCAAAATTTATTGGAAGAATTTTCATTGAAGCAGGGCTGTTTTAGCATGAAGCCTAACGTTGCGTGCAAACTACGTATTAATGTTGTTTGCTGGTTAGCGAACGTTTAATTCTTGATTAGCTCTTTCAGTTCTTTGATGATTTGCTTTTGGTCTTCGATTACTTTTAAATATCCCTCAATTTGTGTATTAAGTTCTTTCTCCGTCTCATATCTTTCTTTTGCAGCCTCCCTACCAGCTTTTTCAACAGTATCTAATAATTTCTTATGGCTCTTTTCCCAGTGATTAGACAAAGTTTTCCAATAATCAGCAGTTTCCTTCCAATATTCAATTGATGTTGTGTCTTGAACTTCAACTTCTATGCCCTCATTAAGTTCATTGTTTGCTTTTTTCAATTCCTCGATTTCGTATTTAAGTTCCATATTTTCTTCCATCAGCTTCGTTTCACGTTGCATATGAAACTCTGAAGATTGTTCCATAGCTTTCTGAAAACCACGCAATCCCTCCTCAAATTCATCAACTGTATTGCTTAAGTATTCGGCATATGCTTTCTCCTCCTCAGCTTTTTGTTTCCAATATTCGATTTTGGTTGTGTCCTGAGCTTGCACTAAAGCCTCAAATGTGTTTGGTGAGATTTCTGAATTTCCAAGTTGGGGTAAGAAACATTCAGAACTTAGAAAAAACAATGTGATGATTGTTGTTTTCATAGTTTTATGTTTTTAATGTTCGCTAACGCCGCGCTAAACGAAGTTCCGCACTGAGGGCGAGGGCTGCCGAGCTTGCTCGAGCAGACTGTAAAGCCCGCAAGGGCGGGACCAAATTGCGTTTAGCGACTTTGTTCGGGCACGTTTTGATTCGATATCCAGCTAAAGCTGATTATATGTATAAAGTTACAAAGCAATTTGGTTTAGCGCGGCGTTCAGGCACATTTCTTTTGGATGCAGGAGTCCCGCCTTGGCGGGACGGGCAGACAAAAGTTCAGCTTTAGCTGAATGTGCCTGAACTAGCGTATAAACGCAATGCGTTTATATTCCTTATATGCGCAATAGTTGTTTGGTTTACTCTAATAAATGTATGCAAAACTTACAAGAAATCCAAGTTATCCCGACTTTAATTGCCTTAATCTCTTTCTCTTAAGCCTCAAAACAATGTGTTTTAAAAGATTTTCAAAAGGTAGTAACCCGAACACCTTATATCCTGTGGGATTAAGTAGAATGTTATCTAATCAATATATCCAAATACAAGCTATACCTGGGTTTCCCTGATCCCTTGTTCCTTAATTTCCTTTTCCTGAGATGCACTTTCATAGTAGCAAACCTTAGGTTATGGGTTAATTTAAGGGATAAATGAATGACAAGCAAGGAAAAGTGTCAGAAAATCAGATTATTAGGAGATGTTATTAGACAGGACAAATAATGGACAAAACACTTGATTAATGATAATGAATATCATAATTTTGGTTAAGTAACTAAAACCTCTCTAAAATGAAAAGCAATTTTAAAATTCTATCCATTATCGGCATTATCGTGGTTATAACTATGTTAAGCTGTACAACTCAACAGCCTGTTGAATTGCAGGAGAAAAACTCATTAGAAGGAGTATGGGAATATGTTGAAAGTTTCACATCAGATACGACTTATACAAGAAGTCCTGATATGAAAGCTTACAAAGTTTTATATGGAGGCTATTTTTCATTAGCAGGACAGAATCATCCAGAAGAACTGAATTGGGGACATGCCGGACCGATACGTGTTACTGAAGATACTTATGTTGAATATCTTGATATAGTCCGCGCTCCTGAATATGTAGGAGATTCTGCTGTTTTCACATATACCCTTGATGGGGATTTCTGGACAATTACCAGAGAGGGCCATTCTGAGAAGTGGAAACGAATTAAATAAATAATTGGAAAGCCCTTTTCGTAGGAAGAGGGCTTTTTTTTAATCTTGTAAGTTGGCTATCCATCCTTCCACCTCCTCCGGACTCAGCTCCTTCATCCCCAGCTTATTCTTTTTATTGAATCCATTCAAGTCATTAGCCAATTTACCCGGCTTTTCAACTTCTCGAAGCTTTTCCACCGTCTCATACCCCAGTTCCTGCAGCACCGGCACCCACTCCTCCGGGATTCCCAGGTCGAGGTATTCCTGTTCACTGCTCACTGTTCCCTGTTCACTCTGCAAGGGTCCCATTTGCGGGAAGAAGATCACATCCTGGATGGAAGGTGAATTGGTTGAGGGAGTTGTAGGGTTTTGGAAGGTGGGGTAGGACAAACCATTGACAATAGACAATAAGTAAAATGGAGAAATACTAAAGCATATCATTTTCCTCAAGCCATTTCCTTACCCGCTCATGCTCTGCCTGGTATTTTGCTTCAACATCCCTGACAATCTGTTGAAATGCTGGTTTTTAATTCCTAACTGACGGGAAGAGATAAATAGTGTTTCTTAAAGAACTTTCCTAATCTGGGAAATTCATCCGGTTAAGAAGATCTTGAAAACGGGGGTCACTTCTTATTGGCTCAAAAGGAGGTTCAACTTTTAGCCAGTACATTTCAACTTCCCGGTCCTCGTAAGCTTTCTCAAGCCAATCGAAAGCCAGGTTGACTTCTCCCATCTGAGCATAAATCATAGCTGCATAAAAAGCTGGACTCCCAGCTGGAAACTTATGGCTTTTATTCTTGATTTCTTCCAACAGTTCATTGGCCAGTTCTTTCTTTCCAAGCTTATAATATGCTATAGCAAGGGTTCCCATCTGACGTGGAGAAGTATCTTCGGGATATCGTCCCAGATAACGATCAATAATGTCAATGACACCTTCATAATGTCCTAGATATAATAAGACCCTTGCTTCCTCAATGTATCTATTCGGATCAGGTTCATTAGGGCTAATGGGAAGCTTAAATGTTTCTAATGCTGCTTCATGTTGATTCGTAAAGTACTGTCTTAATCCTTTTTCCCAGATAGTTATCGGATCAGCTTCTACACCCTTATCTGACCATTCCAGAGCTTCCTCAAATCTTCCGGTTGCATCAAGAAGATCCGTGTAATCATGTATTACCTCAGCGTTGGAAGGATTAAGTCGGATGGCAATTTTATACTCCTTTTCGGAAGCTTCAAAGTTCCAGAAATACCATATCTGCAATCCGGCAAGGCCATAATGAGCCTCTGCATTGTTAGGATCGATCTCCAGTGCCCGGGTTAACAATGGTAGCGCATTTGAAATCACCTCTGATGAACTCACTGAACCTCTCCAGCCTCCTGCATACCATAGCCACCAGCCCCCCTTTTCAGCATAAGCTGCAGCGAAATTAGGATCAAGGGAAAGGGCCTCATCCAACAGGTTAAGTCTCTCCATTCCATCAGTACTCCTTGCTTTCAATAATAAGCTGTATGCAGCTAGATTCTCCGTTGGTCTTTTACCGATTGACATAAGTTCTTCGGTGGATAATACTACACTTAACTTGTTGGCCACATTGTATGCGATCTCATCCTGAATAGAGAATATATCTTTCCACTTGCCAGTATATTCATCAGCCCAAATATGGTCTTCGTCCTTTGCCCGGATGACCTGTACGCGAATTTTTACATCCTCCTCATATCGCTGTATACTTCCTTCAATGATATAATTTACTTTCAGCTTATCCGCAATCTCGGGTATAGTTGGCCGCTCCATCTCATACTGCATAGTCGATGTACGAGATGAAACACGGTCAAATGCTTTTATCTTCTGAAGTTCCATGATAATCTCATCCGTAAAAGCACCACCTATATAGTTATATTCTTCATCACTGCTCATGTTTTCAAAAGGAAGAACAGCGATTGATTTTTCCAGTGCTGCAAGTGACTCTGCTTTTTTCTTACCTCCAAAAATGTTTATCATCAGCAACCCGATAATCACCACAATGCTTGCATAGGTAGCAATCTGCCAGCCCATCGTTCTCGCAGGCTTTTCTTTTTTTGGTTCCGTTTCCTTGCTTACAGGTTTTGTTTTCTGCACACCTTCCGGTGTAATATCATAGACCCAGGAAAGAATTATGGAAAGGATGAGCCCAACACATAACAATACGATAATGAAATTTAATGTCCAGGTTGGTAATCCTAACGAGGGAGATACAATATCGACCAATTCCAGAATAACAAAAGCAGCAGCCCCGTAAACTGTAATTACACGAATAACCTTCCTGCGTTTCAGCTCCTGCCAGAAATTAAATGGATTGTTGGATTGTTCAGGCATATGGGTTGGTTTAGGTATATAAAGATAAATCAATTGGTTGCCAATTTCAAATGAGACTAATAAAAAGAGGTATTCCTCAGAATACCCCTTTCTTCGAATCATAACATGTTACAATCCTTCTGCTACATTTTTTCAGGGGTTTGTTTAGTGAGTAACCGTCTCAAAAAAGTAGTCAAAAAATACAGCATAACTCATATCATTTCCCAGGCTCATGGTCTATGTTTACCTTACCCAGGACAATGAAATTATAGCACCTGTAAGCCTTTGATTCAATGATGTATACATCTATCAACTCAATGCTCATTTTAACAGCATTTACAGCCTTTATTAAGTAGGGACAGTTACTTTATTTAAGTAGGTGTCTGTCCCTATTTAATTTGCTTCTTCAACATCATCGTCATAGGTTGATGTTGTAACAAACGACAGAAAAACAATTTTCCATTCTCCGTCAACCTTTTCAAGAATTCTGCTTTCAATTGCAGTCCATCCCATTTCTTCCCCTGTTTCAGCATTTACCGCTTTTTCATCTTCAATTATTTAAATATCTTTGTTTTAATCTGATATTTATGAAAAATAAGATTACACGCCGCAGGTTTATCGAAACAACACTGGCTGGTACAGCCGCCGTTGCAATGGTTCCAGCCCTGAGCTGCAAGATGATTTCAAATCCTTTTGATCCAAAAGGATTACCCACACGCGTTCTGGGCAAGACAGGTGTTACCGTGCCGATTTTGGGATTCGGATGCGGGAGCAGATGGATGGCTGTAGAAGACGACGATGAGGCACTCGGGGTCCTTGAACATGCACTCAATAACGGGTTGTACTACTGGGATACGGCTGCTAATTATGGCAATGAACGGATATCCAGTGAAGAAAGGATCGGGAAACTTCTTCCAACCCGGAGAAAGGAAGTATTTCTTGTCACCAAGGTGGACGAACGGAAAGGGGAAAAGGCAAAAGCAAGCATTGAAAGAAGCCTGAAACGGCTTCAAACCGATTACATCGACCTGTTGCATGTACACAGCATCAGTTCCGTTGAAGATGCCGAAAAACTGGGAGAAAAGGGGCAGGTGCTGGAGGTGTTCCACGACTATAAGCAGCAGGGCATTGTCCGGCATATCGGTTTTACCGGGCATGCCACAGCGGATGGAATGAAAAGAGCAGCCGAGCTGTATGATTTTGAAGTGATGATGATCGCATTGAACCACTACGTTGAAACCACAGCTCAACCTTTCGAGGAACATGCTGTTCCGTTTGCCGCAAACAAGGGCATGGGGGTCATTGCCATGAAGGTAATCCGACCGAGGGAAACGGTGGAAGGTCTCTCCGCGGAGATGCTTGTGCGCTATGCCCTGTCCGCAAAACATTTTTCCCTTGCCAACATCGGTACCGACAGCATGGAGGTACTCAAAGCCAACCTGGCACTGATAAAAGATTTTAAACCCCTTGATAGCCAGGAAATGAAGGACCTTCAGGCTGCATTAGAACCCTTCTTCCAAGATAAAAACCTGCCCTGGATGCATCCCTCTTATGTGGATGGACAGATGGTATAAATAGATGTTTGCGAAATCTTCGGTTTTATTTCAGAATTTGCAAAAATTGAACCTGATTATAACATTTACCGGCAAATGAAAACCATTGTAAGGCTAATAGTCACCGGTTTTGTTCCTTTTCTTCTGAATGGAACAATCTCCTGTCAGACCAATGGCTTCCAAAAACGGGTGGTATGATAATTATATCGTATTAGACTACGAGAAGAGGTATTCAGAACTGCATGACAGCTTACCAGCGAGGATTTTCATGACCTTTGGCAGTACGGAACATGAAATGCAAATTAAAGGCTGGGCTTCATTAAAAGATTCGATGATTTCCAGAGATTATGACGTCCTTGAGATGACGGCTTTTAAAATCGAAGATGAAGGACATGTTTCACAAGCGTTGATCGCCTTCATCAAAGGATTAAAGGCAGTTTTCAAATAAGAGTAACAGAGATAAAAAGACCCGGTCACCTGATGGTGCCGGGTCTTTTCTACGATTGTAACCTCAGAGTTACGATTCCATTTTCTCCAACTCTTTCCAGACCAGTGCGCTGGCGCCGACAATGGCAGCCGTACCGGCTTTAAGTTCTGAGGGGAGAATTTTAACTTTATTGCGAAAAACCGGCAGGACATGCCGTTCCATGGAATCTTTTGTGGGTTTAAAAATCAGTTCACCTGCTGCTGCTGCACCGCCGAACAGAAAAATGGCTTCCGGGCTCAGGTGGTCAACGGTAATTGCCAGGCCCCTGCCCAGCAACTCACCGGTTATTTCAAATGCCTCCTTTGCTATTTTATCCCCTTTTACGGCTGCATTATACACCATTTCCGAATTCATCGAATTAAAGGGAATACCGGCAAGTTCACTTTGGCTATCGTTATATTGTGCCAGAAGTTCATATACCGTACGTGCAATGCCCGGTGCAGAGCAATAGGCTTCCAGGTGTCCCAATCCACCGCACCCGCATAAACGTCCTTCAGGCACCACAACAATGTGGCCACATTCACCGGCAAAGCCATCATGACCGTAAACCAGGTCACCGTCAACGATAAGCCCGCTGCCTACTCCTGTACCGAGTGTTATCATCACAAAGTTTTTCATCCCCTTACCACCACCATATATCATTTCACCCAGTGCGGCAGCATTTGCATCATTGGTTAATTTGATGATTTTGATTTCGGGGACCTTCGCCTTAATCAGGTCTGCAAATTGAACCACTCCGACGAATGGCAGGTTCGGTGCAAGCTCAATTGTCCCCTTGTAATAGTTTCCATTCGGTGCACCGATCCCGATACCTGCAATATCAATACCGGGTGTATTTTGTCTGACTGTGTCAATTGCCGATTTGATCTCATTTGCCAGGGTAGTTGTGTATTTTTCCAGGATCTCTTCTGATTTTTCCTGGCTTGCATCCGGATTCTCTCTCTTCTGGGGAGTGGGCAACTGCGGTTTCTTCTCGTATAAAACATTGCCATCCCGGTCAACAATTCCTATGGCGGTGTTCGTTCCGCCAATGTCGATTCCTATCGCTATATCACTCATATTTTTAATCATCAAGTTTACAATACTAAAATACGGATTATCTCATCTGGCTCCCTTTTGCTGCAAAGAAAAAGATGTAGGCATAACAGATTGCCGGGACCAGAAATGCCCAGGTATATCCGGGGCCATCGGCTATGCTCCCCATGATCAGTGGAATGATTCCTCCACCAATAATCAGGCTGTTAATAATCCCTGATGCGGTACTCAATTCTCCTTTATCCAGGTCTTTTACACCCAGTGAGAAAATAGTCGGGAACATGACCGAGTTGAAGAACCCGATGGATACCACTGTCCAGAGCGCAACCTGTCCGGTTGTAAAGGCTGTGATGATTGCCAGGAGTGCTGCCATTCCAGAGAATACAGATAGTGTCCGTGTGTCACGACCAGTACCTATCTGCATGACAATGAAGTTAATCAATGCAATAATCAGGAAATACAAACCGTGTTTCCAATGCCAGTCGGTGACAAATGAACCGGCAAAAAAAGCAAGGACCAGTATTCCAAGAACAAACTGATATTTTCTGGCAGCTGTTTTAATATCTGAAAGCATAACGGCTCCAAAGAACCTGCCGATCATAGCGCCGCCCCAGTAGATTGCGGCAAAACGGGAAGCGGCCTCAGCAGTAAGTCCGCCATTCTCAGGGGTTCTGAGGTAATTAACAATTAAACCTGCAGTGCCGACTTCAGCCCCCACATAAAAGAAGATAGCCAGGGCACCCAACAATACATGCGGATATCTCCAAACACTTTTTCGAATTTCCCCGGGGACTGCCGCACCTGAAATTTCTGGAAGCTTCATCGCCATAATGGCAAATGCGATCAGCAGCACCAGGATCCCCATGATAATGAATGGCATCTGTACTGTTTTTGCCGCAGACGCAGCATCCAGCATTTCTCCGGCACCTTTAAAAACGGCGACGGAAATGATCCAGGGTGCAATCATGGTTGCGACTGAATTCAACGCTTGTACCAGATTCAACCGTCCGGAAGCAGTTGCATCGGGCCCTAAAGCCGTCGCATACGGATTGGCAGCAACCTGCAGCAATACAACGCCTGATGCAAGCACAAAAGTGGCTACTAGAAACAGTGGATAGGACGGAATGGAGGCAGCAGGATAAAACAGGAAACTACCCAATGCCATTAAAATCAATCCGATAATCAATGAAACTTTATACCCGATTCGTTTCACAATATAACCGCTTGGAATGGAAAGAATGGGATAGGCAATGAAAAAGGCAGAGGTAATAAACTGCGCTTCAAATTCACTCAATGTGAATACTTCCTTTACTTTGGCACTCAGCGTAATGATAAAAGTAGTCGCAAAGCCGAAAATGAAAAAGATGGATCCGATAACGGAAAGTCCCAAGGTGTTGGTGGATTTCTTGTATTCCATTATGTTTCTTATTAGTTAATAGATTAATGATTGGTTAAGCCTGTTTCAGTTTGAAGAAAACAAATATATAAAATAATTGAGATTATCATTAAAAACGGTTTCTTTATACAGAAATAACTGGATACGAGTGTTGTAGAACATGTCCGTAAGTCAATCAACTATTCAATATATTCAGAGATGAGGATAACGGGAGCGGGGAGAAACAGGAAGCTGTAACCATTTCGTGAGAAGCAATGCAAAAGTTGGCAGCCCGGTGTTATTCCAGTTCGTATTTTTTAATTTTTGCATGCAAATTTACCCGTGATATTCCCAGGATATCAGCAGCTTTAGTCCGGTTTCCTCCTGTATAATTCAGTACTTTTCTAATGTGTCCCTTTTCGATTTCCTGAAGCGAACTGGGTTTAAGGCCATTATTCAGTTCTTCATCACAGCATTGCTGTGTATGAAAGAAATGAGGGAGTGATGTTCTCCTTAATTCCGTTCCTGTCTCAATAATAATTGCACTGTTGATGATATTCATCAATTCTCTCACATTACCTGGGAATGGATAATTTTTCAGGCAGTTCATTAAGGAGGGACAAATCTTTTTTACATTTTTTTGATATTTCTCGTTGAATTTCCCAAGAAAAAAATTGGCAAGTAATGGAATATCTTCCAGTCTTTCGCGCAGGGGAGGAAGGTTAATGGAATTGATATTAAGCCGGAAAAAGAGGTCTTTTCTGAAATTTCCATTTTGAATCTCCTCAAAAAGGTTTTTATTGGTCGCTGCAATGATCCGGACGTCCACTTTAATATTTTTGGTAGAGCCCAGTTTATAAAACTCCTCTTCCTGTAAAACCCGCAGTAATTTCACCTGAATGGGAAGGGATAATTCTCCGATCTCATCCAGGAATAAGGTTCCGCCATTGGCCTCTTCGATAAAACCGGTTTTGTCTTTATCGGCCCCGGTAAATGCGCCCTTCTCGTGTCCAAAAAATTCAGAGGAAAAAAGCTCATGGGCAAATGTGCCGGCATTTACAGCGATAAATTGTTTGTCTTTTCTTTTACTGATTTCATGAATGGCTTTTGCTATCAGTTCCTTTCCGGACCCGCTCTCTCCCCAGATCAGGACACTATTATCCGTAACGGCAAACTTCTCTACATACCGGAATATCCTGATCATCTCTTCATTGTTTGTAATGATATTCTCAAAAATCCGTTTGTGTTTAAGATCATCCCTTGAAGCAATTCCTGTTTCACCGGGTTTTATCTGTTCCAGCTGAACATTTTTCAAGGCATTGTGGATCGTATCGAGTAATTTCTCCTCATCAATGGGTTTGAGCATATAGTCAAAGGTCCCACATTTCATCGCTGATATTGCCAGGTCTACATCTTCCACGCCGGTTAATACGATCGTAACGATATTGATGTTGTTCTCATTAATATACTTCAGGATATCAAGACCTGACACGTGAGGCATATCCATATCCAGCAAGAGAACATCAAATTTCTCCTTTTTCAGCAGATCAAATGCATCCCGGCTATCCTGAAGTGTTTTGGGTTCAAAACCTCCCGATTGAAGGAGAAAAACATTCAGAAAATTCAGGATTGCCAGATTGTCGTCAACTACGAGTACCTTTGTCATTTTTTATCATTTAATTTAACCGGGATGCGTATAGTAAAGGTTGTACCTGATCCCAGCGTGGAGTCCACCTCAATTTTCCCATGATGATCTTTTATGATACCATATGAAATGGATAGACCTAATCCTGATCCACCTTTGTCACGTTTGGTGGTAAAGAATGGATCAAAGATATTCCTTTTGGTTTTCTCATCCATTCCTTTTCCGTTGTCTGTTATTTTTATGACCACTTCTTTACTGGTTTGGTCATACTCTGTTTTAATGGTGATCAATCCAACCCCATTCTCTATAGCCTGCGAGGCATTGATAATCATATTCATCAGCACCTGCTCCAGTTTCTGAATGCTTCCGTTGAATTCAGGGACATTGGGATCAAGATCGAATGTGATCTGAGCTTGTTTCTTTATGTGTTTTTGTGTAAAGGTTAGGTGATTTTTTATCAAATGATTGATATCCAACACGTCTGACAGGGCTTCTTCATCTTTTCGTGCAAAATTCCTCAAGTCGAGTACAATTTGTTTTGTCCGGTTTGCTCCTTCAATCATATCACCTATCAGGATGGAAATATTCTCTTTAAAAAGATCATAGGGTAACCGTGCGATTTTCTCATTGCGGTGTCCGTCAAAATAGTGATCCAGTATGGGAAAAATATCATAGAAGGCTTCCTGAATGATCTTGAGGTTCCCAAGGATAAATGTATTGGGATTATTGATCTCATGAGCAACGCCTGCTACCAGTTTCCCCAGCGAAGCAAGCTTATAGGATTGAATGAGCTGTGATTCCAGTTGTTTGTTCAGTGTAATGTCCCTGCACACCTCAAGTACTCTTTCAACCTCCCCCTCCTTATCAAAAATAGGATATGACCTCATTAAAAAATACTTACCATCCACTGATTTTTCCATCATGCTGTTTTTCCCTTTCCCGAACGTAGCAACTGCATTACAATTAGGGCATTTATGATCAGCATTAAACAATTTTTTATAGCATTTACCGGAATTCCCAATTTCATCCTTATTGGACATGATGATGTTATAATCCGGATCAATTACGATAATCCTGTCAGCAATCGCCTCAAAGAATGTCTTGAAGTTTTCAGAACCCTGTTGAAGTTGTTCTGTTAGTTTCACCAGGGTCTCATTTTTTGAAATGAGTATTTTCTGCTGTTCTTCAAGTGCGTTTTTCTTTTCATTGTTTTCGATGGCTCGGGCTATCTTGCCAGAAATTTCCCGGATAAGAGTCTCCTCTTCCTCCAGGAACTTAACCTTTTTTATCAGGTGGACATGAATGTTACCTCTCTTTTTCTTATTGAGTTTAATATCAACATTCAACTCATTGTATCGTTTATATTTCAACGCATGCGCATCTCCAAACATATTCCCATCCTGTTCAATTACAACTTTAGTATGTTTTGGATGCTGAAATCCTTCTTTTATATGCTGGGTGCATTTTTCAATGGCTTCACTCAGGGATTTACTGGATTCCAGGGTATGGCTTATTGAATAGAGGCATTCCAGTTCTTTAATTCTTGCTTCCAGTTCCCGTTCAATTTTTGAGAATTGCAGCACTTTATCTTTAACAGAAAAAATGATATAATCACTGTTGGTATGGCTCACCGGGAAAAAGAGAAATACATTCCCCAGCTTTTTTGAAACGAACGTTCTGGGTAACTGGCTTACTCTTGCATTTTCCAGCGTTTCTTTCATCTGGTATTCTTCACTTTTTTCAGCATACTCCCGTTCTTGAAATTCTTCGAAATGGATCCCGGCATCTTCGAATAATTTCTTTATCTTATCCCCGGCAAAGACCACCTTGTTGTCTCTTTCAAAGACAATGACGTTCTTAAACAACTCTATGACTAACTTAAATTGAGGCAGGTATTCCATGACACATTAGTGAAAAAGTTTACTTTTTATATTCTTTCTGAAAAACATTTCTGAATAACTAAATGAGGTTTTTATTGGATTAATTGTCTTTAGATCGTAATCAATGATGGCAAAATTTGGCTTTTTATTTCGTGTAAAAAACTTCCCAAGAGTTATAGGATTGACAAGGACACTATTTGGTTTGCCTTCCCGATACATTCGATTAATTGTGCACATCTCTGAAAAAATCGCTTTGATGGACTCATACCCGAATCCACCGTTAAAACAGGAAGCCAGCTTCGATATCGTTTCCCATCCTTCATTCATGTTGTTGGGATAAATAACCGGTATTGATTCCTGCAGTCTTCTTTCGCAATTTGTATATGTCCCCCGATCTTCAATAAAGGATGGTGCAGGAAGAACAACTTCAGCTCGCTTCGCAGTATCGGTGTAAAATGAATCGTGCACCAGGAGAAATTCCATGTTCTTAAACCATCTGGCAGTATCAGGGCATGCGAGTGGATCCTCACCAAAAATCAGTGCTGCCCTGATTTTGCCTTCCATCAGTTCCTTTTTGATGTCTGTTGGAAGGAAAACCCGTTCAAGGTCGGTATTCCATATTTGCTCAATTCTTTTAATCTCCTCCCGCTCAAAAAATTTAACATACCCCGGCAGGTGGTCGGGATCAACACCCATATCGAGATGTCCTGCTGAGTTCGAATAATCTCGCAACAGCATCAACCCATTATTTCTCCTTGAAAAGCGGTTCGTTAACAAAAGGTAGTTTCCAATGGCTTTCAAGTCGTTTTTCGTTTTTTCCTTCCGGGAATCCAGATTATAAATAAAAATGATGTTCGATGAAGGATTATTGAGGAGATCGACCAATGTATCAAATTTTCCTTCATCAATTTCTGCTATGTCACAGACCTCTTCTTTCCGAAACATGGCGATCATTTTTTTCAATTCCTCCAGCCCTTCAACCGTTGAACGAATCGATGTTTCATCATACTGATTTCTTTCTATCACTTGTTGAATGATCGCATTCATCAGCACTGTATTGGTTCCTTTTCTGCTATCGATCCACAGGTCGGCAAATTTGGCAAGTTTTATTTCGGAGGAATTGATCAGGATCAGTTTTGCCCCATTCTTCTGTGCTTCTTTGATTTTCAGTTCCATAATCAGGTTTTCTTCCGACAGATCGCCATTCACCACAACCAGCAGGTCGGCTTTCTGAAAATCATTCATGGTTACCGTTGACGAGGTATTACCCAGCAAGTCATCGAGATCGTTCAGGGCTGTTTCGTTTACGAGCGTATCGATACTGGAAATGTTATTGGTTCCTAATCCAGAGCGACCGAACTTCTGCAGCAGATAGAGTTGTTCATTGGGTAATTTAGGGGAGCAAAAGAGTACAACCGACTGAGGACCATGTTGATCGACTATTTTTTTGATCCTTTTTGCAGCATGGTCAATGGCTTTATCCGAATCAACCTGTTCTGGTTTTCCATTTTTTCTTATAGTTGCACTTTGTACTTTATTACCATTCATCAGGTACCGGTGACCAAACCGTCCCTTCATACACAAATATCCTTTATTGTGCGAATCTTTAATCCCCTCTGTTGAGTTTGATACATAAACGATGTCATCATTGATCACCTTGTAGTTTATGTTGCATCCGATGGAACAAAAATTACAGATGGTTTCTCTATTTTCTTTCGGTAGTGTACCCAACACTTTAAACGGGAATTTTTCTGTAATTGCACCCGTAGGGCATGTATCGATACAGTTACCACAGGATATGCAATTTGTATCAAGCAGTGGCTTTTCCATAGCAGGTTTAACAATGGCTTTGAATCCCCGGTAGACAAATCCTATTGCAGCCACTTTCAATATTTCAGAGCAGGTTCTGGTACATCTTCCACAATTGATGCATTTATTTGGATCCAGTAGAATGAATGGATGTCGAGTATCGACTCTATATTTCCTTGTCTCTCCCAAATAATCGGAAATATCCAGGTCAAATTCATCGGCTAATTTTCTTAATGTACAATCATAATATTCCGAACATCCACACTCCAGGCAGCGTTCCGATTCGATACAGGATTGTTCTTCAGTGATTCCTGTTTCCACTTCCCTGAATGTCTTTTTTCGGATGGCAAGGGGTATTTCCGGCATGTTAATCCGTTCACTTTTCGTAATTTGTTCCAGTTCCCGCGAAGGGATGTCACCGAAATAGTGTTTAAAACTCAGGTATTTGCCATTTCCCTTGCCGGTCTGACCATTTTTAAGGTAGTCATCAATTGAACGTGCTGCCTGTTTGCCCTGTGCGATAGCGCTAATTGCTGTATAAGCACCCGTAACGACATCTCCACCGGCAAACACTCCGGGGATTGATGTTTCCATTGTTTTTTGATCAACAACAACGGTGCCCCAACTTTCCAGCTTCAGGTCTTTTTCTCCTGTAAGGGAGGATGATTCGATCTGTTGTCCGATGGCACTGATCAGGAAGTCACAATCCATAATGAATTCAGATCCTGGAATGGGCACCGGTTTGGGTCTTTCTCCCGGTCCGGCATCTTCCAGTTTCATTTTCAGGCATTCGATGGCTTTCAATTTTTTCCCATCGCGTATGATCGATTTGGGAAGGGTAAGGAAATTGATTTCAACTCCCTCTTTTTGTGCAGCTTCAATTTCTTCGCTATGGGCAGGCATTTCGTTCCGGCTTCTCCGGTATATGATTTTCACCTCATCAACGCCGCATCTCAATGCGGTCCTGGCTGCATCGATTGCTGTATTTCCACCTCCTACGATTGCCACTTTCCTCTGGATTGCGGGAACACCTTTGAGGATCACATCCCGCAAAAAATCGATTCCCGGGATGACACCATCGGTATCGTTTTCTCCCTCCACTCTCATTTGGCTTGCCCGGTGTGCTCCAACAGCGATGAATAGTGCATTAAAACCAGCATCCTGAAGGGATTTGATACTGATCTGTTTGCCAAATTCCACCCCCGTTTGTACCTTGATTCCAAGTCCGGTTATCCAATTGATCTCGGCATCCAGAATTTTTTTTGGTAGCCGGTATTCGGGGATACCATATCTCAGCATACCTCCCAGTTCCGGCAGTTTTTCAAAGATCGTAACCTTGTACCCTTCCAGGGTCAGGTAATAGGCACAGGTTAATCCACCGGGACCTCCGCCGATCACAGCAACCTTCTTGTTCTTCTTCTCTTTCAGGGCAGGGGTCCATTTGTTTTCTCCTTCCAGATCAGCAATATACCGTTTCAAATAGTTAATCCCCACTGGTTGATCCACAATCGCCCTGCGACAGGCTGCTTCACAATCCCTGACGCATATTCTGCCAATGGAGAGTGGAAAGGGATTATTTTCTTTCACCAGCCGTATCGCGTCACGGTATTTCCCGGCAGAAATCAGGGCAATATAACCCTGTGCATCCACATGGGCCGGACAATTGTCAATGCATGGTCCAATGCAGTCGGCATAGTGGTTGGAAAGGAGAAGTTCCAGTGCTGTTTTTCTCGAACTTCTGACCCGTTCGTTGTTTGTATATATAACCATGTTATCCTGTATCATGGTGGAACAAGAGGGGATCAGTTTTTGTATTCCTTCCACTTCAACCACACAGATGAAACAGGATGTATACGGTTCAATCCGTTTATCATGACACAATGTTGGGATCCTGTCAATCTTATGATCATGAATAACCTCGAGAATGGTTTTCCCTGATTCAGCAGTGATTTGCTGGCCGTTAATGGTTACTTTAATTATTCCCATGTCCATGGATCAACAGGTTAATATTTTTCCACTGCTTCAAATTTGCACACATCATAACATTGTCCACACTTGATACAGGCTTCCTGATCAATTGTATGGAGTTCTTTTTTTTCTCCGGAAATACAATTCACAGGGCATTTAATGGCACACAGGGTACAACCTGTACATTTTTCCGGAATGATGGAATAGGTAA
Source organism: uncultured Rikenellaceae bacterium (assembly GCA_964389685.1). Lineage (GTDB taxonomy): Bacteria > Bacteroidota > Bacteroidia > Bacteroidales > VadinHA17. Next base: position 17,382 of record CAYMFM010000025.1, read on the forward strand.
GCAGTGCTGCACAGCTATGAGCAGGACATCTTTTTTCATGAATGTGGGCTTCATATTCTTCCCTGAAATACTTGATCGTTGTCAATACCGGGTTTGGTGCAGTTTGTCCCAGTCCACATAAGCTGCTGTTTTTTATTTTCTGTGCTAGCTCCTCCAGCAATTCAATGTCATGTTCTTTTCCTTCTCCTGCTGTTATTCTCTCGAGGATTTCAAGCATTCTTTTGGTCCCGATCCTACAAAAGGTGCATTTACCACACGATTCGTTTTGAGTAAAGTTGAGAAAGAATTTTGCCAGGTCGACCATGCAGGTAGTGTTATCGAGTACGATTAAACCACCCGAACCCATGATGGCACCTGTCTGAGTAATTTCGTCATAATCGATTTTCAAATCTCCCATAGAAGCCGGGATGCATCCTCCTGAGGGGCCTCCCATCTGCACTGCTTTGAACTCCTTTCCTGCTTTAACTCCTCCCCCAATTTCATAAATGATTTCATTTATGGTCAGTCCCATTGGTACTTCAACCAGGCCACTTCTCGCGATTTTACCTGCCAGGGCAAAAACTTTTGTCCCCTTGCTTTTCGGTGTACCAAGAGCAGCATATTGATCGGATCCATTACGAATGATCCAGGGAATATTGGCATAGGTCTCAACATTATTGATGTTGGTCGGTTTACTCCATAGTCCTTTCACTGCCGGAAAAGGAGGTCTCAATCTTGGAACGCCTCTTTTGCCTTCAATGGAGGCAATTAATGCGGTTTCCTCACCACAAACAAAGGCACCCGCCCCTTCCTTGATTTTTATGTTGAAACGAAGATCAGAACCAAATATTCCTTCGCCAAGAAATTCTTTCTTTTCACATTGCTCTATTGCCAGTCTCAATCGTTTAATGGCAAGAGGATATTCGGCACGGACATACACATAGGCTTCATCCGAACCGATCGCATAGGCAGCAATCATCATCCCTTCCAATACAGAATGGGGATCACCTTCCAGAATGCTCCTGTCCATAAAGGCGCCGGGATCCCCTTCATCAGCATTGCATATGATGTATTTTTTTTCTCCTTCCGATCCTCGTGCAAACTTCCATTTCAGCCCCGTAGGAAATCCGCCACCACCCCGTCCGCGCAAACCGGAATTCATCACCATTGTAATCACCTCATCGGGGGTAAACTCTTCGATAACCTTCTGAACAGCCTGATATCCGTCTCTATCAATATATTCCTCAATGGATGTTGGATCGATCACGCCACAGTTTCTCAGTACAATCCGCTTCTGTTTATTGAAAAAATCCTTCTGAAGCGATACGGTATTGCTTCTAACAATCCACTCTTCAACAGGCCGTTTATTCAGAATATGTTGGTCAACAATTCTTTCGACTTTATCCGGAGTAACCTTAGCATATAAAAAACTCTCCTTCTCGTTTACCACTTCCACGAGTACCTCTTCAAAACACATTCCCATGCAACCTGTCTCCTTAACCGGAATCTTCAGATTTTTTTCCCGCAAGGTTTTTTTCAGTGCTTTGTATACCAGTTCTCCTCCCGCTGCAATACCACATGTACCCAGACCAACTTTTATTTCCATGTTCACTATTCTTCTAATCGAACGTCTGATTTTTGTATTTCCTTAATACCTTTTTCGTTCTGTCGGGTGTAAGGTTGCCATAGGTCTCTTCATTAATCATGATAACCGGAGCCAACGAACAACAACCCAGACAGGCTACGGACTGAAGTGTGAATAGCCCGTCGTCAGTAGTTTCATTTACGGAAATACCCAGTTCATTCTTGAGTGTATTAAGAATATTTTTTGCCCCATTGACATGACAGGCTGTTCCCTCACAAATTTTTATGACATGCTTGCCCAATGGTTTCAACCGGAACTGAGCATAGAAAGTAATAACGCCGTAAATCTCGGCAGACGGTATACCAACCACTTCACTAACATAATGAATCACCTTTTCCGGAATGTAACCATAAGAATCCTGAGCTGATTGCAACAGTGGTATTAACGCTCCTGTCTGATCCTTTTTTGTGATCAGATCAATTTTGAAATTTTTAATTTGCGGTCCTCTCTCCCGGATATCCCTCTCAGCCATTGGTTTCCTTATGTTAAAATATAAAACATGATATGGATACCCGGACACCGGGCACCATACCATGATCTATTATTTACTACGACTCGAGTCTCTTATGAAATGCTCAGCTTTTGAGCGGTTAAATATAACAGGGACAAAGAATAATGATAATGATAAAACTCATCTATTTTTACATCTCAAACATATTTACCACCGGGAATTTTTTAACTTTTAAGACGCCATCCAAACCGATGATCTTATTTTCAACAAACCGGTCAACCTCGGTGAAGTAACTTCCATGAACCATCAGTACCAGGTTATATTTACCTGTTGTAACATCACAGAAGGCTACGTTTTCTTCCGAATGCAATACCGAGTAAACCTTCTCAAGATGATCATTTTCCAATGCGATAAGTACATAGGAACATACACGCCGGCTAAAATTCCGTTCTTTGGCTTTATCATCAGAAAGTGTGATTTCAGCATGTTCAATGACCTCCCTGATTTTTTCATTTCCGGTTATGGTACCAATCTTCATAAAATCAACTTCATCAACACCATCCATTTTCTTCACTCTGTTTTCAAGGATCTCTTTACATTCTCCTATGGTATCAGCATGAACCAGCAGTATGATGTCGTATTCTCCCTGAGTGGCATCGCAATAGAGTACGTTGTCCATGAAATAGAGCTCCCTGTAAATGGAAAAGAAATTTGCATCCTTATTAATCTTCAACATCATAAAAGCCGATTTTGACAGGGCTTCTTTCTCCTTTTCCGGAACCTCAACCTCTTGTGATGGCCCAGGCAGATCCAGAACTTCATTGAATTTATTGGTCAAATCGTCAATTGTGAATGGCTTTTCCAGTAACAGGCTTGCTTCAAGTGTTTCAATTTCATTTCTTACTTTATCGGCATAACCTGTAATGAAGATGACCGGTGTATCCGGATATTTCGATTTGATCATCTTTCCCAGTTCAACACCATTGATGTCTGGCAATAAAATATCAAGCACGATGGAATCCAGTACAATCTCCTCCTGTTTAAGTGATTCCAGCTTTTGCAGGGCAGACAAGCCCGTATCACAATTTTCAACGGCAATCCCTCTTTGGTTTAATCCTAAGGTCAGGCTTCTTCTCAAGGATGATTCATCATCCACTAATAAAATTCGCTTTTCCATTTTTAATTCCTCCATAAATTTTGATGATTATTTTTTGATGACTATTTCTTCTTGTTATGATCCTTTTTTGACACTTCTATATCAACTCACATGCCAAACCTTATAACGCATTGATATTCTGCGAATTAGAAACTTTTCATTATAAAATAAACCGATTAATTCTGCAAAAAAAATTTACAGCAAAATTATAAGCGCCTCTTTTTGAGCAAGATACAATCTGATAAAAAAGTTAACACTTTACACCGGTTTGCACAATTCCTTCCGGTTTTAACATTCTCTCCTTCCTTCTTTTTGCAGTGTTATATAGTTTTCACTACCTTCAAAAATCACTGTAATTATGTACTCTATGAACGCTTTAAAAAAATACCTTCCGGAGGTCCTGTTTATTGCAGCCATAATTCTCATTTTCTTTTTATCCTTCATTTTATGCTCTCCTCCTGAGGTGGTTCCTTCCGGTGCGCCTGAGGATCAATTTTCGGCCGAGAGGGCATTCTCTCGAACCGTTCAGATTGCCCGGGCACCTCATTGTCTTGGAACAGCTGAACATACGAGGGTTAAAGAATACATTAAAAACGAGCTTTTGAACCTCGGACTGGAATATGGAGAGCAGGATACGACTGCTGTTTATGATCAATCCGGTGTGAGGGCCGGTTACGTTTCCAATCTTTATGCGATATTGAAGGGAAACGGTACCGGGGAAAAGGCGGTTCTGTTTCTTGGGCATTACGATTCGTGTCCGCATACAACGGGTGCAGCCGATGATGGTTCGGCTGTTGTATCCATGTTAGAAGCGGCGAGGGCTTTAAAAAACAGCGATCCATTCGATAATGACATCATCTTTCTTTTTACCGATGGTGAAAAATCCGGATTGTTTGGAGCAAAAGTTTTTACCGAAGAACATCCGCTAATTGAAACCATTGGAGTCGTTATCAAGATTGAAGCAAGGGGATCCCGTGGCCCTACCCTTGCATACGAATTCAATGAAAACAACGGATGGATCATCCGGGAATTGAACAGGGCTATGCCCAGACTATATGCCGGTTCGATATTTTATGAAATCTATAAACGAATGCCCAATGATACCGATTTTACCATGTTTCGCAGGGC
>CAYMFM010000025.1:21840-46834 GCA_964389685.1 uncultured Rikenellaceae bacterium
ATGAAATCTATAAACGAATGCCCAATGATACCGATTTTACCATGTTTCGCAGGGCTGGATTATCCGGGATTAACATGGCTTTCATAGACGATTATGTGAACTACCATAGCATGACGGATTCACCGGAAAACCTCAGTCTGAAAAGCCTGCAACACCATGGCGATTTCATTATGGCTAGTGCTCGTCACTTTGGAAACATTCCCCTCGAAAACACGAAATCAGAAGATGTCATTTTTTTCAATTGGATCGGATCTTCTATGATCATCTATTCTGCCAAATTGAGTCTATTGTTGATTGTTATTGTCATGGTGCTCGCAATAATCTTTTTCTTTTTTGGTTTCAGAAAACGCCAGCTCCGGTGGGGACGTGTCTTGTTGGGATCATTGATCTTCATTCTAACCCTGGCATTCATCCTTTTTATTTCATGGCTGCTGTTAACGGGACTAAAAAAGGGATATCCCCATTATGCGCATTTTTATGATTTGAATTTTTACAATGTTAAATACTATTTCTTCGCTTTTTCCGCATTATCCCTCGCTGTTTTGTCACTGGTATATGGGCTCTTACAAAAGCGTTTCAGGTTTATTGAGCTTTTCTCAGGTATACTGATTTTCAACATTATTCTGCTGTTTTTTATCCACTTTCTGATTCCAACAGGATCATACCTTGCTGTTGTTCCATTATTATTTCTTCTTACTGCAGGGATTATAACTGTTTTAAAAGGTCTTTCCTTTGAAAACAGAAAATCTCTTTTCTATATCATCCATCTTGTTGCTGTTTTCCCAATTATTGGATTGTATTTACCCTACATCAATTTGTTTTATATTGCCCTGGGATTGGAGTTGATTTATAGTGGTCTGCTATTATTGATTATTCTTTGGGGGTATTTGGTTGTTCCCATTTGTCTGGTCACCAAAAAACGAACATGGATCTTTCCGTTAGTTGCCCTGGTTATTTCCGGAGCAGGGTTCCTCATGGCACATCTCAATTCGAGACCCTCACCTGAAAGACCGTTACAAACCAGTTTGAATTATTACTTTGACGGGGACAGCAGTCGTGCCTATTGGGTATCGGAATTCCTTGAAACGGATGAATGGAACAATCAATTTTTCCAGAACGGGGTTAGAGAGCCGTTAACCGAGATTTATCCTCATGCTGAAAAGCTCCGTTTAAAAAGTGCTGCACCGATTCTTTCATTATCTCTCCCAGAAATGGAAATTATCTCAGATACGGTTATCGAAAATCGACGTTTCATTGAACTCATCATTTCAACGCAAAGAGAAGCTGCATTTTGCGAAGTCTATTTTCAGAAGGGTTCCCAGCTGGTTATTTCCAACATAAATAATCGTCAGGTGGGTTCTGATGCATACAGTAATTGGCCTGGGGAGTATTGCCAATTGGTATATCATGGTTTACCGGTTCATCCCCTCCGTTTATCTTTCAGTTGCACTATACAGGAACCGGTGGAGCTGTTTATCATTGAAAGGAAATTGAATATCCGGGAGGTTGATGCTTTTGATCCGATGCCGGAATCGGTTATTCCCACTACAGGGTATAACAGTTACCAGGAGATTGTAAAGAGAACCTGGAGGTTTTAGCTTCCGGTTTATTCTTTTTTTATAAAGATAAAATCCCCTCCCTCATCGCCGGCATTTTTTATCTCTCCAAATTGAGGAACATTGATGCTATTGTTCAGCACTGCGGGTTTGAAGCTATAAAAGAGCTGTTCAGAAGGAAGGTATTTTCCTTCGTTATCGATCAACCGTTTTGTGAGGTACTGTAAAAAAACACTTTTATCGGGGACTTCTTTCAGTGTACCACTGGTCATTGCTTTACGGCTTGGCAGTTCGTACAATTTTTGAATGGCCATGGAGGGTGTTCCAAAAGCAGCTCTTGTTTTAAAGATCCCTCCACTAAAGCATGCATCTGCGATCAACAGGGTATGGTTTGATTTTATACTACTAATGTATCCGCTCAGTGTACTGTTCCGGAACCAGTTTGCTGTATTTTCCTGCTTTGCATCGGCGGGAAGCCAGTACCCTCTCTGGGCATTCTCATCCCAGTGGCCATGTCCGGCATAAAAGATCAGAAGGTTGTCTTTGGGAGTGACAATTCTCTCCAGGCGGTCCAGTGATGTGATCATCTCCTCATATGTCGGATTTTTCAGGAAGATGATATTTCCCGCTTCAAACGTATAGCTCCCTGTCAGAATATCATAGAGTTGTTGGGCATCTTTCAAGGGTTCATCCAGGTCGTTTATCATGGGATCCTGGTAATCATTAATCCCAATGATCAACCCGTAATATTTACCTTCTGATATGATAACTTTCCCGTCGGTAGTTATGGGTGGCAGGTTATAGGTCGTGGTCTCTGTCCGTCCGAGTGGTTTTTGATCTTCCGCACTGTTGGAGAGCATTTGACTTAAGGATGCCGTTTCCAATCCGGACAGTTTATACATACTGACAGCAGAGCCCCCCGACTCACTTTCATAAGCCACACCCATCCATTCGCCCCGATCCGAAAGGGTAAGGTTGGTAATCTCCCCTTCAATCACCTGTTTCTGTTCTTCGACTCCTGTTTTGTAGTTCCAGATGGTTATTTTCTTTTCCCTGACGGTAGAATTATCGGTCAGGTAATAATTCCCGTCTCCTGACATGCTGAGAAAACCGATTTTTTTTGCGTTCCCTTCTACTGTTTTTACCAGCATCCCTGTTTCCCAATCGTAAAACGCAGTATTAAATCGAAAGATCATGGATTGTCCGCCTTTGGCAAGTTTCACCTCTTCGTAACCAATCCCGATAAGCCTCTTGTCAGCCGTGGTGGAGGCAGATGTCACCGTAATACCCGATTCGGGAATTGTATTGGGGCTCAATTCCGATTTCCGGATCAGGATGAGTTTAAAAGGATCCCAGAATGCCATTTCATTGTTATATCCCACCGATACCAGCTGGGTCCCGCTGCGGTTAAAGGAGGTAAAGAAGACACCCTTTTTATGCGCTCCTTTTAACACACCTTTCAGCGATCCGTCAGGAAAATTAAAGATATAGACTTCACTTTCACTTCCCCCAACGGCCAGCAGGTTTTCTTCCGGATTCAGGGAAAGGTGATAGATTTTACCTCCGTATTCCGTAATGGTGTTCTGTTTTGTTCCGGAATAGAGGTCCCACAACATGATTTTCTTATCTTCCGATCCTGAAACCAGGTATTGATTTTTTGAATCAAACAACAGCGCTGTAATGGGTTTACTGGAGCCATGGCTCAGCTCATGCAATTGCCGTTTTGCAATAAGATCCCAGAGGATAATTTTTCCTCCTTTTTCCAATCCTATGGCGACGAAACGACCGTCCTTACTGACCTCCATAACACCCACTTCATTGCTTTCAATGGGTATATTCTGATCCATATAGACCAGCACCTGGGCAATGGTTAACTGCCCGATTAAAAGTATTATGAAAATCAGTAAGTGGCGTTTCATGTTAGATAAATTATTTTTTTATAGAATTAAAACTTGAATGCTAACCCTGTTAGCAACATCATGGTCGCTCCCTCTGATGCTTTCGACAGTCCAAAACCAATGTTCAGTGATGTATCCCATGCAATCTGTGGTGTAAAAAACATCTTGAATCCACCCCCTACCTGGAGGTAGGAATAGTCGTTGAATTTGGCTCCTTCTGGAATATCCACAGAGAACTGGTAGAAGGAAACTCTTGTATAAGGAACCAACTTCTTTTCTACCATGAAATTAAATGTGGAGAAAACCTGAAAACTAAAATCAGTAGATGTTTCCCCCATTGCAGATGTAATGGTTAATCCCGGAGCAAGGCCAACCAGTAAATTTTTCGTGAAATATCGGCCGTAGGAAACAAAAATGTTTCCCATGGCAATGTTATAATTGGTTCCTACGGTTGTAAAAACCATTCCATTAAAACTGAGTTCCATATCTCCCTTTGTGATTCCCTCTTCCTGTTCCTGTCCAAAGGCAAAGGAGGTAACCAGTGCAAAAATCAAAACAATAATACCTTTTTTCATGAGAATAAATAGTTAAATTTGTAGCTAATGCGAAAGTATACTATTTTTGAATATCAAAAACACCGATGATGCGATTTTACAATTTCATTTCCTTTAATGCACAGGTCAGGATATTTTCATTAGCCGTGTTGCATCTCTTTTCACAGGCCTCGTATACTCAGCTTATCTATCCTGAAAAACAAGCCGTGCTGGATTATCTTTCAAAGCCAGAAATCTTTGAAGAGTATGGAAAGATCTCAGATGCCATATGGTCTTTTGCCGAGTTGGGTTTACAGGAGTACAGGTCTTCGGAATTGCTTGCCAATACGCTTGAGGAGGCGGGTTTTGAGGTTGAACGGGGATTAGCCGGAATGCCAACCTGTTTTGTAGCAACCTATGGATCCGGAAAACCGGTCATTGGTTTACTGGGTGAATTTGATGCACTACCCATGCTCTCTCAAAAAGGGAGGGTTCCCGAACAGGATCCTCTCCTCGAGGGTGCACCGGGCCATGGGTGTGGTCACAACACCATGTGTACCGCCGCTTCAGCGGCAGCCATTGCCGTTAAGCAAGCCATGGATCAATTCAATATAAAAGGAACCATCAAGGTATTCGGATCACCTGCAGAGGAGACGATCATCAGTCGGCCTTATATGATCAGGTCGGATTTATTTGACGGGGTGGATGCCGTTATTGATAACCACAGCAGCAGCAAGTTCGGAACATCGTATGGAAAGGGAGGGAATGCTGTGTTTTCCACCATTTTTACCTTTCGCGGCAGTACAGCGCACAGTGCAGGGTCCCCCTGGAGTGGACGCAGTGCCCTGGATGCTGTTGAACTAATGAATATTGCCACCAATTACCTGCGTGAGCATCTTCACTACACATACCGCATGCATTATATTATTCTGGAGGGCGGTGAAGCACCTAATGTGGTCCCGGACAAAGCCAGTGTCTGGTATTATATCCGGAATACGGATGAGCGTGTTGAATCGATGTATAAACGGGTAATCGATTGTGCCAAAGGAGCCGCGTTAGCTACCGGAACAGAATTGGCTGATATCCGTTGCCTTACAGCAGTACACCAGAAACATGCCAATCAAGCAGCCGCCGAATTATTCCAGAAAAACATTGAACTGGTGGGTATGCCGGAATGGACGGATGAAGAGGAAGCGTTTGCAAAAGCATTGCAGAAAAATCTGAAAAAGGAAGAGACCGGAATGCCGGATAAAGTAGATTCCCTGAAGGCTCCAACCGGCGTAGCTGTAGGGGGTGGATCAACCGATGTGGGAGATGTATCACTCATTGCTCCAACGGCAACAATCCTTTTCCCCGGGGCTGTGCCGGGTGCCATCGCGCACCATTGGTCTACCGTTGCCGGTAATTACGGATCCACAGCGTGGAAAGGATTAAATGCGGGCGCCAAAGCAATCGCTGCATCAGCCATCGATCTGTTAACCAAGCCGGAAGAGCTGAAAAAATTGCAGGATGAATTTGAAAATTATTCAAAAAAGTATCCCTATAAATCTTTCTTACCGGAAGATGCCTCTCCTCCTCTGGACCTTAATAAGGAGTTAATGGAAAAATGGAGACCCCTGATGGAAGAATTTTATTTAGACCATCAGTAACTAGTTGATTTTCTTTACACGGAGTGCCTCTCCTTCCACAATCATTTTATATCCCAGACCGACACTGTAAATTACAGCAGTAGGCCTGAATGCATGGTGATACCTGTAGGAGTACTCATCCTGTTGCCAGATCTTTCCATTACTAAGTTCGAAGCAGGTATCGCCGGTCCAGCCGGTGAATTCACTAACAATAATATCCTCCAATACATCGGTGACCTGTTCTACGGATACAAATTCCGATTGTCCGTCAACCAGAAAATAATAGATCTCATCGTATTTATAAATGCTAATGGATGGTTGGTATGCCCGATAATACCAATATTTTCTGATTGTCTGGATCCAGTATTGACGGTTAATAAGGGGAAAAAGCATTTCATGATCAAAACCCTTAAAGTCACCGTTAATTTTGGATTTAAGGATAAGCTCTCCGTCCTGTATTATTTCTATGGCATTCATGATCTGGTTAACGCCAAGATGTATTGTCCTGTTTCTTCACACTCTGGCAAAGCATCCGTTACAGAATAGATTCTATAATTAAATATACCTTAACTGATGATTAAATCCAAACGAGTTGTAATATTATACCGTTTCTGAAACAAGAATAAGTGAATGATTTACATTTCTATCGTGGTTATAAATCAGGATATTGCGAAATTGTCTCTGGGCAAAGGGTCCGTTCAACCGGATGATGTCCGGAATGGTTTTTCGTCTGATGATATTCGCCGCTAGCCAGACACCAAATGCTGATGATGTTGGGTATTCTCCACAGAGGTGTTTAAAATAGGCCTGGTTGGTATTTTTAAACAACCCGTTTTGCAGGTGTTGGTAGATCTTGTTTGCATCCAGATCACCATTCAGACCAAAAATAACAAGGTCAATACCATCCGCAGACAACTGTTTACGTGTAAGAAATTCTGATATTTTCTTTTCAGATTCCACCAGATTCCCCGGTTTATAATATATTTCCAACCCACGTATCGCAGCATACAGGTTATTGTTTTTTTTCGCATTGAGGGTGAAGAAGGTTGAGCCCTCTCCGGGAACCGCCCCCACCGACTCACATTCTGCCAGTTGCAGATGATCAACCAATTCTTTTTTAAACCTGTGATTTACCGATTTTATTTCCTGGTGTTGTTCGGTTATTTCATCAACTCCCCCGACCAATATGCTGTTATCCGGTTTTTCCTGGAGCAGCAGCATGGCATTCAGGAGTGCATTTTCAAAAGAGAGGCTTCCATGTACATAGGTAATATTGTATTTATTGCATTTCAGCATGATGGCAATATAGGCTGCAATGGTATTATGAGTAGATTGGATAAACGAGGTCGGATTCAGGAATTTTTCCTGATTATCAATCATGGTTGTCAGGAACTTTTCCGTATCAGCCAGCATGCCCATTCCGGTTCCGGTGATAATGGCATCGGGCTTAATCACCGATGCGTCATTGAGGGAGAGGGCAGCAGCGGTAACGCCGATTTTCAAACTCCGGCTTAGTCTTCGTGGAAGTACTCCTTTCGGTATGATTTCATTATAATCTGGTTCAATGCATTTCAGGAATAGCCCTTCATGTTTGACAATCTCCTCAAGAAACATTGAGTTGTCAAATGTCCTCTGCGGTGAGATATTTCCTATGCCATTAATAAACACTTCCATATCAACAAGCCGAAAAGATAAGACTGGAGTTATTCCCTCCAAAGCCAAATGAATTACTCAGGACATGCTCAATTTTTTTATCTGTTACCAGCTTTTTGCCCGGTTGAAAATTCAGTTCTGCCATCTGGTTTTCAAAGTTCAGATTAGGAAAACATACCTGATGGATAATCGATAAGATAGAAATCACTGCTTCAATGCCTCCTGCCGCTCCGAGTGTATGTCCGGTGTAGGGCTTGGTTGAAGAGATAAATGGTACCGACCCGCTGAAGATTTTTTCAATGGCAATTCCTTCTGAAAGGTCATTGTTCTCTGTCCCGGTACCATGGGCATTGATGTAATGTATTGCTTCTTTTTGCAGCCCGCTTTGTAGCAGGGCTTCTTTCATGGAAAGAAATGCGCCAATCCCTTCGGGAGATGAAGCGGTCTGATGGTATGCATCATTGGCATTGGCATATCCTTTCAATTCGCAATATGTTTTCCTGTTGCCAACTGCCTGCTCCGATTCAAGAACAACATAGCCTGCTCCTTCTCCCAGGTTCAATCCTTTGCGGTTTTGATCAAACGGACGGCAGGGTCTGCTATCCAAAATCATCAATGAATTAAATCCATTCAGCGTGAATTTTGACAGAGCATCGGTACCCCCGGCGATGACACGGTCAAGAATGTTATTTCTGATAAGCTGAGCCCCGAAAATGATAGCATTGGCTGATGAGGAGCAGGCGGTACTGATGGTTGAAAGGTAATCCTTAGCATGAAGCAGGTCAGCAATTTTTTCAGTGCTGTCACTACAATCATGTGTGTCAACATAGATGCGAAACCGATCGGATGCCAGGTAATCGTAATAATGAATTTCCGATTTATCCATACCTCCAACCGTTGTAGCAGAAACCACACCCACTCTCAGATCATCCGGGATTTGGGGATAGATGCCGGCTCTTATTGCCGCTTCTTTAGCGGCAATCATTCCAAGCAGAGCCGATCTGGTAAATTGCGCATGATCTTCTTTCCCGGCAAGTTCAGCCAATTCTTCATTGCTGTGTTTTACTTCGCCAACCGGCAGTGACTGTTTATGTATGGTGTCCAGGTAGGAGATATCACCAATGCCTGAATTCGAGTTCACCAACGAGTGTAGGGATTCATCAACATTATCACCTATTGCAGTGATTATACCAAAACCGGTTACATAAATCCGTTTGCTCATCCTTATCCCTGTTTCAATGCTACGTTTTTTTCAGCCGTTCGTATTGAAATGCCAACAGCATTGTCACAACACAAAAGAGTATAAGAGACAATGCTTGGGGTATGATTTTCTGAAGATCGGCTCCCCGCAAAAATACATCATAAAATCCATCCACTCCCCAGTTTAGCGGTGAAATGATACTGATTTTTTGCATTATGGGTGGCATCATGTAGACGGGAACCCATATTCCTCCGATCGCAGCAAGAATAATTACGGACACGGATCCAAAAGAAGCTGCCTGTTCGTGACTGGTGGCTATCGTTCCCAGTAATACTCCATAACCCGTTGCTGCCAGTGCCACAGAGAGTGATAAAATGATAAGCGCTCCAGGATGCGAGCCAAGTTCAAGTGTTGGCATTCCCAGTAAGGGAAGAAAAATGATGCCAACCATCAGCATCAAAAAGAACTGGATCAGACAAACCACAAGATAGACTATGATCTTGGACAGAAGAACGGTAATGTACGAGCCGGGCATTAACTTCAGTCGCAAAGCACTACCATCTTCCCGCTCTTTAATAATATTTCCAGTCAGGGGAATAATGATAAAGAACATAGCGAACACAGTCCATGCAGGAACATTGTGCTGTACGGAGTTGGGAAGCACCTCATTATACTTGTTGGAAGCATAGGTTTGTTCAATGGTTATCCCGCTCTCTCCCAAAAACGACAGTTCACTCCCTTCGGGCAACAAAGGTTTCACCTCTTCAGTGAATGCCTGAAAAATTATTTTTGATTCAATTTTTGATGTGAAGTTGTCGAGCGCATTCATTACCGACTGCTTGAACGAATTTTTTATTACGGGATCAAAATAGACCACCACAGTTGCAGTCCGGGAGGAATCCGGTTCGTAACGAAGCGAATCAGCATTTCCTTCTGCAAGGGCTTTTTCAATCAATATCTTTGCCTTTTCTCTTAATGCCTTTGTAGATCCTTCTTTGATCAGGATACCAATTTGATAGTTCCCTTCTGATATGTGCTGGTGTAACACCTGTTCGGAAATGTTTTGATCATCCAGTGAAGTTTTCACTGAAAAGAACCCCGTTGATGCTAATCCCTGTTCAATTGCCATCCCCAATGAATCCAGGTCATTATTAACAACCAACACCTCCAGGTATGTTTCATCCAGTTTACGAAACGTAGAATCCTGAATTAATGTCATAACAAAGATTAACACCATTGGCATAACAAACAAAATAGCCAGGCCGGCCATATCCCGGATGAGGACCAGTATTTCTTTGATTATCGATGATCTTAATTTCAACATCAGTTATCTCTTAATCGTCTCCCTGTCAGGTGTAAAAAGATGGTTTCCAGGTCAGTATATTCTGGTTTACTTTGAATCAGTTGTTCCGGTCTGCCTTCAATGATAATCTCACCATAATCGATAATGGCAATGTGAGTGCATAGATTTTCGGCTTCTTCCAGGTAGTGAGAAGTATAAATAATGGTCGTTCCATCGATATTCAACTCCTTCAGGTAAGTCAGGATCACATTTCTTGATTGTACATCGATTCCTACCGTGGGTTCATCGAGAAAAAGGATTTTGGGTTGATGAAGGATTCCTGCAATCAGGTTCAATCTCCGTTTCATTCCCCCCGAATAGGTTTTCACTTTCCGCTGAGCTTTTTCTTCAAGTCCAAGGAGGTTGAGACATTGTGCGATTCTCTTTTTCAGAATGGTTCCTTTTAATCCGTACATATTCCCAAAAAACCGGAGATTTTCATTGGCTGTAAGTGTTGGATAGAGGGCAATATCTTGGGGTACAACTCCGATCTCCTGCCTGATTTTTTTTAAGTGATCAGGTAACAGCAATCCGTTCACCCTGATTTCACCCCGAGTGGGTTTTAGCAAACCGCAAAGCATATTAACGGTTGTGGTTTTCCCGGCTCCATTTGGGCCAAGTAAACCGAAAATTGCATTTTCCGGAATCTGCAGTGAGATATTCTTTACTGCGGGATCCGTTGTACCCCTGTAAAATTTGGTAATGTTCTCAAGCTGGATGACCGTTTTGGGGTTCATTCTTCCAGTGAAATGGTTCTTAATCGTTTATAGATCCTCTCTTCACGATTGGCTATATCAACCAGAATATCAGCAGCATCTTCATAGGTTTCTTTACTATTCGCCCGGTTTTTAAATATTCTTCCAGACATAATCGCAAACTGTCGCCAGCGATCACCTGCTTCAGTCATCTCTTTTGATACTTCGTTTAACCATTCTTTTCCAAGTACTCCTGCTGCTTCCTGTAAGAATGCAGCATAGATAAAGCGAAATCCTGCACCTCCGGTTCCGATTTCCTCCAACATACGGATTACTTGCCCCAGGTAGAGTGATGCCTTTTTCGGACCCAGTCTTGCGGGCCATTTTCTCATTCTTTTTGCCAGATACCGGATCCCTTTCACCCCAAACATGGGCAGGGGAATGTTCAACATATCCTGACAAGTTTTTTTTATTCCTTTAACAATTGCCCTATCCAGATCATATGTTGGTGAAGCCTTCTTTACATAATACATCCGGCCAATAGGTGGATAGGTTCCCTTTGCATACCTTACCCTTTTCAAATCATGGTAGGAAAGTTTTTCCGGATTCTCCATGATGGGATCACTGATGGTGTAATCTCCATTTTCACGGCCAAATACGATGATATTGTGAGCGTTAAAATGGAACCGATAGGGCTTGGGAAAGTATGTCAGGTGAAAAACCCCAACCAGGCAGCCAGTAGGAATTCCCCTTTTCAAATTTTCATCCAGGGCATCCATGGCATTCTTTGGGTTTACAAACTTTTTCCGGCTGATTTCAATTTTCAAGCTTTTCGTCACGCGTTTAAATATCCATCCGGGCAATGGGCGAAATGAAATGACAGGCAAATAGTTCAATTTAATAAATGGCATATAGGAGAAAAACAGTCCCGAACCAATGCCAAAAATCATCGGCTCACTCAAATCAATGCCATAGAAATTCAACAGATTCGAAGTAACGCCATTTTCGCAATGAGCAGCAGGTCTGTGAACAAAGGGTATGTTATTTTCTTGTTGCTTCACCATTATTTTTTCCCGGGTTCATTAAACGTACATAATTCATCAACCGTGATCGTAAATGTTTCGGCATATTTTTCGAGTATTTTTTTATCCAGTTTCCTAAAAACTCCCGGTTTCAAGTGTTTTTTCACCTTTCGTTTGGGTAATTCAAGGTATTGCGCAAGGAGCGAAATATTCATGATATTTTTTTCCATATAATAGGCTACCGGACTAACTTTCCCTTCCAATACCTTTTGTCTGGTGTGCTCTACTTTTTCCCGAATTTCATTCCATGCCTGTTTCATGGCTTCATTTTTGGGTTCCCATCCGGTACTAAATACCTGAACATACTTGCCATTTTCGTCCACGGCATAACAGAGGTCCCTCATTTTGCCTTCCATCAGGCCTGCATCGTCTTGTGGGACTTCCTTTTTTCTCATGATTATCTGGTTAAATGTTGCAGATCAATGAAAACATTCTCTTTTTTTACGATTGCGAATGGATTATCTCCTGGTTCTGTTTATACTAATTTTCACTGATACAGAATATTAACATTGGCATTCATCCATCTTTTTTATACAACGGTCAACAGGGCATAGACATATGAAAAGCGGGCGCTTTCAGGGATCATCAATAAGATCTTGTTCCCCTGTTTAAGTTTCCCGGAATGGAAAAGCTCTTCCATCATAAAATAGATTGAGGCAGCTCCGACATTTCCAAGCCGTGTAAGATTGGTATACCATTTTTCCTGGGGGATCTCAGCCCCCCTGGATTTGATTTCATCTGCAATTTTTTTACGAAAATATTCCGATGAGAGGTGAGGTAAGAAATAATCAATCTCATCAAGGTTCACGTTTTTCCTTTTTATCACATCAACATAAAAATCGGTGCCTTTTTTCACGATGTTTTCATCGAGAAGTTTCACATCTTGTCGAAGGGAAAAAGCCGACCGGTTGAACAGTTCTTCCGGTTCAAACTCCTTCCAGCCTTTCATCCCGCCATTTCCATTGAGTTCACCACCAGCATACATGCAAGTTCCGATTACATTTGCATAGGAGATACTTTCAATCCATTCAATTTTCAAAGAGCGGTTTTCCCCGGGTTTATCCTGCAGTAAGGCAGCCCCAGCTCCATCAGACAGCATCCATCTGAGAAAATCCTTTTCAAAGGCAAGGATTGGTTTTTTCTCTAACTCTTTCCATGATTCTTCTTCCATGTGGAAATTCTTGGCTGATTCCCACGAGGAGAATTTTTCTGAGCCGGCACAAACTGCATGTTTTGATTCTCCGGCCAACACGGCGAGATAGCCAAATTTCAATGCTTGCATTCCGGTAAGGCAGGCTCCTGACATGGAAACAATTTCAACCGGTTTTGTTTTTAGTTCTCCATGCACCATAGCAGTATGGGATGGTAAGAGTTGATCGGGCGAAGTTGTCCCACAAGCCAGCAAATCCATATCATTCAAATCAAACCCGTCACCGGCAAGTTTTCTTATTGCCTCAGCGGTTAGTTCTGCATTCGAGTGGGTTGAATTCCCGTTTTTATCCATTGCATAAAAACGGTTTGTAATCTGATTATTTCGTAACACAAGAAATTTAGCCCTGGATGACTTACCGCCAATTTTTCCAAGAATCTCTTCCATCTCCTCATTGGTCACAGGAGCATTTGGAAGAAACTTTGATAGTCGTGTAATGTATACTTCACCTGGCATATCTATATACTAAATTGATAACTACAACAATATATCAACCCGCAAAGATAAGAATTGTTCAGAAAGAATGCATCCAAAATGAAGATTAGCAGGATGGATCGATCAGGCGATCCCGGAATAATAGCGCATCAATTTCCTTGTCTTTTTGCTGTTTATCGCATGCACCAGGTAAAAAATTACAGATGCGATGGGGGAAACCAGAAAAATAACAGTAAACAGGTAGTACTTAAACAGTTTCAGCCAGGGGTCTCTTCTGGGATCCCCATAGGGTCCCTTTTTCAGTATAATCCTTGCCCAAATTTTGAACATCATATGGCCCCGCTTCTCAATACTGATCAGCACAAGATCTGGTGATACAGCGCCAAGGGCAACCCATTTCTCCTGTAATCCCTGATAATCGTTTCTCCTGCATGCATCGGCCAGAACTGTTCCATATTTTGAAGATTCCCGGACATCCGCTTCAGAGACACCTGCCCGTGGAAACAGTCTGCCCCATATTCCTTTACCTTCTCTCTCTCCTTTCACCAGCCAGCGGATGATGGTAATGACACTGATTAAATTGGGGGCTTTATCGAGTAATACAATATTCCCAACGAGAGTACCACCACCATTGCTAATTTTCTCCTTGACAACTTCATGCGCCATCGCCCACATATTGCGACTGCCAATAATGGTCACCACCGGTTTGCCCTGGAAAATTCTTTTGGCCTCATCGGACTGAAGAAACGAATTAATGGGTATGGAGGGAGAGAGGTACCAGATTTGATATGCCAGGATAATGAGATTGAAGTGCTCATCCGGGTTATGTTGAAGTGGTTCCAGCTCACAGGGTATCCCGGCAACTGATTCCGGAAAAGCCTGGTAAAACTGTTTCCCGCTCCAGGGGAAGGGATAGGGGTTTTTTGGTTTCAACTCTTCAAACTCCAACATAAATTCTTCATCTTCTTTCAATGAAGATGTAACGGCATGTATTATCTCGGTTAATTGTCCGGTTTGCGAATAATAAATGACAAGGACTTTTTTCATACTATTTTTCAATCAGTAATAGATGCAGTAACTGTACTTCTGTTGGTTATCTTTCTTTACGTAATTTAATGTTTTCAAAATAGGTGATGACTTTGCGCAACAGATCCATAATTAGGGTTAAATACAAAACAATGGTGGTTAGCCAAATGAAAAAGAGGTTGAACCATTTTGTTTCTATGTATCTCCCGTTGATCATTTTATAGGGTGCATAAAAGTGTGCCCTGCCAACATTTGATTCGGGCATCATAAAAACCGGATCTTTCTTCCTTACCAGGCGGTCATCCATTTCGACAATTTTATTTACTGCGGTTCGATTGGTCACAATATCAGCCAGTTTGTTGTTGTAATATTTTTGTTTAAACTTATAAACCCCATCCGCTCCGAGAGAATCAACCAGGTTGTTATAAATGTTATCTTTTCTGTTATTTGCTTCCTGGGCTATTTCAGAAAAGAATAGTTTTGCCAGGTTCAGGAATTCTGCTGTTTGTTCTCCAACTTCCGGAGTAAATCGTTCAGGGGTTAAATCCTCAATTCCCTCATAGGGATAAAAATCATAGAACCGGTATAATCGGTTCAATTCGTTTTTTAATATGGTCAGGTTTCCGGCCAGCACGGATTCATTCTCATCTTCCGCTATCGTTCGGAAACACTCCTCAACTTTTATCTCAAGTTGTGGAATAAGGAAAGAGGTTACATAAGATGCTGAACTGATGGTTTGTTCTTCTTCGAAAAATAATTTTTCAAATTCATTATTTTTAAACTGATCCACAACCATTGCTTCATAAGCCCAACGGGTAGTCATGAGATCTCCCACAACGGGAACATATTCTTTGTGGGTCAAGCTTTTATGGAGGTCATCAAAATGGATCATGGCTCCCCCCAACAACAATTGCGGGACCAAAATGAGCGGGATGAGAATATAAATTGACACTACAGAGTTCAGCCCGGCAGATATGTTTAACCCGATCATATTTCCGAAGCAGGATGTAGTGAAAAGGATTAGCCAGAATGAGAGGAGCATTCCTCTGATCTCAAGTACAGCATTTCCCACCAGAACAAAACTAAGGGTTTGTATTGCGGATAACACGAACAGAGACGTGATCTTCGAATTAAGGTAGGTGGTTCGGCTCAGGTTAAGGAATGATTCTCTCTCCAGAATTTTTCTGTCTCTTATGATTTCCTCCGCACTAACCGTGATTCCCATAAACAGGGCCACTACAATAGACATAAATAAAAACACCGGAAGGTTTTTGTTTTGTTCAAAGATATAACCGGCTTCTTCGACATACTTTGAAAAGTATCCCAGAATGAATGCCAGCAGTGGAGCTTCAAGGAAATTTATCAACAAGTATTGTCTATTGGTGATTTTCGAAAGCAGATTCCGAATTCCGAAGGTGAAGAATTGCTCTCCAACACTTGCTATTTTAAAATTACTTTGGGGTAATTTGTATTCTGTACTATCAATGGTAATTTCGGAATCAATATTCTCCTGGTATTTTTGAAACCATTCCTCTGGTGATATCCTTCTGCCTTCCAGGGGATTGCCAAATTCATCGATGTTTTTTGTCTCAATAATTTGTAATATTTGATCCGGATTTACATTTCCACAGGTAGGACATTCACTTTCGGCTGCATTGACCCGTGCACTGATCTTTTTAAAATAGACCACTGCATCGATTGGATTCCCCGAGTAAATGGGATACCCTCCTTTATCCAGAATCCATAACCGATCCAACATTTTAAAAATGGTTGAGGATGGTTGGTGAATATTCGCTATAACGAGTTTCCCCTTTTCGGTTTGCTTTTTCAATATACGGATCAGCTTTTCTGAATCACTGGAAGATAATCCGGATGTGGGTTCATCGACAAACAAGACAGCCGGTTCCCGAATTAATTCCAACGCAATATTGAGCCTTTTTCTCTGCCCTCCACTAATGAATTTATTCAATGGGTTGCCAACAGGCAGGTCTTTTACATCAAACAATTCAAGATCAATAAGAATTCGATTAATACTGTCAATAATTTCCTTTTCTGAAAAATCACTCAGGCATAATTTAGCATTATAATAGAGATTTTGGAAAACTGTCAGTTCTTCAAACAGCAGGTCATCCTGAGGAACAAATCCCAAATAACTTTTCAGCCTGTTTCTGTATCTATAAACGTCATAACCGTTGATCTTTACCGTCCCTCTGTTCGGTTTTTGTTTACCGCTCAGGATATTCAAGAGGGTTGTTTTCCCAACTCCACTTCCTCCCATTATGCCGACCAACTGTCCTGTTTCTTCTGAAAAATTGAAGGTGTGTATCCCATTCTTGCTTTTCTTGAACCTGAATTCTATCTCTCTTCCGGAAAAAACAACCTGAGGGGTTTTCCCCTCAACAAGAAATTTTTTAACGATATCACTGAAATAGATGGATTCTATATTGGGTCCTTTGATAATGGATCCATGGTTGAGGAAATGGGAGCGGGAGGATTCAATTTTATGCCCTTCCAGGTAGAGGTTCAACTGTCCAAAGTAGCGCAAAACATAGGAGTTGATGCTTTGAATGTAGAGCACCATTATTTTCCCGTAGAGGTTCTCTTTATAGATATGTTTCTCTTCCGGTACTTTCTTTTTTTTCTTATCCATAAACCAGGCAATATTCTCGGACCATTCCTTGATCTGGTTATCGACGAGTAGGAGTTTGTCTTTTTCAATTTTGCCTGATTCAGGTTCAAGAATAAAGGTTCGTATATTAATCAGTTCTGAATCAGAAACGTTAAACGTTCTGGCGACCGTTTCGATGAAATTACTCTCTTCGGGAGTCAAAACATTATCTTCATTCACGAACTCGATCAATTGAAGAAGGACAATGATCCGTTCATCCCGCAACAGGCCTTTTTTGATCTGCCGGCATACATTGGTTATTTGAAACGAAATGAGCGAATCACTCTCCTTTTGATCCTGTTTAACCTCAAAAAGGAGTTCTCTTTTATAAAAATCCAGGTAATTATCAAAAACCCGTAAATATTCTCCGGTTAATTCCTCGTTCAGATAGCGCCTCAAATACATACTGACGATAGCCCTTCCCCTTTCAGAGATTCCTTGTTTATTTACCATGGCAACAATGGCAAACAAATGAATCAATGCATTCAGAATAGACTCACTCATTGGATGATTGATTTACCCGCAGAACTGACAAGTAATATTATAAAAAAAAAGCCCACACGCAAGCGCAGGCTTAAAATTTTTTCCCGATGATCAATCAGGTAATAATTTCTTCACGGAGTGTTTCAACAGCAGATGAAATGTCATTGACCTGTTCTTCAGTCAGTGTATCTCCAATGGAATCGTATATTTCCTTTAACGGAGTCAGATCATCAATGAATTCCTGGATAATTTGCTCGGCCTGATACTCTTCAAGCAGGTTGATCAATTGTTCAAGTGGTTCTTTTTGTTCATGAATGATCTTTACAATTTCATAATTGTGGTATACGTTGGCCGAAACATGTGTTGTAAGGAACAGCCCTTCTATCCAGCTACCGCCGATCACCAACAGGGAGAGACTGGCTTTGCCGTTTCTGTTCAAAAAATCGTAGGTGTCATTAAAGGAATTGGTAATAATTTGAATCAATTCTTCTTTGTCATCCAGTTGTTTTTCAATGCTTCCCACCAACGTTTCATTAAAGGCACTGGAAATTTGCAATTCATCGGTAAGCTTTTTTGTTGCCTCCAGATAAAGCATCACTTCCTGTTTCATATGGTAGGTACTTGCATATGCCAGGTCTGCACCATATACCCCCAGGTTCAGTGCTTTGCTCCTCTCGGTAAAATAACGATCCACATTGTTTACCGAATTTGAAATGCCCAGAATGTATGAAATGCCTATATCGTTGAGCATTTGTGTTACTTCGAAAGAACTGGGGAGTGGAGCAATGAATTCTTCAACCTCTTTTTCGATGGCATCTTTCACCATTGGCTGAAAGCGTTCTTTTTTATTCTCAGCATCTTCGCCAGTTGTTTTTCCTCTACAGCTGGTTAACAGGATAATCAAAAAGAGCAGTAAAATGCCGGAAAATGATAAAGATGAAAATGAGGTGGACTTTTTCATTTTATTTTGTTTTTAAGCGTTATTTTAACCGGCATCAAATATACAATAAAATCATTGTTCCGAAGATACCCTGATCATAATTTTATGAAGCTAGAAAATAGTTCGGTCGCCCAAGTCTTTGGAAAGTTGTTTTTTCAGGTTATTCAACATCACGAATTGTTCCTGTAATCCTTCAATTTCTTCCGGATGATTTGTTTCCTGTGCCGTTTTTATCCGATTCTGAACCTCTTTGATCGCCAGGATAATTCGTTTGTTTTTAAAGGCGGTCAATGTTTCTGGTAGTATCTCTCTCAGTTTCATATCTTCGGATTCGATATAGTTTTCGTGTTTTCTCCAGATCTTGCTAAGATCATAGGATATACTTAATAAATCAGCACTGGTATCCCGGATGCTTTTATCCTGGTGATGAATAAAGTACTTCTGGCCAATTGATTTTTTCTCTATCAGGTGATGCTGGTACTCCTCAAATATCTGCTTGAACACGGGATTACTCATTTCCAGTTCATCATTTATTATCTCGTTAACAATAAATTCTGCAACGGTTGTCTGGATCTCTTTTTTTGCATCCCCTGAAGGTCGAATACGAAACTCCCTGTCTCCATAGTTCAGCAACAACCGGATAATCTCTTTTTCCTGTGCTTCCGTATCTTCAATGAAGGAGGTTTGTTGTTTTGCTGGAATGGTTTTTGTGATTTGATTTTCGATCCTCCGAAGCCGTATGTAGTTTTGTTCTGCAATTTTCCTTCTTGCTTTATTGATCTCCATGTAGAGGATTCCCTCCTCAACCTGTAACCAGTTACTGCACTCTTTAATGTATTCAGAACGAGTGATGCTATCGGGTATAACAGCAATGGTCTGCACAATATCACGGATCAGATTGGCTCGTTTAACGGGATCTTTTTGTGCATCTTTCAGCAGGAGGCGGGTTTTAAATTGAATAAAATCCTGCTCATTTTCCTGAATGAAGCGTTGAAATTCCGATGAGCTTATTTTCCGGGAATAGGAATCCGGATCCTCACCATCGGGAAGCAATAATACCCTGACATTAAGGTTCTCTTGCAGGATGAGATCGATCCCGCGAAGCGAAGCCTTTACACCTGCCTCATCACCATCAAATAAAATAACGACATTATTCGTGAATCGCTTGATCAATCGTATCTGCTCAACGGTAAGTGCCGTGCCGGATGATGCAACGACATTTTCAATACCCATTTGATGGAGTGCCAGAACATCCGTGTACCCTTCTACCAAATAGCATTTATCCCCGGCAACCACTGATTTTTTCGCATGATAAATACCATATAATGCTTTACTCTTATGGTACAGTTCCGATTCCGGGGAATTGATGTATTTGGCTGCCTTGGGATCTGCCTTCAGGACCCTTCCACCAAATCCTATTACTGCACCGGAAAGGCTGTGTATGGGGAAAATGATTCGACCTGCAAACCGGTCAAAGCTATAGGATTCTTTTTCTATGGTTAATCCTGATTTTACCAGGTATTCCTTTTTATACCCGGCTTTCAGGGCTGTTTGCGTGAATTCATCCTTTTTATCAAGGCAATAACCCAGCTGGAATTTCTTCAAAAACTCATGCCGGATCCCTCTTTCTTTAAAATAACTCAATCCGACTGCTATTCCTTCAACACTATTGTGAAGGGTTTCCATAAAATATTTTTGAGCATAGGCAGAGACAATCTGTAGACTTTCCCGCTCATTTTGCTGCTGAATTTCTTCCGGTGTTCGTTCTTTTTCAACAACCTCTATGTTGTATTTTTTTGCCAGGAATTTCAGCGCATCAGGGTAAGTCATGTGCTCATGTTCCATAATGAAGTTGACAACATTTCCTCCCTTTCCGCATCCAAAACATTTATAGATTCCTTTTGAAGGTGAGACTGAAAATGAGGGTGTCTTCTCGTTATGAAAGGGACACAATCCAAGGTAGTTTGCTCCCCGCTTCTTCAGGGTGACAAAATCCTGAATTACTTCCACAATGTCTATCGAATTAAAAATCCTATCAATGGTCGCGGAATCGATCATGAATTGATAATGAGACAATTAAGATTTTCTACTCTGCCTGCTAAATTTAACATTATTAAATGAAACCATCATCTCTTTCGTTTCAAATTTATTCCCCATTCCAATCCGGGTTTAGTTTTGCTTCCCATATCAGGAAAATCTCTTATTTTTGTATCTTATACGATGAAAAAACTTGTAGTATTAACCGGATCCGGCATCAGTGCGGAAAGTGGACTGAAAACATTTCGTGAAATGGGTGGTTTATGGGAAGAATATGATGTCATGGAAGTAGCCAGTCCTGAAGCCTGGGAAGCCAACATGGAGCTGGTATTGCGTTTCTACAACGAACGGAGAAAGCAGTTATTGCAGGCTGAACCCAATCCGGGGCATTTGGGACTATCTGACCTGGAAAAGCATTTCGACGTTGACATTATCACGCAGAATGTAGATGATCTTCATGAACGAGCTGGAAGTACAAAAATTCTTCACCTGCACGGTGAATTGAAAAAAGTAAGAAGCACCGTTGATCCGAATCTGATCTATGAACTGGATGGCTGGGAATTAAAAGCCGGCGACAAGTGTGAAAAAGGATTTCAGTTGCGCCCTCATATCGTCTGGTTTGGCGAACCGGTCCCCGCTATTGAAAAGGCAGTAGAAATTGTTCAACAAGCTGATTTTTTTGCTGTTATTGGTACATCATTAGTCGTTTATCCCGCGGCAGGATTGATCCATTATGTCCCCTCATCCGTTCCAATATATGTGATTGATCCAAATCCAGTGCAAACACCCTATCACAAAAACATTGAGTTCATCCAGCAAAAAGCAGGTGTGGGTGTAGGGCTGTTAAAAGAGAAATTGTTGGCACGTCTGAACAAATAGGACGTTGATGCTGCTGGTTCTATAAAGAAAAAATCGTTATTATTAATTTCACGTTGAACTAAGCCATTGCAAGGGTAACACAACTTACTTTCGTTCCCTCCACATGAAGAATAGCCTGTGCACAGGCTTCCAGCGTAGATCCCGTGGTTATCACATCATCCACAACAAGAATGTGCCTGTTTTGGAGATTCCCGGGGTGGCTGACCTGAAATATATTCTCCACATTTTTCCATCGTTCATACCGGTTCTTTTTTGTCTGTGATACTGTGTCCACAGCACGGTATACCGATTTTCTATCAAGGGGTTTTTCCATGCTCTCCGCTATTCCCCGTGCTATCCAGTCACTCTGGTTATATCCACGTTTTCTTTCTTTCCTGGGATGTAACGGAACCGGTAAAATCAAATCCACCCGATTATACAATCCCGATGCCTTTAACTCAGCTCCGTATATTCTTCCCAATTCAAAACCCAGTTCTTTTTGTCCCCTGTATTTCATTTTGTGTATCAGGGCTTTAAACCGGCTGCCCTTTTCAAAAAAATAGTAGGATGCTGCACTTTCTATATGAACTCTCCCCCAGAATAACCGCGATACCGGGTTATCTTTAAGAAAATGAAAATTTGTTTTTGGGATTTGATAGAGACAATGGGTACAAATCAGTGATTCGTTACGGTAGAGATATTTACCGCAAACCACACAAAGAGAAGGATATAGGAGGCTTATAAAATCTTCTAATAGCCGGAATAAACCATTCATCTGAGAGCGTATGGCAAATGATAGCTAAAATAATAATAAATAGCGCATTATACTCCCTTTCCCTTCTTTTAAATAACTATCTTTGATTGAAATCCATAAAACACTGAAAAATACTTCAACATGATCAGGGGTTGGTTTTCATCCTTTGGGATTATATCATTCTCTTTTATGCTCTTTTTTCTGTTCTCTCAGTTTACATTTTCACAAACTGATCAAAAACGATCATTTATTGAGCTTGACCCCCATGAGTTTTACATTCAGATGAATTTAAAAGAGAACGGGGTTTTAATCGATGTCCGCACCGTTAAAGAATTTCAGAAGGAACGTTTACACCATGCTATCCTGGCAAGCAATAGCAACATGTTGTTTTCGATCGCTGATACCCTCGACCTTGAACAACCGATATTCATTTATTGTGAAGATGAAGCCCGGAGTATTACCGCCTGTACCTTTCTGATCGAACGGGGGTTCAGAAACGTTTATATGCTGAAAGAGGGAATAAATGGATGGAAGAGACGAAATCTGGAAATTGACGATTCCAGAATCAGAAGGAGAACATCCAGGATAAAAAGGGATTTCTCTGGTAATGATTAATGGGTCCATATACACTCTTTTACTTAGTGATCTATCGTCACCTGGATAGAAAAGAATGAAAAGTTGTCATTAACCCGTAAAATGCTGTTTGTTAGCGGTTTGCCGCTTTTAATCCGCATATCAATTAAACCCATGCCATGCTTTAGTGGATTAGAGAAATCATCATCGGTTAATTTTTCCACAAAAAGATTTTCCAATTCCTCATTATTTAGCCGATTGATATGATCCAGGTGATTGCGAAGAAATTCTTCCTCTTCGTTACGAATGATATTTCCTGTGATGATTTTATTGGTATTCTCTTCTGAACCCACCAGTAAGATGCCGGTTTTCCCTCCCAGTCCATCCAGATCAGCTGCATGCTGGGAAATATTCTGCAGCATCTCAACCAGCACGCTAAAAATTCTTTTCTTGACTACATATTTCTGGTTTTTGTTCAATTTCAAATTTTCGATGATATCCAGCATGTCAAATGCTCTCTGTCCTGAAAACTGGCTGCAATACACCAGGTTGAGGTTATGTTTCCCCAGAATATTCATCAAATCCCGGGTAATAGCAATCCCATAAAAATCATCAGCTGGGGATGATTTTCCTGCAGCTGTATCACCGATCAAAGTATCCATAAAGAAGTAGGAATATTTATTATCAACCGGATCAAATTTAAACCGGATTTTATGCCCTGATTTTCGTGCAATTTCAATTAACCCCAGACCAGCTCCTCCTTTTGATGAAATCACAGTTTCCCGTAAAACCGTTTGATAATAGGCCTTTAGCTCATCCTTATCCAGTTTATTGATGTTATCCAGTTTCTCCTTGAGGGAATCGATATGGTCATTAACGATCAGGTTGCCCTGGGAAATATTATACAATTCGTCGATACTCTGAATAAAGAAAATCCCATCACTTTCCGTGGGTTCTTCGTCGGGTATTTCCTGGTGTCTTGTAATATTCTGAACACATTCTACCAGAATATAAAAGACCCGTTTTTTCATTTTTCTGCTGACATCAGTAAGGTCGAAGATACTCTGGGCAAATGATATAAATCCGTCAGTAACCGCTCGGGTGAAAAGCCCCCGATAACCATAATTGATGTTATATTTGACCATATCCTTGAACAGGCCGTAAATAAAGGAGTGATCAATAGCAGCAGGTTTTTCCATAGGAATTTTCATCGAATGGCTAATACAAATTTAGAATTTATTTTGGTTTTTCAGCAATGCAGTGTGTTGTAACATCCATGGTTTGTTTTAAAAACGGTTTGTTTGCAATGGAGCAACCAAAGAAAGAAAAAACAGAGGCGCTGACCGGATGTTATCATTATTGCGTACAAACAACAACAAAATCCCTGGAGTCTTTGGACAGTTCATTTTCCCTGTAATCACCATAAATAGTTATCAGTTCGAGGTTGGATCGGGCTATGAATTCAGGGTATTCCATATGGTTTCTGAATGGTTCATAATCGCTTCTGCGATAGCCAGATCAATGGAGGTTGTAATCTTAATGTTACAAGGATCTCCTTCCAGCAGGCTGACACTATATCCTTTTGATTCTAACACCGTGGCATCATCGGTAAATTGAGGAACAAAAGGCTGATGATACGCTGTTTTGATCTGTTGAGATAAGAAAACCTGCGGGGTTTGACACACTTTAATACGGTATCGCTCTATTGATTTGTTGTGTTTGTTTTCGATCAACCTGACAGATTCACTAAGGGGAATAACAGGCAAGGCATTCCCATGTTTTACAGCATGATCAAAACACCGTTCTATCATGGATGGGGTGATTAAAGGCCTTGCACCATCATGAATGGCTACATACCCGTTATCTCCGATTTGATCCAGGCCGTTTTTTACGGAGTCAAACCGGGACGCTCCTCCCTGCACTGTTGTATGCAAAACAGAAAATGAATACTTCTTGCACAATTCGTCCCAATAATCCAGCTTATCCTCCGGCAACACAACAACAATTTCCATTCCAGTGGAATACTCAAAGAAAGCCTCGATCGAGTACATCAATAACGGTTTGCCTCTGAGAAGGAGGAATTGTTTTGGTTCGGTGCTGTTCATGCGGTGGCTTTTTCCACCTGCAACAATAACCACGCTCTGTTTCATACTCCCGTTCGTTATACAATCTGATCTGGTTGATCAACTAAAAATAGAAATATTTTCCCATTTTTGCATGTTATGTTAAATAGAATTGATGCCGGAAGGTTTGCAATCAATCGTGCATTACAGTTTGGCGAAGAGGGATTTCCAAAATACATGTTTGATTTGTTCGCCACCACATAAATGATGGGCAATGAACAGCTTGTTGTTCATAACCTGCGGATCCGTTCAGGCGATCTTCCATTCATTATTCATGCTATTCCGGTTTACCGTGTATC
>CAYMFM010000026.1:0-46270 GCA_964389685.1 uncultured Rikenellaceae bacterium
GATAGCGTTAAATTAAATAATTAATAGCTAACAACGAACGATGAAAGATAAAAGACTGTGTGACGAAGTGACGGAGTGATGATGAGAAGTGAGAAGTGATTAGTTCAGGGTACAGGGTACATCCACCTACGCTAAAGCTTCGGCGGACAAAGGAGTACAGAGTTGAGAGACAAGAGACGATGAGACTGTGAGACTCTGGGACTTTGAGAGGGGGTGAAAGGCAGCAGGCCACAGGCAATAGGGAACAGGCGCAGGCGGAAGGCGGGGGTGCCAGGATCGGCATCAATGCATTCCACCAAACACAACTGCCCCTCACGATTTGGGTATGGTAGTTTCGGTGTTTTTTGTTGTAATCCAAATTTTTCTACAATAATCCAACCTCTACGAGGTTGATTGTTTTGCCATAGGCATCCTCCCGATCCCTTATGGGGCTATGGGACAAGTTGTTTCAACAATACATTCCATCGGACATAAAAAATCCCGGAGGGATTAAATACTAATAACCCAGGGTAACCCTGTGAAATAACCGTTCATTTCAGCACTACGTCTTGGGTGTACAATACTATTTCGCTTCAACAGTTCGTATGGGAAGATCGCTATTTCACAGGGGCAACCCTGGGTTAGTGGCACCCAGAAGTAAATCGGTCCAACTGCCTGGTAATTCTGTGGGAAAATGATCCATGGACCGAAAAGCCAGGCGCTAATCCGAATAGGAGGATTTGAGAGGGGAGCAGGGAATGATGATTGATGCGCCAAAGGCTTGCCTACGGCAAATGATGAATAATGAACATAGGTGCTGGGTCCTCGGGTTTGCCAACCATAGCTTTAGCGAAGGTTGGTACTCGGGCCGCTGAGGATATTTATTCAGTCATAATAAATCCGCAGTTCGACATTCGAAATCCGCAATTTATACCCTCTCCAATCCCTTAATTTCCCTGCATTTAGCTCCATTTCACATATATGTTACATATGTGGCATATTACGGGATTTATCTGTTAGATTTCGGCCCTCCCGGTACCGTACCTTTATGTTAGATTTTAATTCCTGCCTTGTCGGCAGGCAAGCAAAAAAAACTCTAACTAAATAAATGGAGGGCGTAACCATGAAAACAATGTTTTTTGAAAAAAACGGATTCCTAAGGCCAATTGGACTGGTCGTAATTGCAATCTTGCTCGGAGCAGGTTGTTGCACTGAATGCCTGTTTGCCCAGGGAACGGGCAGCAATGATCAAAAGGTCGTTCTGCACCTGAACATTCCGGAGGTAGTGATCGTTGAAACTGGATTTACCTTGCCTCCCAGAATGGTTGTAAATCCCATTGAACAACCGTTTAATGTGGATCAATGGACAGCTGAACTGAAATACTGGAACAGGGACAGGTATGATGATCTGGCAGTTCTTCTGGCAAAAAGAAGGAAAGTAATGAGTGAAAAGGAAAAGACCGAAGGGATTGTTGGTTCACTCGTCCCGCAGCAGGAGACGGTCACTCCGAAATGGGAAAGGAAGGGTGAGAACTCAATCCTGCAAGCCATCGGGAAATCAGAAATTCATTAGGTAGGGGTAAACGGAAGCTCAGGGAAAAACCGCGGATTGGAAACGATCAGCGGTTTTTTTTTCGTGATGATAGTGATACGATGACTGGGTGACACCTTTGGCGAGTCATCGTATCACTTTGCTTATGCAACAATTTTCCGTTGTATAACATCGCAGTTGGCCCATTATGTATGGATGGCACCAAACTTTATTCGATTATTATGCTTCTGGAGAACAATACGCCAAATGATAAAGCCAAATGGCGGACCGTTTGCACTCGCTAGAGCGGGTTAAAAATCAACCATGCGAGAAGTAAGAGGATGACCAAAAATTCCCCTCCGCCCCCGCCAGAATGAAAGAGTTCCACCCGGATGACCTTCGGTCGGACGGGTATTCTTTCGGGCTGGCGGACGAATGTCCTGTCGGACGGGCTTCGCTGATGTAGCCCCGGGTGAATTTTTAGCTGAGAACTGACAACAATATCGAACAATCGAATTACTGCCACAAATAACTCCAAACTTATCAAAATAACTCCCATACCATAACATATGATACATACGTGTCAAACAATGACACATACCTGTCTCTTGATTAGATGGTAATAGGGTATCCTTCAAGAAAGGTAAACTGGTAATCCTTACTAGGATCTCAGAATCACTGCAAATACATTTATTAACCTTCATGGCAATAACATCGCACTGGTAAGTCATTTGTAATTGCTGCCAGGCATTTGTTACAGGACAAACATTTAGCCTTTCGAGTTTCTCCACGATTGAATTTTTTAACTATATCTGGCTCTCGTATGAATGGACGGCTCATGGATATCAGATCAGCATATCCTTTTTCAATCACGTTCTCCATATGGGCAAACCTACGAAAGCCCCCAACAATGGCAAGAGGTATATTATTCATGACAGGTTTAATAAGCTTAGCTGCATCAACATTATATCCTTCCTCCAGATCATATTCTCCAACCATTTTTTTTATCATAATTTTTCCAATCGGTTTTTTCCACCAAGGGAAACCGGAAACAAAGTCATCAACGGGAACATCCCCACGGCACATATTCATGAAGGAGTATATACTTGAACCACAGCTTAGCTCCAGCCCATGAATTTGCAACTCAGTAAGCCATTTGGCATATCTGACGGCCAGATCTGGAGTTACGCCCTCTTTCGGTGTAAAATCATTTGTACTAAGCTTAACCAGTATTGGCATTCCATCCGGTACGTTATTCTTTGTGATCAATATAACTTCTTTCAGGAAACGAAAACGTTTCTCATCAGATCCTCCCCAATTATCCTTTCTCCTGTTGAAATAAGGGGAAATGAATTGGTTAATCAGGTAACCATGAGCTCCATGCAATTGTATACCATCTACCCCTGCTGCAACAGCTCGTTTTGCAGCCTCACCAAAAGCATAAATAACTTCCTGAATTTCTCCCTCTGTCATCGCAACCGGTTTTACCATGTTTACGGGATCTCTGTCAAATCCTGACGGCCCCATCGGCTGCCTTCCAATTAGGGACTTCTTAGTCTGTCTTCCGGCATGGGCTAATTGTAACATTATTTTACCTCCCTCCTCATGAACAACATCAGTTAATCTTCTCAAACCATATATCAATTCATCATTGTAAATACCTGTTTGAAATGGGAAGGCTCTTCCGAATGGATGAACATAAGTGAATCCTGGGATAATTATTCCAATATCACCTTTAGCCAAAACCCGATATCTTTCTAGGAGTTGATCAGTGACTTCACCTTTTGGAGAAGCCATTGCTTCATATGTTCCTGAATGGATAAACCTGTTTTTTACTTGGACATTTCCAATTTTAATAGAAGAAAACAGAATGGACATAATTGATTAGTTAAACATTTAAACAAAGAATTTCAACCTGGTATACTATATGGATATCACTGCAATGTTAGGTTAATGATTCATAATAGGCATTTGGATCATGTTCCAGAGAATCCTTAGGCAGCCAAGACCATAATTCTGGTCCAAGATCCATTTTTATTCTTTCCTTAAAGAAGTCAGGAATCTCTAAGGTTTCTTGTTCAAAAAAACGACGGAATGGTTGATCAGTCCTCAATCGCAAGGTAACCTCAGAATGGTGGGATATCTTCGCAAATCCACCAGTTGAAGCAGATTGAGCAAGTATCAACCATCTGGGAATTCCATTTTTCATTGATATAAATCTTCTGTACAAAGCTCTTTTTGAGAAACAATATTTTATCATATCAATCAAGTAATCATAGAATTCAATCCAAGAATAGTTCTTAGGTTTTATATTAATAAAATGAACAGACCTGTGAAAATGAAATGGAATTGGAATAATTCTGTTCTCCCTCTGATATTTTATATTGCAAGGTGGGGCTTGACCAAATACTCCTAATAACACAAAGACCGGATAAACTCCTGGTGTTAAATCGATAAACTTTTTGGTTAACTCAAAAGGTTCAGGACCTTGGTCAGAATCTAGTCCAAACATAAAATTGACATTTACCAGCGGAATAATCCTATGAATCATATTTACTTGTTCAGAAATCTGCTTTACCTTTTCATATCCTTGAATACCAACTGATCCAACTTTCTTATCAAAAGCAAACCAAGATTCAATTCCAGGTAAGATAGTGTCAAATCCATTCTTTCTTAATCTCTTAACATTAGTCTCTGTAAGTGTTGATAGATTGCATTCAGCAATGAAATCAATTTTTCTCTGTGGATCTGACTCTTCAATTGCCTCCATAATAGATTCAAATCTTACAGCAAAATTCGGATCATACCACCCAATTCGAGGACGTTTGAATTTACTTAG
Source organism: uncultured Rikenellaceae bacterium (assembly GCA_964389685.1). Lineage (GTDB taxonomy): Bacteria > Bacteroidota > Bacteroidia > Bacteroidales > VadinHA17. The sequence goes on from CAYMFM010000026.1 coordinate 4,350, forward strand.
AGCAAATTGAAAATCCTTTTTAATGGAGTCACTATTTAAAGCTTCATATGGGACAGTAGAATCTACGCAAAAATCACAATTATAAGGACATCCAATACTTGAGAGCATTGGTATTAACTTTATTAAAGGAGAATGCTTAAATCCTATTTCTATAAATTCCCATCGTTCCTCTACCGATGGAATGGATTTGAGGTGTTTTTCACCAGTTAGGAATATTCCACTCGTTTGATTTTGAGTGCAATCACTAATAATATCATTGAGTAGATCCTTATCAATTAAACCAACGACATAATCAAAATATTTGCAACTATCTTGAGGATAAGATCTAGCGTGTGGACCTCCTAAGACGGTCACTATTCCCTTGGAGCGCAGCAAATTACTTAATGAATAGGCAAGATGTGCTGTAAAAGTGAATGAACTTATAAATACTAAATCCAGTTCTTCTGGAATTTGTTTGATGAGATTTGATCTTCCTCCATACAGAATATAATGAACTTTATGTCCCAGCTGTTTACACCATGCTCCAATTACCGAAGGCATTATGCTCATTATCCTGGAATTAATCAATTTTTGATACAATTCGGTGGTTGGAGCATTATGGACAAGGTCAATGATACAGATGTGTAGTTTCTTCATTTTTCAATGACAACTCATTTTAGAATGGCCTTTTAACAAGCACGTATAATTATATATATGCATATTATATATAATTATTTTGATATGTTAGTCAAATAATTTAAATTGTATAATATTAATAAAGAACGAATTAGAATATATAAAAATAAGGATTATTCTACAACAAAGCCTCACTTATGCAAAAAATGATATGTCATCCTAAACATTTAACAGGATAATACCACTATGCACAAAAGATAATAAAGCTTTAAGATCTAAAATTTATAGAGATGCCAATATTGTCTAAGAAACATGTTCCTGAAGAACTTACAGATTTGCAGGATACTCAAATGATTGGAGCTATCTTAGGTGGATCAATGCATATCTTATATGTTATATTGTTTGCCATATGTAAAATCAACTTATTATTGTGGTTTAATATTTTAATAAGCTTACCTGTATTTATTATTGCCTTCTTTTTTAGCTATAATGGGAGATTGAAAGCTTCACCAATTATTGGAACAATTGAAGTTACTATTCATCAAGTAGGAGCAGTTCTATTATTGGGACAGAGTTCAAACTTTCATATACTCTTATTTTGTCTGATTCCAATAGGAATGTTGTTTCAAAAATGGAAAGTTTTTTTTACAATTAATTCTTTAATGGCATTAATTCTTTTTCTAGTTATTTCATGGTTTGATTCAGGACAATTTATTAGATATCAATTACCTCAAATAACATTGAAACTTATTAGCTCAATAAATAGTATTGGATTGTTTACGATAGTAGGTGTAATCATATTTTATTACATAACCCTCAATAAAAAGTTATATAGTAGTCAAAAAGCAACCGGTGAAAAGTTATACCAGTCTAACTTGGAATTAAATGAAACAATAGAAATTGTAAATGAACAAAAGGATGAAATAGAATCTCAAAGAGATAAATTGATTAAAACTCTTCAAGATCTGGAACGCACACAAAATCAGTTGATTGAATCAAAAAAAATGTCCGCACTGGGTGGATTAGTGGCGGGAGTAGCCCATGAAATAAATACACCAATTGGAATTGGCATTACTGCAGTTTCAAGCTTAATTGAAGAAACAACAAGGATGGTAGATCTTTATAGCAAGGAGGAAATTAGCAGGAAAGATTTTAAAGAATTTTTAAATACCACCAATGGAAATGCTATGCTTATCCAAAAAAACCTTGAACGCACTGCTAACCTAATACAAAGTTTTAAGCAAGTATCCATTGACCAGTCAACAGAACAAAAACGAGAATTCTTCTTAAAACAATATTTTGAGGACATTATTCATAGTTTATCTCCAAAATTCAAAGGAAAGAAGATAACTGTAAACCTTGATTGCGATGAGAACCTAAAACTGAATTCGTATCCAGGAGCATTTGCTCAAATCTATACTAATCTTTTATTAAACTCATTGATTCATGGATTTTCAAAACAAGAGGCAGGGAGTATTTTCATTGTTGTAAGAAAAAGTGATGAAGAACTCCAAATTGAATATCGAGATGATGGGGAAGGAATTGATTCAGAAATTCTTCCCGTAATATTTGAACCATTTAAAACAATTGATCAAAGCAAAGGGACTGGCCTTGGATTACATATTGTTTTTAATTTAGTTACCCAAAAACTAAACGGAACTATAAGTGTTGATAGTGAAGCAAAAAAGGGTGCTAAGTTTATTTTGAAATTACCCATTACTCTTGAATGATATGATCGAAAAAGAATGTATTGTCCAACTGAACTGTAAATACATCCATAATACAATTGAATCTTTTTTAATACAAAAATTGAATATATGATAAAAGCGAAAAGCAAACGAACCAATTTTATTCACATTGTATTGCTAATTAAATGGATTATCACTTTATTGGTATGGGGACTTCCGATGTTATTAGGCCCCCCATCGCTTTTTGAATTTTTTGGATTACCCTTTCCAAGTGATACGATCTATTTACGTCTCTTTGGAGCTGTTGTAACGGCACTAACATTAGCATATTATTATGCTTGGAGAAACCCAGTTCAGAATAATGCAATCATCAAATTCGGGATACTTGACAATGGTTTGGCTACAATCACTCTTGTTATTCTAGGTTTAACTGTTGGATTTATTAGTTGGTTCTTTTGGGTATCTGCTGTTCTTACCACTTTTTTCTTTATTTCCTTTACGGTATACATATTGAGAGTAAAATAAGGATTTGGTTTAGTTCTGTGAGATAAAAAAGCTTCCTTTCCAATAACTCCTTTTTAATCGAGCAATTTAATTTGCGGGAAATTGTATATTCTTTCACGGATTTTAGCAATGAAATATCTGCAAGGCTTTGATTCTTGTTAGATTACTAAAACCGTAACATATCAGTTAATCCAAAATGGGAAACGAGGCGCGAGAACCCGATCCTGGAAGCCATCGGGAAATCAGGAATTAATCGGTAGAGGTAACCGAAAGCTCAGGAAAGAAACCGCGGATTTGATACGATCTGCGGTTTTTTTTGTTCGTAATGATAGTGATACGATGACTGGGTGACACCTTTGGCGAGTCATCGTATCACTGCTTAAATTTTATATATTGGAGTAAAACAGTGTAGCTGGCATTTGAATATTAAATACCTTTGTTCAGAATATATTTATAAAACCATGAATCCATCTCACATAGAGCACATCGGGATTGCAGTGAAAAGCCTGGATGAGGCCATTCCATTGTATGAAAAACTCCTTGGAGTAACATGTTACAACATTGAAGAGGTAGCCGACCAGAAGGTAAGGACTGCTTTTTTCAGGGTGGGGCAGACCAAGATCGAGCTGCTCGAATCCACCGATCCGGAGGGTCCCATTGGTAAATTCATAGAGAAAAAAGGGGAGGGGATACACCATATTGCCCTGGCAGTCAAAGAGCTGGATAAAAAGCTCGGGGAACTGGACGAGAGGGGCATTCAACTGATCGATAAAACCTCGAGGAAAGGAGCGGAGGGATTGAAGATTGCCTTCCTTCATCCGAAATCGACACACGGAGTGCTGATTGAGTTGTGTGAAGGGAGTGAAGGGAATGATGAATGATGAATGATGAATGATGAGTGCTTGCCACGTGAAATGCGACGTAGGAGCATATTTCACTGTGGATGAATGATGAGTGGTGAGCGGTGAGTTGTGAGAGGGGAGAAGTTCAAATAACTGGTGCTCGGTCCTCGGTTCTCGGTTAGTTTGGTGAACAGTGTACAGTGAGCAGTGAACAGTCCCGAAAATCACGAATTTGCTATTAGCAATTCGATTGATTTTCGAGGATCCTCGAAAAACTATCAAATCAAAGATTTGTGGTTTTTCGGGATGAGCAGTTACGGGATACGGGGAATTAGTAGGTAGGACAATGAAGTTCATTGTGAGGATAAATCACAAAAGCCCCAGCGGGGCGACATATTTTTAGCCCAGGGTAAGGCTGCGCAAGCAGGCGCAACCCTGGGTTGGTAGTACCCAGGGGTAGATCGGTCCAACTGCGCTGTTATTCGGTGGGAAATCCCTCAATGGACCGAAAAGCACCAGGCATTGAGAGGAGGAGAGGGAGAGACTTTGAGACTGAGAGACGGAAACAAGGGGTCACCAGTCTTCAGCCTACAGTCTGCAGTATGCAGAAAGCAAAAGGCAATAGGCAGCAGGCGGAAGAATTCTTCCTCTCTAATCTGAGGGTATTATCAATGTAGAGACGCCATGCATGGCGTCTCTACTGCATCTTCCGAATATAACTGAACCCCCGTCTGCATAAAATGATAAACGCATCGGAAAGCCAATCACCCCTATGGCCCCGCCTTTGGCGGGACACAATGTTGCTATCCCCAAACAGGTAGGTGTGACCCTGTGAAATAGCGACTGCGTCGTAAATGCAAACCATTATTTCACAGGGTAAACAATCGAATGACTATCGTATGACAATTGTTTGACAATTGTCTGACAATGAATTACAACGGAGCAACCGTCAGGGGGCGTAGTGAATTACTATTCAATTAACAAATTCACTTTCCCATCACATCCAAACCCAAAATGACCTGCCATACGATGCCATACGCACTTTACTCCTTCAGATAATCTTTAGCTTCAAGCTTGATTGCATTCAGGGATAGCAGCACATCTTTGAAGAAATAGATGGAGGAGATGAGGATGGCAAGGATGGAAAGAACAAACAGGAAATATCCCCAGACCCGCAAATCTAGTTCAAACAGGTTCATGAAGAACAATACCGGGATGATCAGGCTGCTTGCTATGACACTGATAACGATAAATCCAATGGAATTCCTCAGGTATTTGCTGCGCTGATACAGGATGTTTATTTCATTCTGCTTTGCCTCTTTTCTTTTAACGTTCTCTTTGTCGAGTTCGGCAACCAGTTGCCTTGCCCGGTCAATGGTCCTGCCAAGCCGGCTGGTGATGGTTAACAGGAGCAATCCAATACCCGAAATCAACGCTACCGGTGTAATGCAGGATTGGAGAAATTGTATGAAGTTCTGTATTGTGTCCATGATAATGGGATTTTACCTCCTGCAAAAGTACGATAAAACCAGAAAACATAATCCCCATGTTAACAGTTTTGATACTCACCGGGTGACTGCGTTTAGGTTGAGGGGTTAGAGAGTCACCCGGTGAGTCATAGATATGGAACAATAAACTATATAACATCTTTTTTGCTTTCGAGGATTGTTATATTTGTAAAAAGCAAACCTGAATCATGACGAAGAAGCAACAAAAAACAGCTGAAGCCGGGAATACCGGAGAAGGAATCCGTTCTGATTGCCGCATTCTCCTGGAACTGAGAAGCAGTGGTGGCATTGATATTGAGTTGATCTCCAAGGTAAAAAGTATGTATGGCAAATCCATAGAAAAGCTGTGCATGGATGGGCTCGAATGTTTTGCTATTCGCCATGCACGGCTGGTTGTGGATGATAGCGGAGCGCTACCTTTTGTTATCATGGCACGGCTTGAAGCAGCCATCAAACAATGCCTTGATACAGATAAAGAATTTCTTCCGGAGATTATCCCGGAAAACCGGGATGTTTCGGTAAAAGAGCGATTCAGGTTCTCCCGGCTTTACCTGCCGGGCAACTCTCCCAGGCTGATGATCAATGCAGGGATACACAAGCCCAACGGAATAATCCTTGACCTGGAGGATTCAGTTGCGCCATCAAAAAAGGAGGAAGCCCGGTTCCTGGTGCGGAATGCCTTGCGGCAGGTGAATTTCTATGGAGCCGAGCGCATGGTCAGGATCAATCAGATCCCGGAAGGATTGGCGGATCTGAAATTCGTTGTGCCCCATAATGTGCAGGTGATCCTTGTTCCGAAATGTGAGGACGCACAGCAGATCAGGGATCTGGAGATGGAGATCGATGTGATAAAAAAATCGGTAAAGCAGAATAACCAGATCTACCTTATGCCCATTTTAGAAAGTGCCCTTGGAATAGAAAAAGCCAATGACATTGCCTCCTCATCCAACAGCCTTGTGGCAATGGCAATTGGTCTGGAGGATTATACAGCAGATATCGGTACCCGGAGGACCAGGGAAGCGCTGGAATCGTTTTACGCCCGGACACGGCTGGTCAATGCCTGCAAAGCGGCCGGGATCCAACCCATCGATTCGGTATTCTCTGATGTTGGCGATATGAAGGGATTGCATGATCAGGTAAGGGTCTCAAAGTCATTGGGATTTGAAGGAATGGGGGCTATCCACCCCAGGCAGATACAGGTGATCCATGAAGGTTTTGCACCGGACCCGGAGGAGATCGACAGGGCAAAAGAGGTGGTTAATGCATTTCTCGAAGCGGAAGAAAAAGGACTGGGAGTGGTGGCACTGGGTACCAAAATGATCGATCCTCCGGTAGTTAAAAGAGCACAACGAACAATCGATCGTGCTTTGAAGCTGGGAATGATTGATAAGGATTGGAGAGAAGGGAAGGATGTGCCATAGGCATGCCTTCGGCAAAGGATGAAGGATGATGGATGAAGGATAATGGATGTGCCATAGGTATGCCTTCGGCAAAGGATAATGGATGATGAGGAGATTATGGGACTATGTGACTTTGAGACGGAGAGAAGGATGAACTTCGTCTGACCACTAAGCGATGGATTGTGGGATTGCAAGTTGGTCTGACGAATGATGGCAAAGAGGGAAAGGTAAAGTGACGAAGTGACGAAGTGACGGAGAGACTGAGAGGTGAGTTATGAGAGGTGAGTAGTGAGTTGTGAGTAGAATAGGTGCTCGGTGCTGGTTCCTCGGTCCTCGGTAAAAGAAGTTAATAAGTTATGCCAAAGGCCCCCCTGCCAGTCGGGCAGGCATCTGCCATGGGCATGGCTATGCCACCTTCCGGAAGAGTTCAGAGTTGTGAGAAGTGAGTGGTTAAGTGAATGGGTTCAAGTTTTACTTTGATGTACTCAATAACTTAATAACGTAATAACTCAATAACAATTCCTTACCAAAAACTGTCCCGAAGGGATGCCTTCGGCAAGAACCAGGAACCGAAAACAACATGATATGTCCAAAAACAAAATGGTAAAGAATGCCGCCGGGCGATGGGTACCGGAGATGATCAATGGTCAGCCGGTTATTCCGTACAAGGGGATTGGAAAGCACCAGCCGGAAGGTACGAAGCATGGTCCGGGAATAGTTACCTGTGCAGGGTATCCAGAGGATGGGAACAAGCAGGTCGGATCCCTGAAAGAAGCTCTTCAGAAAGCCGGGTTGCGTGATGGTATGACCATCTCTACCCACCATCACTTCCGGGATGGAGATTTGCTGGCTAACCTGATATTTGATATCGCCAGCGAGCTGGGGGTGAAAGACCTCATATGGTTTCCTTCAGCATCCTTTCCCTGTCATGAACACCTGATCCGCTATCTTGAAGATGGTACCATCCATCACATCGAGGGCAGCATGAACGGACCGTTGGGGAAGTTTGCCTCGGAGGGAAAGATGAAAGGGGTTGGCGTCTTGCGGTCGCACGGAGGAAGGTATCAGGCAATACAGGATGGTGAGGTAACCATCGATATTGCCGTCATCGGTGCTGCCTGTGCTGATCCGTTTGGCAATGCAAACGGACTATTCGGTAATTCAGCGACCGGCTCACTCGGTTTTGCCCTGGCTGACTCACAGTATGCTGAAAAAGTGATTGTCGTTACCGATAACCTGGTTCCTTTTCCCTGTATTCCCTGGCAGATACAGGGAAATTACGTTGATTTTACCGTTTTGATCGATAAGCTGGGTGATCCGGAAAAGATCATTTCGGGTACAACCCGGATAACAAAAAGTCCCGACAGGCTGGTGCTTGCTGAGTTGACAGCCCGGTTTTGTGATGTTACGGGGATCATACAGGATAGCTTCTCTTTTCAGTCCGGAGCCGGAGGCACCTCACTGGCTGTGGGAGAATATTTCCGCGAGATCATGAAGAAAAAAGGGATAAAAGCCCGGTTTGCCCGTGGAGGAAGTAACAAATACCTGATCTCCATGCTGAAGGAAGGACTGGTTGAATACCTGATTGATGGACAGACCTTTGATCTGGATGGTATTCAATCATTGGTTGAAAATCCAAACCACGTCTGGAGCAGCCCTTTCACATCCTATAACTATCATGGAAAGGGAAATTTTGCAGGTATGGTGGATGTCGTTATCCTGGGGGCAACCGAAATCGATGTGCATTTCAACGCCAATGTGGTTACCCATTCCGACGGGTATCTGCTTCATGGCATTGGTGGCTGGCAGAACTGCCTCTTCTCCAAAACGGTGATCATACCCGTTCCGCTGTTCCGGGACAGGATCCCGGTTATTGTTGACGAGGTGACAACATTATGCGGACCGGGAGAATTAATTGATGTGATAATCACCGAGAGGGGCATTGCAATCAATCCCCTGAGGAAAGACCTGATGGACAAAGTGAAAGGTACGGATCTGCCCGTTCGTTCCATTGAGGAACTGAAGGAAGAAGCGGAAACCATCTGCGGTAAACCGGAAAAGGCAGATGTTGGGGATCAGATCATTGCCGCGATCAAATGGGTTGACGGGACGGTGATTGATGTGGTGAGGAAAGTAAATGAAACTATGGTTTCATGAGCAGACAAGTGAAATGAAACCATTCAGTTGAATTTACCCTGACCTCCTCCTGTAGGTGGAGCGTCAGGGTAGAAGGAGTGATGAATGATGAGTGATGCCTGCCTGACGGCAGTCAGGAAGGATGAATAAGATGAGTAGTAGATTCTCTACTAATCTTTTAAGCTCCGAAGGAGCGACATATTGTAGCCCAGGGTAACCCTGTGAAATAATGCCTCGTTTTAGCACTACGTCCTGGAAGTTAAATAATGTTTCGCTTTCACAGTTCGTCTGGAAATATCACTATTTCACGGGGGCCACCCTGGGTTTTGTTTAACAACCGGTCCAACTACGTCGTTATTCGAGAGCAAAACGTTGCATGGACCGGAATATCCCAAGCCTTGTTTAAGCAACCATCCCTCCCCCTGGTCCTTCGGACCTTTCCCCCTCCAAGAGGGGGAGACGTAGGGACTGAGCGAGTGGTGAGTTGTCCCGAAAAAACAGAAATATTCGATTTCGTATTTTTTCGAGCCTGCCTGCCGCAGGCAGGGATCCTCTTCCGAAGGAATGCCTTCGGCAGAATTTCTAACCAAATCACAGATTTGGGGAAATTCGGGATGAGAGGTGAGAAGCCTTTGGCGACCCTTTATTTATAAATTTGGCGATTACGGAAAAAAATGTTATTGAGTTATTGGGTTATTAGGTTATTAAGGTGTCTTAGTTGAAGGTTTTAACATTGTTGGCAGAGATTTAAACGAATTTGAAAAAATTAACGGTTAGTACCATGAAGTCAACGGTTTATACCAATGTACTCAATCCCGTAGGGATGCCCATGGCATAACCCAATAACTATTAATTACGATCCGCCAGCGGATCAAATAACAATTGTATGACCCCGTGAAATAGTGACTTCGTCACTCCTGCTATGCAGGATTTCACAGGATAAACCATTGCATGACTATCGAATGACTATCGTATTATTACCCTATGACAACCGCCTCAAAAATCATTATCACCGCCGTCAAAATCTTCGAAATGTCCCTGGTTGGTATTTGACTGGTAGTAAATCCGAATTCGTGCCGTATCCCGCAAAAAATCAATTCTACCCACTTCAATTCTTAGTATTTTCAGACCGGTTCTCTCTTCCAGATCCTTGATTAAAAGTTCCCTGTTTTCCGGTTTAATCAGATCAATTTTTTCATACACAATGGTTTTCTGACTCTCAGCCCGGTTCAGCCAGAAACGTTCACCTGCCCAGGTAACAATGAGCAATACAAAATTGATCAGGAAAAGTTCGGCATAGCTGGTTTTCTTGGTTACCATAGCATTGATCACGGAAATGGCAATAACCATGAAGAGATAGGACATCTCCTTCATCGGGATCTGACTGGTTCGGAATCTGAGGATTCCGAACAGGGCGAACAGGCCCAATCCAACACCAATTGAAATGCCCTCAACATTCAGCAATGCGAAGGAGAGCAGGAATACAATGGCACTTACCATCAGGTAGGTGAAGAAGTAGTCTTTCCGTTTGGCTATGGGATAGTACATGTAGCGGACAATGACAAGCACTACCATCATATTGAAAATAAACCGGATCAATAGCTCAAAGAAGTCCTGGGTATTGATCAGTTTGATGCCGAACAACCGGGTGGTATCAGCCAACAAGATGAATAAGTCTGTTATCATGGTGAAGTTTATTTAATGTTAGCAATCTGGTTTTAAATCGGTTTTGTTTTAAATCTCTGTTAAGGAGATTCCTGCCAAAGCAGTATTTGCTGAAACTGGTTGGATAAATCCGGCGGGATTGCAGGATTCGGATGAAATCCGAAGTCTCGCCGGATATGTCCTGTTTTACTTCTGCAATGGAGATGATTGACATATCCTTTTCTTCGGAATGGTAATAGTAACTCAAGTTCAGATCGACGGTTATTCGTTCGTTTACTGATTTATGGACCAGGGTTAGCCTCCAGAACTTGCTCCACATTTTTGGCTCCAGCGTTTCGTAAAGATAGGGTGAATTTTCCTCAACATATTTTTTTGCCTTCTTCGAATCGAGGGTATCGATCTCTTTCCGTTTGATCCGCTTCTTGATTGTCCTGCCTTTATTTGTTTTATATTTAATTTCCAGAAAGATCTTATTGGAATCGACATAATTGCGAAACCTGACCTTGTACCGGTTCAATTTTCCATTATGGTGGTCAAGGTACATCTGATTATCGAGCGTATCCAGGTATAAGGTTTCATACAGGAATAGTCTTTTACCATCAATTTCGAGAATCCTGTACAAATCGGTGGCTTCCTGCAGTATTTCTGACACCTGTTCAACTTTGAAAACAAATTTTGTATCTATCCTGTTCATCAGTTTAACCCTGTCCATCTCGTCCAGTGAAATGGGATCAAATGCCTGCAGTATGTTTTCAATTTGGTCCAAAAATCTCAATAGATTAAATTTCGATCAGATTGTTAAAATAGCTATATGGGCGATGGTAATCCAGGAAAGAATATCTTGTATCGGGTACAACGGAGATTAATCCTTTTTCTGTATAACGATATCATCAACCTCCACAGTTTGACCGCTATCTTTAATTTTAACATTTTTTTTCACTGCCACAACACCCGATGGAACTGTGCCGGTGAGATCCTCAGAATAGGCAAAAACGGTATAATTTCCCTCCCTCAGATATTTGAACCTGTATCCGCCATCAAAGTTGGTTCTGAACCGGTCACTATAGATCTCATCGTTTCCATAAATAATATAGACATCTTCTTCAGGGGCATAGTACTCATTAATGATAAAGGTGCCCGTATCATCATATAACTGCACGTATACTTTTCCTGTAATGACTGATGTTCCTCCTTCACCCTCTTCTTTCGAGCATGAAGAAAGAAAAGCCATTAAAAGGATCACTATTACGCTCAATCGCAACATATTTGTTTTATTGCAAAGTTAACAAAAGGCTAAATTTTTGCTAAAATAATCATTTCTTACTTCTGATTCTCATTATTTACAGGATTTGTCATTTTCAGGAGAAGGAGGTTGTTTCGGTACGGATATATTTTGTATTTTTCAAAAATTTTTTTCCATGAAGAAGTACAAATGCACGGTATGTGGATTCATTTACGATCCTGAGTTGGGTGATCCGGATGGAGGTATCGCTCCCGGCACCCCTTTTGAAGAGATACCAAATGACTGGTCGTGTCCGGTCTGTGGTGCCGCCAAAGACGATTTCGAGGAACTTGTTTAAGCCGGAATCACTGATTGTCAAACGTTTGATATTTTCAGCATGTGATAACCCCCGGATCACTTTGTGGGGATATTGGTAATCACGTCGATCAGGAGATCCCAGAATTTTTGAGTTGTAGGAATATTGATCTTTTCATCGGGGGAGTGAGCTCCTTTAATGGTTGGCCCGAAAGAGATCATGTCCAGTGCGGGATATTTCTGAAGAAACAAGCCACATTCCAGGCCTGCGTGAATGGCTCTTACCAACGGTTTCTCACCAAACAGTTTTTTATACGATTTTTCGGTGATCTGCAGTATCTCGGAATTGGTATCCGGTTTCCAGCCCGGATATCCCCCCGATTGAACGGCTTTTGCTCCTGCAAGACGGAACAGATTGGCCAGCTGCTCAGATACATCCTTTTTTGCTGATTCAACCGAACTGCGCTGGCTGGTAGTCACAAGGATCTGGTTATCCTCAATGAATTTAACAGATGCCAGGTTGGTGGATGTTTCAACAAGTCCCGGAATATCCTGGCTGTAAGCGATCACTCCATGCGGACAGGCATATAACGCTTGCAGTAATTTTCGCTGTACAGCGGGTTTAATAACATGATCTGGCAATGGTGCATCCTCGATGGTTATGGATAGAGCCGGGTCAACCCGTGCGTATTCCGATTTGATATCGTCGATCAGGCTTCGGACCGATTGTTCAAATTCTGATGCAAACCGCTCTTTCATGGTAATAACAGCAAATGCTTCTCTGGGTATTGCATTACGCAGGTTTCCACCATCAAAGGTATGGAGCCTGCTCTTGTAAAGCTGCCGTGCATGCCACAGGATCCGGGTAAGGATCTTGTTTGAATTACCCAGTCCCTTGTCAATTTCATCTCCCGAATGCCCTCCCTTAAGGCCCGTTACGCTGACTTTAAAAGCAATGGAACGGGAAGGGACTGTTACTTCCTTGTAACGGAATGTTGCCAGCATATCCATTCCTCCGGCACATCCGATAAACAACTCCCCTTCATCTTCCGAATCCAGGTTGATCAGTATACCGCTTTGAAGAAGGTTCGGATCGATCCCATGCGCCCCGGTCATTCCACTCTCTTCATCGACGGTAAAGAGGCATTCGAGAGGACCGTGGACGATTTCACTGCTCTCAAGTATCGCAAGCTGCGTGGCGATCCCAATACCGTCATCAGCGCCCAGCGTGGTTCCCTTTGCCCGAACCCATTCGCCATCGATGACCGGGATGATCGAATCATGATCAAAATCATGAGTGACATCCGAATTTTTTTCACAGACCATGTCCATATGACTTTGAAGTATTATGGATTTCAGGTTTTCTTTTCCCTTTGAAGCGGGTTTCCTGATCAGGATGTTTCCAACCTCGTCGCGAAGGGTTTCCAGATTATGGCTCCTGCCAAACTGCAGTATAAACTCTGATATTTTCCCTTCCTTCTTCGATGGACGGGGAATGGTACAGATCTCTTCAAAATGAGACCATACTCTTCCCGGTTTTAGTTTTTCTAAGACATGCATGTTGAAGCGATGTTTCTGATCTTACAAAAATAGGAAAAAAGAGAGAGAGTGATCCAAACTATTTTTCTTTTGTAAAGCATATAAAAAATGACAATATTTACCTGATTATTTTATTTTCATCCGAACATTGAGAAAGAATGGCTAACCATACTATTGTAGCACTGCCGGGAGATGGCATAGGGAATATTGTATTATCCGAGGCAATCCGTGTATTGGAAGCAGCGAAATTTCATGCCAGCTATGTTTATGGTGATATCGGTTGGGAATTTTGGAGATCGGAGGGGAATCCGTTACCACAACGAACCATTGACCTGCTGGCAAAATATAAAATTGCCCTGTTCGGCGCTATTACCTCTAAACCGAAAGACGAAGCAGCAGCTGAACTAAACCCTGAACTTCAGGGCCAGGGATTCATTTATTCCAGCCCGATTGTTGGATTGAGGCAGCATTTCAACCTGGATATCTGCCTCAGGCCATGCAGGACCTATCCCGGTAATCCCCTGAATTTTGTCCGGAGAGCACCCGATGGGACCATTGAGGAACCCGTGGTGGATGTAGCGATATTTCGCCAGAATACCGAAGGATTGTATTGCGGAGTGGAATGGACAGATCCACCGGAACAGGTGTATAATGCCCTGATGACACATCCCAGGTTCAGGAAAAACTTTGGAGATGTTCCGGCAGATGAACTGTCCGTTTCAACCAGAATCTTTACAAAAAAGGCGACGGAAAGGATTTTAAGGGCTGCTTTTGATCATGCCCGCAAAAAGGGTTACAAATCGGTAACGGTTTGTGAGAAACCCAATGTTATCCGTGAGACTTCCGGTATGATGTTCCGCATGGCAAAAGAGATCCGGAAAAACGCATACCCGGATATTGAACTCTGGAATACCAATATTGATGCCCAGATGATGTGGTTGACAAAGAATCCGGAAATCTACGGGGTAATTGTAGCCGGGAATATGTTTGGAGATATTGTTTCGGACGGTTTTGCCGGGTTGATCGGTGGTCTGGGATTTGCCTGCAGTGCTCAATTCTCACAGGATGGGATAGCCGTTTTTGAACCAACCCATGGGTCGGCACCAAAATATGCCGATTTTGAAATTCCCATCGTGAACCCGATTGCAATAATCGAATCGGCATGCATGATGCTCGATTTTCTCGATGAGAATGAAACGGCGGAGAAAATCCGTAAAGCGGTATCATCGGTAGTGATTGAAGGGAAAGTCCGTACTTACGATATGATGAAATTACCGGGAAGAAAGGACGTGATCCGGCGGGGAGCCGCATCAACACAGCAGATGACTGATGCCATTATCGCAAAGCTTTGAGTGGTATCAGAAGGGATGAATCAGCGTTCCAACAACAACGAAGCAAAGAAACTTACAATAAATACCGCGTACGATGAACCAGGAAGTCCTAACATTATGGCCCGAACTGGAATGGATCCAGGATGAAGGCCTTCGCAACAAAACTGCAAAAACATGGGAACTGGCACTTGAGAAAAGTGTGCTTACCGCAAATGACCTCTACAGGATCCCCTTTACATTGCTCTGCGGTCCGGACCTGAAGGTCAGTTTTATGACACATAAACGGTGTGTTGTGCATCTGGCTAAAAAGAGTGGCGAAACGATGAATGAGTTCTTCAAAGATCAGTTACCGGTTGACATGGATGTTCTGATCTCCGGCGCCATACTGGCTGATGTCGGAAAACTGCTGGAATATGAGCTGGATGAGCAGGATATGGCAGTGCGGGGAACCTATGGCAAATACCTCAGGCATCCTTTCTCGGGGGTTTCTTTGGCTGAACAGTGCGGAGTGCCACCTGCCGTCTGTCATATCATTGCTGCCCATGCCGGAGAAGGGGATATGATAAAAAGATCAACTGAAGCATACATTGTCCACCATGCCGATTTCATGACATTTTTACCCTTTACCTCAAGACTTCAGTATTAATATATTTGTTAATTTTGATACATACGAAAAAGAGAGCCGCTGAAAGACATTTATTTCTTTTTTTTTCTCTCTGATATGAACCGTTTATATGGTTAGCTTCGATTTCATCCTGGTTATCGTCTGTCTGGTTTTTATTCTGGTATCCCTCTATTTTGAACTGCTTGGAGCTTCCTTTACCTTTTTAATAGCCGTAGTGATCCTCGGCATATTCGGTGTTTTGACACCCGCAGAAATATTGTCCGGATTTGCCAATGAACAGGTTGCTGTTATCATCATGTTGCTCCTGCTGGGGGATGTTATCCGGCGTACGGAAGTCATGGAGATCCTTTTTGACCGGGTTTTCAGGGGAGCCAGAAGCAAAAGGGGGTTCCTGGGGCGGATGATGTTAATCGTTGCCTCTTTTTCCGCGTTCCTGAACAATACTCCGCTGGTTGCCGTGATGATGCCCTATGTAAACAGCTGGTGCAAACGGAACCAGATTTCACCCTCAAAATTTTTGATGCCGCTTTCTTATGCTGCCATCCTGGGAGGATGCGCAACACTAATCGGGACATCCACTAACCTGATCGTGAATGGTCTGGTGGTTGACCAGCAGATCATCCCGGATTTGCCTTCCCTCTGGATATTCGATTTTGTTTATGTAGGAGTCCCCATGATTATCATCGGATTTCTTTATATCGTTCTTTTCAGTGATAAACTGCTTCCTTCAAAAGATGACCTGCTCGAAGAATTCAATGTGAATGAGAGAAGTTATTTTGTAGAAACCCAGGTTAGAAAGAAATCCAAACTGATCGGCATGACCATTCAAGAATCGGGTTTGCGAAACCTCCAGGGACTGTATTTGCTTGAGATCCATAGGAATAATCGAAAAATATTTGTGGTATCAAATAGCCTGATCATTGAGCAGGAGGATATCCTTGTGTTTGCAGGCGATACATCCAGGGTTGCGGAACTGACTGAATCCAGTTCCGGACTCATCATACCATCGGTAGGAATGATGCGGCGAAAAAAGAAAACAGAAGTTGTTGAAATAATCATATCGCCCAACTCTTCCCTGGTTAATAAAAGCCTGAAGGATATCAATTTCAGAGCAAAATACGATGCTGCGGTAATTGGGATTCACCGAAACGAAGAGATGATTACCACCAAACTCAGGGAGGTGGTGCTAAAAACAGGAGATGTACTGCTTCTTTACAGCGGAGACGATTTTCTTAGCCGGAGCCAGGGCACATTGGATTTTTATTTTATTTCCAAGGTGAAAGCGTTTCAAAAATTTGAGAATTACAAAGTTGTCATTTTGCTTGGCGGGTTGATTTTAGCCATCGCCCTGGCAGCATTTAAGATCATCTCCCTGTTTATGGGGTTGTTGATCCTTTTGTTAACCTCGCTGGTGTTGAAGATCACAACGCCAAAGGATCTTCCCAAAGGCATTGATTACGACCTGGGCCTGATTATCGTGATGTCACTTGCACTGGGAATCGCCATGATCAAATCGGGCGCAGCATTGGCTGTATCTAATCTTCTGATAACAGTATTCATGCCACTTGGCAAAGTGGGGATCCTGTTTGGGATATACCTTGTTACAGCGTTTATGGCAGCCTATATCACAAACAAAGCAGCCGTGGCTATTATCTTCCCCATTTCCCTGGCTACATCCGTGAATCTCGATCTGAATCCCATGCCGTTCATTTTGATTGTTGCGTATGCTGCTGCAGCAAACTTCATGACCCCTATTGGCTACCAGACCAACCTGATGGTATATGGAGCGGGTGGCTACTCCTTCAGGGATTATTTCCGGCTGGGATTCCCATTGACCATGATTTATATGGTGGTAACGGTAACGATTCTTTCATTGATCTATTTTTAATATGGTACTTGGTGCTGTGTGCTCGGTAAAAGAAGTGGGTTGTAAGAGGGTAAAAACAAGTGCTCGTTACTGGGAACCGAGAACCCTGCCTGCAGGGAGAAAAGCGTGATACCAGATGAAACAGGAAACATTAACGGACCTGCTAAGCACCGCCATCCATGCTTCCATAGAAGCCGGGATTGCAATCATGGAAGTATATGATTCCGGAGATCTGAAGACCAATCTGAAAAAAGATCAATCTCCCCTTACCGTTGCTGACCTTCGGTCACATGCTGTGATCAGCTCAGGACTGAAAGAAACAGGTTATCCAATATTGAGTGAGGAGGGAAGGGATATACACTATGACGAACGAAAGAAATGGAACAGTTTCTGGATGATCGATCCGCTTGACGGAACCAAAGAGTTCATCAAAAGAAATGGAGAATTTACTGTGAATATTGCCCTTATCGAGTATAACGAACCTGTTCTTGGCGTTGTATACCTGCCGGTACTTAAACGCCTTTATTATGCAGTAAAGGGAGGGGGGGGCCACAGGATTGACCGGATAGATCAAAACGAACCAGTGCAAGCCCCGGGTAAATTAGTTGAACGTTCTATTAGTTTGCCTGATGAGAGAGAGGGAAAGACAACCAGAGTTGTTGCCAGTCGCTCTCATCTTTCACCAGAAACAAAGGAATTCATCGGGCAGCTTGAAGAAAGAAATGAAAAGATTGAATTGTTATCTGCTGGTAGCTCACTGAAATTATGCCTTATCGCTGAGGGGAGAGTTGATGTTTATCCCAGGTTGGGTCCTACTATGGAATGGGATATAGCTGCTGGTCACATTATCATTACTGAATCAGGAGGGACAGTCCGGAAACTCGATGGTACTTTTTTAAAATACAATAAACCGGATTTGCTTAATCCATGGTTTGTTGCAAAATCAACGTTTTATTTGGCAAAACAGATGACATAAATGTAATGAAATATGATACTCATTAAATCAACCAATGTTTATGCTCCGGCACCTTTGGGAAGCATTGATATCTTGATTGGAGGAGGGAAAATTTTGGCCCTCGGCAAGGATCTTACGAGTAATGGACTGGGAATACCTGATATTGAGAAAATTGATGGTAATGGCTTAAGAACCATTCCCGGTCTTATTGACGGGCATGTTCACATTGCCGGCGCAGGGGGTGAGGGTGGCCCTTCAACCCGTACGCCAGAAATTCAATTAAGCCAGATGCTGAAGGGAGGCGTAACAACAGTGATCGGCTTGCTGGGAACGGACGGAATGACAAGAAATCTTGAAAGTGTTTTAATGAAAGTAAAATCACTTAGGGCTGAAGGAGTTTCTGCCTGGATGTTTACCGGGGCATACCAGGTCCCTACACCAACCATCCTGGGGGATGTTGGCAGGGATATTTCATTAATTGAGGAAGTGATTGGTGTTGGTGAAGTCGCGATTTCTGATCACAGATCATCAGAACCATCTGTGGATGAATTGATAAGATTGGCAGTGCATGCACGAATAGGAGGGATGTTCTCAGGAAAATCCGGAATAGTAAACTTGCATATGGGTGACAGGGAGAATCCATTTAATCCCATTTATCAGGCAGTGGAAAGAAGCGACCTGTGGTTTACGCAGTTTTTACCCACGCATTGTAACCGTAATGATCATATCCTCGAAGAGACCAAAAAATATGGGAAAACAGGTTATGTTGATTTCACTGCTTTTCCAAAGGATTACAATCATGAGGGTAAAAAAGCTTCTGCTGCAGTAGTGGAAGTTCTTAAAGCGGGTGTCCCACCCGGTCATATTACCGTTACTTCGGATGGCTGTGGCTCACTGCCGTTTTTTAAAGACGGAAAATTAGTGAAGCTCGGTATGGGAAGCCCGGATGCAATTTTTCACATGTTATTGGAACTGGTTATGGATGAAGGACTACCATGGGAAGAGGCATTGCCCGTTGTGACTTCAAATCCCGCTAATATCCTCAAGCTTTCGAATAAGGGTTGCATTGAAATCGGAAAAGATGCAGATCTTGTATTGTTGAATGAAAAAAATGAGATAACATTTCTTTTTGCAAACGGAGAGATGATGATACGCGAAGGTCAGTTAATAAAGAAAGGAACCTTTGAGATTTAAGCCTTACCTGTGGATTTGACAATCGTTACATTTCAATTCCGGAAAACAATAAAGCGGTTACATTTTATTTAAAATTGGTCGAAATGACAAAAACCAAAAAGGTTCCAACCTTTACACAATCCCTGATACCCCTGATAGCAATTGCTGTTTTTCTTGGATTCGGATATGGACTGTTACACCTTAGCGCAGAGATTTTGTTGATTGCTGCAGCTACTGTTGCGGGATTTATTGCTGTGTACCTCGGGTACTCCTATAAAGAGATTGAAAACGGGATCATTAAAAGCATGATGAAGGGCATGCCTGCAATGCTGATTGTCATTGTTGTGGGAGCCCTGATCGGTTCGTGGATTGCATGCGGCACCATACCCATGCTGGTTTATTATGGATTAAAAATAATCTCTCCTCAATATTTTCTTGTAACTACTTGTATTGTATGTTCTCTTATTTCGTTAGTAACCGGAACCTCATACGGCACAATCGGGACCGTAGGGGTTGCTTTTATAGGAATAGCTCATGGACTGAATATTCCCCTGGGCCAGGCAGCTGGAGCCATTGTTGCCGGTGCCTATTTTGGAGATAAGATTTCACCCTTTTCAGACACTACAAACCTGGCTCCCATAGCAACACGCAGCAACCTGTTTGATCACATAAAACATATGCTCTGGACAACTACCCCTGCCTGGATTATCGGGATAGTAGTGTATTTAGTTCTTGGTATGTTCTTCCATGATGGTGGAAGTGCTTCACTGGAGAAAACGGATCTTATTATGCGAACCATTCGTGAAAATTTTGTTTTTCACTGGATACTGATTCTGCCTCCTGTCGTTACGCTTGGTTCTGCAATCATGAAAAAGCCGGTTATTCCAAATATGCTCCTTTCTTCCATTATGGCTGTTCTCCTTGCCATCCTGTTTCAGGGACTGGATCTAAAGACTTCAGTTGCATCGATGGTCACAGGGTATACCTTTCAAAGTGGCGAACCTCTTGTTGATACGTTATTAACCCGCGGCGGAATGGTGGATATGATGCATGTTACACTGATTGCATTTTGTGCTTTTGCGTTTGGAGGGATTATGCAGGAAACCGGAATGCTGGATGTTATTCTTGAACGACTGTTAAGGGTTGCCAACACAGCGGGTAAAATTATTGCATCGTCCGTAGTAGCTTCAATCGCCACAGCAATTATGACAGGAAGTTCTTTTTTATCCATTTTGATCCCGGGTGAACTGTTTGCACCGGCTTATAAAAAGTTTAATTTGGCAGCCAAAAACCTGTCCAGAACAACGGAAGATAGTGGCACGGTGATCGTACCACTCATTCCATGGAGTATCGCTGGTGTTTTTGTTAGCGGTACACTTGGCGTAGAAACTGTTGCATATGTTCCCTGGGCAGTGATGTGTTATACCGGATTTTTATTTGCCCTTCTTTATGGCTTTACAGGTTTTGCCATTGCACCCAGGATACGGGATGATGAAACAATTCCGGGAAGCTGATGGGGGAGGGAGTGATTTTGAGACGATGAGTGTGAGAAGTGAGAATTGAGTGATGAGTTGTAAGTAGTACAGAGTATAGAGTTCAGAGGGAGACGAAGGGAAAGCCTGAGAGACTAAGAGACGAAGAGATTGAGAAATACGGAGAGAAGGGAATTATCAATGATTTGGGAGAGAATGGATGAACAACTCCAGGGGAGTTGAATACCAATAACCCCGGGCGGAGCCCGGGGGCAGTGTGGACAAATACAACGGTCCAACTGCTTGGTTATTCTTCGGGAAAGCCTTCCATGGACCGAAAAGCACCAGGCATTGATACGAGGTGAGGGGGAGATGATGAGACGGAGTGACGGAGGGACTGAGAAGAAAAGTAATGAGTTGTGAGTTTTGAGTTGTGATTGATGAGATGTGAGTTGTGAGAAAGTTGCTTGTTGCTGGTTACTGGTTGCTCGGTTTGATGAATAGTGAACAGTTACGAGATACGCCTGCTCGGCAGACAGGGGTTACGGGATACGGGGAATTAGTAGGGAGGACAATGAAGTTCATTGTGAGGGTAAATCACATGTTTCGGGAAAAGTTTTTAGTTATTTGTTTGGAAACTATTTCTGCCTCATTACGGAACTGTCTGATTCAATCGTGAGCCGGTTTCCAATCATCCTGTTGTTATATTGCTGTATGAAAGCCTTTCGCTTCAGTTCCATTTTTTCCCGAAGATCAGGGAGTTGATCTAAAAGATTATTTTCCAGTAGTCTGTCCTCTTTAAAGTTAAAGAGACCATACGATTTGCTTCCGTTTGATTGCAGTACATAATCTCCCATAAAAAGCTGAACAACTTCACTCCTCCAGTTAATCACAAACGGTTCTGCTTGCAGATCGAGGAGATTCTGACCGAAAGCAATGAAGGGCTTATCATAGTGCAGGTAATACAGAACGGTAGGAAAAATATCAATCTGCTGAGCCAGTTGATATTCATATCCTTTAAAATCGCTGCCCGGTTCGTAAAAAATAACAGGTACTTTAAAAAAGCCAACATTGGTTTCGTATTCAGGATAGTAGGTCCTGGATGCATGATCGCCTGTGATCACAAACAACGTGTTTTCAAACCAGGGCATATCCTGAACGCGTTCAAAGAACCGTTCCAGTGAATAATCTGTGTAGTGAATGCATTTGTGGAGCTTTAGCGGACCTTCACGGAATTTTCCAGCATACCGTTCAGGAACCCGATAGGGGTGATGGGAGGATACAGTGTATAAAACGGACAGGAAGGGGTTGGGAAGGTCCTGCAGTTTTTCAGCAAAGAACTGCAGGAACTCTTCATCCCAGATTCCCCACATCCCGTCATAATCAGCATTGTTCCCATATTCTTTTTTTCCAAAATAATGATCAAATCCAACCAGGTTTACGTAGGATTCAAACCCCATGGATCCATTTGGGGCTCCGTGAAAAAAAGAGGTGTGATAGCCTTTCTCTTTCAAATGCAATGCAATGCTGTTCACTGCATTTCCTGAATAGGGTGAAAGGACAAAATGTTGCTGTAAGGAAGGAATACTTGATAAAACTGAAGGAAGTGCATCAATCGACTTCCTCCCGTTTGCAAACGAATACCAGTACACCTTGCAATCATCCATCAGGGAATCAAGAAAAGGAGTGTATCCCTGGTATGTTCCGTTTTCAAGATGTTTATTGAAGGTTGCAAAAAACTCTGTTGCCAGACTCTCCACAATAATGATAATCACATTTTTACAGGTGAACTCTTTGGTTGTATCGGGCAGGTGCAGGGGAGTATATATTTGGTTGAGTTCTGCATCTGATTTGAAGTAATCGATCGGTTCCAGGGCTTCACTCTCCAAAGTCCGGTATATGGAGAATGGTGTATTCAGCACAATGGCGATCTCAGATGGAAATTCAACATACTTTCCCGCATTACTCAAGGTTATGGGTCGGGTGCTATGCCGCACTCCCCCGCGCAGACCGGCAATCGTCAGCAGCGAAAACAGAACCCCCAGAACCAAACCACCAGTAAAATGAAGGACAGGATTGAAGAGGGTGGCCTTTTCAACCTTTATCCTGGAATACAACCAGACCATGTTGATGATCAGAACCAACCAGAAGAGCGAGACATACCAGTAGTCAACGATGAACTTGAAAAATAATTTCGGTATATTGGATTCGTTTGCAAACTCCTGAAATACCTCTGACGTTGTTCGTTTCAGGGTGAATTTAAAGTAAATGAAGTCGGCTGCATTCGCTGCCAGGGCAATACCATTAAAAACAAAAAAGAGGTATTTTAATACCTGTTGATACAGTTTGTTGTATCTGAAAGGAAAGGGTAACAGGTGCAGGAGAACAAACAAAAGGTTTGTATAGAGGATGGCCGAGATGTCAAATTTCAATCCTCCATACATCATTCTAAGGAACTTCATGAAGGTTACGTTGGGAAAGAAGGGGATATTGAACAGGTAGAACCCGATCCTACATATAGAAAACAGAAGCAAGATGATAAGGAGTCGCAGTATTAATGCTGTATAGATATTTTTCCGGAAGTTTATTCCCTTAATCTGTTCAGTCAGGAAATTTAATAAACTACTCATAGCAACGGTAACCTGTTTTTCAAATTTAAAACTAACTAAATTCTTTAGAAACTGTGAAGACAATTTCCAAAATTCTTCTATCGAAAAAAGCTTCAATAATTGCCGGTAATGGTTAAATTTACCGGATTGTTTATTCGGAAATAAGTTTTGAACATAAAAGGAATGAAGAAAAGGCTGCTGTTCCTGCTCTTGTATGCGTTTTTCTGGCTACTGTTTTTCATCGTATGCAAGCTTATTTTTCTGGTTTATCAGCTCGATCTTTCCGCTGATTATTCATACAAAATCTGGTTTTCAATTTTTTTACACGGGTTCAAACTTGACCTTTCCATGGTCTCTTATGTTTTGATTCTACCCATGCTGGGCAGTGTTATTCACTTTTTCGTTCATGGAGCGTGGTATTCCCATTTCATCCGTTATTATACCCTGCTGTTGCTTATTGTTTTTTCTCTCATGGTAGCAGTTGATATGGAGTTATATACACACTGGGGATTCCGTTTGGATAAGACACCGTTAATGTACATTGGAACCCCAAAGGAAATGATGGCTTCAACAGAATTATGGACTTCGTTTCGTCAGTTAGCGTTGGCCGTTGTTCTGGCACTGGCAAGTGATGTTCTTTTCAGGAGGTTTATTTTGCCAAAGGTAGACGCATTGCAACGGAGACGGTGGTTGAACAGCGGGATTTTGGTATTTTTAACCGCATCATTAATCATTCCCATTCGCGGGGGATTTGGAATTGCCCCGATCAATCCCGGATCTGCCTATTTCCACCAGGATCCTTTTGTTAATCATGCAGGAGTAAACGTTGTTTGGAATTTTATGGCATCCGTTGTCAACGCCCAGCCGTTAAAAAATAAGTACGTTTTCATGGAGAAGGAAAAGGCTGAAAAACTGGTAGCTGACCTGTATGAATCATCCGGCATGCCGGTTAAAGTGATCCATCGGAACCGGCCCAATATCATTCTGGTGGTTGTTGAGAGCTTAACATCAAAAATCATAGAACCGTTGGGTGGGATGGAGGGTATTACTCCGGAATTCAATCGACTGGTACGGGAAGGTATTCTCTTTTCAAACATCTATGCGACGGGTAACAGAACACACAAAGGGGTAACCGGTTTGTTGAGCGGTTATCCGGCACAGCCAACCTTTTCCATTATGAAGATTGCCAAAAAGAATGAAACCCTGCCAAACCTGACGATGGAGCTGGCTACGCATGGATATTCAACGGCTTATTATTATGGCGGCTCGATCGATTTTGCCAACTTCCGGTCCTATCTCGTTTATTCGGGATTTGACCGAATCGTCAGCATGGATGATTTTGATCCTTCAACGTACAACTCGAAATGGGGAGTGCATGATCACATTTTATTGGAGAGGTACCTTCAGGATATTGATACTGCCACCTCACCCTTTTTCCATATAATCCTTACCCTTAGCAGTCATGAGCCGTTTGAAGTCCCCATGGAGACGGTTATCCCCGGTGAAGATCTGTCAAGTAAATTCCTCAATTCGGCGTACTACACAGACAGATCATTGGGTCAGTTTATACGGGATGCAAAAGAGAAAGCATGGTGGGAAAACACACTCATTATTATTATAGCAGACCACGGAGCACGTTATCCAAACCTCACAAAAGTCCATGATCCTGACCGGTTTCAAATACCCATGCTCTGGTTGGGAGGTGCGCTCCATGTTAAGGATACGGTCATCACGAAATATGCTTCTCAAACCGATCTGCCCGTTTCAATCCTTCGCCAGCTGGATATCGATAGTGAATACCCGTTTAGCAAGGATATTCTTGACAGCAGAACACAATCCTTTGCATTTTATGCTTTTAATGATGGTTTTGGCTTTATGACGGATACAATGAAACTGGTATATGACAACGTTAGCCACAAATACATCATCAGGGAAGGGATCGTGTCAGGATCTGAGCCGGATATTGGTAAAGCTTATCTCCAGGTCACGTTTGAAGATTTTGTCAGTCGATAAAATGAGACAGGGGCTGTATTCGCGAATACAGCCCCTGTTTATCGAAATAAAAAGAAGGAACATTCCCTATTCAATAAGATAAACGGAACCGTATTTGGTGAATATCTTTACGGTTGCCTTCGGGCTTGAATCAGTCCCGACCACACCATCCACAGTAAATGAATTTGAACTGGAAATTTTAGATAATTTGCCGGTTGATGGAAAGGTTATCTTTCCATAACCTGCTTCTCCGTTAAGTTGATAGGAGGCTTCGGGGTCAATCCCCAGTTTTATAGTGCCATACTTGCTGTCAATTTCAATTTTCTCAAAGGTTTTGGGAATTGTCTTTACTTCGCAGTTACCGTATCTACTGGTAAGGATCAGTTTATTCTTTACTTTGTCAAAGGTATAACCGGTATATCCACTTTCGGCAACAAAGTTGTTTACCTCACCAATGGTGAAGTTGTCGTATTTTGAATCGACCACAATTGAACTGGCTTTACCCACAAAAACCTTTGAATAACCGCTCATCACCACCAGGGCAGTTGCCTGATTGATTTCAAATTTATGACAATATTTTACCTCCAGTGTCAGCCAGTCAACTTCCTCAATAGAACCTTTTCCGTATTTTAGTATCACCTTGCTCAGCGGTTCAACATTTCCACGGATGATCTTATTGGCTTTCAGGTTCCCGTATTTTACATTAATCAATGCTTCTCCGGTGAGTTCGTTGATGAATGTATCTCCATATTTATTGGAGAGATCAAGTTTCATATCCCTGGGCATGTTAACCGTGTAATCGATACTGAATCTTTTTCCATCTTTCCCTCTCGACCAGCTCTCCCGGTTTAACCTATCGTCAAAAACGGTTTTTGCAGTAATTTTATCACCAGCCTGGTCAAATTCCACATTGATATACTCCAGCAATTTCTCGGCAGATGTTTTGCTTGAGTGTTCAACAGTAACCAGCACATCAATGGTGATCTTCTTCTGATCCCAATCTTTAATATCAACGTTTCCAAATTTATTCTCCAGGATAAGCTTCGTGTTCTCTGTAACACCATACTCTTCGTGATACTCTTTTGTCAGTTCACTTTTCTGCGCTGCCGCATGATAAAGGAAAAGCGGAAAGATAAGCAACAGGAAAAATCCTTTTCTAAATGGTTGTGGTTTCATTGTTTTTATTATTAAGTTCTTGATTATTAAGTTGTTTCAGTTGATCGAGGATCTGATTCATGACTTCGAGTTTTCGCTCGTAATGCTCAATCATTGCATTTATGACCCGCTCATCCGTTGGATTGAGTTGAATTTCTTTCTGAAGATTAATAAAGATGGAATCCATATCGGAGAGTTCCTTTATTAGTATCTTTTTTTGAAGGCTGTCTTCCGGGAAGGTGCAATGGTCAATTTCATTGTATCCTGCATTGAACATACTTGTATAGTACATTTCAACCTCACGGTATTCGGGATACAGATTGCCCAATGAGATCGCTTGTTCTGAAACCAATCGGTTCATAAAATAGTCATACGTCCACAATGTTGAGAGCACAACAAGAACAGCTATGGAAGCCACTTTAAGGTAGGTCAGCCAGGGCACCCGTTTATTCTTTTGATGCAAAGTCTGCAGTTTATTTGAGAACCGCTCAAAATGGCCTTCTGCTGGCTCTGCGACATCAAATAGTTCGCGGTTCTCTCTTATCCTTTTTTCCAATTGATCCATGTTAATAATCCTCCGCCAAAATGTTAATCAGTCTCTGTTTAGCACGAACGAGCTGTGATCTCGATGTAGAACTGTTTATTCCCAGTATTTCAGATATTTCATCATGATCATACCCTTCTATCAGGTACAGGGAGAGAACGATCCGGTATTTCTCCGGTAACCGGGTTATTGCCCCTCTGATATCTTCAATGTTGAATTTCATCTCATCCAGGTCTCCTGTTTCATCACTCTCTTCCGGGATATCAACGGATATTTCGTCGATCGAATACAGGTCCAGGCTCCTTTTCTTTATGTGATCAAGTGATTTATTAATAACAATCCTCTTCAGCCAGGCACCAAAACTAACCAGCCGCTCATACGTATCAATCTTTTCGAATGCAGACAAAAACGCTTCCTGCATGATATCTTCTGCCTCCATGGTGTCGTTTACAATTCTTAAGCTGGTATTAAACATTGCCTTATAGTACAATTTGTACAACTGGAACTGTGCTTTCTGGTCCCCTTCCATACACCGGTCAATGATTTCCTGGTGTATGTTTTGATAAAAAACGTTTTTATTAATATCTGAACTCACTCTAAGGACGGTTTAGGAATAAAAATGCTGCATCAGGAACCTTTTTTTTTCGGTTGCTGGTGATGGCATGCAACATAAAGAATCCAGTTCATAATTCGGATAAAAATAGAAAAAATTAGCCATTATCTCTGGTAAAAAATTTTCATTTGACAGAGGAGTTGTTGGATCAGTTTCGTAACGAATCTTACAATTATCGCTGATTCATAAAAAAAAAATGTCGGAAATGCTAAATAACTATTTGATTTCTTGGAGATTTGATTACAAATGAATTATATTTGTTAAATAGATAACACAAATAATTATCAGACTATGAAAAGAATTAAATTTTTATTGCTTGTTTTTGCAGCTGCCTGTTTTATTGGAATATCTGCATGTCAGAGTACCGGTAAAAAAATTGAAGAGGCAGTGGAAGATACTGTTGAAGAGGCAATTGATGAAGCCGTTGAGGAAGGAGTTGTGGATACCGTTGCCGTAGATACTACCGCTATTGAGGAGATGGAATAAGCGTTGGCTTTTTCTATCTGATCAGGTTTATGAATCCCTGAGTAACCTCGCCGGTCGAGTAATCCAACTCAGATCCATACATACTATGGGGAATGGTATAGATCAGCAGCAATACAACTGCTGCTAAGATGGTATACCCTGGCCGGTTCTTTTTCCAGTTCATGGCCACTGCAACCAGCCAGAAAACGAAACTGATCAGTGTTTTATTATCGGTCAGATCCCATCCCAGGGGAATTCCTGTCCATGCTTTTCCAAAAGCATGGAATTGTACCAATGGGCCAAGGATCATACCTCCAATAAGCAATGCGATCAATGTTAGTTTTCCATAATAAATATACCGCTTGTGACTTGCTAAAGCGAGTAAACCCGCCAGGTTGGAAAGCAACATCGCAATAAACATGAGGATGATATGGGGCCCCATTATTAACCTTGGAACGCCCCCTTTGAAGCGAATAATTACCGGCTCATCGCCAGTTACATCAACCCGCTCATACTTTGATGCTAAACGAATATGGTAGGCAAGTTTACCGGCGGGTGGTTGAAGCGGAAGGTTTGCTTTCAGCAATGTGCTATCCCTTACCAGATCAACTTCTGTCCATTCATCATTGGAGGGGTACAGTTTGTATACCAGTTTTCCGTTGATTAACGTATCCGGAATCTCAAGGGAGATTTCACATTCTTCTTCGCCCCCGTGTGTTCGCAGTAGCTTCAATGTATAATGAGTATTATTCAGGGTGATCTCGACCTCTTTGGGCCGGGTAGGTCCGGTCTTTCTTTGATAATATGCTGTTGCCAGGGTGATAATGACAGCCAGTATCCAATAGAGCGTTGTCTTCATTTTCTCTTCATACCTCCAGGTTATAGTTGAATCAGCAACAGAACGGTTTTTTCACCGCGTTTTACCTCCACGTTTATTGTCTCTCCAGCCTTCAGTTTTGATAGCCTGTACATGTAATCGTGAATGTTTTTCACCGGTAATCCTTTGATCGCGACAATAACATCACCATTCTGCATTCCTCCATGGTATGCCGGTCTACCCTCAATGACAAAATCAGCCCTCAACCCATTTGATACATTGCCTGCAAAATCAGGCATAATGCCCAGGGTAATCCCTTTCCTCCTGTTTGAGGAACTCCCCATTTTGGGTCCGGCTTCCTGGAATGTTAAATTCTCTTCCCTGTTCGCTATTTCCGACGCAACAAGATAGATGTAATCACCAATGGATTTTAAACCTTCGAAATTGATACCATCAATCCTGTCATTTGGAGTATGATAATCCATGTGTGCTCCGGTTGAAAAAAACAGGACCGGAACATCTTTACCATAGAAAGAAGCATGGTCTGAAGGTCCGTATCCCTCCGCTGAAAGAGCCAGTTCAAAGGGAGTTTCCCCGGTAAGGCCAGTAAGGATCGCCTTTCCCTCAAGAGATGTTCCGATACCTCCGATCTGAAGATTTCGTTCAGAGGTCAACCTTCCTACCATATCAATATTCAGCATGGCTTTTATCTGGCCAGGGTCAACCGGCGGATCTTCAATAAAATGCTTTGATCCGAGCAATCCCAACTCTTCGGCACCAAATGCAACAAAAATAATGCTTCGCTTCAAATTTTTCCTTCCGGCAGAAAACTTCTCTGCAATTTCAATCATTGCTGCAACGCCTGAGGCATTGTCATCTGCACCGTAATGGATACCAACAGAATCCGGAACTCTTGAACCGCTACCCGGACCTCCCAATCCCAGGTGATCGTAATGAGCCCCAACGATAATGTATTCATCAAAATACATCGGATCATATCCCTCAAGCATGACTGCAACGTTCGTTGTCTGAACGGATTTCTGAATCAGTTCCGACCTTCCGCTGACAATTATTCCTGTTTCAAAACTCACCGGTTGCCGCTTGCTCATTAGCTCTTCCTCAAGCACCTTGATTGATTGATCGTTCGGCTTAAATATCTGATCGGCTAAATCCCTGCTGATCTGGAAAACCGGAATACCGACCGACCCCTGC
This sequence comes from uncultured Rikenellaceae bacterium, assembly GCA_964389685.1. GTDB lineage: Bacteria > Bacteroidota > Bacteroidia > Bacteroidales > VadinHA17. The sequence continues at coordinate 34,614 of CAYMFM010000026.1, forward strand.
CTTAACTCAAGTTCATCCAACTCGTCATCCGGGTTATAGTTGATGCCTGAAACAAGCAGAATACCACCTGCCCCGAGATCCTTTGCCTGCATAACCTTGTCCCTGTCTTCCCTGTAGAGTAAATAAGGGCTGTTTAAACTATCAATCTCCGGATCACCTCGGAGAAGCATTACCCATTTACCGAAAATGTCCAGCCCGTCATAATCATTCCATACTATTTCCCCCTGGTCAATCATAAAACCATAACCGGCAAAAATTAATTCTTCCGTAAGTGAAGCGTTTTCACTGAAAGAAAGCGGAGTGAATTCTTTATTCAATATCGCGTTGTATTCACCGATTTGAAGTTGGTTTCCGGAACCAATCGCCACACTTGTTGTGATATCAAAGTACTGGAAACCGGAACTGTCAAGCGGAGTGAGGCCAAAATCGATGAATTGATCTAAAATATATTCAGCAGCAACCCTGTCTTCCGGTGTTCCCGGAAATCTTCCTTTTAACGAGTCAGATGCCAGAAAAGAAATGTGTTCATGCAACTCATCAATGCTTATTTCCGGATTGTCAATGTGCCCCCCGGTACATGCTCCGATTAGCAGGATCAACAAAACAGGAAAACCCCGAATGATGTATCGTATTCTATGCATGGCGCATTTTTATTCGTGAAACTCAAATTTCAAAAACGCAAAGATAATCTATTTTCAGTACGGATCAATTGATACCGGATAATAGAGTAGTAATATCATCAAAACCGTAAATGATAAGCCGGATAACGAATTACTGCTGTAAAACAGTACCATGGAAGTTTATTAGTCAAAAAAAAATTTGGTAATAAAGGTGAAATGATTTATATTTGACCAGATGGTTAAATTATATAGTTAAACTATATGGACAATAAAAAAAGTCTAGAAAAAAAGCCCGATACAGAGGCATTAATATTTGAAGCGGCTAAAAAAGTGTTTGGAATGAAGGGCATGGACGGGGCGAGATTGCAGGAAATTGCCGATGAAGCAGGAATCAATAAGGCATTGCTGCACTATTATTTCCGGACAAAAGAGAAGTTGTTTGAAGCGGTATTTACGGATATTTTTCAATCCTTCTTTCCAAAGGCTATGAGCATCATGGTAAACCCGGAAATCTCATTCAGGGATAAGATTGAAAAGTTTACCACTGTGTACATTGCATTGATCCAGGAGAATCCTTACATTCCGGGTTTCATGTTACACCAGCTATCCACGGGCGGTACGGAGAAAATTGTAAGCCTGTTCAGGGAGTCGGGGATCAAACCTGATTTATTCTTTCAGCAGATTGAAAAAGAGATTAAAAAAAAGACGATTTATCCTGTCCATCCAATGCATCTCATTGTGAACATGATCTCCATGTGTATTTTCCCCTTTATTGGAAAACCCTTTCTATCCGCTTTCCTTTTTCAGGATGCTGAAGCCTACGATCAATTTCTGGAAGAGAGAAAAAAAGAGGTTCCACGGTTTATCATCAATTCAATACAAAAAACATGAAAAGAACAACCTTTCTGCTGATCACGATTTTTCAGACAGGGTTTGTTTATTCACAATTTACCCTGTCTCTTGAAGACTGTTATGCACGAGCGATTGAGGTGCATCCGGTCAGTGGCGATAACGTATTGCTGGAAAGCATGACTTTGCTTAAACTGCAGAACCACAATGCTTTTTATTACCCGCAGTTTGATCTCTACGCTCAGGCAACCTACCAATCCGATGTTACCAGTGTTGATGTTTCAATCCCCGGGATAGATATTCCAAAACCATCGAACGATCAATACAAAATTGCGATGGACATCAGCCAGGTTATTTATGACGGAGGATTAACGAAAAGCAGGAAACAGCTGGAGAAGCAGCAATTGGAAACCGCTGTAAAGCAGACGGAGGTTACCCTTCATCAGCTTAAAGAAATGGTTAATTCAGTGTTCTTTACCATTCTCCTTTTACAGGAGCAGGAAAAAATCCTGGATCTGATGATCGAGGTTCTTGATGAACGGGTCAGTGTGGCGAGATCGGCAGTAAAAAATGGTGTCATGATGGAGAGTGATCTTTTATCCCTGCTGGCAGAACAATTGAAGTTAAAACAGCAGGTTACTGAAATGAATATCAGTAAGGAAACCGGGTTAATCGTTCTGGCTGAGCTGCTTGAAATGGAGTTTGATGAAGGGATGGAGCTGGTAGTTCCTGCGGTTGATATTGATAGGAACAGCGATATCAGCAGGCCGGAAATCGGACTGTTTGAGTCGCAGATATCCCAGTTTGGATTGAGCAGCGACATCATCAGGTCAAGCCGGCGCCCCAAAGTTTATGCATTCAGCCAGGTTGGATACGGCAGACCGGGATTAAACATGTTAAGTGATGAGTTTGACCCCTATTATCTTGTTGGAGCCAGGATATCATGGAATCCATTTGACTGGAAGCAGAGCAAGCGGGAACGGGAGATGCTTCTGTTGAAACAGGGACAGGTGACGAACCAGATGGAGGCCTTTACCCGCAATGTGAATATTGAGCTGGAAAGAGCACAATCGGATATCAAAAAATTCGAAAAGTTGATGACACTGGATGAAACGATCATAGAAATGAGAAGTCGGATAGTACAGTCATCCACATCAAAACTCGATAACGGAGTGATCAATCCGGCAGATTATATTTCCGATCTGAATGCTGAAAAGCAGGCACGAATTGACGAAGAAATTCACCGAATGAAATGGTTGAAGGCGCAGGCCGATTATGCCGTAAAAAAGGGACAATAACGAGATGTAAACAACAAAACAGAAACAATGAGACGAACAGCTATTTATCTAATCAGCATAGCAGGGATCTGCATGCCATCCTGCAACAATTTAAATGATATTGCCGATGCTTATGGGAACTTTGAGGTACAGGAAGTCCTGGTTTCGGCAGAGGCAAATGGCTCTGTTGCCGAATTGATGGTGGAGGAGGGTCAGCTCCTTGAAAAGGGTGCACAGGTCGGATCTATTGATACTTCGCAACTGGCTCTTCAAAAGAATGTCATATTAGCACGTCGGGTTGCCATACGCTCCAGATCAGAAAACATCATTGCTGAAACGCAGGTGCTGGAAGAAAAAAAGAGTGCCTTACTAACAGAAAAAAAACGGGTCGAAAACCTGTTGAAGGACGGTGCTGCCACAGCGAAACAGTTGGATGATTTGGTGCAGAATATCCGGATTATGGAAAAACAGATCGCAGCTGTAAAAAGCCAGATGACCAATATACAAGCCGAACTGAACGTAGTGGATACTCAAATTGATCAGGTGAATGATCAGTTAAAGAAGGCAAGGATCACAGCCCCCATGAGGGGAATTGTCCTTGAAAAGTTCGTTGAGCAATCCGAGATGGTGACCACAGGCAGACCCTTGTTTAAGATGGCTGACCTTGATACCCTGATTTTACGGGTTTATATTTCCGGTTCTCAATTAACCCGTATACGGATTGGACAGGAGGTTTTTGTATACGTTGATCAGGATGATGATGAGATGCTTGAATTCCAGGGAATCGTTTCCTGGATATCTTCTCAGGCTGAATTCACACCCAAGATTATTCAAACCAAAGAGGAACGGGTTAAACTCGTCTATGCCGCTAAGATACGGGTAAAAAATGACGGATCGCTTAAAATTGGTATGCCGGGTGAGGTCCGGTTTCAGACCGTAAATTAGAACCTGCCGTCTGTTTTTTCAGGGAATTTCGTGGTTCAGGCAGCAAAAAACAGGAAGACCAGATAACACAATGTTAAATACTTTGATTTGTCACTAATCGTTGATCATATATCGAAAAGTTACGGGAAAATCCAGGCCCTGGCAGAGGTGTCGTTCACCGTGGACGATAACCTGATTTTCGGATTGATAGGTCCTGACGGAGCCGGAAAGACAACCCTTTACCGGATTATTGCAACCCTCCTGCTTCCCGACGACGGAGTGGTCCGGTTAAATGATCATGATGTTGTCAGGGAGTTCAGGAAGATCAGAAAAATGGTCGGGTATATGCCAGGCAGGTTTTCACTTTACCAGGATTTAACCGTTGAAGAAAATCTGGCATTCTATGCCCGGGTTTTTGGAACAACAATACAGGAAAATTATTACCTGATCAGGAATATTTATTCCCACATCGAACCGTTCAGGAAGAGGCGGGCTGGAAATTTGTCGGGTGGTATGAAACAGAAACTGGCACTCTCATGTGCCTTAATCCATAAACCTTCACTTCTCATTCTTGATGAACCGACAACCGGCGTGGATGCGGTTTCAAGAAAGGAGTTCTGGGATATGTTGGGTAAACTGAAAGAGTATGGTATTACCATATTGGTATCAACAGCCTATATGGATGAAGCCGAACGGTGCGATAGGATCGCACTAATCCAGGAAGGAAGGATCTTATCGGTGAATCATCCGGAAGTGATTATTCAGGAATATGAACGGGAGTTGTGCAGCATTCATTCGGATGATCTTTACCGGCTGGTAATCGATCTCCGTGCCTATCCGATGACGAACGCGGCATTTCTTTTTGGACAGCATGTTCATTTTAATCAGAAAGACGGGCATTTGAACATTCCTGAACTGGAGAAATATTTACAATCCCGCCAGCATACGAATGTTAGCATCGTGAAAATCAAACCGGGAATAGAGGATTGCTTTGTGGAACTGGAAGCATATGATAAACGAAAATAGCTGAATGCGAAGGACTTTTATACTATTTTCAAGAGGGTTACTTCGCAACTAACCTAAAACCTTGATGAGGATGGATGGAGTGATCATCGATGTAAAAGAGATGACCAAAAAATTTGGAAATTTCGTGGCCAACGATTGCCTTAATTTCCGTGTGTATGAAGGGGAGATATTCGGGTTCCTGGGAGCGAATGGAGCAGGGAAAACGACCGCAATCCGGATGCTTTGTGGTCTGTCAAAACCGACCTCCGGTGAAATGACCGTTGCCGGTTATGATGTTTACCGTGACACCGAAAAAATCAAACGAAGCATCGGTTACATGAGCCAGAAATTCTCATTGTATGAAGACCTGACGGTATTCGAAAATATCAGGCTCTATGGTGGCATTTATCATTTAACGAAACAGGAGATCCGGGAGCGGGCAATAGCGTTGCTTGAACGATTAGGACTTGAGCATGCCCGGAATCACCTGATCGCTTCACTGCCGCTGGGCTGGAAGCAGAAACTTGCTTTTTCCATTGCCATCCTTCACAAACCTCGCCTCGTTTTTCTTGACGAGCCAACGGGGGGCGTGGACCCGGTTACCCGCAGGCAGTTTTGGGAGATGATCTATGAAGCTCCAAAACAGGGTATTACTGTCTTCGTGACAACCCATTATATGGAAGAGGCAGAGTACTGTGACCGCGTATCCATCATGTCTGAAGGAAAGATCGAAGCACTCGATACACCGGCAAACCTGAAGAAGAAATACAATGCAAAAGATATGGATGAGGTGTTTATCCGGATTGCCAGGAACAACTGATCGGAAAAGAAAACAGACGGGATGTATAGAGTACTAACTTCATTGGAAAGAAGATGAAAAACAATACCAGGCTGATTATACCATGAAACGTTTTTTTGGATTCGTAAAGAAAGAGTTCCTCCATATTTTCAGGGATACCCGGACAATGCTTGTATTGTTTGGGATCCCGATCATACAGATCATCCTGTTTGGTTATGTCATAACCAATGAATTAAAAGACATACGAATAGCTGTCCTGGATAAATCCAATGATGAAGCAACCCGGGAGATCATTCATAAGATAACTGCTTCCGATTTCTTCATCCTTGACAGAACTCTGGCTGGAGAACATGCCATTGAAGATGTCTTTCGGGAGGGGAATGTGAAAGAGGTTATCGTATTCGAACCGGGGTTTGCAGAAAACCTCCAGCGCTATGGTGTTACCAGAGTAAACCTGCTGGCTGATGCATCTGATGCCAATACGGCAAACCTTGTGGTGAACTATACCTCCGCAATACTCCGTGATTATATGTCACAGAAAAACAGCAAGCTTATTTCGGGAATGATGATTGTGCCGGAGGTTCGCATGTTTTACAATCCCGAGTTAAAGGGAGTATACATGTTTGTTCCCGGAATCATGGCGATGATCCTGATTCTTATTTCAGCGATGATGACTTCCATCTCCATTGCCAGGGAGAAAGAACTCGGAACCATGGAAGTGTTGCTTGTTTCACCCCTGAAACCGGTTCAGATCATTCTCGGGAAAGTGACCCCTTATATTGCACTCTCTTTCACCATAACCGTTATCATCCTGCTGCTCGGATATCTGGTTTTCAGGGTTCCGATAACCGGAAGCCTCCTCTTTTTACTGGTTGTAAACATTTTCTACATCATCCTTGCACTGAGTATAGGGATCTTCATTTCAACATTGGCAAAAACCCAGCAGATGGCCATGTTCATGTCAATGCTTTCCCTCATGCTGCCAACCTTGCTGTTATCCGGCTTTATTTTTCCAATTGAGAACATGCCTGTCGTTTTACAATGGCTCAGTGCATTATTGCCTCCAAGATGGTTTATCGTCATCATTAAGAATGTCATGCTTAAAGGAACCGGGTTGTTATACAATTGGAAAGAGATACTTATTCTTATCGGGATGATCCTGTTCTTCCTGGTATTCAGCATACATAAGTTTAAAATACGGTTGGAATAACGAAAGCTCCGGATTATGGTTTTTGACTAAAAAAAATGAAAACAATTGCCTACTTAGTTCAAAAAGAGTTCATCCAGATATTCAGGAACCGTACCCTGTTACCGATTATCTTTATAGCTCCCCTTGTCCAGTTGATCGTATTACTCTATGCAGCGACACTGGATATGAAAGGCATCGATATGTTCATTGTCGACCAGGACCTCTCCATCAGTTCAAGAAGATTAACTCAAAAATTCATCAGTTCCCCTTTTTACCGGGTAAAAGACTTTTCATTCTCGATCGATCAGGCAGAACATGGACTGAAAAGTGGAGCGGCAGATGTTGTTCTGGTTATCCCGGCAGGGTTTGAACGCGATTTTTTACGGGAGAAACCCCCTGAAGTCCAGTTCCTGATCGATGCAATCAATGGCACGGCTGCCGGTCTGATCAGTGCCTATACAACGGCTATTATCAATGATTACAACCTGGAAGTGATTCCGGAACTTATGCGGGTGCCCACCAATCAGACATTAAGTCGGTTAGATATTTCTTACTCCTTATGGTATAATCCGCAATTGAATTATAAGATATTTATGTTGCCGGCTTTGATGGTGATCCTGGTGACGATCATCGGTATGTTTCTATCTGCACTCAATATGGTCAGGGAGAAGGAATTGGGGACCATTGAGCAGATCAATGTGACACCGATTCGTAAATACCATTTTATTATCGGGAAGCTGGTACCATTCTGGATTTTAGCACTGGTTGAACTGGGTGTCCTGCTGGTAGTGGGTAAAATTTTCTTTGACTTGCCCACCCTTGGAAGCATCGGTTTGCTCTATCTTTTTGCATCGGTTTACCTGCTCGTTGTGATGGGCGCCAGCCTCTTTATTTCTACCATCTCTCAAAGTCAGCAACAGGTGATGTTCCTGATCTTTTTTTTCATGATCATTTTTGTCATGATGAGTGGCATCTTCACCCCGGTTGAAACCATGCCCTATTGGGCACAGAAAATCAATATCATTAATCCGCTTGCCTATTTCATACGGGTTGTCCGGATGATACTGCTAAAAGGTTCAAACTTCTCGGATATCCTGCCCGAATTCAGAGCCCTGGTGATCTATGCCGTGGTCATTCTTACACTGTCCGTCTGGAGGTACCGGAAAACGACGTAAACGGTACGGTGAGACGGGGTGACTGAGAGACGAAGAGAGTGTGAGAAGTGAGAATTGAGTGATGAATGCGGGGTAAATGTTATTGAGTTATTTGGTTAGTAGGTAATTGAGGTGTCTGATTGGAAAATTGAGAATGAGTAGCATGGTTTTAGCTAAATTGGAAAAGATTTCTCACTCCGGAGGAGTTGAATAATTAATAGCCCCGGGTGATCACGCGTTAGCGTGAGTAACCCGGGGTTTTATGTGACCACGAAATCGCGGTCCAACTGCAAGGTTGATGAGCGGGAAATCATTCCCTGGACCGCACATCACCAGGCGTCAATCCGAGTAGAATGATTTAAGAGGGAAAGATTGAGAGACGAAGTGACTATGTGACTGTGAGCCGGGGAGAAAGTCGGCAGCCCCCAGTCTGCAGTATGCAGTGAGTAGTAAAAGTGGATCCTGGGGTCTCGGTAAAAGATGAGAGGGGGAGAGGGAGTGACTTTGAGACGATGAGATTGAGAAATACGGAGAGAAGGGAATTATCAATGATTTAGCACTCCGTCAGGAGTTACCGCTATTTCACATGGACAGGAACCAGGAACCAGGAACCGGGAACCAGGAACCAGGAACCGGGAACCAGGAACCAGGAACCAGGAACCAGGAACCAGGAACCAGGAACCAGGAACTATGACAGGAACAAGTTGAGCAGGAAAAACGCATCAGCATCTTGTAAGTAACGGTAACTTTCCATACATTTAAGATCGAACCAATTCTGAAGAGACATGAAATACAATCCGGCAGTTGACCTGCAAAAATCCATGCACCTGAGCCCCTATGATGGAGTGAATCCATCCATTTCCGATTCTTCCACGTTTGCCTTTTCCAGGGGAGAGGTGATGACCGACACCTTTGAAGGGAGGAGAGAAGGATGTTTTCTCTACTCAAGACACTGGAATCCAACCAATCATGAACTCTCTGATGCGCTTGCAGCAATGGAAGGTACAGAAGCGGGCTGGGTCACCGGCTCCGGAATGGCTGCTATTACTTCAACCATATTGCAGATTTGTAACTCCGGTGATCATATCATATCCAGCATAACCACCTATGGGGGAACCTATGCTTTTTTTAATAACTTCCTGCCAAAATTTAATATTAATGTCTCCTTTGTTGACATTACTGACCTGGATGCTGTAAAAAAAGCAGTCAGGGAAAATACCCGCGTGATCTACACTGAAACGGTTACCAATCCGCTGTTACAGATCTCCGATATACCTGAACTTGCCCGGATCTCAAAGGAACATGGATTGAAACTGGTTGTGGACAATACCTTTACTCCTATGATCTTTTCTCCCAGCAAGCTGGGTGCGGATGTGGTGGTATACAGCATGACCAAATTCATTAACGGGAAAAGTGATTGTGTTGCCGGAGCCATTTGCGGCAGCAAAGAGTTTATCGATTCGCTGATCGATGTGCATTCGGGTAGTGCCATGTTGCTTGGGCCGGTGCTCGATCCCTTCCGGGCTGCAAACATTCACAAAAACCTCTTTACACTTCATATCAGGCTTCAGAAGCATAGTGAAAATGCTTCTTTTCTTGCAAAAAAATTCAAGGAACACGGTCTTGCGGTTGTTTATCCCGGGTTGGAGGAGCATCCGGGTCATGACCTGATGAAAAGAACGATGAATCCGCAATTTGGATTTGGTGGAATGATCAGTATTGACCTTGGAACGACCGACAGGGCGAATGAATTGATGGTGGCTATGCAGGAAAAGGGGATAGGATACCTTGCTGTAAGCCTGGGATATTTTAAAACCCTCTTCAGCAATTCGGGAAAAAGCACTTCATCGGAGGTTCCTGAAAAAATTCAAAAAGAGATGGGATTGTCAGAAGGCTTGATCCGGTTTTCAGTCGGACTGGACCCGGATATCGGGTTCACCTGGCAAAACATCAGGCAATGCCTTGAAGAGCATGGATTTGTAAAGTAATTGGTTTATTGCTCATAATAATGGAAAAAGGACCATCCGTATGGTAGTCCCCGCTTTGCTTCTGGCACTTGGTCTCGCATTGCTCATCATCGGGGCAGACTGGTTGGTAAAGGGCGCTTCAGCCCTTGCAAAAAAGTGGTACCTGTCAGACCTTGCCATCGGACTGACCATTGTTGCGTTTGGCACATCGGCACCTGAACTGGTGGTGAATTCTTTTGCGGCTTTCCGGAACCACCACGATATCGTCTTCGGTAACGTCATCGGAAGCAACAATTTTAACCTGTTTATCATTCTCGGTATTTCGGGACTGATTTCCCCGTTGGTTGTAAAATCAAGCACCGTCTGGAAAGAAATCCCACTCTCACTTTTTGCGGTGGTGATGCTTTATCTGTTAGCCAATGATTTCTTCCACACCGGTACACAAATGCTTTCACGCATTGACGGTCTGCTTTTACTCATTTTGTTTGGGCTTTTTCTTTTCTACGTATATAAGCAACTTAAAAGAGATCCGGTAGATTCCGGGTTGAAAACCACGCATTTGAGCAACCTGAAAATCTGTTTTTTCATTCTTTTTGGATTAGCCGGTTTAATCGTCGGGGGCAGGATGATTGTAAATAATGCAATTGATATAGCATCAGCATTGGGTGTAAGTGAGCAAATCATCGGATTGACCATTGTGGCAGCGGGAACATCGTTGCCCGAACTGGCAACCTCTGTAGTTGCGGCACTAAAAAAGAATAATGACATAGCTATTGGTAATATAATCGGTTCCAACATATTTAACATCTTCCTCATTTTATCTGTAAGTTCCCTCATTAAACCCATTCATTATAATACCATATTTAATACGGATCTATACATGCTTGCAGCCGGGACAGCATTCCTGTTTATAGCCATGTTCACCGGGAAGAAGAAAATGATGGACCGATGGGAAGCAGTTATATTATTAACAAGCTATATTGGTTTTACCCTATATATAATCGGAAAGGAATTATAAAACTATTCTTTTATCAACTCCTCGATCATTCCCTTGATCTTCATTTATCAAGAGGACTTTGTACATTAAATTTATTTCTGTTTAATACATGAGTATAAACCATGGTGGTTCGTATATCTTTATGACCAAGCAATTCTTGCACCGTTCTGATATCATAACCATCCTCAAGAAGATGCGTAGCAAATGAATGACGAAAAGTATGACATGAGGCGTTTTTGGTTATCTGTGACTTTCTGATTGCATTTTTCACTTCTTTTTGTAAGAAACTTTCATGGCGATAGTGTTGTTTCAATTTTCCTGAACGAGGGTCAATTGCTGGTTTCCTGGAGGGGAAAATATATTGCCATGCAAGTTCTTTAGGAGCGAATAGATATTTTCTCTCCAATGCTTCCGGTATAGAAGCACCTGTAAATCCTTTTACCAACATATTTTCTTCCAATTTGATCTTTGCCTTATCTATTTGTCTTTTTAATTGTGGTTTTAACAAACGTGGTAGTATTGTTCTACGATCGTTATCTCCTTTACCCGCACGAACAATAATTTCATTTAGTTGAAAGTCAATATCTTTTATGCGCAATTTCATACATTCGGTTAAACGCAATCCGCTACCATATAATAGTGAAGCCATTAGATGATATTCGCCTTGAAGGTTAGATAATACTTTTTTGTACATAAAAACAAGCGCATTTAACGCTTGGTTTTGAGTAGAAGCAGAAACCTCTCTATCAACTGCAAGATAGGTTAGGAATTCCGCTATTTCTTTCCCACCCATCTCTTCAGGATGTCTTTTATTATGGAAAACAATAAATAGGACTTCATGTGGCCGGAACGGCCAAGCATGAAGTCCCGGTTGAA
>CAYMFM010000027.1:0-12840 GCA_964389685.1 uncultured Rikenellaceae bacterium
TTCACATAAAAATCAAGCAGCAGTTCATCTTCAATAAAGGCTTGGAGGTGGTCATTCCGGTGCACCGGACCCACACCTGCCGGGGGGGTTCCGGTAAAGAGGAGGTCTCCTGTTTTCAGGGTAAAAAAGCGGGAAACATAGGATATCAGTTCATCGATCGGGAAGATCATCTGCCCCGTATTTCCCGTTTGTACAATGGTTCCATTGATCTCTAACCGGAATGGGATATCCTTGATATCAGCAAAATTATGCTTGTTTACAAATTTCCCCAACGGTGCTGAACCATCGAATGCCTTGGCAATTTCCCAGGGTAAGCCCTCATTTTTGCAGTGTCGCTGAAGGTCACGGGCAGTAAAATCTATACCGATCCCCATTTCTGAGTAGTACCGGTTGGCAAAGTTTTTTTTGATGTTTTTTCCCAGGCGGTCAATTTTCACCACGATTTCGACCTCATGGTGAATTTCACTGGAAAAGTCCGGCAGAAAGAACGGTTTATTATTCTTGATCAGGGATGAGTCGGGTTTCAGGAAAAAGATCGGGACTTCAGGAAGGGGATTATCCATCTCTTTTGCATGGTCAGTATAATTTCTGCCGATGGCAATAATTTTCATTGAAAATCAGGTTGAGTCTGAGATGAACTAACAAAGAAAACAATAAACTACTGCACAGTAATGTACAATATATCGAACTCAGGTTAATTATTGAATGCGCGAAGTTTAATTTCAGTCAGGACCTTTTTGGTATAGAGGGGAAAATCCCCATTCATCATCCAGCTATAGTAGCTGGGTTCGTTCTTCAACACCTCTTCCACAGGTACGCCCTTGTGTTTTCCGAAGTTGAATACCTCCACGCCATTCTTGTTATAGACGATCCGTCCGGCAAAATCGACACTTTCGGCTATCGTTGAGAATTTGGAAAGGGCGTCGACATCATTTTCCAGAATGTTGTACCGATCGAGCTGTGCTTTCAGTATCTCATAGGTAGCGTGTGCGTCTGCTTCGGCACTATGAGCCTCTTTAAGTTCTTTCTTGCAGTAAAATTTATATGCCGCGCTCAATGTCCGCTGTTCCATTTTATGGAATATTACCTGAACATCGATCACTTTTCTCCGTTTAAAATCAAATTCAACATTTACCCTCAGGAATTCTTCTGCCAGCAGCGGTATATCAAACTTACTGGCATTATATCCGGAAAGATCACACCCTTCAAGAAAATGGACCAGGTTTTTTGCCACTTCGGCAAAAGTCAGTGCATCTTCGATATCCTCATCATAGATCCCATGGATTTGAGAGGCTTCCGGGCTAATCGGAATGGTTGGATTTATTCGGATAGTAAGGTGATCCTCTTTTCCACCCGGATCGATCTTCAGGATGGAAATTTCAATAATTCTGTCTTTTGCTACGTTGATTCCGGTTGTTTCAAGGTCAAAAAAGGCAATGGGGTTTTTTAAATTTAGTTCCATGAATAGCTGAATGTAAGGTTGTGAATAGTACGCTTCATCTCATCCAACCGCACCTGCCAGGAGAAGTTATCAACGGGATGTCAGGCATTGATCATCATCGGCATCAATAACATAAGAACATCTTCATCTTCATTATCTTTCTCAGCAGGAACCAGCAAACCGGCCCTGGTGGGATCAGATAGTTCTAACACTACCTCTTCGGACGATATATTTGATAAGATCTCTATCAGGAAAACTGATTTGAATCCGATTTCCATGTCGTCACCATCATATTGACAATTCAATCGTTCATAGGCTGAGATTGAAAAATCAATATCCTGTGCAGAGATTGTAAGTTGATTCCCTGTAAGCTGTAACTTCACCAGATTGCTTGCCTGGTTTGAGAAAACCGAAACCCGTTTCAGTGTATTGAAGAAGTCGATCCGGTTGATGGTTAGTTTATTCGGGTTGTTTTCAGGAATAACCGAATTATAACTGGGATAATTCCCTTCCACCAGCCGGCACACCAATTTATAGTTTGACAGGTTAAAAAAAGCATTTTTCTCATCAAACTCGATGGATACAGGGTTTTGTTCTTTTGGTAAGATATTTCGCAGCAGAGAGGCTGGCTTTTTTGGCAGAATGAAGGTGGAGTCAGTGCCAGCATTTGCATCATTCCGCTGATACCTCACGAGTTTATGGGCATCTGAAGCGACAAACGTAAGGTTTTGAAGCCCCAGCTCAACCAGGATACCGTTCATCACCGGCCGCAGTTCATCATCTGCTGTGGCAAACAGTGTTTTTGTGATTCCCGACTGAAGCACATCCGGGTCAACTGAAAAGGAACCTTTTTTATCCTCCTTTATGGTAGGCAATTGGGGGAAATCACTCCCTTTCTGTCCAACAATACTGAATTTCCCATTCTCGGAACTAATCACAATAGCCAGACTATCCAGGTTGATCTCAAAGGTCAGTGGCTGTTCCGGGAATTCTTTTAACGTATCGGTCAGAATCCTTGCTGGAATAGCAATGTTGCCGGAATCAGAGGCATTCTCAAGCATCATTTTGGTGATCAGTGTAGATTCGAGATCAGATGCTGTAATTTCCAGTTCATTACCATCCAACCGAAACAGGAAATTATCCAGGATGGGAAGTGTATTTTTGGAGCTAATAACCCTGCTGACTGCCTGCAAATGGCTTAACAGGTCAGTGCTTGATACAACGAATTTCATAGCATGAAGTTGATGTTTATTATTTATCAATTATACGAAAAATTTATCAAGAAGCCAATTAATAAAAACGCAAATGAAAGACTCTTTACAAATTAAGATCGTTAATCATTCATTATCGTTCAATAAAAAATAGTCACGTTCTTTTAGTACGGGGTCAATATCAACATATTTAACAATAACCAACTCCTTTTCATCATTCATGCTTGCAAAGACCCGGTTCAAATCAATTTCCGGTTCACCGTTATCCATTCCCCTGATGATGGAGTAGGTTCGTATGGTTACGCTCCTGCCCGATTGTTCCTGAATGGTAAGTTTATGCCTGGGCTGCAAGGAGAGAACAGCATGGATGTCGACAGAATCGGCATCAAACACCCAACGCTCAAACCGGAGGTTGTTAAAATAGGAAAGATACCGGTATACCCGCGCTGTATCGAGGTTCTGTACCGATTCTTCCTCCGGAAGGGAAAGTAATTTTACTGCACCTGGACTCTCCTGGTAAATCACGAACGATTGAGGCTCATTATCATAAATCAACAGTTTAACCATTCGTATTTCCGATGGTTGACAGGAATAGAGGGTATGTGGTAGCCAGAACTTTTCATTGGTAACAAACAGTGAGCCAACATTACCTGAATACCCGGGTATATTAACGATAAAGGGTGTTCCTTTTTCCCTTTTTTTGAAGTAATTCCCATACGCATTGGATGTGACGGGATAAACCAGAAATGATCTGACCCTTCCCGGTCCTTCTCTAATCTCAACACGTATTACGGAAGATGAATCACGCTTCCATTCTTCCTGGAACTGGGATTCAGGAACAGTCGATTTTATGGATATACGAGACAGTGTCTCAAGGAGGAACCGGATAGCCGATGGTCTTGCTTCATACCGGTTATTTACCATCCATCCCGATTCCCCTTTGGTCAACATCAACCGCTCTTCCTGTTTTTCCAGAATAACAGCAGTTACCCTGTCACTCTCTTTAATGGAGAAATCACTGCTGTCCACCGAAAAACCACCATATCTCCGCATCAGGATCACGGAAATGAGCAGGATGATGACCAACCCGATGAAAATGATATATGTACGATACTGTTTCAATTTTCTATGCTATCTGACCTGCCTGAATCAACACGTTCAGCATCAATCTAAACCACTGCAAATCTCTTCCTTCTTATCAACCGGATTACCAGTCCAACCAACACCATGAGGATTACAGGAATCACTGTATTTATCAGTTGAATAGCAACCTGGTGCTGATTGATCTTCGATCGGTCGAGGAGTCTCAGTTTCAGTTCCCTTGACCGCAATTCCATAAGGTTCGATTCATCAATGAGGTAGTTTATGCAGTTCACAATAAAATCCTTATTACCATAAAATTGTTGTGTGTACCGGTCCTGGTCCAGGGGCAGGGGAATGATCCTGTCACCGGTTACGCGTACTTCATTTTTTATAACATCCCCGTCTGCAACAACAATCATCCGGTTTGGCGAACTCGATGCCTTGAAAGAAAAATCATCAGAGGGTGCATATTCAGAGACCATGCGGTTTTTGAACAGTGACTCAAAGGTACCCTCCAGGATTACCGCCACAGGAAGATAGGATTTGTTAAAATCTTTCTCTTCGGGTGTTTCGCTTACCTCCTGAAGAGAGATCAGGCAGGGAGGAGAAATGGTTGAGGAATATTTTGATGAAAGGAGAAGGAAGGTTTTTTTAACAGCAGCATTTCCCCCTACAGTATCCATTGCATTAACAAACTCAAGTTTAACCGGGTTTATGTTGCGTGTTATCGGCAGGTTTTCAGGCGGAATGATGAGCGGGAAATAGTACCACGGTGCAGGGGCAAATTCAGGCTGTTCTCCAGCAAGGGCAATATTCACCGGGATAAGTGCAGAATTGATGTCCCTGACGAGGATGGGATTAATTCGAACTCCATATTTGAACAACTGATCCTCGAGATTAATGGGATGATAGATGCCGGCAGTTGAGGTGGCATAGACCAGGCTATCCCAACTCACGCGCACTGCATCAATCAACCAGATCACTTTCCCACCGTTCATAATGTATTGATCAATCACGAACTTGTCTTTCTCCGAAAAGCGGTTCTCCGGTTTTGCAATAATGATGGCAGCATAATCATCAAGAATGCCCGGTGTTCCACCGATCACTCCACGGTCAATGGTATAAAATCGTGCCAGTTCCATGGTAATATCGGCAACCCGGTACTCATCCAGTTCGCCATGGCCCTCAATGAACGCCACTTTGTGAATAGTGTCTGCACTCACATTCCTAATCGAACTAATCAGTTCATATTCAAGACCTTCAATGGAATGATTCAGGTTCTGTTCAGCAGAAAGTGCAAGATTGTTCCGTAAAAAATTCACGGCCATCTCCGACTTTTTATAATTCAACATCAAACCGGGAAAAAGGATCTTTTGTGACGTCCCTCCGTCTTTCTCTGCAACCTGAACATTGGTGGGCTTCAACCCCTTTGTTGCCAGTTCCCTGAAAATATCATTTCTTACTTTCTGATCCTGATTTTCCGAAGGATCAATGAATTCATAATCAATCTTCCTGTTGGAGTAAATCCTGAATTCATCCAACATATCCTTTACGCTTTTCCTCATTTTTTTAAACCCGATGGGCATCTCTCCATCCAGATATACCTGAATGTATAACTCCTCTTCAAGGTTCTGTAAAATCTCTCTGGTTGTCCTGCTGAGCGAATACCTCTTTTCAGAGGTCAGATCAATTCTGAAGGATAACAGAGAGGAGAGATATCCAACAAGGATAATGATTACCAGTGCCAGGGATAGTTGTGTCAGATTTCTTATTTTCAGATCCTTTCGGTTCACTGTTGGCAAAGATTTTATCGCAACGAATCTGCCCCGGGGGCCGGTTACCATTTGCGGCTCTGAATAACAATTTTAGTTAACAATACAAAAAGGGATATCACAAGAACATAATAAACGATATCCCGTGAATCCAATACTCCACGGCTTATGGATGTATAGTGTTCATTGATGCCCATTGTCAGGATAAATTGATCCATGGAACGAAAGATCGCAATAGAACTGATGTAATCGAAACCGATATACAGAATAAAACTGATAAGAACGGCTACAATAAATGCGATTACCTGATTGTCCGTCAGGGATGATGAAAAAACACCAATGGAGACATAAATGGCTGCAAGAAAAAACAGTCCGATGAACGATCCCCATGTACCTCCGGTATCGATATTACCTACTGGATTCCCGAGCAGATAAACCGAAAAGAAATAAACCAGGCACGGAATAAGTGCGAATAGCACAAGGATCAATCCCGCAAAGAATTTTGCCAGGATGATCTGGAGGTCGCTCAGTGGTCGGGTGAAAAGCAGTTCCATGGTTCCCGATTTTTTCTCATCAGCGAACGATCTCATGGTTACTGCCGGAACCAGGAAAAGAAATACCCACGGTGCAATGATAAACAGCGTATCGATGCTTGCATACCCATTGTCTATGACATTCAGTTCACCCGGAAAGATCCACATAAACAGGCTATTCGCAACTAAAAACACAGTGATCACGATATAGCCTGTCGGGGTGCTGAAAAAAACGTTTATCTCTTTCCTGAATAATGCAAGCATTATGATGTTGAAAACGATTGTATAACAAATGTAATGTATTATCCGGTCAATATACCAACCATCCGTGCGGCAATTCGTTCCGATACTCCAGGAGGGCCAATGCGGTCATGCAAGTAATCATAATTTTCCAGCATCGTTTGCCTGTATTGCTGGTCATAGAGTAACTTATCCAATTCTGCTTTCAGTGAAGCAGAGGTTAATTTATACTGCAGCATTTCTCTTACGACCTCCTCCTCCATGATCAGGTTTACCAGGGAGATAAAGTGTACTTTTAACAGCAGGTAAGCAATTAACATACCGATGAGGTTTGCCCTGTAGCATACTACCTGTGGAACCCTTAGCAATGCTGCTTCAAGGGTGGCGGTTCCCGATGTTACCAGAGCCGCCTCTGCATGGTTCATGACCGAATAGGTCTGCCCATAGATGAGTTGCACATCATATCCCTCCGTTAATTTCAAATAATAATCCCTTTCGATCATCTGAGAGCAGGCAATGATGAACTGGTGACCGGGATAGGAACGAATGGTTTGCAACATCACGGGCAGGTTGTATTTGATCTCCTGCTTCCGGCTCCCAGGAATAAGTCCGATGACCGGTTTGTCAGGTAACTGATTCCTTGCAAGGAACGCTTCGCGGCTTTCCATCTCTGCCTCTGCCCGGGTCACGGCATCCAATACCGGATTGCCTTGATATTCAACCTCTATTTGAAACGTTTTATAGTATTCAACCTCAAACGGTAAGATGGAAAACATCCGGTCAACGTATCGCTTTATCTTCTTCACTCTTCCTTCCTTCCAGGCCCAAACTTTTGGTGAGATATAATAAAATACCTTAATCCCATGCTTCTTTCCAAATTGTGCGATCTTCAGATTAAAACCTGGATAATCAATCAGGATAAGCACATCCGGGGAGTAGTTGATGATATCCTGCTTACAAAAATCCAGGTTTCGTTTGATCACCCGGATGTTTCTCAGTACCTCAACATACCCCATAAAGGCAAGATCACGGTAATTCCGCACCAATTTTCCACCCTCCTGCTCCATCAGGTCACCTCCCCATAAACGGAATTGAGCTTCTTTATCCGACTTTCTCAATCCCTTGATCAGGTTGGAGCCATGCAAGTCCCCGGAAGCTTCTCCGGCTATGATGTAATATTTCATTGCGATCCGGTAAATTCAATTAACAACAATACCTTCTCCCGTGTCTCAGGTAAATAACCGGAGTCCCAGCACGATCAATGCCAGAATAATCGTTGCCAGAAGAACTCCCCTTGCTGACTTCAGTTTATTAAGCCAGATGAATATAAAAAATATGAGAAGGTTTGGAATGACGCTAAGACTGATGATGTGAGTATACACCTTAAAAAAAATGAGTTGATTAATATAGTCCTTGATGGAGAGATCCTGTGTGGTGATCAGGTAAATAACAAAAAGGGTCAATAAAGGCCCTGCAATACCCAGCAGCAAACCCGTTGTGAGTGAATTAAATCTTGAATTCATAAAGATATCCTTTGTGTGGTTAACCTGTTCAGATCTTCCAACTTTTTAATGCATCCAGTTGTTTAAAGGAGGTATAATCGGTGCTGATGGGGACAATGGAAACATAGTTGTTTCTCAGAGCCCATTCATCCGTATCTTTTGCCTCGGGTTCATAGTTATTGAAATATCCGGTCAGCCAGTAATACTCCCTGTTGAACGGATCTTTTCGTTTATCGTATTCCTCCTGCCAGTGCCCATCGGTCTGTCTGCAAATTTTTACACCGTTAATCTCATCCATGCTCCCCACCGGGATATTGACATTCAAACAGATCCCCCTGTCCAATCCATTCAACATCACCTGGTCTATGATTCGTTTCGAATAGATCTTTGCGGCGGTAAAATCAGCGTGCCTGGAATAATCGAGTAGAGAAAACCCGATGGATCTTATTTTGTTTATCCCCCCTTCAATTGCTGCACCCATCGTGCCGGAATAGACTACACTGACTGATGCATTTGAACCGTGATTAATGCCGGAAACGAGCAGGTCCGGCTTTCTGTCGAGAAGCTGATTCAGGGCAAGTTTAACACAATCAACCGGTGTTCCGTTAACACTGAAGATCTTACGCGAAGGAGATTCTTCCATTACCGTAACCCGAAGTGGCTGTTTGATGGTGATAGCATGAGACATACCGGATTGACTCTGTTCCGGTGCCACAACCACCACATCACCGAAATCCCGGACAACATCGATCAGGGCTTTTAATCCGGGGGCTTCAATCCCATCATCATTGGTAACCAGTATCAAACCTCTATCTTCCATTCTACTATCCCGTTTTTCTGAAAGTATTTGCAAAGATAATATAATAAATGTTTAGGCTAAGGCTGAGGCAAAGGCGAAGGAAAATTAGCAAGCGGAGGGCAAGGAAGGTAAAGGAATGGATTTATATTATATTCCTGAGAAAATAGCAGCTAATAACAATAAATAACTACAAATAACGATCCGCCTAGGCGGATCAAATAACTATTTATCTTTTTTTCTTTACTTTTGTTTTTTCAAGCAGAACCATTTATGAAAATATCCTACAATTGGCTCAGAGAGTATATTGACTTTGATCTGGATCCGGTAAAAACGGCTGAAATCCTGACTGATATCGGGTTGGAAGTTGAGGGTATCGAGCAGTTTGAATCGGTCAGGGGGGGATTGGAAGGTGTGGTTATCGGTGAGGTTAAACGTGCCGTTCCACATCCGGATGCTGACAAGTTAATCCTCACATCCGTAGATATCGGACAACCGGAATTACTTCAAATTGTGTGTGGGGCCCCCAATGTCAGGGAAGGACAGAAAGTACCGGTTGCGCTGGCAGGGACAACCCTTTACATGGGTGAAGAGGAGATAAAAATCAAGAAAACGAAAATCAGGGGTGAATTCTCAGAGGGGATGATCTGTGCGGAAGATGAACTGGGACTTGGAACAAACCATGAGGGGATCATGGTTCTGGATGAAAAAATTCCGGTTGGAACATCGGCACGGGATTACTTTGAAGTCTATACCGATGTCGTGTACGATATTGGTTTAACTCCCAACCGTATCGACGGAGCATCGCATTATGGGGCAGCCCGCGACCTGGCAGCTTTTCTTGCCTTTCATCAGACAGCCTCTTTACACAAACCGGATGTATCCGATTTTAAACCCCAAAACAGGGATTACCCGGTTGAAGTGATCATTGAGAATAAAGAAGCGTGCCCGAGATATACTGGAGTAACCATTTCCGGAGTAGAGGTGAAAGAATCCCCAATGTGGCTCCAGAACAGGCTTCGATCGATTGGCTTACACCCGATCAATAACATTGTTGATATCACCAATTTCATTCTGTTTGAAACAGGTCAGCCACTGCATGCATTTGATGCTGACAGGATCAAGGGGAAAAAAGTGATTGTCAGGACCCTGGACGAAGGTTCTCTTTTTATAACACTCGATGAAGTTCAACGGGAATTATCCAGTGAGGATTTGATGATCTGTAATGAGGAAGAGGGAATGTGTATCGCAGGAGTATTTGGAGGGCTTGATTCTGGCGTCACCACCAGGACCAAACATCTTTTTCTGGAAAGTGCATATTTTGATCCGGGATCCATTCGCAAAACGGCAAAGCGGTTTGGCCTGAATACGGATGCATCGTTTCGGTTTGAACGCGGTACAGATCCGGAAATGACCATTTATGCCCTTAAACGGGCTTCACTGCTCATTTCAGAAATCGCAGGTGGAAAGATCTCTTCTGACATTGTTGATGTGTACCCCAGGATTTTTGACCCCCCCAGTGTCCGGATCTACTACAAAAATATTGAACGGCTCATCGGAAAACGTCTGGAGCCTGAAGTTGTTAAACCCATCCTTACGTTGCTTGAGATTAAGATCCTTGAAGAGACGAACGATGGATTATTACTGCAGGTTCCTCTATACAGGGTCGATGTTACCCGGGAAGCAGATGTTATTGAAGAGATCCTTAGAATCTACGGTTACAATAACATCGAGATCCGGGATGAAGTCAAATCGACACTGTCCTATTTCAATAAACCGGATAAGGAAAAGGTCTGTAACATGATCGCAGACCTCTTAAGTCATAACGGCTTCAATGAGATCATGGTAAACTCGTTGACTCCTTCATCCTACTATAAAGAGAGGAGAGATTATCCACTGGAACGATCGGTAATGCTCCATAACCCTTTGAGCAGTGATTTAAACTCACTGCGACAGAGTATGGTCTTCGGTGGGCTCGAAACGATATCCTATAACATTAACCGGAAGAATCCGGACCTAAAGCTCTATGAATTCGGGAATTGTTATTTCTTCGATAAAACGGCGTCCCGGAATGAACCACTGACCCCATACACCGAAAATGAGCACCTGGCGCTGTACATCACGGGCCGCAAGCAAGAACAAACCTGGAACGCTCAGGAAGAACAAACCAGTTTCTATTACCTGAAATCGTTTGTTGAAAACATTCTCGAACGGCTGGGGTTAAATTCCAATAAGCTTGACATGGAAAAGGCCGATGCAGAACTTTTTTCTGATGGTGTTACCTATAGTATGAATGGTGATCCTGTCGTGGATTTGGGAATCATTAGCCGTACATTCCTTTCACAATTTGAGATAGAACAGGATGTTTTCTTTGCCGATTTTCACTGGAACACTGTTTTGAAAATGATTGAGCATTACAAAATAACCTATGCTGAACTTCCGAAATTTCCTGAAGTCAAACGGGACCTTGCATTGCTGCTTGATAAGAACATACAATACAAGCAGGTAAAGGAGCTTGCATTGCAAACAGAAAAACAGATCTTGAAAAAGGTCAGCCTGTTTGATGTATTTGAAGATGAAAAAATCGGGAAAGAAAAAAAATCCTATGCTGTGAGCTTTATCCTGCAGGATGAAAAAAGAACCCTGACCGAAAAACAGATAGAACAGGTAATGTCCCGCTTGATTAAAGCATTTGAAACCAAGCTCGGGGCAAAAATCCGGTAGTCAGGGACCATGAAAAAGATAGAACTCATTCAGACCGATATTACAACACTTGGTGTGGATGCCATTGTGAATGCCGCGAACACTTCCCTGCTGGGCGGTGGTGGGGTTGATGGAGCAATCCACCGTGCAGCAGGACCGCAACTGCTGGAAGAGTGCAAACAGCTGAATGGCTGTCCCACCGGTGAAGCCCGCATTACCAGGGGGTATATGCTCCCTGCTAAACACGTGATCCATACGGTTGGACCCGTGTGGTATGGAGGGGCCAACAACGAGGAACAATTGCTTGCCTCCTGTTATAAAAACAGCCTTACCCTTGCCCTGGAACATGGAATAAAATCAATTGCTTTCCCAAATATAAGTACCGGAGTGTACCGGTTTCCCAAGATCAGAGCAGCTGAAATTGCCATCCGCGAAGTCTCCTCGTTTTTGAAAAAACATAAAAAAATTGAACGGGTTATCTTTGCCGTGTTCGATAAGGAGAATTATCAAATCTACCGGGAGAAATTGAGGTAAATTACGGAACAAGAACGGAAAATAAATAACTGATTAGAAAGGCATTCCGGATGTTACTGTTTTACCGGATGTAGAGACGCCATGCATGGCGTCTCTACGATAAAAAACCAATAAAGGGAGAAAAACCACTATCTTCATGTTTGATTAAACATTGCTGTTCATCATGAGATCAGATCCCCGGAAGAACCTTAACGCAATCGATAGGATCACACTCCTCTACCTGTTGATGACAACGATTTTCATTGGGTTAGCGTGGAACGATCTGGAAAACAAATTGCTTCCCCTGGGATTTCGTATCCTCTCTATCCTTATTATTTATGCAATGGCTTGTTTTCAGAACCTGTTTCAGGGAGGAGTAATGCGGTTTCTTCGATATGCCTATCCCCTGATACTCATTATCTATCTCTATCCGGAAACGGATCATTTCAATAACATCTTTTTTGAAAATCAGGATTCTTTCTTTTACCGTGTCGAAGAAACACTTTTCGGAGTTCAGCCTGCACAATTTCTTCTCGACAGATTCCCTCAATTATGGATTACTGAATTAATGAGTTTCAGCTATTTCTCCTATTATCTCCTGATCTTTGGATTCACCCTCATCCTCTTTCTAAACCATCCGGATCTGTTCTACCGGTTAACCTTCGTTCTCATCTCTTCTTTTTACATCTACTATCTGGTATTCATTGTACTACCTGTCGCAGGTCCGCAGTATTTTTTCCCTCACCCGGAAAATGAAGTGCCCAAAGCATATGTATTCAGCAGCATGTTGAAACTGGTACAGGAACTGGGTGAACGGCCTACCGGGGCTTTTCCAAGTTCTCATGTGGGTATAGCATTCATCATTTTATGGTATGCATACAAATACTTCAGGCATTGGTTTTATGTTGTTTTACCACTTGCCATTTTGCTTGCAATTTCAACCGTTTATTTAAAAGCGCACTATCTGATCGATACATTGGCAGCCATTGTTACCATTCCGCTCTTTATTATCTCAGGAAACGGCCTTTTTAATCTCCTGAAAAAAC
>CAYMFM010000027.1:12940-24218 GCA_964389685.1 uncultured Rikenellaceae bacterium
ACCATTCCGCTCTTTATTATCTCAGGAAACGGCCTTTTTAATCTCCTGAAAAAACTGGATCAGGATGCCGGAGGGTGAACGCAAGTGGCTGACGAATAAATTGCCGAATGTTTATACATATTGGTTTTATCCGTCGGACGGAGTTATCATGTTATAAACCTTAAATAATTTGTGTTAGTTTATCCCTTTATTAAAAAATTGTTAACTTACTCATATAATTTTTTTCGTTCTTTTACAATATACTGTTTATTTTCAATGATTTGGCTCAATATTACCCGTTAATGTAAAACATGGCTCCTGAAATCAGAGAAGTCAAAACCAGGAAAGATCTTAAGCGCTTTATCTTTCTGCCGGCAAAAATAAACGCCGGTTTCGATTGTTGGGTTCCCCCAATGTACCGGGATGAGTTTATTTTTTTCAATCCAAAAAAAAACAAATGTTTCAGCTATTCGGATACCATTCTTCTTTTAGCCTTCAGGGATAATAAACCGGTTGGACGGATCATGGGTTTGATCAACCAGCGGTACAATGAGATCCATAACGAGGACCATGCCCGGTTCGAATTCTTTGATTGCTTGGAGGATGAGGAGGTAGCCCATGCGCTGATACATCAAGTGGAAGAGTGGGCAAGAGAACGGGAGATGACAAAAATTGTTGGGCCCCTCGGGTTCTCCGACAAAGATCCACAGGGTTTTCTTATTGAGGGTTTCGAACATCGTGCCATCCTGGAAACCATATGGAATCAGGATTACATGAACCGGCTGATCACAGCTGAGGGGTACCGGAAGAAAGTAGACCTGAACGATTACCTGATCGAGATCCCGGATGAGATCCCCGAATTGTACCGGAGGGTTAGCCGGATGGTACTCAAAAAAACCGAATCCAGGGTAGTTGAATTCACTACAAAAAAAGAGTTAAAACCATACATTATCCCCGTGCTGAGGGTAATGAATGAATGCTATAGCAACATCTACGGATTTGTCCCGTTGACCGATCAGGAGATGGTTGAGTATGCTAAAAGGTATCTTCCCGTACTGGATCCCCATTTTTTAAAAGTAACCGAGAACAGGGAAGGGGTGTCAGGATTTGTGATCAGCATGCCGGACCTGAGTGAAGGATTGCAAAAAGCATCGGGTAAACTGTTTCCATTCGGAATCTTCAAGATCCTTTCCTGCATGAAACGATCAAGGCACCTCACCCTGCTCCTCGGGGCGATCAAACCCAAATACCAGGGACTCGGACTGGATGCATTGATGGCTGTCAAACTGCTCGAAACGGCAAAACAGAGAAACATGCAGACCATAGAAAGCCACCTGATCCTGGAAACGAATCACAAAATGATAGGAGAAGTGCTAAAAGCAGGGGGCAAAATCCATAAACGATTCCGGATCTATGAAAAGGAATTGTGAGGTCCCTAAAACTTATATGAAAACCCCAAACTCAGTAACTCCTTGAATTGAAGCCTGGGACCAGTTCCTGTCTTAACGCCCTCATTATTGAAGACCGGGACAAGGACATCGTCATCATAGATCATGTGAGTGGATATTGTTGCACTCAGGTAAAAGGTGATTTTCATCCGTAAGATCAGCTCCCAGTCAATGTCAATATTCTGAGGATTATGAGTATAGTTTGTAAACAGGTCCAGTTTGTTTTCAACGGAAATATCATCGTTGAAGTTATAGAGGAACCTGGTTTTAATGTATGCTCCGACTTCACGATAAACCGTTTTGTTTGCCGCAACACCATACTTTGTCTGATCAATCATTGCGGTATCCAGGACATAGGTGGACTTTGAAGTTATCGGGGATATCAGGGCAGAGATTCGATCACTGGGTTTATAGTCCAGTCCAAGAGCAAACATCAGGTATCCGGGTGCCATAAACCGGGAAACCACAACGGAATCATTCGGATAATTATATCCTTTTGCAATCTGGCTCTTAAAACTGACCAGCAAGCTGTAGTACCAGTCTTTTATCCCTTCTGTACCATATTTTTCAATCGCCCGTTGTCCCAGGTTTCCAAATGCCTTTTGCCCGAATTTTGAATTGATCTCCAGCAGGTCTTCATTTTTTCGCAATCGTCTATCTCCCGCTTTTATCAAGCCATATTTAAAACGGACCGTATTGTCCCACTTGGTATTGTTTCTTGAATAATTCGCAAACAGGTTAATCTCCGTAAAGGTAGAGATAGAGTTTTCGCCTCCTTGTGCCCAGTTGGAAAGGTATCCCTGGGCAAAATTCATGGCTCCCAGTCCTCCGTACTTCCAGATTTGCGGTTTAATCTCAATGGGTTTCATTTCCTGCAGGGTGCTCTCTATTACCCGTTGCACGTGCAGGTAATCTTCGGTCTTTTTACTCCTGCTCATTTTCCGGAAATAAACACCGTCATCCACAATAAATTTCAACGAATTTTTTTGATCTGCCTTTATCCAGATCCCGATGGAATCATACACCTCATTTTTCAGCCAGAATCGCCTGTATTCAATTTCATCGCTCAGCCAGATGCTGGTCGAATCATTAGCCAGGTTTTTAATCCAAAGTTGGAGAGAATCGTCCTCAATATAATCCAGTAAAAGCGCTATGCTGTTTTTTAGTGAATCCGCGGACCCGATCTTGCTGATATCTTTAAGGGGGCTCAATATCAAATCGCTTACTTCAAACAATAACGTATCCTGGAATATTAACCGTGTCGAATCGGTAAATATGATCTGCAAGGTATCTGTTTGTGGAACCCGTATTTCGAGTAACGAGATCGAATCCGGAGAGGTAAAATAGATTGAATCCGTTATCTCCTTTGGAATGGTATCCTGTACCGGGATCCGGGTGGAATCAATCGGCAGGGTCAATGAATCCATTTTCAGTGTATCCTGAACGAAGGGTAAAAGGAGTGTATCGCCCCGTTTTTCTTCCTGTACAGCTTCGGATTGCACAACGTCCGAGGGTTCTTTTAAAAGATCGAACGGATAGGTGCGCAAAAAATTCACAGTCGTACCAATCGGCCCATTTTCAACATACGTGATTAGCCTTCCTATTGCCAGGCGCAGGGAGTCATCGGGAGTGATCCACTGGTCCGTGTCACGATACAATTCTTTCAGATAATTCAATGCAAGATCCATTGAATCCAATACGGTGCCCGGTTTTTGATCGATCAGGAGGGTATCCTGTGATCGAATAGAAGGTATGGTATCCTCAACCGGTAAGTTCAGGGCATCCACCTGCCCTGTAAGGGCAAAAAAGCTACCGCAAAACAACAATAACATCACTATTTTTTTCATGATCAACTAGTTTTCCAATAAGTACGTATGTATGCTAATAGAAAAGCAACGATTTTCCGATTTTATTCTGTAAATATTATATTTGTATATCCAAGTTTCACTCGATGAAAAATCGACACAAAATTTCATTCACAACAAAAAATCTCTACCGTAACATAAAAAGGAGAGACACCTATCCCTTCAAATCCCGGCTTCAGGCTTTCTGACTGATGCAAATATAGTGTCCCAGGACATTATCCTCAGCAAATAGATCCTGAAATTTAGCTGCAAAGCCAAACAAACATACTCTGTCTTTCTTTAAAACCATTACAAACAAACCTTACAGCGATGAGATTACCCTATTCAGAACCCTATAAGATAAAAATGGTGGAGCAAATGTATCCGAGCACTCGTACCGATCGTGAAACCTGGATCAGGGAGGCGAAATATAACCTTTTCAACCTGAAGAGTGAACAGGTTTTTATTGATCTTCTGACCGACTCGGGAACCGGAGCGATGAGTGATCGTCAATGGTCAGCCTTGATGCTTGGTGATGAGAGCTATGCAGGGGCTTCTTCCTACTATCGGTTGAAGAAGAAGATCAAAGATATCCTTGGATTTGACTATTTCCTGCCCACTCATCAGGGCAGGGCAGCAGAAAATGTGCTCTTTTCGGTACTGGTTAAGGAAGGGGACCTGATCCCCGGGAACACCCATTTTGACACCACCAGGGGACACATCGAATTCAGGAAGGCTAAGGCTGTGGATTGCACCATTGATGAGGCTTTCAATACATCACTTGATCATCCGTTTAAAGGGAATGTTGATATCCGGAAGCTCGAAAAGGTCTTTCAGGAAAATCCCGTAGAAAAGATCCCTTTCGTCATCATTACCCTCACCTGCAACAGTTCCGGGGGACAACCGGTGAGCATGCAGAACCTGAAAGAGATTCGCAGGGTTGCTAAAAAACATGGCACTCTGCTCTTTTACGATGCTGCCCGGTTTGCTGAAAATGCCTATTTCATAAAAACCAGGGAAAAGGAGTACCGGGATAAAACGATAAAGGAGATTGTCAGAGAGATGTTTTCCTTAGCTGATGGCATGACCATGAGCAGTAAAAAAGATGCCATTGTCAATATGGGAGGATTCATCGGGTTCCGTGATGAAAAGATATTCCGGGAAGCCACGACTTTCAACATCATGTTCGAAGGATTTATCACATACGGCGGCATGAGCGGAAGGGATATGAATGCACTTGCCCAGGGATTGGATGAAGGGACTGAGTTCAATTACCTGGATTCCAGAATAAAACAGGTTGCCTACCTGGGTGAACGATTGAAGGAATTTGGAATCCCTGTACAGGAACCATTTGGCGGTCATGCCATCTTCGTGGATGTAAAACGGTTCCTGGTCAATGTACCCCTGGAGCAATTCCCCGCACAAACGCTTGCCGTGGAGCTTTACCTGGAAGCGGGAGTGCGAAGTGCAGAGATTGGTATCCTGATGGCTGACCGTGATCCCATAACCCGGGAGAACCGCTTTCCCGAAATGGAATTCCTCCGCCTGGCTATCCCAAGGCGGGTGTATACCCGAAATCACATGGACCTGGTAGCAGTAGCAATGAAGAATATTTCCGATCGCAGGGAGAAACTGACCAGGGGGTTGCGAATTGTCTGGGAAGCGCCCATTCTTCGTCATTTCACAGTGGAACTTGAACCGGTCGATTAACGAATTACGTTCTTTTATTTCATCCCATGCTAATAGGATTGATCTCCTGGATTTAATCCGCCTCCTCCGCCCTTTAGCAGATCCGGCGGACAAGAAGTGTAGTATAATTCGGCATAGCTTACCTTGGAAATAATAGTCCAACGATTACCCCGGGTTTTATTACCAATATATTTTGCCCACCTGAAATAAATTGACCACTTTCGCAAATTATTCACGATTGGAGTAATGAAAGATCTGACCACTGGTAAAGAGAGCCGGTTAATCCTGAATTTTGCCCTTCCAATGCTGCTTGGCAACGTGTTTCAGCAACTCTACAACATCGTTGACAGCATCATTGTTGGCAATTTCATTGGAAAAGAGGCACTGGCAGCCGTTGGTGCATCCTTTCCCATCATCTTTACCCTGATCTCTCTGATCATTGGAATTGCTTCGGGTACAACCATTGTGATTGCCCAGTATTTCGGTGCCAAGGACCTGGACAGGGTAAAGCGGGCTATTGATACGCTTTATATATTTGTCTTCTTTGCCTCGATCTTTATTACCATTGTGGGTATCACTTTCAGCGAATCGATTTTCCGGTTGCTGCAACTCCCTGAAGAGATCCTGCCACAGGCAAAAAGCTATATAAACGTTTATATGCTCGGAATAATTGCATCCTTTGGTTTTAATGGCACCAGTGCCATCCTGCGGGGTCTGGGTGATTCCAAAACTCCAATGGTCTTTCTGATCATTTCCACTTTTTTTAACATCGGGTTTGACCTGCTGTTTGTCCTGGTTTTCAAATGGGGGATTGTGGGTGTTGCCGTTGCAACCATCATTGCCCAGGGCGGCGCATTCATTACGGCAATCATCTATCTGAACCGTTACCACCAGATCATGCAGTTTTCGCTGGTAAATATGAAATTCGACCGGGATATCTTCCGGAAGAGTTTCCGCATCGGATTGCCAACCGGTTTTCAACACACCTTTGTTGCTCTTGGAGGAATAGCCGTACTGGGCATCGTTAACACCTTTGGAACCGATGTCATTGCAGCATATTCCGTGGCCGGAAGGATTGATTCTATTGCCATCCTGCCGGCCATGAATTTCTCTGCCGCCCTTGCCACATTCGTAGGCCAGAACCTGGGAGCCAATAAATCGTCAAGAGTAAAAACCGGTTTTCGTACCACACTATTCATGTCATCCGTGATCGCCATCTCCGTTACGATTGTTGTTTTGCTTTTCAGCCAATTCTTCATGGCGTTATTTACCCCGGATCCGGAGGTCATCCGGATCGGTAAAGAATACCTGGTCATCGTAAGCTCATTTTACCTGATCATATCCGCCCTGTTTATGACCAATGGTGTAATGCGAGGTGCAGGGGATACCCTTATTCCCATGTTCATTACCCTGTTTTCTCTCTGGATCATACGAGTTCCGCTTTCCTATTTCCTGTCACGCAGCATGAGTGAAATGGGAATATGGTGGGCCATACCCATTGGATGGAGTATGGGATTGATCGTGTCTTATTCCTATTACCTGACCGGAAGATGGAAACGAAAGGTCATCGTAAAGCATGAAAAACCGGAGGAAAATGGATTCACAACCGCGGCAGCCAAAACCCGTCCATAATTGAATTTCCCCCTGATTATCTTATCTTTGAAAAGGTTATTTCGTTATGCTATAATATTATTTGAAGATGATCAAATCAATGACAGGCTTTGGCCAGGCCGTTTGCGAGCTGCCAAAGAAGAAAATACACATAGAAATTAAATCCCTGAATAGTAAACAACTGGATATTAACACCAAATTGCCATTGATTTACAGGGAAAAAGAACTGGAAATCCGGAACTTGATTGGGAAGTATCTGATCAGGGGAAAGATTGACCTCTCTCTCTTCACCGAAGTAATGGAAGATGAAAATGTGCCGGTTATAAACCATAGTGTCGTGGTTAATTACTATAACCAGTTGAAGCAGATTACCGACGAACTGAAGATCGAAAACAAGGAGCCTTTGTTGCCCATCGTCCTGAGATTACCGGATACCCTTTCCACTGAAAAGAAGGAACTGGATGAGAAAGAATGGGTGGTTGTGAGCAGGGAAATAGTGAATGCTGCAGAAAAAGTGAACCAGTTCAGGTTGCAGGAAGGGGAATCCCTTGCAACCCATATAAATCAACAGATTGATCTGATCCTTCACCTTCTTGGAGAAATTGAGAAAATTGAAAAAAACAGGGTGAAAAAGATTGAGGATCGCATCCGGGATAATGTACTGTCAAAACTGGGCCCTGATGAATATGATCAGAATCGATTTGAACAGGAATTGATCTATTACCTGGAAAAACTTGATTTTTCGGAGGAAAAGGTCAGACTGAAAAACCACTGCAGCTATTTTCTTCAGACAACTCAAAAGGATGAACCGGTAGGTAAAAAACTCGGATTTATTGCACAGGAGATCGGCAGGGAGATCAATACCCTGGGATCGAAAGCCAACGATACCGATATCCAGAAACTGGTCGTTCAGATGAAAGATGCACTGGAAAAAATAAAAGAGCAGGTGTTGAATATTTTATAGATTACGCTTCAGAAAAGACCAGATTTTAAATCCTGGAATTATCCGGTATTGATTCAATATAGAAACAAATATCGAACAAGCCCGCCTGCCGGACGGGCAGAGATTAACGATTTATGATTTAAGATATCAATTATGGACAAATTCGATTTGGAAGAGCGTTTAATTGAGTTTTCGGTTCTAATAATTGAAATAGCAAATGAATTGCCCAATACAAAAACAGGGAACCATC
Source organism: uncultured Rikenellaceae bacterium (assembly GCA_964389685.1). GTDB lineage: Bacteria > Bacteroidota > Bacteroidia > Bacteroidales > VadinHA17. The sequence goes on from CAYMFM010000027.1 coordinate 20,705, forward strand.
TTGCTGGTCAGATTATCAGATCTGGCACATCTCTTTCTCTTAATTATGGTGAAGCACAAAGTGCTGAATCAAGAAGAGATTTTATTCATAAAATGAAAATTATCTTAAAAGAATTGCGAGAAACTTTGATATGTTTGAAAATAATTCACAGAGCAAAACTCCATAAAGATGAGGCAAAATTAAAAAGAGCAATGAGTGAAAATGATGAATTATTATCAATTTTTGTTAAGAGTATTGAAACAGCCCAAAAGAACTTGAAGAAATGATTATTGTTAGACCTCTATCTGAGATCGTTAATCGATGTTCCCTGCCTGTGGCAGGCAGGCTTGTTCTTAAGTCAAATTGTAATGATCATTTCAGGTAATCCATACTTTAATTAATAATGAATTTTGTTTCACATAAAGGTAAATTAATCATTGTCTCCGCCCCATCAGGAGCCGGAAAAACCACGGTTGTTCATCACCTGCTGAAACAGGATCTGGGGTTGGTGTTTTCGGTTTCAGCCTGCAGCCGGGAAAAAAGGGTTGATGAGGTGGACGGAAAAGACTACTATTTTATCCCGGTGGAACAGTTCAAAAACAAGATCAGGAATGATGAATTTGTAGAATGGGAAGAGGTTTATCCAGGACAGTTTTATGGCACCTTGCGATCAGAAATAGAGCGGATCTGGGCAAAGGGGAGCCACGTCATTTTTGATGTCGATGTTATCGGTGGATTGAACCTCAAACGGAAATTTCCGGATCAGTCGCTGGCAATTTTTGTAATGCCTCCATCCATTGAAGAATTGGAAAAACGGTTGGACCGAAGGTCATCTGACAGCGATGAAAGCATCCGTAAACGAATTGAAAAAGCACGGAAGGAGATCTCCTATTCAAACCAGTTTGATGTGGTTATTGTGAATGATGTCCTTGAGACAGCGCTGGAAGAAGCAAAGCAAACCGTTCGGAAATTCTTAACACCAAAGGAATGAAAATCGGACTCTACTTCGGATCGTTTAATCCGATCCATATCGGGCACCTGGCAATTGCCAACTATATGGTGGAATTTACCGATATCGACCAGGTCTGGTTTGTCATCAGTCCGCAAAACCCATTGAAGAAAAGAGATACCCTGCTTGCTGATTATCACCGCCTTGAACTGGTTGAAAAAGCGATACATGACGAACCTAAATTTCAGGCATCCGACATTGAATTCAGACTTCCCAAACCATCCTATACCATCGATACGTTAACCTACCTTTCGGAGAAGCATCCGAATCACCAGTTCACACTGATCATGGGGGAAGATAATCTCAACACACTGCCAAAGTGGAAAAACTTCAGGGAGTTGCTGGATCGGTATCCGATCTATGCCTATCCACGTGAAGGGGACAATGCTGGTAATACGAAGGTGCTCAAACTCTTGGAAAACGCCTCGATCACCCTGGTCAACGCACCCCGGATAGAGATCTCCTCCAGTTTTATCCGGCAATCCATCCGAAAAAAGAAAGAGATACGTCATTTTCTGCCTCCGGAGGTATGGCAATACATCGATGAGATGAATTTTTACAGGAAATAAGGCGACTAAAATAGAGTTGTCCAACTTTGCATGGTGAGTGAATTAACAAATATCAAACAACAAATCCCAAATAAATTCCAATTTCGAAATTTCAATTAGCAAGGATTTGAGTATATGTATAGAAAATCTTTGCCTTCCGGTTACAGGGATCAGCCTCTGTTAAAGCAGAAACAAAGTAGGTCGACTCTCTGAGTCGACTAGCACACTATGAAATGGTATCAATTTGTACTTCTGTTTAGAGCAGGATTACATCTCTTCCTCTTGGAGAGGGAAAATCCTGATAATCACGCCATGCGTATTATCAGGGTTAGGGGGGAGTATCAGTGTTATCCAATTAATTTACTGCGCATGTAGACCAAATATAGTTTGATGCGGGCCGGTCCATGGAACGTTTTCCCCCTGAATAACAAGGAGGTTGGACCGGAATTTTTAGGCTCTCTCAACCCCGGGTTGCCCCTGTGAAATAGCTATATTCTCAGACGACCTGGATGAGCAAAGAATAATTTTACTTCCCGGGCATAATGCTAAAACGAAAGATTATTTCACAGGGTTACCCGGAGCTATTCAATATTAACCCCCTCCGGGGGTTTTTACTGAAAAACGCCGTCAGGTCTTCAAGATCCTGCAGAGTTTATTGAGTTAACTATCCGTCAGACCAGCCAATCGGTCAGACGGAACCCATTCAATTGGTTTATTGTTCCCCGGAACCCTCTGGAATACAACTAATTATTGCTGCCAAGTAGTCATTCTTATCAAACGCTGACACGGAATATCCCAATCGCACCACCACCAGGTCACAGGAGGGAATAATGAATACATACTGTCCTTTGAATCCCTGGCAGTAGAACAGGTCTTCTGGAACATCCGGCAGGAAATCGCCACGGTTGAGCCAGAAGTACGCACCATACTCACCTTCCGATCCGCTGGCAGTCTGGCGGGTATAATCAACCCACGAGGGAGAGAGGATGGTATCTCCATTAAAAATCCCATCATTCAAATAGAGCAAACCGAACCGTGCCCAGTCACGTGCGGTGGCATACATGTAGGATGAGAAGACAAAATTACCGGCAGGATCGGTCTCCAGGACAACACTGGTCATGCCAATTCGATGAAATAACTCCTGCGAGGGAAAAGCAAGATAATCTTCTCCATCACCCAGGATTGTTCTCATTTTACCGGACCAGATGTTGGGTGTCCCCGATGAATAAAACCAAACATCACCGGGTGGATCTTTCAGTTCTGACTGGATAGCAAACTGATACATATCCTTCTCCATATAGAGCATTCGCGTAACGTGAGAAAGGTTGAAATAGTTCTCAACCCATTCCAGTCCGGTATTCATATGTATCATGTGACCGAGAAGAATGTTTTCTCGTTCATCGTCACTCCATTCCGGTATACCCAAAGGCTGGGCCGGATCAAAAAGACCTTTTCGGTAAAGGATACCTGCCAGGGCATTGGATACGCTTTTTGTCATGGACCATCCCAGCAACGGAGTATTTTTATCTGCTCCCGGAGCATATTTTTCCGCAATAACAGTATCCCTGTAAACAACCAGCAGCGCAAAGGTTTTCACACGCTCCTCCCCTGCTTTATCGAAAGCCGTATCCACTATTTCATTCAGGCGGGAATAGTCTACTCCCGCCGGAAGGGTTTCGGACAGCACATCTCCCATGGGCCAGGGAATGGTATCCTGGTTGCCTGGAAACCGGTTGATGTCCGGACTCTTTACACGTTTCAGTTCATCCGTGGTATAGCCGATCACACTCACACATCCCAATCCTTCGCGGTAGACGGCTTTTCTTTTAGCCAAACCAAGAAGCGAACTTGTAACAATCTGGTTATCATAGTCAACCCTGTTTTTAGCAAGGTTTACCGGAAAGAAATTTAATTCCTGGTTTTCAACCTGGTCCTGTGTCCGGCCTGAAACGAAAATCCCGGATGCCAGGTTCTTGGA
>CAYMFM010000027.1:24318-45716 GCA_964389685.1 uncultured Rikenellaceae bacterium
CAACCTGGTCCTGTGTCCGGCCTGAAACGAAAATCCCGGATGCCAGGTTCTTGGAGGCATAGCCGGTCAGTATGGGAAGTCTTGGTGCGGCATAGAATACAGCCACGATGATAACAACAATCAGGAAGGTCCAGAGACTCTTCTTACTCCATTTTTTCATGAGAATAATATTATTTACTGTTTGTTTACGTTCTTAAAATTAAACCAACAATTCATAAAAAACAAAAAACCCTATCCGTCAGACCCTGAATGGGTCAGACGGTTGGGTAAAATTCGGTCTGACCGATAAATAAACCGGAAACTCCATCTGTCAGACCCGGAATGGGTCAGACAGTTCGAGTATACCCATAAAAAAAAATCGTCAGACGAACGGCAGTCGTCTGACGAATAGTATACATATATGAGTTGTAATGCACTGGTAATCAAAGAGAACTACAGGGTTGACACTTCCTGCACAATCTCCATCCCCCGGGAAATTGCCTGTTCATTGATGGGGATCAGGTGATTATATCTTGCCGGCAGTGATTTCTTCAATCCCTTAATTACATTCTCTTGTTTGATTATGGGTTTGATTTTCAGGTAGCCACCCAGTACAATCATGTTAAATATTATGGTGGTTTCCATTTTGGCAGCCTCTTCCGCAGCATCTATCCGGTAGATGTTGATATCTTTTCGCTCCGGATGGCGTGATATTCCGTTTCCATCATACAACAGCAAACCTCCCGGTTTGACATTCGGTTCAAATTTATCGAGTGATTGCTGGTTAAGGAGAATTGCTGTATCAAACGAATTGAGTATGGGTGAACTGATCCGTTCATCGCTGACAATTACAGTAACATTGGCAGTTCCTCCCCGCATTTCCGGGCCGTAGGAAGGCATCCAGCTCACTTCCTGGTCCTGCATAACGCCGGAATAACAGATAATTTTTCCCATGGAGAGCACTCCCTGTCCGCCAAAACCGGCTATGATGATTTCTTCAGTCATAGTGTATGTTAATCGTTAATAGTCAAATAATCTTAAATTCGAAATCCACAATCCGAAATCCGCAATTCTAATTATTCTTCAGGAACCTTTAAATCTCCGAGTGGATAGAACGGGAACATGTTCTCAACCATCCATTCGTTTGCCTGGACCGGCGTCATTTTCCACCCGGAAGGGCAACTGGATACCACCTCAATAAAGCAGACTCCTTTGTCCAGTTTCTGATATTCGAATGCTTTGCGGATTGCTTTTTTTGTTTTCCGGACATTCGCCGGGGAGTGGACCGATTGCCGGGTTACGTAATAGGTACCGGGCAGCGTTGCCACAATCTCGGTCATTCTCAATGGGTTTCCCATCGTCTTAACATCTCTACCATAGGGTGAGGTTGAAGATTTCATGTTGGGTATTGTGGTAGGTGCCATTTGTCCGCCGGTCATACCGTATATGCCGTTGTTGATAAAAATGATGGCAAAATTTTCTCCCCGGTTACAGGCATGGATGGTTTCCGCTGTTCCGATGGCAGCCAGGTCACCATCACCCTGATAGGTAAACACATATTTATCCGGTCTGAGTCTTTTCACTGCCGTTGCCAGTGCAGGAGCCCTTCCATGGGCTGCCTCCTGCATATCGATATCCATGTAGTTATACATCAGTACGGAGCACCCCACCGGGGCTATTCCAATGGTTTCTGACTGGATACCGAGTTCCTCAATTACTTCTGCCAGGATCCGGTGTGTTGTTCCATGTCCGCAACCGGGACAATAATGCATCACATTCTCTGTCAGAACGCTGGTTCTTTCATACACCAGGTTTTCCTGAGCAATGATCTTTTTGTTTTCTATTGTTTCAGGCATGGGTTACTCTCCAATTATTTTATTTTTCAATGCTTCTACGATCTCCTCGGGTGTCGGAATGATTCCTCCCATCCGTCCATAGTGATCCACTTTAACCTTCTGGTCAACAGACAGCAGAACATCTTCCACCATTTGTCCTCCACTCATTTCTACCGCTAAGATCCCTTTAATCTGGTCTGACATGGCTCCGAGTTCTTTTTTTGGATAGGGCCACAGGGTAATGGGTCTGAACAGTCCCACCTTAATGCCCTCCTCTCTTGCCAGTTGTATCGATTTCTGACAGATCCTGGAACTGGTACCATAGGCAACAAACAGGTATTCGGCATCCTCGCAGGATATTTTTTCAAAGAGTACCTCATTCTTTTCCACCTCCTTATATTTTGCCTGCAGTTTAATGTTGTGCCGTTCATGTCTTGCCGGGTCGAGATCGAGAGAGGTAATGATATTCCGTTCCCGGTCGGGGGTTTTTCCTGTGGTTGCCCATTCCGGAAATTCGGTTGCCCTTGGCTTCTGTTCCTTGAATTTCACCTTTTCCATCATTTGACCGATGGCTCCGTCGGACAGAATCATTACCGGATTTCTGTATTTAAAAGCAAGGTCAAAGGCAATGGTAACGAAATCAGCCATTTCCTGGACGGATGAAGGAGCGAGGGTGATCAACCGGTAATCGCCGTGCCCTCCCCCTTTGGTTGCCTGGAAATAATCGGACTGGGAGGGTTGGATCGTGCCTAATCCGGGGCCTCCGCGAACGACATTCACCACCAGGCAAGGCAGTTCCGAGCCGGCAATATAAGAAATGCCCTCCTGCATCAGGCTGATCCCGGGACTGGATGAAGTGGTCATCACCTTTTTCCCACACGCTGCACCTCCATAAAGCATGTTGATGGCTGCGACTTCACTTTCAGCCTGCAGGACAACCATTCCTGTCCGCTCATAGGGTTTAACCGTCATAAGGTATTCCATCACTTCAGACTGGGGTGTAATGGGGTAGCCAAAATAGCCATCTGTCCCGGCTCTGATAGCCGCTTCAGCAACTGCTTCATTTCCTTTCATCAATTGAAATTCTTCCATCGGATCAAAATAATATTTAGTTCCTAAGCTGTAGTAACTTCCACTTTTTTCCGGTACACGGTAATCACGCCATCCGGGCAAACAATGCCACAATTCATGCAACCTGTACAGGCTTCAGGATCTTTCATATAGGCGTAATGGTATCCTTTTCCATTCACATCGGTTGTCATAGCAATAACATCGGTCGGACAGGATCCGACACACAGTTCACATCCTTTACATTTTTCAATATCAACGACAATTGCACCTTTAACTTTAGCCATGTTTCCCGTTTTTTCAAGTTTGCGCTAATCCTGATCAAAGATAAAAAAATCGGACGTATCGTATACTGATTAATATCACCTCTAACTCTGTTCTAAAACATTGAGGATTCCCTGGATTTCAGAAAGAGGTTCAGGAATGATCCTCATGAAATTTTTTCAGTCTGTATTCAAGTACTCCAAACTGTGACCGCTGTACCAGCGAGACACAAGCCCGGAGGCCTTCCCCCCTGTCACTTCCCGTGATATCGAGGGATATTGCACTAATTCCGTAAAATAAAAGCTCTTCCAGCAGATCCGGGCCAGTCATGCCTGGATACGAAACGGTGAAATAAAAACCATCGGCAAGCGGTTTATCCTCATCCCGGTCATACACGATATTAAAACCGTTATCGAGAAAAAGTTTCTTCATGATTTTTGCTTTTTCCCCATACTCCTTAACTCCCTCCACAAAATTATAGGTCCCATCGTTTACGGCTTTCAAAATAGCAGCCAGTCCAAACTGGGCGGAGTGCGATACACCTGCCGAGAGGGCATACAATGCACCAAAGATCATGGAATAGCCAAAGGTATCCGATGTATAATATCTTTTGAGATCGGGATATTTGCGATCAAACAGGGCATCCGAGATAATCATCATACCCACCCGTTGGCCTGCATAGCTAAATATTTTGGAACTGGAAAACAGGATCATGAAATGATCGGTATAGTGGCCTACTGTTGGCTGATAGGGAGGTTGACCCGGCACCGAATAATCCACCCGGAAGTCCATGCCAAAATAGGCAAGATCCTCGACCACAATCACATCGTATTTTGTAGCTAATTCTCCAATGATCTTCAGCTCCTTTTCAGTAAAACAGATCCAGGAGGGGTTATTGGGATTTGAATAGAGTATGGTAGACACTTTCCCGGATTCCAGGTAGAATTCCAGTTTGTCGCGGAGTTTGTCTCCCCGGTAGTTGTAAACATCAAAGGAGCGGTAATCATGCCCAAGTATTCTCACCTGTTGTTTTTGTACGGGAAATCCCGGATCAATGAAGAGTGTCCCCTCTTTTGTCCTGTCGCTTCGATTGGCAACCAGGTACATGGCCATGCTTCCCATCATCGAACCCACGGTTGGGATACACCCATCCGATTTCACATCCAGGTTAAGAAAAAGTTTAATGAATCTTGACATCTCCTCTTTCAGTTCCGGGATCCCTTCGATCATGGGGTACCGGCTTGACACTCCTCTTTTCAGGGCATCGATTTGAGCCTCTATTCCAATTTCAACTGGTTCCAATCCCGGGACCCCCATCTCCATCCGGATAAATTTTTCTCCGGTTGCCTCCTCAATCCTGTTCACCACACGGACAATCTCCCGGATCGTTCCCCTGCCAACTTTGGGTAATCCTGTCTCCTCAATCTTCTGTTTGACCGTTTGAAAATCGATAGGAGTATTTCTCATAATATGCTGAATTTAAAGGATTGTCCTCTGAAACTTTTCTTAAGCGCTGATATAATCAACAAAAAGGGGCAGTAGAATATTCTGCTGCCCCTGTATATCAGTATCCTTAACTAAAAAGAGGAAGAATTATTTCCAACCAGTTCTTCAGCCTTTCGTCCGTCTTCTCCGATTCGAAATCTTCATCCAGGGGAAGGCCTATGAACCGGTCATCGATAATTGCTTCTGACTCCTCAAATTCATATCCGTCGGTTGAAACCTGACCGATGATGGTTGCATCGTGCTTCATCAGAATCTCAGCAAGCGTCCCTAGAGCATCGACAAAATGCAATGGGTAGGAGATATGGTCTCCCAATCCGAACATGGCAATCGTCTTGTTCTTATAATCAACCAGTTCAAGCTGGGGCAAGAATTTGTCCCAATCATCCGCCGGAGCATCCGAAGCCCAGGTCTCCCTGCCAATGGTGGAGATCCCCAGGATCAGGTTATCGTATTTTTCGAGGTCACTTGCACTTGCCACTTTTACAGGATAGAGATCTATTTTCTCCTTGCCAATCATGTCGACCAGCTTAAAGGCAATCCGTTCAACAGATCCCCCCCTTGGGCCATAGAATAAACCGATTTTTTTCATTTCAGAATTGAGAATATAATTTTCGTTGATTTGAATAAAACAGAATACACGCACACAAATATAATGATCTTTTTTCTACTGATAAGGGAATCAATTATGTTCTAGAGAAGGTCCGTCTACCAACATTCAACATTGAACGTCAAACATCCAACATTCAAAGAATGAGTAACGAGTGACGCCATGCCTGCCGGCTGGCAGGGAACTTCGATCTCAGAACAACATAGTTTTCATAAATCATAAATCGTTAATCAGTGTTCGGTATTCTTTTGTCTCCATCCTCTTTGCTGGACTCTCCCAGTCTCTAAGTCTCTCTTCGTCTATCTTTCGTATCCCGTAACTCGTAACCCGTAACTTCCTCATACTGCCGACTCAAAAATCACCAACCTGATTAAGCGATTGGTGACTTTCGATCCATAACATGATTTCCAATTGAATAACCATGCAGTTGGATCGATTGATTCTGTTTATTTCTTTCCCAGGGTGGCGCTCTCTATCGTCCTCCCTGTGAAATAAAAGCAAAGCTTTTACTCCAATGGAGTATTTCACAGGGTGAACTTACCCTGGGCTACCAATATGTTGCTCCTACGGAGCAAAAAATTTCGTTACTCTTTGGAACAAATTGGAACAAAATGAAACAATATCTTTTTATCCCTTAGTCACTTCGTCCCTCAGTCTCCCTTTCCCGTCGTAGTTTTAACGAAGGCGGATCGTCTTCAGCTCTCACTACTCATTTCTTCTTCTTTTACCAAGTACCGAGAAACGAGTACCGAGCACCCCTTTCTCACTAATCACCACTTCTTACTATATTTCTTTTCCTTCATCCTTCATCAATCATCCTTTGCCGTAGGCACGCCAATGGCGCATCCTTCCTCTGCCCTCTGCTCCTTCACCCCCTCTCATTGTCTCACAGTCTCCCCGTCCTTTTCTATCCGTATCCTCGCATCCACCACGATGATCTGGTCATCGCAACATATCATCGGGTTGATATCCATCTCAAAGATCTCCGGGGCAAGAGAGACCAGACCGGAGAGTCTGCCAAGGATCTCTTCAAACCGCTGTATATTGACCGGCTTTCTTCCCCGGGTGCCTGTAAGCATCGGATAGCTTTTCAGAGCTTCGATCATTCGCCTGGCTTCAACCGGTGAAACCGGAGCAAGGGCTACGCTGACATCCTTCATGATCTCAATGAATATGCCCCCCGGACCGCACAGCACCATGTGTCCGAACCTGGGTTCCCGCTTTGCCCCGGCATACAGTTCCATGCCTTCCAGCATGGGCTGCATCAACACCGCTTCCGTACCGTCAATCCTCATCAACCGCTTAAAGGCATCAACGACCTCTTCCTTGTTTTCCAGGCCCAATGCAACACCCCCCACATCCGATTTATGTACCGGTCCGATGACCTTCATAACCACGGGAAATCCCAGTTCCCCGGCAGCCCGGGATGCCTCTGTGGGAGACCGGACAATGCGTTCCGGGATGCATTGGATTCCCGCTACTTTCAACAGCCGCAGTGTATCTTCAGGAGATAGATACCCATTACCGGATTGTTCTATGACGGAACGAATCTCAGGCTCATTCAAAACGGACGGCCCGGAGCTGTCCGGTGCCGGTGGTTCGGTGGCATACACCTTTGACAGCGCTTTGCCAAGCGCTACCTCATCCGGGAAATTGATCCTCCCTCTGCCAAGAAAGCGCGCAATTTCATCCTTCGCATTGATTACCGACGGGAGGACGGGGAATATCGGTTTTCGGCAGCTTCTCATTTTTTCTTCCAGGACATCATATACGGCATGAATCGGGATCAATCCGGGGCTGCCAAAGATGACGATCATGGCATCAATGTTATTAAATTTCGTTTCACAGGCATCCATGATCTCAGCCAGTTGTTCGGCTGTTCCGGTAGCCAGAAAATCGATGGGATTGGAAACAGAGGATCCGGGATGAAGTTTCTCCAGCAATTTTTTCGCTTCTGCCCCTTTTACTTCCGGTACCTGCAATCCTCCTTCTGAGAGGGCATCGGTTAGCATCACGCAGGGACCGCCTGCATTGGAGATCAATGCCAGGTTCTTTCCCTTTAATTCCTTGTGCATGAACACCGAAGCCACTGCCGCCAGTTCCTGGCGGCTGTAACACCTGACAATTCCGGCTTTGCGAAATAGGGCATCCACTGCCAGGTCGGAACTGGCAAGTGCCCCGGTGTGCGACGAGGCGGCCCGGCTTCCTGCCTCCGAGCTACCCGACTTAATAGCTGCTATCCTGCACCCTTTCCGGATCAGGGAACGGGCATGCTTCAGCAACATATCGGGTTTGTCAATGGTTTCAATATACAATAACTTCACCGGCGAACAGGTTTCCGGGTCATGCGTTTCATCCAGGTACTGTAACACCTCTTCAACCCCAAGCTGTGCACTGTTGCCAACCGAGTAAACGCTTGCAAAAGTCAAGCCGTTTGGTATTCCCGATTCCATGATGAAAACTGCCGTTGCACCCGATCCGGAAATGAAATCACATCCCTTTGGATCCAGGCGGGGTATCGGGGTGGTAAAAACAGCATTATAGGAAGTATTAATGACACCGATGCAATTTGGACCGATCAGGCACCCTTCAACCGAATTGATCATCTCCACGATCTCCTCTTCCATTCGTTCTCCCTCTTCACTCTCTTCACCGAAACCGGCAGAAAGGATGATGAATGCCCGCGTCTCCTTTTCCCCGGTCAATACCCTGACCGCATCGGGGCAAAACTTCGCAGGAACGGCAAGCACGGCAAGATCGACCGATGGAAGATCTCGGATATCCCTGGAACAGGCGATCCCCTGTATACGGCCCATTTTGGGATTGACCACGTAAAGCTCCCCGGCGAACCCGCCATCGATGATGTTCTTGAGGACTTTCCCCCCCGGTTTTGCCACGTCATCGGAACCACCGATAACAACGATACTCGCAGGATTTAATAACTGTTGGTTAATCATATCCTAAATTTTATGAATTAAAGATACAAAATATAGAACGGAGGTTTATATTGTTCTTAAACAGGTTTGGGATAGGTTTTCGGGGATTTGATATCTTTATGATGCAAAATAACTAAACATGTTCAAACATTATCTACTCACCATCTTCAGGATACTCAGCCGGAACAAGCTGAACCTGGCACTCAATCTTGTCGGTCTCACGCTGGGACTCAGCGCTTCATTCATCGTTTTGAGCTATGTCCTGAATGAGACCTGGTTTGATAAATACCACGAAAACAAAAAAAGGATCTACCGGATCCTGACCGAAAAACCGGATGTGAACTGGATCGAACCGAAAACATCCTATGTCCTTACCGAATACATGACCGACCACATTCCCGAAGTTGAAAAAGTCACCTCAATCGGCTACCTGCCGTATGCCCAGATCAAAAAAGGGGAAGAATTCGAACGGGCGGGGATTTTCCGTACAGCAACCAACGATATTTTTGAGATTTTTACCTTTAAATTCATAGAGGGTAATCCGGCTGAAGCACTGAAAGAGCCATTTTCCGTAACCATCAACAAGGATATAGCAAACAAATATTTCCCGGGAGAATCGGCGCTGGGTAAAACCATTGAAATGAACAGCCGCGGCAACCTGTATACGCTGACGGTTACGGGTGTGTTTGAAAACATTCCGAAACTATCCTCCATGAAAGCCGATTTTATCGGTAACATCGAGCTCAGCTTCAGGGAATACGAACGGGAGGAGTGGTCACGGGACATACGAACCGCCTGGCACCTGGATTTTTTCAATAGTTTCGTCCTCCTGAAACCCGGCACCTCACCCGACATAGTAGAAGAAAAGCTCAGGGTGATTGAACGGGATTTTATGGGCGACCAGGTGAACTTTATCCATAGCCTGCAAAAACTGACGGATATCTACCTCCATTCGAGCCACCTGGTGAATGCCGGACTAAGGGGTAATCTGAACAGCATCTATCTCTATTCTGCGATTGGATTTTTAATCCTGCTGATTGCCTGTTTCAACTACATCATCCTGTCCGTGGGGCAATCCACCCTGCGAACCCGGGAGATCGGGATACGGAAGGTTGCCGGTGCCACAAAAAGATCAATCCTTAACCAGATCCTGGGCGAATCGGTTTCCATCGCCCTTCTTGCTCTTCCACTGGCACTGGTTGTTATTCATTTTGCCCTTCCCAAAATGAACCAGCTGTTCAGGGCAGGCATGGAAATAAATTTTAGTGAAAATTTTTCATTGCTCCTGCTGTTCATCCTGCTCACCCTGTTTGTCGGCGTCTGTTCAGGCAGTTACATAGCCTTCTATTTAGCACGGTTTGATCCGGTACATGTATTCAGGACCGAGTCCGGTACGGGCAAATCAAAGGCGCTTTTTCAAAAGATCCTGATCACCATCCAGATTTTCATTTTTGTATCCCTACTCTCAGGAAGCCAGGTGATATTCAGGCAGATCAACCATGGGAAAAAGGCAGACCTTGGGTTCAATCACACCAACCTGGCGCACATGGAGATCTCAAGAAGGGCTATTGTTAGCAACTACCTGGTTTTTAAACAGGAACTATTGCGGAATCCGGATATTTTACTGGTATCCGGAGGGAATGTCATACCCCCGAACAACAGCCGTATGGTTACTCCGGTACCGATGAAGGAGGATCCTGAACAAAAGGTAAACCTGGAAGGGATGGGTGTTGATTTTGATTTTTTCAGGATCCTTGAGCTTAATATCATTGCTGGCAGAGCTTTCTCCCGGGATTTTCCAACCGATTCCAACAATTACATCATCAATGAAACGGCAGCCGGAATGCTGGGACTTGAAGATCCAGTCGGTGAAAAACTGATGGATGGTGAAATCATTGGGGTTGTAAAGGATTTCCAGGTACACAGCATTCATGAAGGAGTAGCTCCCCTGGAAATCATGTTATCAAAACCGAAATACATCAGCGAATACCTGGTCAAGTACCGGGAAGGACGGTTTTCGGAGGTTTCCGAATACTGCAAATCGGTTCTCGCTGAAATGGCTCCCGATTCCTATCTTGTTTTCAGGCCTTTTGAAGATGCATTGGGAGACATGTATTACAAGGAAAAAAGGCTCGGCAACATTACCTTTCTGTTCGGAGGAATTGCCATCGTGATCGCCATACTGGGATTATTCGGTCATTCATTGTTCACTGCTACCCAACGGACGCGTGAAATTGGTATACGCAAGGTACATGGTGCCACGGCACCGGATATCATTGGACTCTTTGGAAAAGATTTTTTCCTGGTTACCCTCATCGCCAACATCATTGCCTGTCCGGTTACGATCCTGATCATGAGAAAGTGGTTACAGAATTTCGAATTCAAAGCAACGTTAAGCGGCTGGCTGTTCCTCTTCTCATTACTGATCTCGCTGGGCATCGTGATTCTTACCGTGCTTGCCCACTCCCTCCGGGTGGCTAACGTAAATCCGGCAGATACGCTTAGATACGAATGAGCTTTAAACCTTTTTAAGAGCTACCAACGTTTTGCTCCCATGGAGCAATTTTGTATCAGGGAAAATGATCTTTTTCTACCAACGTTTTGCTCCTGCCTGCCGGCAGGCAAGCCTACGGAGCAATTTTGTATTAGGGAAAATGACCTTTTTCTACCAACGTTTTGCTCCTGCCTATCGGTAGGCAAGCCTGCAGAGCGAGGATTCGTGCACCGGAAATGATTCATCATTCTATTCGCTCCAGGGGCCGTGCCTGCCGGCAGTGTATTTCTTCAGTATTTAGGTGACGGTTTTTTCTGTATTCCGGAAGGTCTATGACATGATATCAAGGTGATATTTTTAAATATTCTGGAGTAGCCCTTGAAGAGAATCCCAACGGGATTCAATAATAAATAGCCCGGTACAAGCCCTGACGATTCAGTCAGGGCGTAGTGCCGGGTATAATGATGGTAATAAATCGCAACCCTGAAGGGGTTGAATATTAAAGAGTTGATGCTTCCAATTCAACCCCTTTAGGGTTGAAAATAATCGATTACTTTGTACCACCGGTTCACACCGGTGGTTATTCATTATTCTACCCCTGCTGGGGTAAATCTTTATAGCTAAGAACTATATTCGACAAAAGAATCTGGAATAATATTTCCCATAATATGATTATATGCTATTTTGTTGCCGAAATTGTGAAGTATTACACGGCAGGCAGGAGCGAAACATTGGTAAGGATTAAAAAAAGCGGGCCAACCCCGATGCAATACAAATAAACACCTTTTCATAGACCGCAATTGCCAAACGCCAAATAGAAAAAACCTCAACCCACCAGGCGTTATGCTCCGTATCACAGCTGATTATTTATATTCAGTCTAAATTAACTTAAAATGTTATTAAACATACTCAGGGGGGGGTAACCTTTTTGCCTTTTTCAGAATTATATAACAAAGGGAAGTGAAAATGGAAATCGATCCGCAACCGGAAGGTGGATTAAAAGATAAGATTTCATGTTTTTCCAAAGACAAAGTCCTGTTTTTATACCACAGGGATATTATCTATATTGCTGCAGAGGGTAGTTATTCAAGGGTATTTTGCAAAAACAAACCACCGGTTACCGTTTCAAGATCAATGGGCTCAATACTAAAAGAATTGCCTGAAAATCAATTCATAAGATGCCATCGATCCTATGTTATCAATGTGGAAGAAATGGTAGAGATAGATACAGGTAACAACAAGATAGTGATGAGTAATAACGATATTGTCCCGATATCGTCGAGAAAACATCGTTCATTTTTAAGCAAGTTTAGAATTTGGTGCATTTTTTGATGTTTCCTTTTCAATGCATTATCTTTATAATAAGGTTTTTATACTTTACACTCATTCATTTATGTGGTTACCGGTAAATACTCAGCAAGAAACCGGAAAGCAGTTAATAAAATTTCTGTTTTTCCTGTGTTTTATTCCAATAATTTGGGGTTGCAATTCACAAAAAGGAAGTGATATCGGAGAGATTGAAAAGCAAGCCTATACTGACGATGGAAATCCCGTAGATATCATTGTACTGGAAGATAAAGATTTCAAAGAAGAACTGGTTAGCAACGGAAAGCTCAAAGCGCTTCGGAAAAGCGTGCTTACTTTCAAAATCAGCGGAGAGCTGGAATACCTCGCCGTCAGGAACGGAGAGTTTATAAAGGAAGGGCAGGTCATCGCCCGGTTTCAGCAATTCGAGGTACGGCAGGAGCTTGAAAAAGCGCAAATACAGTTTGAGCAGGCTTCGATAGAGATGAAAGACGAACTGTTAATGAAAGGATACACATCCGGCGATTTATCCGGCATACCCGAAGAGGTCATTAAAACGGCAGCTATCCGTACAGGTCTGACAACTGCTGAAAACCAGCTTAAAACAGCGCAGTATAATCTTGATGCAACGGTTCTCAAAGCTCCTTTCCCGGGGAAAATAGCAAACCTGAGATACAAGGTTTTTGAACAGGTACCACAGGGAGATGATTTCTGCCTGTTGATCGATGATTCGGTCTTCGAGGTCGAATTTTCCGTTCTTGAAACCGAATTGCAGGAGGTTCGTATCGGGAAAGAAGTAAAGATCGTTCCTTTTGCTGTTGATACGCAGGTTATAGGACGGGTATCGGAGAAAAATCCTGTGGTTGAAGAGACGGGATTGATCAGGATCAAGGCCCTTATTAAAAATCCCGGTTTCCTGATCGAAGGAATGAACGTAAAAGTATTGGTGGAAAGTGTGGTTCCAGGTCAGCTCGTTGTTCCTAAAGCGGCCGTTGTCCTGAGACAAAACCAGGAAGTGTTGTTTAAATATACGGGTGGTCTGGCATTCTGGACATATGTGCAAACAATTCATGAGAATAGTGACTCCTATGCGGTTCGGGCCCAACCTGACAAAGGCGGCACCCTCCAGGCCGGCGATACGGTTATTATCTCCGGTAACCTGAACCTGGCACATGAATCGAACGTTGTTATAAAATAGTTGTTCCTGTTGTTCCTGTTGTTCCTGTTGTTCCTGTTGTTCCTTTAGTTCCTGTTGTTCCTTTAGTTCCTGTTGTTCCTTTGGTTCCTGTGGTTTCTATTGTTCATTTAGTTCTTGAGTTCTGTCATTTTTCAGGAAAATTATTATTTAATTAAAAATGAAAATATGTCTACGGTAAAACGATTTGAGGACCTGGAGATTTGGCAGCTTGCCAGGCAGTTGAGTATTGATATTTTCGAGCTTACATTAAAGGAAAAGTTTTCAAAAGATTTTAGCCTGAAAGACCAAATCAGAAGTTCCAGTGGCTCGGTTATGGATAATATTGCAGAAGGATTCGAACGTGGAGGGAATAAAGAATTTCGAAACTTTTTGTCGATTGCAAAAGGGTCATGCGGAGAAACCAGGTCTCAGCTTTATCGTGCATTCGATCGAAATTATATCTCTCAAAATGAACTTGATGAATTTTCAGAAAAAACAATAGTTTTGGGCAGAAAAATAAACAACATGATGGAGTATCTTTCCAAATCAGAATTCAAAGGAATTAAATTCAAACAATAGAAACCACATAAACTACAGAAACCACAGGAACAATATAAACAAAATAAACATTTATACCCTGAAACAATTGAAACTTATCCCATTAGGATGCCTGCCCGCGGCAGGCGGGCCTACGGCAAAACGTAATACATAATTTCCCGTAAGGGATCAACAAACTGATTAACTAACCGGAATATGGTCAAATTCCTTATCAGACGCCCGATTGCTGTTACCATGACCTTTATCGCCATCCTGGTACTTGGTATTGTGGCTGCCACACGAATACCGGTTTCCCTTATGCCGGATATCGATATTCCGGAAATCACGGTACAGGTCGGCGCCGGAAATACTTCCACCAGGGAACTGGAAAATACAGTGGTTAAACTCCTCCGCAACCAGTTGCTGCAGGTTGCCCACCTGGCTGATATTAAAAGCGAAACCCGTGGCGGTAATGGATTGATCTGGCTGGATTTTGAATACGGTACGGATGTAGACCGCGCATTTGTTGAGGTGAACGAAAAGATCGACCGTGCAATGAACCGGTTACCCCGTCATATTGAACGTCCCAGGGTGATCAAAGCCAGCGCAACGGATATACCGGTATTTTACCTGAACCTTACAATTAAAGGAGAGCAGGTTGAACAAATCAACCATGAAGAGCATAAAGTTGTATCTCAGAGTTTTATTGATTTAAGCGATTTCGCAGGACAGGTTATCCGGAAGCGAATCGAGCAGTTGCCCGAAGTGGCAATGACGGATATCAGCGGACAGGTGTTCCCGGAATTACTGGTCGTACCGGATATGAATAAGATCGATGCACTGGGTATTGACCTTGCCCGAATAGAACAGGCTATAAGAGAGAATAATATAAACCTGGGTAATTTGCTGATCCGGGACGGACAATATCAGTACAACATCCGGTTTGAGTCCACCCTGAAAAACAAGAACGATATTGAAAGTATCTTTCTCAGAATTGAAGACCGGTTATTTCAGTTGAAAGATCTGGCTGAGGTATTTGAACAAACAAAAGATCGCAGGGGACTTGTAACTTCGGACGGACAGTATGCAGTTACAATGGCGGTCATCAAACAATCGGATGCACGGATGTTTGATTTGAAGAAAAAACTGAATGAGCTGGTGGACCATTTTCGGGAAGATTATCCTCAAATTGATTTTAAAGTGATCAGGGACCAGACTCAATTGCTGAATTATTCCATATCAAATCTCGGTCAGAGTCTGTTCCTGGGAGCAACGCTGGCTTTCCTTGTCATGTTTTTTTTCCTGAGAGACTTCAAATCACCGGTCCTTATCGGGATCACCATCCCGACAGCCCTCGTTATTTCACTTCTGTTTTTCCATCTTGCCGGAGTTTCAATTAATATTATTTCATTGTCCGGCCTGATCCTGTGTGTGGGGATGATGGTTGATAACTCGATCATTGTGATCGATAACATCACCCAGCACCGTGAACGAAACAGTCAGCTTCCCGTTGCGTGTATTAACGGAACGAATGAAGTATTCCGGCCGATGCTCAGTTCCGTGCTGACGACCTGTGCTGTCTTTATCCCCCTGATCTTCATTAGCGGAATGGCCGGGGCATTGTTTTTTGACCAGGCCATTGCCATCTCAATCGGGCTTATTGTTTCCCTGTTGGTGTCCATTACATTGTTGCCCGTATATTACCGGCTTTTTTACCTTGGAAAAGGTCGACCTTTGAGTAAGAATATTCTGTTAAAGACCAATACACTGGATTATAGTGCCCTGTATGAGAAGGGATTCCGGATGACTATGAAGAACCAGGGATGGGCATGGCTGATATTACTGCTAATGATGGCCGGGCTCATTTTCTTATATACTACTCTGCCAAAGGACAGGCTCCCCCCGGTTGTAAAGGATGAAATAATGGTCCGGATCGACTGGAATGAGCGCATTCATATTGACGAGAACAACCGGAGGATCGAAGAACTGGTTGCTACGTTCCGGAATTTTATTGATCAGAATACCTGCCTGATTGGAGAACAGCAGTTCCTGTTGGACTACAGCGCAGGGGCCTCTTCATCGGAAGCCGTAATTTACCTCAAGGCCCAATCCGCGGCAGATCTTATATCTGCTCAAACAGCAATCAATGATTTCATGCGAAACAGGTATTCTCTTGCCCTGTACAGTTTTGAGGAGGCGGGAAATGTTTTTAACCTCCTGTTTTCTGATCCGGAACCTCCGCTTATGGCCCGTTTGCGGCCGACTGCGGATTTCGGACCGGAGTATAATACATTTTTAAAAAATGAGATGGACAATCTCAGTCGCAGACTCACTGACTGGAAAGTGCCGCCGGTCATGTGGCAGGAACATCTTGTCCTGACAACCGATCCTGTGAAACTGATGACTTACGATGTTACTTTTGATGCGGTTTACCGTAAGCTGAAAAGCGCTTTGAGTGAGAACGAGATATTGTTAATTACTTCAAGCCGGAATTTTGTGCCGGTGATCCTGGGTGACCAGCCAGGACTGATAAGGGATATTATTGCCCGGACCCAGGTGGTGAACAGCAAAGGTGATTTTATACCCTTGCGTAATCTGCTGCAGGAAGACAGGGATTATGACCTGAAAACCATCACAGCCGGACAGGAAGGGGAGTATTATCCGGTACCGTTTACAATCGGGGAAGATGAGGCAGAGGGACTCATGACATTGCTACGTGGTAGCCTGGCGGTTGACGGTCATTTTGAGGCGGATTTCAGCGGTACGATCTTTTCCGGACGCCGGCTGATCCGTGAACTGGCAATCATACTGGCCATATCACTCTTCCTGCTATATTTTATTCTGGCAGCACAGTTCGAATCCCTGACATTGCCTCTGATCGTATTGATTGAAGTGCCGATCGATATATTCGGGGTTTTCCTGTTCCTGAAGCTGTTCGGTGCCGGCATTAACCTCATGTCACTCATCGGGATCATTGTGATGAGCGGGATCATCATCAACGATTCGATCCTTAAGATCGATACGATCAACCGGCTTCGCAAGGAAGGTTTTTCGCTGTTAAGGGCATTGGCCGAAGGAGGGAAGCGCAGGTTCAAACCGATCATCATGACCAGCCTGACAACCATCCTGGCTTTGCTTCCTTTTCTATTTTTTAAAGGTTTGGGAGCCGATCTCCAGAAACCATTGGCACTGGCCGTGATCGGCGGAATGACGGTGGGAACGGTTGTAAGTCTCTACTATATCCCGCTGTTTTATTATTACCTTGAAAGAAGAAAAGAATTTCGGATTTCGAACTGAGAACTGAGAACCGTCCCGAAGGGATGACTAAAGCAGAGAGCAAGGGGAATGATGAATGATGAATGATGAGGGATGATGGATGAGGAATTTCGTCTGACCACTAGGCGAGGGAATGTGTGATAGCAAGTTGGTCTGACGAATAAGGACTGAGAAGAAGGGGCACGGGGAAGGCTTGCCACATGACCGGGAACTGAAAACCACAGTGAAATAGGCTCCTTACCTGATGAAATGTGCACGTACCTGATGTATCATCCCGACACAGTCATTCTTCCTTGCTGGGCAAACAGGGTAATCGTCGCATTTCACGTGGTAAACCGGGAACTGAAAACAGAAAACGCAGAACCGTCCCGAAGGTAGTATAGTCATGCCTAATGCAGATGCCTATTGTTAAATTGTCAAATTGTTGAAATAAAATCACTTACCTGAACTTTGAGATCATGATAAGAACTGGAATTTTTATTTTAATTATCATACTTGTCTCTTGTAAAGGCAAAGAATCCGGCAAGCATAATTTGAATTTAACAGAATTAGCTATTGAAGAAGTATCAATAAATCCATTGAATTCAGAGAGAGTCAGGTATTCAGACATATTTCATCCTCCCCGCATTATACAGCTTGAAACCGGTGATCCGGAGACACTTATAGGAACACCCTCAGAGGTATTCATTACCAGAGACCGCATATACATCAGATCAGAGACGTCTATTTTTATTTTTAGTATTCATGGGAAGTTATTGAAAAGAATCAATTTCAAAGGTTCCGGGCCAGGAGAGGCAACGAGGAGTACTATGTTCATTTTGCAGGATGAAAAATACCTGGATATATTATCCAATGACAGGAAGAGAATAATCAGGTATACCTGTGATGGGGAGTTTGTAGCTGAATGGCCATTGCCCTATAACGGAATTTCAGCTGTCATTTTACCAAATGAAAATATCCTGTTATATAATCCCGAAATAGTAGCTTCTAAAAATAATCAAGTCATTAAAAGCATGGTTTTAGAAATAAACAAGTCTGGAGATCTTATAAACCATTATGTACCAAGAGAGGAAGGTTCAGATCGATTTTATCGAATTTTCGGTCAGGATTTCTATTACAACTTCGAAGGAGCTTTGCTTTTCAAATTTATGAATTATGATACAATATATGAATACAGAAATGATCAGCTTCTACCCCGAATACATATTGATTTTGGGCCGGCAGGAATTCCATCGGCCAGTTATCATGACCAAAATTTCCTAAAGGATTTTTACAATATAGTCAAAGAAAAAGGTTACGCATGTTCAGTCGGCAGTTTTAAGGAAACCATTCAGCATTACACCTTTCAATTTCTCTTTGGAGAGAACTGGGAAACTCACCTGGCGATTTATAACAAAAAAACCGGAAATGGAAAATCAATCAGCCATTTAATGAATGATTATTTCGGTGAAAAGGAATTCCATCCGGTTCAAATGTCTGATATTCCGAAATCCAACACTTCCAATGAAGTTGCTTTCCTTCTGCAGCCATATATTCTGATACAATTCTATAATGAAAATAAACAACATTTCTCAAAGGAAGAGCTAATAAAACTTGGGATTGATCCGGATGAATTGTTATCCTTATTGGATAGTTTGGAAGAAACGGATAATCCAGTAATAACTATATACAAAATCAAACTTAAATAATTTAGAATTTCGAAGCCTGACAATCTTCTGTTAATGAATAACACAAAGATCTGGATAAGCCGAATTCAAAGTCACCCGGTGAGTAGTTCACTTAAACCTTTAACCCAACTATGCTGTCCTAAAATAAGGCCTCTCTCAAACATTTGGTTAGTACTTATCTGGAAAAATACGTTCGGAAACTAAAACGCTACGCTCAGAAAGAAAACCGCTACGTTCGGAAAGTTAAACGGTATGTTTGTCAAAACGGTATTGACATTTGATTAGCGATTGATTAAATTTGTTAGGAAAGAGAGGGGACTATACTTTTAAAAGCACCTGGAAATCACAGTGAAATATGCTTCCTGTCTGAGGTACTGTTTTCATCGTTTATTTTCTCACCGGTTTGATCTTCCTCCTTGCTGTGGTGGAAAGGATTCATGTTTTCCTGTATCAAGATTTTGTTTAAAATAAAAAAAATGGGAGGAGAAACCTTCACAGATCCGAACGCGTTCCCGCCTTATTCACGAACAATCCGGGTGAATGCCTTCAAACTCCAGAAGTGGTAACTCCCCTCCCAGGGAGTAAAGATACAAACAATTTCTGATTTTAATATTTTACCGTAAAAGAGTTAAAAATATTAACTAAAAAACTATAGTGAAATGAAAAAGAAATTTTTAAAAGGATTCAGTCTGTTGGCATTCATTGCAATTGTGAGTTTCAACCTTACCAGCCAAGAGGGTCCACCAGGTAAAGATCCACCAACGGAATATTGTTGGTATAACCCCATTCTAGAAGCTTGTGATACTGGAGGAAATTGTGTTTGTTATGATATTTGGCCTCCAGACTGTTCTGACTAATCCTGAGTAGAATAAATGATTAAGATAAAGTAGCATTTATCCAAAATGCTACTTTATCTTGAGTTTGATATTAAAGTATTAATATAAAGGAGCAAACATGGCTAAGAACATTTCAATATTTTTCCTTGGTATTTCTATATTCTATATTTCAGCATGTAGTGTCCGTGATTCAGAAAATGAGAAAGAAAACGACTCATTTACTCTTTTAATAACAGATAGTAGAGTGGAAATTCCAATTGATGCACAAACCTTCCCACAAAGTGGATGTTCCTACTGTTTTACTTCAAATAGCGGAATAAATTATTTGGCATACCTGAATGGGAAATCTAATGAGATACACTTTTACTATCTTGATTCAGCTAAAATTGCATTCAAAGTTAAAATAGATATTGATGGACCTAACGGAATTGGTTCAATAATGATTGGTTTTGGGGTTCATAATTTGGACTCAATTTATGTGACACCAAAAGCACGAAAAATAATATATTTATTAAATAGAAGTGGAGAAATCATTGAAAAAATAAACTACGGAGAATATACCTGTAATGCAGATACCAGGGATAAAATAAATGGTATGATGGCATTCTATTCACGTCCTGGAACACCACTAATATTTTTGGATAACAAAGTATATATTAGCATGCTGCCAGCAGGAAACTGGAATAGATTTTCGAAAAAAGAATTAACAAAAATTGAACTTGGTTATCTATTAAATTCCAGTCAGAAAAGTTTACATATTTTGCCTATTACCTATCCGGTATCTGCATATCTTAAAAATGACCTGGGCTATTCAAGAATATTGGGAGATGGCCAATTTGTTTATTCTTTCAATTCCGATGACAATCTTATTATTTATGAAAATTCAGGAAATGCAAGTAAGTATTTGGCAAAGAGCCGGTATATTAAATCGATTGAGGAGTATCCGAGGAATGGTTCCCTGCAAGATTATCTTCTCAAACAAGTATCCAGACCTGCATATTTAAGGATTATTTTTGACCCCTACAGAAAAATATATTATAGAATTGCTTATCCTGGATTTACAGTAAAAAGAAATGATAATTTAAGAGAATTAATACGTTTCATCCCCCAATTTTCAGTAATAATTCTGGATCAGGATTTTAACAACGTTGGAGAAACCTTGATGCCATTTAATAAATTTGATGTATCAGATATATTTGTTGCCAGAGAGGGTTTATATATCTCTGAGAATCATATTAATAATCCGGATTTCAGACCTGACTTTCTTTCGTTTCGGTTACTCAAACTTGTTAAAAATGAAAAATAGGTTAGTTCTTCTAATATTGCTGGTCTGCATTTCATGTATAAGATCACAAAAAAGGGAGTTTGGTATAGATTCTAAATTAATAAGAAGGATCAATACTCATTTTGATATTCAAAACACAAAAGGAAGAAGTGCATATTTATTAATACCTTTAAATGGCTGCAGTGTTTGCATTGAACCAGCCATTCAGTTTGCAATACAAAATTGTCATAATAATGAAAACATTTTTTTCATTGTTAGTGATTTTGGCATTAAACCCATTAAAATTGCATTTGATAACCAAATACCTGAATCAAATAACATTATTCCAGATCCTGAAGGTTATCTATTTGAACTAGAAGTAATATTTAACAATCCGGTTGCGCTATTGGTTGAAAATGATAAAGTTCAGTCGAAAATTATATTATCTTCACAGAACAGTAAGGAAACTTTCAAACAAATATCTCTGTATTTATCCTTTTGATACGAAATATATATGTAAATGTGATTTAAGCCGATTCCGTACAATGGGAAATTCCTCTTCGATAACAGGGAAGTAAAGGAATATACCTTCGGGCAGGATTACTACTTCATGATGGGGGATAACCGTCACCAGTCGAACGATTCCA
>CAYMFM010000028.1:0-44467 GCA_964389685.1 uncultured Rikenellaceae bacterium
AAGGGATTTATGTAACAACGTACAGTAAAGAAGAATGTTTGCAATGTCTGGAATTTCTGTTGTGATAATAAGCTATAATGAGGAGCGTAATATAGCCCGTTGTGTAAAGTCGGTTTTGGGAATAGCTGATGAGATCATAGTTGTTGATTCCTATTCTACCGACAAGACGGAGGAGATATGCCGTGGTCTTGGTGTTGATTTTTACCAGCATCTATTTGAGGGATTATATAACAGGATTTTAGAGATTAAGGGTGATACGTTCTCTACTATAGCAGCCAGGAAGGCTGACGGGAGTATGAAAAAATGGACTAGCAGTCCGGTATCAGGTAATAAGGGCCGGCTAATCCTTTCAAAAGAAAGGCATTTATCTGATGCCAGTTAAGGTATACGAGTTATGAACAAAATGCAGGAAGTCAGATGATAAAAAATATAATTTACAAACTTGGCCAGCGAATATTGATAAAGCACCCTCCCCGATGGATCATCTTTGCTATAGATATATCAACAACGGTTTTCTCATTAATACTGGCGTTTTTTGTAAGATTAGATTTCAATTTTAGTTTTTTTTCGGACTATCCATATGTGGTAATTATTGGAACTGTTGTTGCAGTAAGATCGATCTATTTCATTTTTTTCAGGATTTATTTTGGTTTGATAAGGTTCTCGACGTTTACCGATCTTGAGAGAGTAATTTTAACTAACACACTTGGAACTGCCACCCTGATCTTAATAAATATTATTCATAACCATGTATTCGGTACAGAGATTAATCTGATACCTTACGGGGTAGTAATAATGGAGTTCCTGCTTACCACCTTTTTAATGATCTCCCTGCGGTTACTTGTAAAGACAATTTATCTGGAAGTAACAAACAGAAAGGAGAATATAGAGAATGTATTGATCTATGGTACCGGTCAGTTCGCTGATCTTACCAGGCAAGTAATCGAGAATAATTCCTCAGTACAGACCAAGGTAATCGGATATATTTGTCCGGGACAGAATAAGTGGAATTACGGTAAAACCTTGATGGGAGGTATAAGAACCTACCATGAGACAGATATAGAGGCACTTGTGGCTGAATATAATATTAAAAAGCTTATAATTGCAGAGGAGAATTCTGAAACATCCGACAATGAAAGGCTCATCGTTACTTGTTCCAATCTGCACGTAAAGGTATTAAAGGTACCTAATGCGAATAAATGGATAGATGGAAGTTTCAGGATTTTTCAAATCAACGAACTTGAGATCGAGGATTTACTTGAGAGGCCAGCTATAATACTTGATGACAGAGAGATAGAGAAATATATAATGGGTAAGGTGATATTGGTAACGGGAGCTGCCGGCTCTATCGGGAGTGAGCTGGTAAGACAGATAAGCAGGTATCTTCCCTCGAAAATTATAATGTTTGATCAGGCGGAAACACCATTACATTCTCTTTCTTTGGAGTTACAAGAGACGCTTTTATTCAGGAACTTTGAGCTGATCATGGGAGATATCACCAATCAGCATCTGCTTGAGGATATCTTTAGCAGATACAAGCCAGATATCGTATTTCATGCAGCTGCTTATAAGCATGTTCCAATGCTTGAGGATAATCCTAAGGAAGCAATGCAAAATAACGTTTTAGGGACAAAGATACTTGCTGATTTATCGGTTCAGTTTAATATTTCCAGGTTTATTATGGTATCGACCGATAAGGCTGTTAATCCAACCAGCATTATGGGGGCATCGAAACGCATCTGTGAGATGTATATTCAGAGTCTGAGCAGTAAGGAGAATCACCACACCCAATTTATTACCACGAGGTTTGGTAATGTACTGTGGTCTAACGGGTCGGCTGGTGTAAGGTTTAAAGAACAGATTGAGAGTGGTGGTCCGGTAACCATAACTCATCCTGATGTGTCCAGATATTTTATGACTGTGCCAGAGGCTGTTGAGCTTATTCTGGAGGCCAGCACTATGGGTTCGGGAGGAGAGATCTTTGTATTTGAAATGGGGAAGATGGTAAAAATTCGCGATCTTGCCTGTAAGATGATAAGGTTAGCCGGCTTAGTTCCGGAGATGGATATAAAGATAAACTATATAGGTTTAAGAGCCGGGGAACGTTTGTATGAAGAGTTATTATCGAAGGAAGAGGAGTTGCTGCCCACACACCATCCAAAGATACTTATAGGCAAGGTGAATAAGGTAAGTCATTCTTATCTTTCAGATAGGTTGAATGATGTTTTCCAGAGACTGCATACGATGGGACAAAGAGAAATAGTTACCTTTATGAAAGAATTAGTCCCTGAGTTCAAAAGTAATAACCCAAGGTATGCTTCTATTACCGATTCTGTTGCATCTGAAGATAACATTGAATATAAGTAGTAGAATGCTTATGAACGTTAACTTTAATAAATAATTCGGTATTATGGCTAAAAACAATTCTCATAGCAGGCAAAGTGATGAGATCGATCTTTTACAGTTATTTAAGAGTTTTGGAGATTTCATTGCCAGGATGTTCAAAGGTCTTTTCAATGCCATATTGCAGTTCATAATATTCTCTATCAGGAAATGGTTATACCTCCTTACCGCCGTTATTATAGGGCTGGCATTCTCATATTTTTTTCCGAAAGTGCAACAGGATTTTTATTATTCCGACCTTGTATTGAAATCAAATGCAGTTCAGAACCAGGAAATGATTTCCTATATAAACAGGCTTGAGAATCTTACCTCTGAAGAAAATTATCCGGTACTTGCCAGTTCTCTTAATATCGCGGAGGAGGATGCAAAACATATAGGCAATATCAGGGCATATTGGTTTGTAGATAAGAACAAGGATGGTATAGTTGATGAGGCTGACATTAATAATAAATTTCTTGCCGACACAAGTGTCAATAAGATAGGATGGAGGTTTGGTGTCAGGGCAACAGTAACCGATCCGCAGGTTTTTGAAAAAGTTACCCCGGGCATTGAACAGTATGTGAATTCGAATGATTATTTCAAAAAGATGAACGAAGCAAGGATCGATGATCTCACTGAGATAATAAACCAGATAGGCTTAGAGGTGGATAAACTAGACAGCCTGCAGAAGAAGGAGTATTTTCAGTTGGAAGATGAGACCAGGCTCAGGGAGGGACAGCTTGTATTTACCAATGACCCGGAGATTAAACTCTTTCACGAAGATCTGCTTGATCTTGTCAGGACCAGGCAGGTAAGCCACCGGGAACTCACCATACACCATAATATCATTTCACTACTTGAAGATTTCACGGTAACGCAACGCCCAATCAACAGTGCAACTTACTATGCAAAGAAAGTTGTACCGGTTCTGATCGTTCTTGCTTATCTGCTCGCTCTATTCGTTACATTCAGAAAGAAGATCATCGCCGCTATCAGGAAATAGATGGGGATGTTATTTAGAAAGACTAAGGCTGGTGAAAAGAAATGAGCGTACTTTCTTTTTCTACAACTACATCCCGCCTCGTAAGCAGTGTGTAAAAAATACTAAAGAAAGCCACACCCCAGAATCTGCATAGAATTGATTCAAAGAGAAATACGAAGCTTGTCAAAATAAGGAAAGTGGAATAGTATATACCAGGCAGGTTACTATTTCTGGATAATAATGGAAAGAAAAGACCAGCAAGCAGAAACAGCATTGAAATCAAACCTGAGCTTAACCACTGTTCAAGAAACTGATTATGGCAGTTAAAGATAGTTGGGAATTCATATCCTTTTTTATTATAAATATTCTCGAGCTGATTTTTAACATCACCGGTTCCAACTCCCAACAATGGTTTATCTTTTATTAAAGTGAAGGATGACTTCCATATTTTAAACCTGATATCTATATTTTCAAGTGATTCACCTGCATTGTTTTTATAGCTCTCAATGAATCGTGTGATCCTGGGATTCAGACTTAATGAAAGTATAATAGCACCGGCGAATACAACAACAGCCAGAGCTTTAAGTATTTTGCTTGATACCTGTGAGATCAGAAACCAGAAGCCAAGTATCACAGATGCCAGTATAATTGCTTTTGAAGATATCAGGAAAATAATGAAGTAGAAAAATACTGTAACCAGGACTTTAAAAATTATTTTATTGTTAAAGCAGATCTTCTTTTTTATATCTATTATACAGAATGAAGCAGCGAGTAAGACCATTAACCCGAGATATGTAGGATGAATGAGATATGAAAACTGTGAGAAGAAGAAAACATTCTCCCATTCGTTGATTATAGGATTGAAACTGAACTCCCATTGTTTAATGGTAACAGTGTATATTATGGCTTTTGTCAGCAGATATAAAGAAATGATGAGTATTCCTGAGCAGAAACTGATAAGCATCTGTTTGAATGATTTTCTTTGCCTGAATACTTTATTGGAAAAGCTCATGAAAACCGGGAAAATGATCATAGACGCCTGTGTCCCCAGTTGATTGAAGCCATTTATCTTATCCGAACTCCATAAGATGCTGATAAGCATTAGCATGAATAATCCCGGTAGGAATATTATAGAATGCAGGTTTTCTTTAATATTTAACCGGCTGAATTTCTCTCTGTACCCTCCCTCAATGATCCATGTGAATAACCATGGCCAGATGGAAATTGTAAATAATTGTCGGCTTATGGGCAGAGTAAAAACAACGATCAGAAAGAAGAAAAAATTCATTCTCCCGTCAAGTAATGTTTTTTTCAAGTAATCTAAGTATTTCATCTTTAACCGGATCATAAGCCCGGACTATTTATCTTCTTAAGAAACCTCTTCAATTATTTTTAAATACTTCTCAGCAATTATACCCGTGGTATATTTCATATCAAAAGCTTTCCTTGCATTGAGTCCCATTTCTCTTCTCAAATTATCATCAGATTTCAGCATATAAATGGCCTGCAGCAATTCCTTGGGATCATTTGGATTGATAACAATACCACATTTCTCTTCATTAACTATATATGCTATTTCGGAATTTTGCGGTACCAACGCAATTACCGGGATTCCTGATGCCAGAATTCCGTATATCTTACTGGGGACTGCCATACCTTCCAGTCCTTCACGAAGGGTTACCAGACTTATATGGCAACCAGACAGTGCTTCAGATAGCTTTTCACCCGGTTGAAACGGAAGATAAAGTATATTCTCACTGTTTTTGTCTGATATTGCCTCTGTCAGTTCTGTTTTTCTTATCCCGTCTCCGATAAAGACAAAGTTTACGTCTGCAGCGCTCTGGCCGGCAGCTTTTCCTATTGTAGCCATATCGTTCCATAAACCCATATTACCTGAGTATTGAATAACAAACTTGTTTTTCATTTGATATTCCTCTACAAAGGGGTTCTCATTAAATGGAATCGGGTGAATGAGTTTTTCATCCTGCCAGTGTGGAATATATTCAATCTTCTTTTTACCTTCGGTATAAATACTCTCAATATAATCCTCCATATCCCTTCCCAGTACCAGTATCTTGTTGCTTCTCTTTAAGGACCTGATAAACATTCCTTTCCAGATTTTAGTGATAGGATTGTTCCGGGAGATCTTACCAAGACGAATCAGACCTTCAGGGAAGATATCGAGCATTATGTAAATGAATTTCCGTTTCTTAATTCGGCATATCATTGATACAACAATGCCCAGGAAAGGAGGTGTTGTATGTGTAAATACCGGTGATTTATCCTTTGAAAACAATAGCCTACTTGCCGTACTTATTATGAAGGACAATATGTTCAAAGCTCTGCCTGACAGATTGCTTTTATGAAAGCGAGTTGACCGAAGGTACCTGATATTTATACTGTGATAGATAAGGTGACTGGGCTGCATGTCTGATCTGGTGTAGCTTGGTTGAGCTGCCCATACTTCAACCTTTATGTTCTCTTTAGCAAGGTGCTTACACAGAATAGTAAAGAGATGAGCCGAAGAAACCTCGTCCGGATAAAATACCTGAGAAATGAGAAAGAATTTTTTCACCAGTTATTAAGAAGCATTATGAAAGCAATTATTATGAGGATTCTGGGATCCATAGTTGATTCTTAAAATTTATTCATAGTATTTATTACTGTATGTATATCATTTGGGTTGTGCGCATATGACACAGGTAAACTTAATGTTGTATTATGTATCTCTTCAGATAAAGAAAAGATTTGTCCTGACAGGAATTCCAATGCTTCCTGCTTATGAGGTGGCACAGGATAATGTATATCAGTTTTTATACCTTCCTTAAGTAAATATTCTCTAAGTTTATCTCTTTCAGGATGCCTGATGTTAAATATATAGTATACATCTTTGAACTCAGGATGTACTTCCGGTAGTACATAATCACTTTTCAATTCATTCAGATAGATTGCTGCCAGCATTCTTTTATGGTTATTTATCTTATCAAGCTTCCTGAGTTTGACTCTCAGGAAGGCAGCCTGTAATTCATCCAGACGGGAATTTATACCTATGTATCTGTTATGGTACTTTTTATCCGAACCATAATTCCTCAGCATTTTTAGTCTGGACATATATTCCTGACTGTTAGTAACTACTGCTCCTGCATCCCCAAGGGCTCCAAGGTTTTTTGTCGGGTAGAAGCTGAATGCCGCCATATCTCCAAAGCTACCTGCTTTCTTTCCTTTATACTCGGCACCATGGGCCTGGGCGCAATCCTCTAAGAGGAGAAGATTATGGTTTTTGCAGATGTCATTAACAGGATCCATATCGCATACTTTCCCATACAGGTGCACAACCAGGATAGCTTCTGTTTTACTGGTGATTGCTCTTTCTATCAGCGATGGATTAATATTGTATGTTTTGATGTCAGGTTCAACCAGAACAGGAATACATCCTGCATGTAGTATGGCTAGTATTGTAGCAATATATGTATTGGATGGAACAACTATTTCAGATCCTTTTTCAATATCCAGAGCCATTATGGAGAGGGTAAGGGCATCCAGGCCTGAAGCTACACCAATACAATGATCAACGTCATTGTATTCAGCAAACTCTTTTTCGAACAGTTCTACCTCTTTCCCAAGTATAAACCAACCGGAGTTCATTACTTCATCAAACTTGGTCCTGAACTCCTTTATGAATGGTTCATTTACCTTATAAAGGTTTTCATATTCTACCTTAATATGACTCATAGATATAGTCTTTCTCGTCGAAGTACTCTGATGCAAACACCATAAGTATAGCATCTTCCGTAAAATTATACATTTTATGCCAGTCTTCGGGCATTAGTACAACGCATTTGGAAGGATGATCCAGAATGAATTCCTTCTGTATGGATCCATTATCGTTAAATATTCTGCAGGCACCTTTAATACAAACAGTTGCCTGAACAGTCTTATGATGTCTATGACCCCCTCTGACTGAATCATCAACACCATAAATATAGAAAACCCTTTTTATGTCAAATGGTAAAACCTTTTCAATAACAGTCAGGTTTCCCCTTTTATCAGTGAACGTTTTTAAGTTTATCAGGTAGGCCATTATTAATGATTATAATTTATAGATATTATAGCTTGTTATTTTCTTAAAAGAATTCTTAATGATATTCCTTAATGATCTGTTCTCAGGGGTGTAATACTGTCTGGAATATTCATTGTAATTGTCTGAAAGCATTTGCTCAACTTTGATTAAATTATTGATATAAGTCGAGTAAATAGTTTTTCTTAGTTTCTTATTAATATGGTGCCAGCCCAGGTCAGCAGTATTGTTTTCTTTGAGCTTCAGGCTCTGGAAATGAAAGAATACAAGTTTGAATTTTTTTTGTGATTGCTTCTTTACAATCATTATCTCATCATCCTTCCTTATGAACTTATATTTCTTGATATTCCATGGAGCCACACCTCCTCCCTCATTTTCAAGAATATGGACTCCCTTATATCTGGTTGGCCATTCATCCAGATATTTCTGATCACCGAATTTGCTATCTTCATATCTGTTGTAACACCAATCAATGCACTGGCCGGCCCAGGTATTCAATATTATTTGACTTTCTTCCAGGGTATTAAATGTAATAAACTGAACACAAAACCTGCCGGCTCTTTTCTCTTCAAATATCCGTTCCATGAATGAGTATCGGTGCTCGGTTATTAAAACGGTGTTTTCAGTATTTAACTCTGATAGAAGCACTGATGGATCCTCATAAAACATCAGGTCAGCATCAATATAGGTACAGTTCTGAACCTTATACTTTTTAAAAACATGTTTTATTACTGCGGGAGTGCATGTCCAGCAATATTCTGCTTTTGTCCTTTCCTTTTTGACTTCCAGTAATTCAGGTGTTTCAAATTCATTTAAGGATATTACACTTATATTTTCCAGGCTTAAATCAGTGAGTATCTTATATGACAGATCATCAAAAGTAAATACATATACATGAAATTTATTTCTTGCATACCTTTGTAAAGAATTCAACATTAAAATGCCTCTGCTTAAATAAAATGAGTCAAATAATGTGCAAAATATCCTTTTCATGAAATTGAATTTGGAGATCTGAACTTACTTGTTTTCTTTCATAGTAAGTAACTTATACTCACATTCTCCTAAATTTACATCATCGTATTCCGTAATACTTAGATCTGATGTAGAAAAGAATTTACCAATTAAAGAACTATCCAGAAAAATAATCTCCCCAGGTTTGACACCTAAGTCTGTATACCTTTTTTCATTAAAATAATTGTACCACCCTTTAATTAGTCTGTCCCTGAATTCCTCATCAAGTGATTCATCTTCAAAAGCATATCCAAATAGGTCAATATCATATTCAAGATTCAAGTAGTACTTAAGTGAAATAGATTGCTCATAGTATTTCACCGGATCTACGACAATGAGGCTTTTAGTATCTCTGTCATAATGGGTTTTTGTATTAGATACAAGTGATTTCAGTATTAATCCTTCCTTTGTGAAAGATTTGGCGGTTGAATATGTATCTTTTAATATTGGGATGTAGAAAAAAATTATAATGATTGCTATTATGACTTTCATAATCCGAATACCCTCGCCGTATTCTTTCGTAAGACTTGAAATAAGAAACGCCAACCCGAAGCTTGTTGGTAAAAAATAACGTTCCCACATTCCTGACTTTGCATACAAAACCAGATTAGGAGCGACTACTAAGATTGAAAATATTGCTGGAAGAACCAGGGGCTTAAATGAATAATGCTTTGATATTGCTTTTTGAATAATAAGAAGTATGAATGCAAGAAAGAGTATATAAAAATAGGGCGTGATAAGGTGATTAAGAATACCCAGTATGCCTCTCATTGTACTTTTAAGGTTGAGGTCAATTCCTGCATATCCAATCTTATTTAATCCTACATACGATTTGATGAAATAAATTTCCAGAATGAAGGCTAAAATAAGCACTATCGAAATCAGGTTCTTTTGCAGTGACTTTTTCAATGAAATTTTCAGAGAATTTTTTTCATTGAATACTTTATAGACAATGAATGCTGGTACTATTATCAGGAAACTTTCTTTACATAGTGATGATAACAGGAGAAAGAATGCAAACAATATATTATTTAACCTGTATGATCTCTTCTTGTTTAAGCATCTGGACATAAACAAAAACGATAGACCAAGAAATGTAATACCAATAGTTTCGTTAGGGCCCAGGCGCCACCAAATGGCAGACTGAGGTCCTATAAAGGTTATAAATAAGGTTAAAGTTGATTCTATATTATTGAATCCCAGATTCTTCATTCCAAAAAATGTAGAAATAAATGTAAACGTCCCGAGCAAACCAGTATAAAGTGATAATAATAAAAAGTTACTACCAAAAAGATGTGTAATAAGTATTCTATGAATGAAATACATCGGTCTGAATCTGTATCCCAGGTCTTCTTTTACCCATTGTCGTATTACATCATAAATAGAACTTGAGTGAAGATCACTTTTTATCCGGATTATTTCATGGTCATCCTGGAAATGATATCCAGAATCAAGCGTCCCGCTTTTCCACAAAAATATAAAAGTAATTAGAGCTATTAGGCTAATAATCATTACATTATGTTGTATATTTTGCGGTATTTTGGTCATTAATCAGCTGCTTATTCAGAAAATTGCTTCAGAGATAATAGCCATTAATCAAGATCATATTCTTTGAAGGGGCTTAAGGCTGAAACTGATAATATGCGTACTTAATACCTGCCCTCAATGCATTTTGGTGTCCAAAATTTCTTTTAAATGAAATGAACTTAAATTTAAGATCACATCGTATTTCTAATTACAAAAAGGAATCCTTTAAATTCGGACTTAATATTTGCTTCATCCAGTGCATCAAATTCAATTAATAAATCATAATTCTCTAATATCCTTTCAAGAAACTTTTCTTTATTTAAGAACCAGCAGGGATAGCTTGCATTATATATCTTTGGATGGACTTTTTGAATTGTTATTCTGTCATTACCAGTAATAAATGGAGTCCGGTCAATAATAATCCCTGATGGTTTATAACTGATTAGATTAGTTAAAAGTGTATATGGGTCTTCTATATATTGCAGTACACTGGATAAAATAACTACGTCAATATCATAGTCCATATAGCATTTTTCAACACTATCATAGAAATGCAGGTTATCATCTTCAAAATGTGCTTTCCCTTCTTTGACAAAAGCCTCCTGTTCCACAATAGACCAGTTTATCTCGATATGTTCAAGTAGTTTATGATGCTGGAAATATGTACTGCCAAGTGAGCCTCCAAAGTCCAGTACGTTAAGTTTTCCTTTTTTTGCTGAAGCGATCATAAACAGGGATGCAATAAGTGGATAGGAGTATTCAGGTTTATAAAATAGAACAGAATCTCTTTCAAATGAAGCATTCCCGTTTTTTACTTCAATTGCCGCATCCTTAACTTTTTCAATAATGCTCTCTGATTCATATCCGGTACATTTGCCTGCAGCTTCTGCCCATGTGCTGAAATTTCCATGCCAGCCATAAAACAAGCCGGTTATCTGGCGTTTTATTGAATCAGGTAGAATTTTCTTTATCTTATCTTTCAACGGTTTCTGTTTGTTCGCATCATGAAATCAATTACTTTCTGAGCCTGTTTATCAGGGAGGTATTCCAATCGTTTGATGCGTTCAATACAGGACTGCCTGATCCTATCACCGGAATTATCAATAATATCTTTCCACCTGATAATTTTGTCTGCCAGGTCAGAAGCTGAATTGTCTTTGAAAGTATCCCCATTCTCTCCAGGCACCAATAATTCAGATTCAGGACCTTGGAGTTTCAGATTGTCAGTTGTAACTACCGGCAGACCAAATGACATAGCATGTACAATAGACAGGCCAATACCACCCGGACAAACGAAGAGATCAGATCCCAGGAAAATGGGATGATTGTCTTTGCCGTACCTGGAACCGGTGAAATGAATATTATCGGGTAAATTCTTTTCAGAGGCTAACTCTTTTAGCCTGTCAATATCCCCGTCACCAACCAAATAGCATTTAAACTCTGTAACACCTTTACTCTTGATTATTCCTAAGGCCCTGATCAGCAGATCAACTTTTTTTTCTTCGGTTATCCTTCCGGAATACAGGATGGTGAATACCCCGGTTTTTTCCTTTTTTACGATATCATAGTTCAGGAATCCGTAATCTTCCCTGTTGATAGAATTATTTACCACTGCTATCCTTTCATCACTTAATCCCATTTCGAGGAGATTGTCTCTTCCTTCACGGTTGTATGCCATAATCCCACTGGATTTTCTGTAAATCCATTTTCTGACTAAATAACCTAATCTGCCCTGGTTCCCTTTTGTGGCGTGCGACCACCAGAAAAATTTTCTTCTTTTAATAAGCCTGAAGTACAAAAAGATTACAATAGTATGAATAAGATGAAAGTCGACACCTGTACAAATAATAATATCAGGTTTATTTTTTCTTAATTTTTCAAGTACGCTTTTCAGGTAATAGAAGCGGTGCTTAAAAAAGCTGAATGTACAATGGTCTGCTATTATACTACCTTCAGGAGTAATACTTTTTATTCTCTGGTATTTGCTACCCGCCAGGAAATTCATCTCGAAATTTTCATTATTTGACAGCAGGCTGAAGACATCCTTCCTGTAATGAGGTAAAACTGGTTCAATGAGTATTACTTTCATCTGCTTGTTCGTGCTCACTTATTATTTGTTTTAGCCTCTTTGACAGTGGTCTCGTGTTTTGTAATAATAAATACCATTATCAGGCTGATAAGAGTATAACAACTTATCTCTATTAAAACGTAGGTTCTTATAAATATTTCAAAGGAAGAATTTCTGAACAGAATAAGTGAGAATATGGCAATAAAGTAAATTAACTGCCATGCGCTTAGTATCTTAATTTTCTTCATTGAGATAAATATGCTGCTGAACGAAGCAATTATAAAATTAAATGCAAACGACCATACAAGGATACGGGATATTTCACCTGAATATTTCCATTCTGTTCCAAAGAAGATACTGAATAATTCAATTCCCCAGATTCTGACAATTATTATTTCAAGCAGGGCAATCAGTAATACAAATCTGAATATTGAAAACAAGTCGCTTAAAATACTTTCATTTTTCCTGAAATTCTCTGATATACGTTGCAGGAGCACATTTGATATTGAAGTTGCAATCAGTGCCAGGGGGATTGACAGCATAAGTTTGGACAGATCAAAATATCCTGTATAATCAGTCGAGAAGAATTTGTTTATGAATATAGCAGGCAACAGGTAACTGCAGGCACTCATAAAGCCTGGAAGTACATTGAACTTAGGGTATTCAAGGTATTTTACGGATACATACCTGATTTTGGTAATACTTATGAATACCAATCTGAAGTTAGCTTTAAGTACCTGAATTGTGCCTGAGATACCATTTGTAAGATGACCCAGGATGTCTCCCAGCACCAGGCCGGCAGGCTTTTGCGCAAGCATAAAGGCAAGCTGGCCGCTACCTTCAGTACCTCTCCTGACAAATTTATTAAGCGATATTGAGAAGAAGCGTTTTTCCCTTATCAGCCAGTAATTCAGGCTCTGGTAAAAACTATACAAAAAGACACCGGCTGGAATCAAATAAAGATATATTGAATATTTCTTTGGAAGGTTTATAAGTTTAAGTATAGGATTCCCGAATAATAAAATAATTGCCAGCAAAGTTATGGAGAAGATCAGGTTTATAAGAATTGCCAACACCATAACATTAGCCGCAGTCTTATCTTTATCAGGCAGTATTATTGCCAGCTCATATCTCAGTGACGCTATGACAACAAGTATACCTGTAATAGAAAGGTATACGGCATAGGCACCGAAGTCATCAGGTGAGAAAAACCTTCTTAGAACAGGCTGCAGAAGGATAGGGATCAGTTGCGCCAATGCAGTACCGGATACCAGTACTGATATATCTTTTAAGAGCTCAGAACGGGGAAGGATAGATAATTTATTCCGGGTTGAAATCAAAATGGCACCTTTCTGTCTACAATCCGGGTCAGCAGGTAAAGAATGATAATCGTTGTTAAAAACAATGGGATTATCAGGTAATTAAATCTGCTGATCAGCAGTAAGTTAACAGCAATATATATATTCAGGCCAATCAGGATCATATTGACCTGGAGGTGATTGTAACCGGCCTGAACAAGTCGTTGATATACATGCTTTTTATGTGCCTGGCTGAGAGTTTCACCATTTCTCCATCTTCTGAATAGTGTAAGAGTTGCATCGAACCAGAAAGGAGAGGAGAGGAGTATCCAGTTTATAAAATTAAACTGCCCATCATTATGGAGATGTATTCCTAAAACGATTATTATATAACCCAACTGGGTACTGCCAACATCACCCATAAAGATTTTAGCTTTTGGCCGGTTCCAAAACAGAAATCCTGCAATTGAAGCTATTAATATTAATGCTGCATTATTACCAGTAAACATGAATAATACTATTGCTATACAGATTGCTTCAATAGAAGCATATCCGTCGATACCATCCAGGAAGTTGTACAGGTTAATGAACCAGGTTATTGCCAGTAAAGCAAAAAGGATAAGTATTATATCTGAAGCTATATTCCACTTGTAGATTTCAATAACATCAAATCCTTCAAGGAAGAACACTGCAAGTGCAGCTGTAATAAACTGTGCCAGCAGGCGCACTAAAGGTTTTATGGAAACAAGATCATCAAGAAGGCTGATTATTGCCAGCAATGATCCGGAAATAAATGCATAATAAAGACGATCATTTATTAATTCATTAAAGAAAAGTATAGTGATTCCGATATACCAGCATGTTATTATTGCCAGGCCACCTCCACGCGGTGTTGGTGATGTGTGGGAGCTTCGCCTGTTTGGGATATCAATTATTTTGTATTTCAGGGCCCATACCCTGATCAGGTAGGTCAGGACAAACGATAATAAAAACAATGCAGCAAGCAGAATAATCCAGAACTTCATTTACCGGCTTTCTTTTTATTGTCAAGGTATACTGTTACCATCTCTTTTATCCCTTCTTCGCTTGAATATTCTGGTTGAAAATCAAGTTTATTTAGAGTTATGCTGTTTTCCATTTCGAATGAACCGTATAATCGCTCAAAAATATTTGGTATGAAATTTTTACTCATTCCGGTTAAAAACTTCGGGATCCTGATTAATATTCTTTTCTTGTCCAGGTATTTTGCGATAAGTTTAACCAGATCAGTTGTTGACAGCGGTTCTGAGTCCATTGCAAGGAACACGCCTGAAGCTCGTTTTTCGATGATCCGGTCAATAAAGCCAACAAGATTCTTTACGTATGTAAAGCTTCTTTTATTCTGTACTTTACCGAAAGGCAGGATTGGTAGTTTATCAACCAGCTTCATTATACTGAGCATATTTGCTCTTACATCTTTACCATAAACCAGGGGCGTTCTGATTATTGAGACAGTAAAATTTTCATCTTCAAGTTTTCTAAGCTCAATTTCAGCTTCGTATTTACTTTTACCATACGGATCTTCAGGATGACATTCGGATGTTTCAGTCCAAGGGCCGGATTCAGCGTTAAAATCGCCATAGACTTTTACAGTACTAAGAAAAATGAATTGCTTAACACCAGATTCTTTTGCTCTTTTTGCTACGTCAATCGCTATGTCTCGATTAACCCTGTAATATTCACTATCGGGTATTTTCCTGGATTGATGTACTATTGCAGCTAAATGGATAATAGTATCATAACTGCTGAAATCTATTTCTTCTGGTTTGTTCTCGATAAGAGATATTTCATCAACATATTTATTATCCGACGATTTTAAATAGCTACGGCCGACAAAGCTATTTGCACCGGTAATTAATATTTTATACATAATACTTTATCTCTTTAGAAGTTTATCAGACTTACTACTTTTGTCATGTTTATGAATATAATCAATTAAAAAAGGAAGCATTACAAGAAATCCCATAACCGGAGGATCAAAAGGATTGCCGGCACTAAAGAAAGAAAAGAAAAATGTGATACAGAAGAATACGAACAAAATGTAATATTCCTTAATATATTTGATGTATATAGCAAAAACCTTATATATTAAATATAAATACAAAATTAATCCAAGTACTCCTGAATATAACAGCACAGAAATAAAAGGATTATGAGGCCAATCACTTTTTGTTTTGTCATTATAGAAGTAGTAACCATACCAATTTAGATAAGCAAACCCACCACCGAAAGCTTTCTGAATACCGGTATACTCCTTTGTAAATATCTTCCAAGCAAATTGCCAACGGTAGATTCGCTCCCCAACAGATGCATTTGAAACTGAATCAATAATTATCTGAGCTTTGTAAGGATGATACAATGTATCTTCTGCGATAAAATTTGATACCCAGGCTCTAAGAGGATCCCGATCATTATTTTGATTGATATTTTGTGCAAGAAGAGTTAATGGAATGCTAATAGGATTAGCTGAACTCATCAAGTAATTGTCATCTGACTGGATAGTAAATTGTCCAACAATAGTTTTCCTGATGATATTGACTTTTGGATATGCAAATATTACACTCCCCTTCAAATTAGTAAAATCTGTCTCTCCATTTTTCCTGAAATACAGATAAATAGGAGCTTCACCATCATCACAATCGGCTGTAATCTGAAGAAGCTGCCACTCTCCTTTCTTCTCGAAATCATAGTAATCGGCTTTCTTTGATGTATTACCTTCTGCACTTAACCTGACCCAGTTTCCGTTAAAGTCCTCTGTCACATAACAGTAAACTGAAGCATAGACTTGATCTCCAGAGTGAACCGTCTCCTTTCCAATAATATTATGCATAATGGCATCACCTCCAAATGTACTCGCAGATACGGATTTATCCATCAAACAACCCTTAGCATCTTCCGGTACTATTCCTACATTTTCACCTGTCAATTCATCTATTATCCGGCACTCTCGTTTTGCCCAATAAATTGGATCAATGGAATACTCATGCTCAGAAAGGTCACGGCGTTTAACATGAGCTATTTCAGGGTAGGCAAATATTACATGTCCTTTCATGTCCGAGAAATCCACAACTCCATTCTTCGTTAAATATATTACCACTGCAGCCGTAGTTTGATAACATTCAACAGTGATGTTCAGCTTCTGCCATTCACCTTTCTTATGCATTTCATAATAAGTAAGGGTCTCTGATGTTCGCTTACCTGAACTAAATCGAATCTGGTCCCCTTCAAAATCTTCAGAAACATAGCAGTAGATAGAAGCAAATAAAATATCACCTGGTGAGACACTTACATTTCTAATAACATTAAACATATTCGCATTACCGTTCCAAACAACCGCATCTGAAGTACTATCAAACAAACAGCCAATCGCTTCTTGAGGGACAATCTCTGAGTTTTTGCCTGTAATTGAATCCACCCTGCTATATTTATGACTTGTCCAGAAGTCGGGATCAGCAGATATCCTATTTTTCGAAATATCCTGATTTAATTGCTCAAATTCAGGATACGCAAAAATGACATGCCCTTCAAGATTTGAGAAATCAGATACACCCCTTTGACTGAAAAACAAAAGAATAGGTGCTGGACCACCGTGACATTCAACCGCTATTTTCAGTTTCTGCCATTTACCTTTTTGTCTCAGATCATAATATGATTTAGCCTGGTCGGTATTTCCAGCCGCACTTAATCGCACCCAGTCCCCATTGAAATCTTCTGAAACAAAACAATATACTGAGGCCAATATAAATTCTCCAGGTTGAGCATTGCCATCATAGATTTTATTATACATATATGCATCACCTGACCATATAGCCGGATGTACTGTTTTATCAAATAAACAACCTACTGCTCCATTAGGAATGATGTGCGACTGGTCACCTTCTAATGAATGTATTTCAGTGAACTTTTGCGTACACCATGAATAGGGATTAACAGGATCAAATGATGGAATCCATAGCTTGTTATACATAAATGAATAATCATAACTCTCATTAAAGATTGAGAAGTAACTACAAACAGTCAGAGAGATCTTCTCTTTAAGGATGGATGCTGTATTCGGGCAAATAAATGCAATTGTCTTATTCCTTTGCTTATGTGGGACTAGTAAAAAGAATGTAGATAATACAATTGCGATAATAAAAATAACTAGAAGGAAATAATTGACATTCGAACTTAATGCTTTAAATCGAGCACCATTTTTAAAAAGCGTAATAAATTTAATAGCCAGTAACACAAGAATAATGAATGATAAAACAATGATTCCTCTTCTGGAACCGGATATGAGAATGTTAGCAGTGTAAATTATAAGAATTAAAGTGTAGATTCGTTTGGTCTTAAGAGGAACATCCACTGAAAAAAAGTTCAGTATTGCCAATAAGCCGTAGAATATTGGCAACAATGCAAAATTATAATCTATTTGAGGAGAAC
This sequence comes from uncultured Rikenellaceae bacterium, assembly GCA_964389685.1. GTDB lineage: Bacteria > Bacteroidota > Bacteroidia > Bacteroidales > VadinHA17. The sequence goes on from CAYMFM010000028.1 coordinate 17,811, forward strand.
CTTCAGTCGTGCTGAAGGTTTTACTTAAGGATAGAATTTCCGATTCGCCATAAGGGACGAAGAAAGTAAACAATCCATAGGATGAAATTAATAAACCAAATACGATAATTAATTTAATAAAGCTATTTACGAATAAAGCCGATTTCTTTTTTTCATTAATAACCAAGAACATCGAGAAGAAAATAAAGAGTAGAACCAAGGTATTCACAACATCCTTGAAAACTACAATGTATCTTTTATCAGAAATTAAAAAAGCACCGATCAGGATTATCGAAAGAAGCAGAATAAGAAAAAAAGAACGGGCATAAGCCTTAAACGTTTTTCTGAATCTATTCCAATAGTAAATCACCATATATGGAAAAAAACCAACGGATAATGCAATAAATAAATATTTTAACGGAGGAATAGAAGTTCTGAATACATAACAGAGAATTATAATATTAATTATATATATCTCAACAAGTGTATTCTTCTTCAACTTCTGCAATGCAATTTTCATATCACTGAAGTTTCTCAGGTTCTTTTATTATCTGGCCAATTTCAGTCATCCCAATCCGGGTTTATTCGTCTTTAACTTCAGAATAATTTTTAAGATGAAGGCTGGACATGCAATTACCAGGAGATTTGGTATAATTGCTATTAAATACCTCCAGCCCGAGAAATATTGCTTTTTTATCTTGATCCTATAAAACTGTCCCCTCTTCCTTCGTTTAATAACTTCGGCGTCAAATCTCAGGTAATACAACTTTTCATTTATATTATGAATAATGGCACCCTTCGAAGTAGCTCTTAACCATAAATCCATATCCTGGGAGTTTTTATAATATGGATTATAATATCCGAATTTTTTAAAGAATGCTATCCTGAACATTGTGGATGGATGAATTACATCAATTCTCCTAAGTAATTGATTAAAGTTTGTACGAAGCGCTACATATTTTTCTCCAATTATTTTGCTTTCATTATTAATTAAGAATGCCTGCGTCCCTACTAAATCAACTTCAAGATGATTATTTAAATAATTTATTTGCTTTCGAAAGCGATCAGGATGAGCTATATCATCAGCATCCATTCTTGCCACAAAATCATACTTTTTCTTTTCACAAATATTTATTCCATCATTTAGGACAGACGGAAGGCCTCGATTTTCCTTAAAGGCAGTTATAAACACAAACTTGCCAAAGAAAGATTCAATGATCTTCCATAATAATTTGTTAACTGGTCCATCCACTAATATGTAGAGATCAAACTCCTTAAAAGACTGTGCTTGCAGGCTATCAACAGCTGCTTTCAGCAATTCTTCGCTATCATCCTTATATACAGGTAATAAAACTGCTAACTGATTCATATAATCTATTAACTATAAACGATTATCATTGAATTGTCAGTGTTGTTTTAGTAATTTATTATACAATGTTTGATACTTGTTGGACATGATATTTGCTGTGAAGTTTTCGGCAAACACTTTCATGAAGAAATCCCGGCTTTCATTCAACTTATCCCTGGTCAAATTCTCAAGAATTGCTACAAGTTCATCAATTTCAAATACATCAAAGAATGGAAATGGACAATGGTAATCCTCAAATATCTCAACATGTGGAGGAATATTAGATAAAAGTACTGGCAAACCACAAGCAATGGCTTCGAGAACTGAATTAGGCAAACCTTCAGATTTAGAGGAAGATATAAAGCAATCTGCCGCCTTTAAATATTGATCCACATTATTAATTTTGCCTAAAAATTTTATTTGATCACCAAACTGAATCATATTCTTACATGATTGCTCAAGTTTACCCGTACCTAAAAAAATCAAAACTAAATCATTTGCTGATTCCAATCGCTGAAATGCTTCAATTATCATTTTAGAATTCTTCCTTGATGAAAGATGTCCAACAGAAACTAATAGAATTTTATCCTTCGGTAAACCCAGTTCCTCTCTTAATGACATCCTTTTAGTATTATTGACCAAGTAAAATTTATTCTCATCTACACCATTTTGAATTGGTGTTAGTTCTAAATTCCGTTCTTTTTTTAATCTTTGAGAAATACTATTGGAAACGACCACTGGTCCATGAATCCTAGCCAGGACAAATAAATGAATTCTTGCCATCAATCTTCCCGGAAGCTTCCCATATGTCATAGGATAATCATCGAACGGGTAATTACGCAATGTGGCAACTGTCTTATACTTTTTTGACAATCTAAGTCCACTTAATATATCTGCCCTTATGCCCTGAGTATGTATAATATCCGGTTTAATTTGGGATAATATTTTCCTTATTTTCGTATTAATCAGAATAAAGCCAACTAGTCTAGAAAGCTTTAGAGAGTGAATTTTAATATTCATCTCAATAAAATCAGACATTCTACTTCTTTCAGGTTCTTTGGATAAAGTAATGATGAAAGGTTCAAAATGTTTACGATCCAGATTCTTGATAATATTGTAAAGCTGGTTTGATGGTCCACTAAGTTTGAGTGTTGAAACAATGTATAAAACTCGTATCATGATTTCCTTTCAATGTTGGGATGGAACAAATACAGAAATACTGGCAAATCATAAAGGAATAAACCTGAGAACTGATTATAAGTAACTGCCGTGAAACTTATAAAGAAGTAAAATACTATTAAAGTTTTTATTTGGGTTATCAGTGGATGCTGCACAGTAACTTTAAGAAGTATATATAATAGTAGCCCATAGTGTAGGATAAAGCCGGGAAGACCAGCATTTAGCAACATCTCAAGATAGTTTGAGTGACTCATCATTCCAGTCCCATGTGAAAAGATACCTTCAGGAGGGATCAATACATAGCGAGCATTATCCACCCCGACTCCACTAAGTGGATTCTGTAGAAATACCTTAAAGCCCTCGGTATATGCCCATGATCTTAAAAATACACTTTCGTTTTCCTTAAGCAGCTGTGGATCTGACAATAACAAAACAAACCTGTCAATCCTCGCTGCTAAATTTCCAACTAATAAATAGGTAAGAATTATCACAGCTATCGAAACAATAATAATTATTACTCTTCTACTACGATTGCTGGCAACATAGATTGGATAAGCCAATATAAAAACTATGGATAAAAATCCTGTAATGGACTGACTTGCCAGAATCAGGATGATACCCAGTATGATGGTGATTGTTTTCCACAGACTTTTTTGAACGAAAAAATAGGTGAGTGAAATTAAAATCACGGTTTGTAAGCTGAAATTATTCCTGTTACCAAATAATCCTGAAAAGCTATCTCCAGAGTACTCTATTCTATTGGTAATCCATAGAATCAGCAAAAAGGAATTAATCAATACCCAGAAGGAAACAATCCATGAAATTGCAATGCCTCTTCGGTAATCGGTAAACACTGCAATGATCAATCCACTTGCCAGCAACGACAAACCTGCCACCAAAAGAATTTGCAAAATATGATGCTTCCAGTCAACAGCAAAAAAGGTCATAAGAAGGGCATAAGCCAACCAAAGCAAGGGTAAAACGAATACCTGAAGCTCCTGGACTTTAATTCTGCCACGAGCTGCAAAAAATAGTACGAGAATTAAAAAAATAAAAGCAGCAAGGCCCCAGTCAAGGTAAGGGATCTTATAAAGACTTTTATTTAAAATCAATAGAATGCCTAATGCAAAGGACCCAAAGTAGAATATTCCTCTTGGAGTCCAGCCTTCATTTTGCATGTTAATATCGAGCACAATATCAGGAATTTAGTACCGAAATGTATTGACCGACTATATTTGAAAGATAAAACCTGGAGCCCGTTTCCCTTATCTTGTGAATATCCCAACTTTTATCCAGAGTCTGCAATATTCTTTTTCCCAGAGTCTCTGTATCATTTTGAGGAACCAGGTAACCATTAATGTCTTCAATGATAATTTCAGATGGTCCATAGTCACAATCAAAGGCTACTATCGGCAGTCCCATGGTAATTGCTTCAATTAGAACATTTGGAAAACCTTCATATCTCGATGTCAAAACCAGCATTCCGGACTGAGAATAAACATTATAAATATTCTCAACATAACCTAAAAAATCAACATTCTTCTGTATGCCCTTCTCCTTTGCTAATATTTCAAGATTCTCTCTTTCAGGTCCCTCACCACAAATCTTCAAATACAAATTCTTCTTTTTTAATAAACACTTACTAAAAGTCTCAATCAGAAAATCAACCTGCTTTATCTTAACTAACCTTCCTACATAGAGGACAACGTTGTGTTTATCGTTTTGAGCTTTTGTCTTTGCTGCATTAAGGTACGCTAATCTGATCTGTTCTGAAACTGGATTTTGAATATGGATTATTCTATTTCTCGGAATCTTATAATAATGAACCAATTGATCTATAACCCCTTTTGATTGTGTTATAATGGTATTAACATTTTGATAAAGAAGTTTGACAAAATAATGAACACCATATTTATGCCACAAAGAGACTTCATTTGCCTTTGCTTCAACCAAATTACTGATATGCCTGTTAACAATCCTGAACCTTTTCCTTAATAAGAACCTGGCGATGATAAGTTGAATAGCCAATTGATGATTAAATACCAGGATTGAATCAGGTTTCTCACGAATTAACATTTTAATAATAGGGAGCAATGAACTCCTGGCATGTTTCTTCCCAAGGTTGATAATCTCAACCTCATTCAATATCTCCCCAATATAGATTCCGGTATGTTCCAGTAAAATTAGCTTAACTCTGAAATTCTTCTTTACAAGTCCATTAGCGAGTGTAACGCAAATCCTCTGGGAACCACCACCGCGGAGTGAGTTTATAAACAGGTAATATGTCCTCTTATCAATCATTATCCTAAAAACGGTCAACCCAGCCAGGAGGGGGTTTTGCTTTGATAGAATGTTTTAGTATAGCATTAAGTTTTGTCGGAATATTGTTTAAACGAAGCTCATAATCTGATAAACCCCATATCCTTAATCCCTCTTTGATTAATGGAATTTTGTCGCTATCAATCCCAGCTAGTTTTGAATAGAGAAGATCCGTAAGAAAAGAATCATCAGAAAAACTAAGAAACCCCAGCGGAAAAGGTTCTGGCTTAAGTGGTCCATCACCTTCACCACCTATAATACCGTCAGTTAAGTTATATAGCTTTCTAACAGGTTTTGGTGCAATCTCCCCACTTGAATTTCCACATAAAGCTATTAAATACAAATCAAGAACCATTCTCCATGTTGTATCATTGCCATACCAGGCAGCAGAGAGGTTATAGTAAGAGGAATTTCCGGCAATTTTCCAAAGAGCATGTGAAACTTTCTTCAATATCTTATTTAATACATTCCCCCTGTGTATATTCGCATGATCCATGAAAAATTCGGAAGTTCTTCTAATCGGATTAAACCCGGGGTAACAATCTCCCCCTGTTTTTGTCCCACCAATACGATGGTGAGGCAGAAAAGCTTTGTCACCATTAATTCCAACTAGAATTTTTAATGCATTTGTAATACCGGCCTTCTGATGCGTTTTAAACTTGCTCATAGTTAATACTGTGTCAACCTCAAACAACTTCTTCGTAATACAATATTTATGAATGCCCTTTTTATGTGCCGTCCCTAATCTTCTGGGATCATACTCTGTCACCCTGAAAATATTCTTATCACTACTTATGGGCTCAAGATTGCTTTTATCCTTAAGGTCAAAAATTATATAGTCTTCGATTGGCCTCAAATTCTTTGAGATTTTTCCAGTTCTGCTATCCAGTACTACTCTTCTGAAATCAATGATTTCAATTTTATTCAAATGATCCCTATTCAAACAATCAATAGTTTCGTAGAATGAAGAAGTCAGAAGTTTATCCCAGTTGCATCTCTGCAGGGGAGCATCCCCTATTATCAGTTTCTTGGGATTCAGTTCAAGTAATAATTCCAGGGTCGCAAAAAGAACCTCGTGGTGGCTTATTAAACAAATATCTTGTATGGAATTTTCTGGATGTAGCACCCAATTTGGCTTCAGCAAAATAGTTTTACCTGATATATTTCCCTTAAATTCCTCATTATTCAGGATTATTGAAGCCAGTAGTGGTTTCAATTTGTCTTTTTCATAAATCATGCCAAGACTTGAAATACTCCTGTCAACTTCCAGTAAATCTGGTATATAGAGAAAATCTATTTTGCTCATCCCAATTGTTGATTAGAGCATGATTATCAAAGCTTATTAAACGATACAGGTTTCAGGTCCTGAACTCCAAGCAGATCCATCAACTGGCAATGCTGAGGCCAATAATTACCCTCATGGAAATTTAATTGGGGATCCCAGTACCCGGGACAGTCATAAACGTTTCTATCCACAAATGTATAACTAATCTCGCAAAGTACAGGATCATGATTTGTATCCCATAAAAAATCATAAGCCATGGACTGAAATCCGAGAGCCTTTGAAATTTCAAATGCAATCTCAATGAACTTGTGATTTATCTCATCGGTCTGGTAATCGACTAATCCGCTTCCTGACGATCGAAAATCATTTTTCCTGTTAAATCTTCTAAATGCAAATGCTCTATCTCCTATAACATTTACACGGGTATCGAAGTCATTTCCAGGCATGAATTTCTGAAACAAAATATAGTTTTTATGTATTGCCCAATAGGGATTCTCCAATGATAGGAATTTATTCTTTACTTTCTTGGCAATTTTTCTTAGTGTACGATAAGGAGATGAAGTCAGGCTTCCTTTCATTTTTACATTATAAGGTAGAAACCCTTTAGTAAACATCCTTTTGACCAATCTTCTTGCCTGATTAGCATTATTCACCAATAGAACACTGTAAGAAGAAGCCCCCCCCCTTAACTTAAAAACTTTGGGAAACTCTGCATGATCAATCCATTCCATCGCTTTATGCTTATCCCAGAAAATCCAACTCTCAGCGACCGGGAAGCCCAAAGAGTTTAGTAGATAATATTGTTTGATTTTGTCATCAAAATGCCAGCAAGTATTATAATCAGGAAAACATTTTATATTATGATTAAACTCAATCACAGGCAGAATGGATTTTGCTATTTGCTGATGATCAACCCAATGACTCCATCTATAGATGAAATAATCAAGCTCTTTCACCTGATCCCAAAAGTCAGTCTGATTAATATCAAGCCATATTACCGGAATACCATTTCCCTCAAGTATCCTGTAATACTTATTTACAAATTCTTTATGCCTGGGATCATCAACATTATGAATTCCTACTTTCATTATGAGTGTTTATTTAATTTTATCTCATTAATCCCACTGTAAGCTTCCCTTAATCATCTACGCTTGTTTGATGAAATTATTTAGAATATATAATTCTTGATTTATACATCTCCGCTCTCTCAATCCCTTTTTAAACCAGGATGAAAAGGATTAATAGTGTTAAAGTTATTGATTATACAATAACGCGCAAGCTTGAATCCTCAAGACTTTAATGGCGATTAAATATTCTGTCAATATGTGATGGTGGTTCAATGATTTTACAGAAAGAAAGTTGCATAATTGGTATTTAAGTCAGATATTTTAATACAACCAACTTCATACAACGGATTAAAATGAAGACAAAGGAGAAATTAAATTCTTTCACAAATTTTATTGCCTCTACAAATTTCTTGTTTTTTAAAAATTCCAAAAATACAGTACAAGCTTTATTTGTAAAATAATTTCTTTCTTCGACTGCTAATGAAAATAATTTATACTCCAAATAATAATTATTAAATCTCCCTGTTTTTTTACTGGCACGGTCCTCGGAATCTTGTACATAATAACTTAATAACGTAGGTTCAAAAGCCAATCTGAATTTTCGAGCCAATCGACTCCAGACATCAAGATCCTCTCCTCTCGAATATTTAGTATTAAACAGACCTATTTTATCAAAACAAGATTTTTGAATAATAATACTTGACGACGATACCAACGGTACTTCAAAAGCTTCTTTAAAATAATTTTTAATGTAACCTCTTTTTTTGTGGATTCCATTAGCAATTTCAATTCTATTGCCTTTCTTAATACCGAATTGACATCCAAAAAATGAAGCTTCGGGAAAATCATCAATTAACCGTTTCATTGTTTGCAGGTATTTCGGTTCCCATAAATCACCGGCATCCAGAAATGCAATAAAATCGCCTTTAGCTGCTTTGATGCCAGTGTTCCTTGCTGAAGAAACACCTCCATTTTTTTGATTAATTACCAGTAAACGATTGTCCTTAATGGATTCAACTATTTTAAGCCCGTTATCTGTAGATCCATCATTGATCACAATCAATTCAAAAGAACGGAATGTCTGATTTCGTACCGATTGAATTGTTGATGAGATGCCCAATTCATTATTATATAGTGGAATAATAACTGAAAATTTTAACACAAAAATTTATTTTATATGATTCTTAATTCGAGTTTGAGCTTTTAAGAGCATTTTCAATGAAACTTCTTGCTTTTATTTGTTCCTTCTTTATTATATTATTTACTAATTCCCAATTTATTTCTGCAATGACCTTTTCACTTGTCAATTCTCCAGCATTTACTATCATTCGGTTTTCTAAATTAAACATCTTCAACAATGAAGAAAACCGGGCCATACCACGATGTAAATTCCCAACAACGATAAAAGGCTTATTGAAAATAATTGAAAAAATCGTTCCATGGAATGAATCAGTTACCACATATTTAGCATTAATAAAGCCACTAAGCCAATCTTCTACAGGTGGAACGATATTGTTCTTTAGTTTTGATTGTATCTGATGGGAAATTTTCTTATTTGGAAGCAAATTTAATTGTTGTGCTATTTTTTGAACGATCTTATTTGTTTCTTCAGATTCATCAAGAATGTAAGTTGTTAGTTTCTCAATGTCCTCATGATGTCTACTGATCCCAATTATATCTATATAATCTTCTTTTTCCAGGAGCATGGTTGGGTCTACAACATGAACAGCATCTACTCCCAGATGATCTTTACATAATTTTATTGCAGAATCTTCTCGCACAGAAATCGCATCAAATTGTTTCGCCAAAGCAGAACATTTCTCTGTCTGACTAACTGTAAATTCCCAATCGCTTACGCCAAATGAAACAGCATAAGCTATACGTTTTACATTATTAATTCCAACCAAAAAATTAAAAAAATAATTCGGAAGGTATGGAGAATATCTGGGACGCCAGACTTGATCGCTACCCACAATATACGCATCAAAATTATATTTTAATTGTAGTGATTTATTAATATTTGAATTAAACCTATGGGTTGTTGATATGTAATTTTGTACAAATGAGCTTGTGTGTCGCTTTTTTAATGGCGGAATTATTGGATAGTTTCCTTTTCTTCTTAAGATGTAATGAAAAAACGCCCTTTTAAAAATTGAAAATAATATTCTTAAATATGTAGGTTGTTTTAACACTCTATCAATGGTCAACACCTCATGTCCCATTCTTTTTAAATGCTTTTGCAAAGCATAAGCTTGCAATAAGCCGCCATAATTTGCGTATAATGGTTGTGTTAGTATACCTATTCTCATGAACTCCCTAGTTCTTATTTTTAGTTAGTTTATTAATAATCGCTTTCTTATAATGATATAGAAGCGTTACTTTTCTAAGTAAAAACAAGTTTTTCTTCATCTTTTCATCAAACAGAATTGCATTAAGATTGTTTTTCCATACATCAAGGCTCATTTTGCGAACTTTCATTCTATAAAATTGTACAATTTTAAAATCGAAAGTTAACGACTTTCGAATAATAGAGCGCTTTGGAGGAACTAAACATCCCTTCTTTTTAGCTCGTCTAATTCTGTAAGGTAAACCTCTATGCCTATGATTATAACTTCCTTGCTGGGAATAAAGAAATCTATTTAAAGTTAATTCTTCTAAATGAATTTTAGTTGATCTGATTCCTTCTCTTATAATGTTTTCAGCAAGTGTAGAACGTGTTACAACAACATTAGTGCCATAACCGTCTTTATTGTAAGGTTCCAACCACGCATCTCCAAGGGAGATGTCAGCCAATTCTGTTGTTACATCATCACAAAAATCACAAGCATTTGCTTTAAAAAGACCAGTTCCCCACATATCGCCCACAGCTCGCATCTTAATTGTCTTCTTCTGATTATCCTTGCTGCTAAAACATCCAAAAGAATAATCGGAAGCTGTACTATTCAGATCTTTAATCCGAAACTCAGGCTTATAACAAAGGTGTTTGGGCACATCAGCTTTCTCAGCAAGATATTCTGTAAAAAAACGACTTTTAACGCCTCCACAAATTATACCTACCAAGAATTGAACTTTATCATTTAAGTTAGATTCATTGCTTTGAAGAAGACGTACGGCTTTAATGAAACAGGCAACACCTATAATGGCGACTTTCCCTTCCAATTCATTTATTTTCGAAAATACTGTTGCCAATGTTACCGGATAATATCTGGTTCGAGATGCATCTATTAGTTCTTGCTTGTTGTTACTAAGTGCATATTCATAATGAATTCCCGGTATACTGGACTCTTTAACTGAAAATATATGATTAACAATACCTCTCTCAAGTAATTCAGTTAAAACGAATGTAGCTATGCCGCCGGATGAAGATGTTAACCGATATTCATTGGAATAACCAGCATAGATACCACTGTATTTGCCTACTTGTGGATGAAATAAAGTTGCATCCTTCAGATATATTTCAGCTAATTCATTTTCAGTTTCTGCTTCTTCCTCCGGATAGGGATTAAACGGACAAACGGTAATACAAGATTCATCGCAATTACAGCTATCAATTAACTCGGGTACAAGAAATCCATACTCATTCCATTTCATTTCTAGTGCTCTGTTTGGACATTTGTAAATACATATGCCACAGCCGATACAAAGATCATTGTTAACCACTAATTCTATTACTTTGGGTATGTTATTCAATATTTCTTGATTTTCGTATTATCCCTGAAATTAGAGTTCTTTTGTATTTCGCTTTAATTTTAACAATAAGTTGTTTGCTTTATTTCTCATGAAAAGTTGCTCTTCTTTTCTTAATCCTAACCAGTATATGGCAAATATGACCGACAAAGCCGATGATATTCCTACAGCAAAGAATCGGATTAATTCCTGATTAATACTATGTTTTACCATTAATGGGAAAATAACCGATCCCCCAGCAACCAATAAAACGCGAACCAACACGTTTTGTGAAAACTTTACAATGGATAACTTGACTAAAGGGCTTATTATCCAAAGCCTGGCATATAATGCAACGATAGAAATAGAAATACTTACATACAATGTAATTTGTGGTGGAAAACCCATTTTTAATAATAGATATGACATTGGAAGAATTAACAATAATAATCCTCCTATAATGGCCTGATATTTCTTTATTTTTCCTGAAGCTTGTGCGGCTGTCCTTAATGGGCCTGAAATGCTATCAATCAGAATATTTATTAGCACCAGTCTAGTGAAAATTACGGTATATTCAGGCACAATTTTCAACCACAATTTAAGGATGATTTCTGTTTCCAGAAGAATAGGCAATGATAACATGAAAAGCAAAAAGAAAGAATATTTTGCCCCTTGAAAAATGATTTGATGCATGTATTTTATATCGTCGGCTGCATAGGATTTAATGATTTGTGGATTCATGGCCATTTGAAAATTGGTAACAAATCCATAGATTGCACCTCTGACTTGAAAGGCTATACCCCTGGCTGCATTAACAACAGGTCCAAAAAATAGATTTAGTAATATGTTTACACCCTGACCCATAGCTACACTTGCTACATTGCCAAAAAGGTTCCAACCCGCATAGTCCATTAAAGTTTTAAATAACGATTTTTCCAAGAAGAATTTATAGTTTGTTACTGTAAAATTTCGTCCGCAATAAATTCTATAAATCATCCAGATCAACGCAGTTACACAAAAAATTAAAATTGAATACATCTTTAATTTGTCAAATCCAATCCATACCAATGCAAAGACAACTATTAGTTTTAATACGACCTCGACAATGCTGACATAAGCATATATTTTCATGCGCTCATATGCAATGATTGTTGCGTTATAAGGCACACTCATTATAGTCACCATAAAAGACAAAATAGAAAATTGATATACCCAGTTAGCTGCCTCCATTCTTTCAACAGGGATAACCAACTTGGCATTCAAAAACCAGAGTCCGATGGATTCAGCCAAAATAAGAACGGCGACTGCAATAATAGCATGAATATTAACACTCATGCTAAATACCTTTTTGAGCTGAACGAAATCATTTTTTCCTAATTCAAAAGAAAGAAAACGTTGTGTTGCAGAAGACATGGAAGCATTCAGAAATGAGAACATCATCACAACACCCCCAACTACGTTATAAATACCAAAATCCTCAATCCCTAATGTATTTAACACAATGCGGGAAGTATATAACGATACACCCATTGTAAGGAACATACGAAAATACAGCATGGCTGTATTCCTGGCAATTCTTCTATTATTCTCCGTGTTGGACATTAAATCAGTTTCCTTATGATAAATTGGTGATTTTTTCTCTGATATTTGTGTGTTTCAATACATATTTCGGTTTTTGGGGCAACTCATAATCAATATCAACACCAGGTATATTTGATATTTTTCCCTGTTCTGCAAGTTCATACAACTCGGATTTGTTAGATTTACAATACTCAATATCTTCATCCATATAAACCAGAATGAATCTGTCTTTACCTATTATCTCTTTTACCTGGTTCCTGATTGCTTCATCAGGTGATATAAAGGAGCAGATAGCTATTATCCCCTGATCATTTAATATACGGGCAATATGTGCTACCCTTCGCAGGTGTTCCGCACGGTCGGCAGAGGAGTAGTCGAGTTCCCTAGAGAGGCCACTGCGCACCGTGCTGCCATCCAGCAATACAACTGAAGCTCCCTTATCAAATAGTTCCTTTTCAAGGGTATAGGCAAGATCGTTCTTTCTTGAGCCGTGTAAGCCGGTTATCCATATGGTTGCTCCCCTGTGCCCGTAGCGTTTTGTCCTTTCTTCAGTGGTGACAAGGCTTTTACCCTGGAGTATGTTTTCTCTGTCAATATCTGTGATCCTCGATGGCAGCTTGTTGCTTGCCCTCCTGTCAAGGATCATGCCTACTGCACAGGTATTGTGGCTTACAGGGTCGATAAGTACAAATGACCTTGTGTTCCTGTTCCTGCGGTAGGGATCAAAAAATAATGGTTTATTCGTTGTCAATACCACCCTGCCTATATCATTCAGGCCAAATGCTTCCTTTTTTTTTCTCTCTAGTGTATTAACATCAATCTTGTGTTGAACCTCATCAATCCTTGCACGGGATGTATTGGTATTGTGCTTAATATAAAATGTTTTGGAAACATCCATCTCTGTTTCATCCATCCATACCAGCGAAGATTCAAAATGCCTGTCAACCTTTGGAACGTTATCGGGATGAGTGATCATCTCACCCCTTGAAATGTCTATTTCATCTTTTAGAGTTATTGTAACCGATTGAGGTGGAAAAGCCTCCTTTTTCTTTCCTTTGTAGGTAATAATTGACTTCACCTTCGATTTTTTCATTGAAGGTAAAACCATATCTTCGTCAGCGTCTTTGATCACACCTGAAGCCACCCTTCCTGAAAATCCCCTGAAAGCTCTGTCAGGTATCAGAACATATTGCACCGGGAACCTGAGATTATCGAAGTTATGGTTACTACTCACATGCACCGTCTCAAGATATTCCATCATGCTCTTCCCGTGATACCAGCTCATCCTTTCCGAAACATCGACTAACATTGTCTCCTTTTAATGCAGATATGGGAATACATTCCACATCAGGGATGTTAAGCCAGGTAATAAAAAGCTTGTAATCTTTACTTATCTTATCGAAAGTGGCTTCATCATAATCAACAAGGTACACCTTGTTGACAGAAAGCACAACATGCTTGATCCCCAGTGATGACACCATAAAGGTGTGGCGTTTGGTCTGTGTTATTACTCCCTTGGTAGCATCTGTCAGAATTATTGCCAGGTTTGCTGTGGAGGTACCGGTTACCATATTTCGGGTGTATTGCTCATGTCCGGGTGTTTCTGCAATAATGAATTTTCTTTTATTTGTTAAGAAATACCTGTAAGCTACATCAATGGTTATTCCCTGCTCACGCTCAGCCTTTAAGCCATCAAAAAGCAATGCATATTCTATATCATCACCTGCATGTCCTACTCTCTTGCTGACCCTTATCAGTGACGACAGGTGATCTGTTGGCTTTATATCGTGTTTTAACCTTACCGGTCCTATATATTTTATTTATTTCATTTCCTGCGACTATTGCAGACCTTATAGCTGTTTGCAGCAAATCCATTATTTATTTTATCCTACAGCACTGCCTCGTCAGTCCCATGTGTTAGGCTCTGCTAAATGGCTGTTTGCGAGGTTGTTAATACTTGTTTTTGTAAGTTTGTGTACAAATTCCGGTGTTAGTGAGCACCCATTACCGGTTTAAAGTAAGCAGTATTTTTGAAGTTTAGCCAAATTATTGTTTTGCATGGATATTGTGATGTTTACTTTCCGGTTTTAGGTGCTCAGCCATTTCCGTAATCATATGCTCAGTTTGTTCCGGGATGAAGTGCTCAGTCTGTCCGGATTTTGCAACACTTCTTAAAATAATACCTTCTTCATGAATTTTGGATTGTTGGATTATGAAATATAAAATTAGAATTTTTATTAATGAAAGTCAATTATAGATTTGTTTCCTGTTACAAATTCCGGATTTCAGTAACCATGTTTCAAAATCCTAATAAAGCAATCCTGTCCTCACCCAGATAAGCCTGGTTCGGCCATCTGCATCAGAAAACAAGTTTTCTTGGATTACTCGCTCTCTGCGTTCGCTCGTGATCCCCTGTAGGTGATCCTGCAATCCCAAACCAAATCCTAACGGGTTGCTTGTGGGATTATCCCGCTAACGGCGGGATGATCCCGTTGGGGAAATCCAGCAGACCAAATTACTCCCTCCTTCATTGCATTAAGGAGGTATTTTAATTTTCATCTCTCCTCACTCAGACAAGTCTGGCTCGGCCATCTGAATTAGAAAACATGTTTTCTGCGGGATTATCCTCCCGCTGCATGCGGGAGGGTAATCCCATTAGGAGATACCTGCAATCCCAAACCAACCCTGGCGGGTTGCTTGTGGGATTATCCCGCTAACGGCGGGATGATCCCGTTGGGGAATATCTGCAGACCAAATTACTCCCTCCTTCATTGCATTAAGGAGGTATTTTAATTTTCATCTCTCCTCACCCAGACAAGTCTGGTTCGGCCATCTGAATCAGAAAACAAGTTTTCTTGGATTACTCGCTCTCTGCGTTCGCTCGTGATCCCCTGTAGGTGATCCTGCAATCCCAAACCAACCCTGGCGGGTAATTATTATTTGATCATTTCAGCCTTATGAGAACAAGTTCTCAACGGCTTCATGTCCAAATAAAAAACTGCGCTGTTGCGCAGTTTGGTTTGGGATTGCGGAGAAAGAGGGATTCGAACCCCCGGTCCCGCTAGGCAGGACAACAGATTTCGAGTCTGCCCCGTTCGACCACTCCGGCATTTCTCCGATGAAACTTATTATGAATTAAATAATATCTCTCGACTTTAGAAAAGGCAAAAGTAATAAAAACCGGTTGATCCTTCAAACCTCCCAACCCAAACCCGGAATGTTCTTTGGATAAAGCACCCCCTCTTTCAAGATAACACACCCGCGGGCTGGGTCATCCACCAGATCAAGGTGTCCATCCAGGTCAGCATATATCACATTTGGTCGTGCCAGGGCAAAATGGAGTCCTGCAGAGATCCCCAGTTCACTCTCATCCATGCATCCCACCATCACCTCAAAACCTGCTGCCCTCGCCACCGAGTTAATGTGTAAGGCCTCTGAAATTCCACCCACCTTCATCAGCTTGATATTGATCATATCCGTCAGTTCGCGCTTCGCCATACGGAAAACATCCCTCAGGTTCATCAGGCTTTCATCAGCCATAACCGGTATAGCAACTTTTTTACTGACTATACCCATCTTTTCCATCTCATCTCTCCGGGTGGGTTGTTCAAGCAGTTCTACCCTTGCATTTTTCGTCTCGGTGAAAAATCGGATGGCATCCTCGACCGAGTACCCCTGATTAGCATCGAACCGGATCTTTATCTCCTTGCCTAAAACCTCTCTTACTCTGATAATCCGCTCAACATCCTCCTCAACATTGATACCACCTTTTATCTTCAGCACTTTAAACCCTTTCTCCTTATATTCCAGAGCCTTACTTATTGTTTCCTGCACCGGCATGATCCCGATGGTAATGCTGGTTTTAATCTGACTCCTGTAGCCACCCAATAACTTATAAACCGGGATCCCGGCTCTTTTAGCCATGATATCATACAACGCCATATCCACCATGGCAATGGCAGATGGTGCTTCAGGAATGTGGTGTTTCAGTTTCTCGATAAGCTTAATGTAACGTAGTGGATCTGCGTCCTTCAGGATTGGTTCTATTACATGCCGGAAGTGATGCATCACACTTTTTGATGTCTCTCCTGTAACCTCCTGGTCGGGTGCTGCACATCCAAATCCGGTTATGCCATCGGTAGTACTGATCCGGATAAATACATTATCTGCATGATCGATGGTCTCGTAAGCGATGGTGTAGGGTTCAGACAGTTTCATCTGAACCACCCATGCTTCAGTTTCCCTGATTTTCATAAGCCTTGTTCAATATTTTTTCTGGTAAAGGTCCTCCAGCGGTGTGTTTTTCAATTCTTCTATCAGGGTCACCAGATGCGCTACCATGATCTCCCATATCTTCTTGCCTTTTCCCTCCGATGCTTTCATCGGATTCCCCATTACACCGTTCTCCGTGATTTTTTTTGTCCTTACATACCAGGGTATCCTTCTGTTAGAAGAAAAATCCAGGTAACTGCTTCCAAATTTGAGGGTCATATCCCTTGCCCGGTCCATTTTTACCAGGTGGGGTCGGGTTGCCAGTGATGTACTCGTTTCAATTTCTCCTGCGTGAATATCGTTTTTTGTCTGAATCAATTGAAGGACATCTTCATCACTTGTCTCTCCTGTGTCCACAGCCACGAAAATACCAGCGTCACGGTTGATCATTTGTGCAGCATGATTTAATGTGGGTGCATTATCACCGTGACCATTTACCAGTATCAGCTTTTTTATCCCCTGCCTGGCAAGGTTCATACCTATATCATACACCAGATGAGACAATGCATTATTGCTGACACTGACTGTTCCCTTGAAATCTTCGTGGTGGTAGGACACACCGTAATAAATGGGAGGAAGTACAAGGGGTTTGGGATGGCTACAGGCTTCTGCTACCCGTTTGGCAAGGTATTCCGCATCAAAAGAGTCGGTGTCCACCGGAAGGTGAGGACCATGCTGTTCGATGGAACCACAGGGTAAAATAGCCAGGTCAATCTCATTCAAACGTTCACTGATCTCAGGCCAGGTAAGCTCGGCCCACAAATAGCTCCTGTCTGTTTGCTGATTCGATTTCATGTTTTCAACTGGTTGAGCATCCATTTCAAACGGATACAATGTTTTCATTTCCTCTGAGGTCAGGACATTGTAATCTTCCCATTTTCGGTTGGTGTATTTTACTGCACCATCAGCATCGTTGAGCAACAACGAGATAACAGGGTGTCTCAGATCCTCCGGAATATCCCTGGTCCTGGATCGCTCGTGGTCATACCGCAATTTCAGGATCTGCGGATAAGCCCTGGCAAGGCCTTTCGTATATTCATTCAAGTCAATAATCCTTTGCTCAAGCAACATGTGATACAGATGAGCAGCATCGGTACCGATCTGTTTCACCTTACTGGAATGCAAAGCCTGGATACATTGATCGATCTGCTCCTTTGTATAACCGCATCTTGATGGATCTTCACCGAGGGCTTTGAGCATACCGACTATCCTGCGACATTTTTCACATTTTCCGCACGGGAAGATCCGTCCCCCGGATTCATGGCTTGCATGACAGGAGACCTGATGCTCCTGAAGTTCCGGATAGCGTTTTACAAGAACCTTTAATATCAGCATTTCAGAAAGGCTGCGAAGAATAGAAAACTGGCTCAATCGCCAACCTTTCTTCAGATAATACCTCGATAGTGCATTATCAAAATAACGGCTCTGATCAAATAGCCCGTCATAGTGTGTTATTCCCTGAAAGGAAGTCCTGCGGGTGCAGTCGTATTCATTGCCGATCAGGATCCTGCCTGCCTGCCGTTTCCGTACAATGGGGATTGCCCCGAAAATAAATACAGCCAGTGTCCATAAACGGATTGGATAATCATCCGCACGAACCGTGTTGAAATCCTTCCTGATAAAAGGAAAGTACCGAAGCATCCAGTTATATACCCGGTCGCAATTACTCCATACCCGTGCTGTATTCGGTTCCGTTTTTTTTAAATGGCGATAGGCATTCAGGGCTGTGAACCAGTGCCTTCCCGACTCATTGATAAAAACCGGATGGGTTTCTTTTCCAAGTTCTTTCAGAATTCCATACGTTAACAAACTGTCTTTCCCCCCGCTGCTCAGAATGGCATGTCGATTCCGGTTAATAGTCCATGCATCCCATTGAATGTCAGAATCCGGATAACTTGTATTGATGAAATCTATTTTTGCCGCAGTGTATTTCCTGAGTTTAACAACATTTATGTTGCTGCTTGTTCCTGTCAGAAAAGGATTTGGTTCCAGGAATTTTTTCACATAGATCTCGCGCGAGGTATTTTCCATCATATCCCGGATGAATTGTTTATCGGTATTATCGAATACACCGTCGAATGTGATCTCATTGCAAAAAAGTCCATAGTTCAGCGCTACCTGTGCCGTGATCATGCTCGCCAGGTTAGGGCTGCTGCCATCATCGGGATTGAATACCTGTTCTTCATACGAGTAGACCAATTCCATTGATTCTTCCTCTTTACCGATTTGTATCCGGTAGGGTGAGGAGATTTTATTGCCCCGGATTGTCACCGGACCGATGATCATCCTATCGATCACCACGAGTTTCTCCAATGGATTCCGTTCCGAATGGTTTGTTCCCGGTATTTTATCTTTCTTCATGGGAATCAACTAATTAAAGGAATGGTCATCTGCTTAATATGTGGTTTAAGCATTTGAACGAGTTCATCCGCACCGTTCAGTAAGACATCAAAGGCAGGCAAACCGGTCGTATTAAAAATGGATGAACAAATGGCAGGTACATCTTCCATCTCTATATTTTCATGATTGATGGTAATGGCTAATACTTTCTTACCTGAAATGAGTTCAATGGCTTCTATTTGCTGTTCCAGCGGATGGATTGCATACCCGGGGAAGCCATCGTATTCAAGTCGTTTCGGAGCATGCTGTAAGATCACGAAATCGGGACGCCCGGCAGCAAGGATCTCATATCCCCCCGGGTATGCCGGGTTCATCAGGCTTCCCTGCCCTTCGATGACGATCACATCCGGTTTCTCATCGACCCATGCCGAATAAACGGCATGTTCGATCTCACCCGCAATAAAATCATTTACGAGGGAATCAATAATTACAGAATAGCGTGCTCCCTGCATCCAGGAAGTCTGACCCGTTCCGATCAGTTCTGTCTTGTACCCGTTTTTCCACAATCCGTGAACAATTCTCCAGGCAGTTGTTCGCTTGCCAACGGCAGAATCAGTTCCCAGTATAGCCAGTTTCAGGCAATCCACTTTCTCAATCTTCCCCGAAAAAAAGTGCAGGTATTTCCTCATCGGGGGTTTACGGACATCCCGTATGGTCAACTCGTTCTCCCTGGCAATGTCCCTAAACAATTCTTCATCAGAAATAAAATCGTGCAAACCGGATACAATATTGAGCTTATGTTCCAGTGCATATTTGACATCTTTCCAGGTATTACCCTGAAGTTTGCCGCCATCGGGGGCAATCCCGATAACCAGATGAGTTGGATAGGCTCCTTTCCCTTTTCCTACCTCAATCGCTTCAACCAGTGATGATACCACAGGAACTCCCCCGAATTTTCCATCCAGGACTTCCAGGGCATCCCTCCCGGCATAACGTGAATCAATGACAGCAATAACCCTGTATCTATCTGTAAATCGTACAAGACCGTGTGCTGTTTTTCCGTTGGTGGTGTTAAAAGCACCCTCACAATACACAATTGCATTTCCTTCCATTGTTTGATTCATTTAATCGTTTATTTCCTTCCTGTTAATACAGAGACATATCGATCTCCTTCCATGGACTCACGATAATGTTCCTGTAAAAAGGCAATCAAGCCTGCTGTTGAGGCAGGCAAAACGTTTAGTCCTTCCTTATCGCGGAGGGATTTAGCGTAACTTAACAGTTTTGAGTCACTGATATCATCTGCCCAACCTCCGGACTCACGGATGGCAATCAGTGCTTCATCCCCATCCAGGGAATGCCAGTTGATCAGGGGTTCATTGACCAGGGTCTCTTTTATGGCCTCCGGTTTGATGTCTTCACAACTTTCCAGATTTCGCTTATAGGAGAGAATGATGGGATTTTTCTTGAATGCCGATCCGGCAACCATTTTGGGAATACGTGAGGTTTTTCCCCTCTTGTACAGTGTGGTGAATCCCCTGTATATCCCGGCAAGCAGAGTCCCGTTGGATACAGGAACGGATATAACCTTTGGTGCATCACGAATAGTATCATAGATCTCATTGGCAATTTCAGCATAGGCGATAAACTGAAGATGCTTATTTGCACCACCCGGATTGGCATCATAATATTCCTTCTCGATTGCAATATTGATAGAAACAGCTACTGCATTTTCATAATCCCCCGGGGATCGCCTGATCTCCGCTCCAAGTTTGATCATTTCGGTGATCCGTCGTGTATGGTAGCTTTCGGGTATATACACGACACATCGTAAATTTGCCAGGTACGCTGCCAAAGCAATAGCTACGCCATAATTCCCACAGGTTGCCACAGTGATGGTGTCATATCCCCTCCGCAATGCATCCAGGCACTGAGCAAAGGCTATCCGGTCCTTCTGAGTCCCGGTTGGATTCCCTCCTTCAAACTTCAGATAGATCTGCCGTAAACCTGCCTCTCGTTCAATATTCCTGGCTCTTGTGAGTGAAGTGTCTCCCACTTCAATATTCATGATATCTTCATAGGCTGCCAGGCGGTCTAACTGTGAGTTCTTCTCATCCCCAACAATTTTCCTGAGTTCTTCAGTTTCTCTGGAAATATTCAGATCTGCCGGTGCAACACCATCGATCAGGGCGAACGATGTGTCGCTTCCAAGTGAGCCTGATGTAGTTTCGTTCATTTAGCATGTATCATGAAAAGCGTTTGTATATCCTTTAGCTAAACCTTACTCCAACCAGGAACCGATTAAAAAGGATGTGCAAATTTATAGCTATTTCCTCGAATATTACCAAAGAACAGCGAGAAATAAATTCAATCTGTCACGGTTATGATTTATAACACTCACTCCAAAGAGGACAAAAAAAATTCTATCTTAGCATGCTTGGAATTAAAAAACATACAATATCCTGGTTACCGGAATGAAACAGGCACATAAAAAACACATTATCATTTCATTTTTTCTTTTTGTTTTATGCTGGCATTTCGTTACTGCGCAGGAGGAAATCATCATCCCAAAAACGGATGGAGAATTGGTGTTTGACGGCATTCCGGATGAAGCGTTCTGGGATGAGGTGGATCCTTTTCCTGTAGTTATGTTCCAACCGGTTCACGGCAATGAACCCACTGAGAAAACAGAAATCAGGTTATGTTACAACGATCAATACCTGCTTCTTTCCGGCAGAATGTACGACAAGAATCCTTCAGAAATACAGGATAATACAAAAAAAAGAGATGAGTTTGGAGGAAACAGCGATGGTTTTGGGATCATCATTGATAATTTCAACGATAACGAGAACGCAATTGTATTTTCAACTACGCCATCCGGACTGCGTGCAGACATGACCGTATTTAATGACGCTCAGGGGCGGATAGAACATATGCCATTTAACGACAGCTGGAATACATTCTGGGATGTAGAGACGGTTGTCAATCATGAGGGGTGGTTTGCAGAGATCCGCATACCCATATCCAGCATCCGGTTTCAGGATAACGGTGATAGTACCATCATGGGAATAACGGTCTGGCGTTGGATACCCCATAAAAACGAAACGATCATATTCCCGGCAATCCATCCGAAGTATGGTGATTTTGCTATGATGAAACCTTCCCAGACCCAGAAAGTTCTTTTTGAAGATATTGAGCCAAAAAAACCGTTGTACATTGCTCCCTATGCCCTCGCGGGCTATACCATGAACAATGACCTGAATGATGCAGAAACGGAATACCTGAAAGAGAGTGAGCCCAGCATCGAAGCAGGTTTGGATATCAAATACGGGCTCACAAGTAACCTTACGCTTGACCTTACGGTAAATACCGATTTTGCGCAGGTCGAGGCGGATGACCAGCAGGTTAACCTGACCCGGTTTTCGCTCTTCTTCCCTGAAAAAAGACTATTCTTCCAGGAACGGTCCAGCATTTTCAGCTTTAGCTTCGGTGGTCCGAGCAATCTGTTCTACAGCCGGAGGATCGGTCTCTTTGAGAATGAAGATGAAGAGCTTCTACCGGTGAGAATATATGGCGGACTGCGGGTCTATGGCAGGGCAGGTAAATGGGATCTTGGATTCCTGGATATGCAGACAGCACCATTTGATACAGTACCCTCCGAAAATTTCGGAGTCCTCCGATTGAGAAGACAGGTGATCAATCCATACAGTTATATCGGCGGGATCTATACCTCCCGATTGGGTATGGATGGTGCCTATAACATCGCCTATGGACTGGACGGTATTTTTCGTTTGTTTGGAGATGATTACCTCGATGTCAAATGGGCACAGAGCTTCGAAACCGATAGCACCAACACTATTGCCTCAATGAAACCATCAAGAGTCCGGTTTAGCTGGGAACGGCGATCGCGGGAAGGATTCGGATATGATTTTTCCTTCTCCTGGGCAGGGGAAGAATTCAATCCCGGTATGGGCTTCGAGATGAGAGAAGATTATTACATGTACCGCGTTCAACTTCAATACGGCTGGCTTCCGGGTGAAAACTCAAGGTTGTATTCCCATAGTTTTCAAGTCGGTGCTATGAATTTTTACAGGATGGAGGATGGATCCCTTGAATCGGCAAGATATGGACCCGCCTGGAGCTTCACGACAAAAAGTATGATGCAGGGACGCCTCTCATTGAGTTATAACCTGGAGGATGTGGATGAAGAGTTTGAGTTTTCTGAAGAAACTAATATTCCGATAGGAAAATACGAATTTTTTTCAGCCACGGGATTTCTTATGACGCCCATGTCCCGAAGTTTTTATACCCTGGGACAGTTTGAACTGGGTCAGTTTTATGACGGAACCCGGTTCTCCCTCACCTTAACCCCGACATGGAATATCAATTCAAGTGTCGCTCTCAGTGGAATGTACCAGATAAACCGGTTGGATTTTAAAAAACGCAACCAGGAGTACCTGGGGCACATCGGACAACTGAAATTGCTTTATATGTTCAGCACAAAACTTTCTGCCAGCGCTTTCATTCAATACAACAGCGAGATCGAGGCCATTATTTCTAACTTTCGACTGCGATACAATCCACGGGAAGGAAATGATTTCTATATCGTTTACAACGAAGGGACTAACACCTTTCTCGACCGCGAAGATCCGGTAAAACCCAGAACCGGCAGCCGAACCTTACTACTGAAATATACCTATACGTTTAGTTTATGATTGGTCACCAAAATTATTTGAATAAAAAAATACATAACATGATTCAACGAGCCCCATTGGAATTCGGAAAGTATTATCATATATACAACAGGGGTGTCAACAAATGTGATATATTCAAAGAATCCTCTAATTATAAACATTTTCTTACATTATATGATAAATATGTTTCACTGATTGCTGACACATATACCTGGGTTCTAATGAAGAATCATTTTCACTTTCTTGTTAGAATCAAAGATGAGGCAGAAATTCAAACTTTACCATCAAGAAACATAAACCCTGACAGGTTTGAAAAACCCTGTCAGGTTAAACCAGGAGGGGACCCGTCAGGGTTTTCCAAACCTGACGGTGTCTCAACCCCTAAACGCAAACCCATTCCTGAGAGACAGTTTGGACACCTGTTTAATGCTTATGCAAAAGCCTTTAACAAGAAATATAACAGAACTGGGACTTTATTTGAGCGATCTTTCAAACGGATTGAAATAGAACATGAAGAATATTTTAAAATCCTTGTATATTATATTCATTCGAATCCAATACATCACGGTTTTGTCAGTGATTTAAATTTGTATCCTTGGAGTTCTTATCATGAAATATCTTCGAATCAAGAATCTTTCTTTAACTATGATGAAGTATTAAGATGGTTTGGAGATTTCGATGGATTTCTAAAATATCATTTGCAGAATCAAGAGACAACTGTTCTAAAGAAAATACAGATTGATGATGAAAGATAGTTGAATTCTTTCAGTAATTCGTTTTAAGACACCGTCAGGTCATTAAGACCCTGACGGGTCTATTCTTTGTCTTTCCCTCCACTCCAGTCCGGGCCAGCGCTCCTGATCTACGTAAGGCTGGGCTGGGCCGGGAGTGCTTCTCCCCTCTTCAATGTATTTCATCAGAAGAGACGTTAACTCCTCTACAACGTCCGGGAACTGATCCTGAAGGTTGGTTGTTTCAGAGAGATCACTTTCCATATCATACAGCTGGGTATCCGGTAAACCGGTTATATCATCCACTCCCGGGCGGGGATAGCTCCACCCTCCGGACCCGGGACAAAGGATCAGTTTCCATTTACCCTTGCGAATAGCAAAACTGCCGTTGGCGGAGTGGTGTACGGTTGCTTCACGGATCGGATCATCCTCTTCACCAGAAAATACAGGTAACAGGTTATAACTGTCTACACCGGCTTCTGGAAGCAGCTTATAATCCAGGATTGCAGCACAGGTGGCCATCAGGTCGGTTAAGCAGATGGTTTGACCACTGGATGTTCCCGGGCTGATCTTTTCGGGCCACCTGACCACGAAAGGCATCCGGTGTCCCCCCTCAAAAATATCCGCCTTGTGCCCCCTGAAAACATAGCTTGGATTGTGTCCGAACATAGCCAATTCCTCATAATCCGCCTCGGGAGAGCAACCATTATCACTGGTAACAATTACCAGGGTATTTTCGGTCAATCCATGCTTCTTCAGAACTTCCATCACCTTCCCAACAGACCAATCCACTTGAACTACAAAATCGCCATACGGGTTGGTTCCTGTAATCCCCTGGAATTCATCCGTAGGCAGGATGGGTGTGTGCGGTGCCGGTAAGGCAAAATAGAGAAAAAACGGTTTTTCATTGTTTTCAGCCAAATGATCCTCAATAAACTGTACTGCCTTTTCTGTCAGATGAGGAAGTACCTGGTCGTGAACAAAATCATCCCCGGTATGTCCCCACCGCCACCATCCGTACTTATCCCTGCTAACGGTAAATCTTGTTGGGATGGTGGTCGGTCTGTCATTTTCAATATAGACATACGGTGGAATATCGAGAGAGGCGGTGATACCATAGAAATAATCAAATCCCAGTTCAATGGGTCCACCAGTAACCGGTTTGGAGAAATCAATACTATCCGGGTGATCATCCTGCATCTGCCATCCCAATCCCAGGTGCCACTTACCAATGCAGGCTGTGGTGTATCCATTTTCCTTCAACAATGAGGCTATCGTTGTTCTGCCCGTTTCAATGATGGGTTTATCCCAGCTCCAGGTTACCCCGCTTTTAAGCGTCGAACGCCAGGAATACCTTCCGGTAATTATCCCATAACGGGTGGGAGTACAGAGAGCTGATCCGGAATGAGCATCCGTAAAGACCATACCTTGAGCAGCAATCTCATCCATCGAGGGTGTCTTCCAGGCAGCATTCTCATTCAGACAGAAAAGGTCTCCATACCCCAGGTCATCAGCCAGTATATAAACAATATTCGGTGGACCCGGGGAATTGTCCAGACGTGTCTTACAAGAGCTTGTAACCATAAGAAAGAGGGGAATACAAATCATTAAAGACGCACAGTATCTGGCGCACAATGGATTTGAAGAAATCCTTCCGGGGAAAAAGATGTTTTGCATGACAGGTTTTATTGATTGAAAAAGGAAATATCTGCAACAGATAAATCATCGTTATACAGACCACTTCAGAAAGATCACTTATCCGTAAGTTTAAAGAAGTATTTTTCTATTTCTCTTTTACCGTGGTAGGGTATTTTTATCCTATCTTCAATGTTGAGATTCAGCTTATCAAACAGGCGGAACAGTAAGCTCCTGCTAAATGGTTTATAGTTTGAGCACTCCAGTTTAAGGGCTTTCAGCGTAGCCATTTCTTCTTCCCACAATTGATCGGTTGTCACTCCCGGTTTTGGGAAGTGTTCGACTACAAAAACAGCTCTCCCAACCCGTATAGCTTCCCTTAGAACAGGTTCAGGATCTTCAGTATGATGCAAAACCTCATTTAAAACAGTTATATCAAATGAGTTATCATCAAACGGTAATTTTTCCCCGTCATACAGGATGAAAGGCAATTCCTTTTCCTGTCTCATATCTGCAATATCCACGGTGACAAACGCTATTTCAGGGAACTCCCTTGCAAAA
>CAYMFM010000029.1:0-43919 GCA_964389685.1 uncultured Rikenellaceae bacterium
AAGGGTTATTTCACAGGGTCACCCCTGGCTATTATATTACGCCCCGTTGGGACTTGTAATGATATATTCGTCAGACGACTGGAGTTCGTCAGACGAATTCTTTGCATAGCCAGTACTCGTACCACGAACTGCAATCCCACAAACCATCGCTCAGTCGTAGTACGAGAATCACTGGAAATACTTCCATGGACCGCAACGCACCAGGCGATGTTAAACACGTTATTTTATCCTCCAGGCAGATGAGATGGGTACGAACGGTTTCTCGTCGCTCCACTGCAGCTGGGGCGACGAGTTATCAAAACGGTAATCGGTAGCGTCAGGATCTGTCAGATCTGAAGTGGTACTACGTTTAAATTGAATCCCTCTTTATCCTTTGAGTTTTTTCAGAAAAAGAAAGAGGATCACCGAACTCAGCAGGGCAAGGATGAGAAACACACCGGCGATCGAAGATTCTTCACTGATCCCTTTGATCTTCAGCATGATCACCATGGCAGCCAGGGCAATGGCGAGGATGATGATGAATACAAGACCGGTCAGCGACAGGATGTACCCGAGGCTTTTTCGCTTCATTAGAAGGATTGCTGAAAGGATGAGCCCGGGCAGGGCAAAAGCCAGGTCGATCACGTGCACGGGATTGACCAGCAGGTTGTAATCGGAAACACTTTCGGGTATGTGGTTATGGATCACCGCGGGAATGATCTCCTTCAGCCAGAGCAGGTAGAACAGAATGGAAACGAGGATAAGGGATATCCCGGTCAGCCGTACTGGGGTGCGCTCTTCAAACCAGGAGGCAACATCCATTCCCATCAGTTCATGGATCATGATGATGAACAGGTAGGTTGAAAGCCCCAGAGTGGAACAATAGAGCAGAAAGAGGGAATTAAAGTGTATGCCGAGGCTGTAGATGATAAACGAGTAGAGGATATAAAAGAGCGTACCGGTGAACAGGAACATCGCTGCCCGGTTCTGTTTGCGCACAAGGACCAGCAGGATGATCAGCAGAGGAACAACCAGGAAAAGGTCAACCAGGTCCTGCCCGATGCCCTGGGTTGCAAGTGAAGGGACCTCCCGCTCGTAAGTAACCGGGAGAAATGCACCACAGAAAGAGACAATGGCGAGCGTCACTGCCAGTAAGACGGAGAGGAGGGTAATGGTTGACAGCTGTTTCTTCGTTATCATAGGATTTATGTTTTTTGTGTGAATATGGGATCTATTTTTCCTTTCGCTGCTGCAGGAACTCCTCCAGCACCTTCTCCAGGTCAAGCGGTCCGTCAGCGGTATCCAGGTAGATCTTTCCGTTCTCCTCGGTAAATCCATATGCCCCGTAAATTATCCCGAGAATGGGATCGTCGATCATGCAGAGGTACCTTACGGAATAGAGCGTTGAGTACTCCTCCACCCGTCCGGCTCCATCCTGCGTATAGAGGTAATCGATCTGTGCCCACTCTTTGTCGGGGCTGACATCCATCAGCGTGATGTCCATGTATTCCCCTTCATCCAGGTTCCGAGCCTTTTCCAGTGCATTGCCATCCGCCAGGACAATGCCCGAACGCTTATCGGTGTTCACGTAGATCATCGCCTCCTCCATATCTTCCCATACTTCGGTGATCCGTTCGTCCGGGGGAATGACATCGATCGTTTTTCCCGGGGAGGTGAACCAGATATCCGATATGCAGGTATCATCCCACTGGCTTCCCTTGTACACATCCAGGATCTCGATCCGCACGAAGAACTGAAAAGAGGGTTCGGTGGAGCAGGTGGGACAGTCTTCCTTCAATTTTTCCAATCTAGCTTTATGCTCTTCCATGAACTGTTTCTTGCTCATTTCAGCAAATTCGTTAACCCTGGTCTGCTCAAAGGGCATGTCGATCGCCTGTGATCCATCCCGGTCTTCCAGTCCGATCACCTCTTCGGTGTCGAATTGCCGGAGATAATAATACATACCGATTTCGGTAACATCCCCGGGGATCATGAAGCCGGCAAAGAGGGATACCCGGATGGTTTTTACCCGGTTGTTTTTGATGAATACATCATCGTTTTTCTGGTAGCCATTGAAGATGACCATCTGTTCGGGGAATTCCTCACCGATAGCCAGGTAAACATACTCACCTATACCAGATCCATCTACCCCTTCAACCCAGGCGGTGTATTTGCTTTTATCGAAAAGGTTATGTCCACCGTAATTTCCCAGTCCCTCAAACGGATCAACGGCATCCAGTTCGGAGCTTGTCATATGGGGTGTGCCCATCGCATCACTGAAAAACAGCCTTTCCCATTCGGGTTGCTGTGCTGAACATTGTGTAAATAAGATTGCAAGCATGAGAAAAGTAATGTTTTTCATGACGCATTCAGTTTAGCAACGGAATGATTGGACTTGAAATTTCTCCCTTAAAAATAGCGAAAGAATCGGAAAATCGGAAAACTACATCCTGCCCAGTGATTTGAATATTGCGAGTATCAGGAGAGCAATCAAAAAAAGAATCAATACGATGGCAATCCAGCGGTATTTTTTCCTTTTCTGTTCAAGCTGCTGGCTGCCCTCGAGGAAACTGTTCTGAAGGTCATTCAGGAAAATTTTCAGAGGTCGTGTGGAGATGTAACCGGATAACTTCATTACACCGTAAGTGAATACAAGGACTGCAATGCTGATTTCCGTAAAAAACAGGGGATTGTTGATCCGGTAAGATCCATCCTGGTTATCGACCAGTGTGGTAAGAGCAAAAATCAGGATAAGGAATGAGAAAGAGAAGATAACCATCAATGTTTCATAATGGACCCGGATAAATTTCAGTTTTTCCTTCAGGAGATGCACCAGGTTTTCAGCATAATTGTTGATCGCCCTGAACTTCAGGAAGGAGAAGTAGCCAAACACCAGGAATCCGGTGGAGAGGATCAGCATCGGGATGAGTGCCGAGAGCATGGTAGGATTCGATTTGTATCCAATGATGTCTGCTGTTAACAACCCAATGTTTGCAATTTGAACCAGGCAATAATAAACCAGGTTTAATAAAAACGGTACGGATGATTTTTTAACCCGCGGTTTGAGGTATTGTTCAATCATATTCTTTGAAAGTTTTTGGTCTGAAAACAATTTTTTGTTTCCTTCTTCCCAGGTTTGTATGAGACCATTATTTTCCATTATCTGCTTTTTTGGGGTTGTCCCAGGATCTTTCTTAATTTTTCTTTACTCCGCACGAGGATGACACTGACATTTTTTTCGGTTAATCCTGTAATTTCAGCAATCTCGCGGTAGGGGCATTTCTCAAGGTAGAGAAAGAGGACCGCTTTTTCCACCTGGTTCAGTTGATGAATGGCGCTGTAAAGTTGCTTTATCTTCTGTTCGATCTCTTGTTCTTCATTCAGATCCTCAATCTCTGAATGGTTTTCAAGCAATTTCGTCTGTTCCACCCTGTTTCTTCTCCGCAACCCGATCAGTGCAGTGTTCAGCGACACCTTGTACATCCAGGTCTGAACCTTCGCTTCCTGCCGGAAGGAGGGGAATGATTTCCACAACTGGAAGATGATCTCCTGTTTCAGATCTTCCCTGTCGGGGACGGTATCGGCATAGATGTTACATATTTTGTGTATGACATTCTCATGCCGGTTGATCAGGTGAACAAATTCCTCTTTGCGAAAATCTCCTTTCATACGTGCCGGAACTTACTTCATTAGTTACAAAATGGTAAAAAAACTACAGACAGAAGGTAATAATTTCGTCAAAAAATTGAGAATTCGACAAACCAAAGCAGGTCCGTTTACGTAAGTTTTACTGTTAATGAAAAAGAAATCCGATGAAACTCAGAAATGGTTTACGACTTTTATCCATATTCCCGTTGTTCATCATGGGTTGTTCGGGAAGGATGGAGGTCCCCCCGCGGAGTCATCCGGTCAGTGAAACCTGGAACGATCTTTTTTCCGACGATTTGTCGAATGCTCTTTACCAGAAAGGAAGCTGGAGCTTTGTGAACGGAATCCTGATACCCAGCGAAGACACGGAAATATGGAGCAATGTTTCGTATGATAATTTTATTCTGGATCTTGAATTTAACCTGGATAGCGGTGCTAATAGCGGGGTTGTGGTCTATTGCAGTCATATTGATGATTGGATTCCGAATTCAGTCGAAATACAGATTGCGGATGATTCGTTCAGAGAGGCGAGCACCTCTCCTGGAAAAGATTGGTGTGGAGCCATTTACGGTCACATGGCGCCAACCAGGAAAATGGTCAGGGAACCGGGCAGATGGAACCGGATCACCATTACCTGTTTGGAGCATTCGATTTTTGTTTTACTGAACGGGGAGGAGGTTGTCCGGCTGGATATGCGGTTATATACAAGCGGAAGAACCAACCCCGATGGTTCTGAAATTCCTTCCTGGCTCAGCAAGTCCCTTGCAGAACTCCCAACCAGGGGTCATATCGGCTTCCAGGGATTGCATGGTGGAGTACCGGTCCGGTTTAAAAACATCAAGATCCTGGAGCTGGATTGACCGGAAACCTGTCAACTTTTAACTATCCCAAAAGAGACAAGGTCTGTTTATTAAAAGGATAATAACTCTTATGAACGTTCGGTAAATCTTCGGTCCATGTAACAATTTCCTATTGCATAACATCGCAGTTGGCCCGGATTTCAATCAGGTTCAATGTACCCAGGGCTAATCATGCCCTGTGAAGTACTGCCTTGCAGTTAAAGCTTTGCTTTCATTTAACAGGGCAAGAACGCCCTGGGCTGCTATATGACGCTCCTGCCTCCGTGTAATACTTCACAATTTCGGTAACAAAATAGCATATAATCATATGATGGGAGATATTATTCCAGATTCTTCTGTCGAATATAGTTCTTTGCCATAATGATTTACCCCGGCAGGGGTAGAATAATGAATAACCACCGGTGCGAACCGGTGGTACTAAGTAACCGATTATTTTCAACCCTGAAGGGGTTGAATTGGAAGCATCAACTCTTTAATATTCAACCCCATTCAGGGTTGAGTTATATTCTCATCTTAAGTACCCGGCACTACGCCCTGACTGATTCGTCAGGGCTTGTACCGGGCTATTTATTATTGAATCCCGCTGGGATTCTCTTCAAGGGCTACTCCAGAATATTTAAAAATATAACCTTATATCTTGTCATAGACCTGCCGAAATACAGGAAAAAACCGTTACCTAAATACTGAAGAAATACACTCCGGCAGGCAGGTCCGTTGGAGCTAAGTCGGTCTTATCCTGGCTCCTGTTTAAGTATATATTCTGCTCATTTTATCACTCAAGGATCTCATTCTTCTCTTCAAAACTTAGACTTTAGTGCTTTGGCTGTTCTTACACTTCAATCGTAATACTGATCGAGAATTTTAATTTTTAGAACAGTTGATATTCCATCCGGTTAACTTATTAACTTATCACATAGTGATGCCTATGGCATAACATTTAACTTATATCTCCCCGCAGGAGTAGGATTAGCAAACTTTGGCAAAGAATTTGCATTGATGTAATTGAAGAGATAAAACGAAGTATAAACTGTGGAAATCATGAAAAAATTTGTTATCATAATCCTTATAGCAATGCTTGCTGCATCCATGGGTGTAGAGGCACAGCGAAGGTCCGGATCGAAGAGCAGCAAATCCAAAACCACTTCAGTCCGGAGCAGCAGTTCCAGGAAAAGTTCATCCACTGTGAAAAAGGCGGTCAGGAGCACATCAACTGCGAAACGATCCACTTCACCTGTTCGGCCTTCTTCACGGAGCTCTTCTACGAAATCGAGGGCGGTAGTTTCCACTCCCCGGAGTTCTTCATCCCGTTCAAGTGCGGTTGTCAGGACCGCTCCCAGGGGTTCTTCATCCAGTTCCAGGACCGTTGTAAGAACTAACCCGGGAAACAGCAATTCAAGATCGAGTACGGTGACACAATCAACATCGCGCAATAATGTGGTACCTAACAGGAGTGCTACGACACGGGAGTCAGCGGTTCGCACCAATCCTTCCTCCCAGGTGAGGAGTACCCCTCAGCAACGTTCGCCTTCACAAAAGTCGGTAAACTACGGTTCCCGCAATTGGGGAAGTTCGATGGCACACAACAGGCCTGGGATCTACCGGTCGACCCGCAGGTTTGTCCGGGAGCGCCCGATCCTTCACAGTTACAGGATGGCTCCCCATCCAAGGGATTACCGTGCACGGTACTTTCCTTACAGGCGACCCGCATACATTCACATTTACTGGTCATACCCGGTTTTCCGCTACTATTGCCGCCTCTACCCGGTGATCAGTTACTGGACCTATTATGCGGATTACTCCATCACCACCATCTCCGCCTACGATGCCCTGTTCCATATCGGTGAGATAAGAAAGATTTACGGTAAGGTTTCGGAAGTGTATTACGCCATGGAAACCGATGAATATTTCCTCTACTTCGGAGCCTTTTACCCGCACCACGACTTTACGGTAGTGATTCCAGGAGATATCGCACGCCGGTATTCACGACATCCTGAATTCTATTTCCAGGATGAGCACATTGAGGTAACAGGTCTCATTACCGAATACGAGGATAAGCCGGAAATTGTGGTGAAAGATAAGGATCAGCTTCGAAGATACTGACACATTTGAGGATACATAGCTTGAGTTCAACGCTATGGTTTAGGTTAATTTTTAGGGTTAGTTAGAGAGCCACCTGCATTCGCGGGTGGCTCTTTTTACGAATGGTGGTTGATGACAAAATACGATGGTTACACAATGTCCACACGATTGTCACGCAATGGTCAGACGATGGTGATGCAATCATACAATGGTAACTCAATAGTAACTCAATAGTAATTCGTAATTAGTTTGCAATCCGCAATCCGCAATCCGAAATCCGAAATCAGCAAATCCTTCAACCTTCATCCATCATCTATCATCCTTTTAATACTTCCAACTTGTAAGATCTGCCCCGGCAGGTGCTGATTCTTTAATTCTTTTCAGGATTTTTGGAACATACATCTGGTTGTATCGAAGTCTGGAGAGGTGGTTGGGCCTTGTTTGATCACCGTTCCAGCAATGTTCGGCACGGTCTCCATAATCCACTTCCCCGGCATAATAGGGATCCGTGGTATTTTCCAGGAACTCCTCCATCAGGTAGACGGCATTGTTGAGGTAGTAGGTATCCATATCTCCGCAATAGACGTGGATCTTTCCTTCCAGTTTCGGACCCAGGGTTTCCCAGTCCCGTTCGAGGATGTACCTCAGATCATAATGCTCTTTCCAGTAATCAGCTACAGTTGAATCGATTTCTCCGGTGAGTTTGTTCCAGATCGGTTCAGGATAACCATCCTCACCGACGGGAGAATAGACAGCCTGCCAGATGTCCCACTGTCCGCCCGAACGACTATTGGTTCCCAGCACCAGTTCCAGGAGATTATCATCCATCAGGGTGTTGCTTACTTCTCCAAGGTAATTTCTTCTTCCCGGGCGGAATGTTTTTTTGTATTTGCTATCCAGGAAGTATGCATTTTTATGTTTGTAAATGTTCACCAGTGTATATGCCCGGAAATCGATCGGGTCGGGGCAGGCTGCGAAGCAGCCATTGTAATCATCGGGATAGAACACCTGGACAGCGAGGGCTTCCCAGCCACCCGTAGAGCCACCATAAAGAAACCGTGCCCAGCCTTCACCAATTCCCCGGAAACGTTTTTCTACTTCCGGGATCAATTCATGGGTAATGGCATCTCCATATGGACCCAGGTTAGCGGAATTCACAGCATAGCTATCGTCGTAAAAAGGATTGGCATGTTGTACCTCGATGATCAGCATCCGTGGAAAATCGGGACCTGTCCATTCTTTATAAAACTGATAGGCTGCCTCCTGCTGTATCCTGTTGTATCCGTTTACATCAAAACGGGCACTGTAATCTGCTTCGAGGTCCGGATCCGGGGGTGTTTCACTGAATCCACCGAAGTCACGTGGAAAATGACCGTGAAAGATACAGATCGGATAGTGTGCTTCGGGATGTTCGTCAAAGCCTTCCGGCAGCAATACGTGTGCACCAAGGTACATGGGCTGTCCCCAGAAATCCGAAAGCAGTTTACTCTGGATCTTAATGTGTTTGATATACTTTGTGTCTTCCGGTTCTTCAATGGGAGGATTGACCTGGTCGAGGGTTATCCTGATCTCCTCCTTTTTCGAAGGATCATAATGAATGAGGAATGGGGTACTATACAAATTCCCGGGAGCAATTCTCCATTGCTGCCCCTCCCCCCGTTCCATGGGTAATTTGATGGTGTGCTCATGGACAGGTGTAACCGTTTCGTATTTATGCAGCAATGCCTGCACGTAATAATCACCTTCCGGTATAGTTACCATATTTTCAATGGGATAACCATAAACATCGTCAGGGATTATCACTTCATTCCCGGTCTCCCAGGATTCCACGTTAGTTCCGAACACAAGCTGGGTGTTTGGTCCGGAACTGACCTGATACCGGGGTTCTCTTTCGTTGTTATCGGCAAGGAATAACAGGAGCCTGCCATCCAGGGCGTCCTGATGCAACTCCTCTGCTGCGGTGACGATAAATGATACCGATGTTCCCTCATCCCCGGCAGGTACTGAGCAGGATAGCATGATAATACATACTACCGGCATGAACAGGAACAATTGAATAATTAGGAAAGGTTTTCTGTTTTTCATGGCAGTGAATTTTGTTTCTGTTAAAGATAGGAAAAAAGTTAATCGTTAATGGAAAAATGTTAATTGCCTTTGGCAAATCAGATGATAAGCTTCAGAAGCAGATGAAATGTTGGGCAACGTTCCAATTTTTGAATTCATTTCTTAGTTCACTTCATCATTAGGCGTTCTTTAAACCCCTTTAGGGGTGACATGTTTTTAGAAAGAATCGCAAGGAATCATTTCAGGTCCAACTGCAATGATATTTAACGGGAAATCCTTCCATGGAGCGCAACTCTCCATACATGTATTAGAAAGACACAATTCGGAAGGAGATGGATAATATGTGCAATATATGACTAGTGAATGACAGACATTGAGCGCAGTGAATAACTATTGTATGACAGTTCCTCTTCAGGAACGAATTAATTCACCTGTGCAAGGGTTTCCTTGGAGTATTTACCGGCTTTCAGTTTTGCCTGCACTTCTGCGAAGGCTTTGACAGTATAATCCGCCTGTTCCAGGGTATGAAGGGCTGTTGGTATCAATCGCAGGAGGAATACTCCTTTGGGTACGACGGGATAGATCACCATGGAGCAGAAGATGTTATAGTTTTCCCTCAGGTCCATGGCGATGTTGGTTGCTTCGGCCACGCCACCGGTAAAGATAACAGGGGTAACCGGGGATTCGGTATTGCCCAGGTTACAGCCAGCCTTTCTGAGGCCGCTCTGCAGTGCATGCACAATTTTCCACAGGTTTTCCCTCAATTCAGGGTGTGTCTTTAATAACTCCAGTCGTTTCAAGGCTCCGATGACCATCGGCATTGGCAGTGATTTGGCAAAGATCTGGGATCTCATATTGTAGGCAAGATAGCTGATCACATCTTCTTCGCCTGCAACAAATCCTCCAATGCCTGCCATGGCTTTGGCGAACGTTCCGAAATAGAGATCGATCTGATCCTGGACACCCATGTGTTCTCCCGTACCTGCTCCGGTGGGTCCCATTGTTCCAAAACCGTGTGCATCGTCAACCAGCAGACGGAAATTGTATTTCTTTTTATAAGCAACCATATCCTTCAGTTTCCCCAGGTCTCCTGCCATGCCAAACACACCTTCCGTAATCACCAGGATTCCTCCAAAGGTTTTTTCGGTGAGTTTTGTTGCATGTTCCAGTTGCTTCCCAAAGTTTTCCATGTCGTTGTGGGGGTAGACGTACCGTTTTCCCATATGGAGTCTGGATCCATCAAGTATACAGGCGTGGGATTCGGAATCGTATACGATCACATCATTTCTTCCGACCAGTGCATCGATAATGGAGACCATTCCCATGTAGCCGTAATTGAGGAGGTAGGCACTCTGTTTTCCGGCAAATTCAGCCAGTTTCTGCTCCAGTTCCTCATGTTTTGCGGTTTGTCCGGACATCATCCTGGCTCCCATAGGGTAAGCAAGTCCATACTCTTTCGCTGCCCGGGCATCCACCTCCCTGACTTCAGGATGGTTTGCCAGTCCGATGTAATTATTAAGGCTCCAGGTGAGTACTTCTTTACCCCTGAACTTCATTTTTGGGGCAATATCGCCTTCCAGTTTAGGAAACATAAAATAGCCATGAGCTGCCTTCTGGTACTGCCCAAGTGCTCCTCGTTCCTTTTTGATTTTATCGAAAATATCCACGGTGTTTGATTTAAGAGTTAGTATTGTAACCGACAAAGGTATTGAATTTTAAAAATCTAACAAGCGCTCCAAAGTAAAAATCTGCAGTATGGATCACCGAAAACCGGATTACTATTCCACATCCGGTTTCCAGCCGTTCTTACAAAAACCGGACAGGGAAAATAAATCCATTTTTTTATCCGTTTTATATTTGTAATTCATTCCAAAAGAGTAATTTTGCAAAATCTTTTTCGGAAGTATGAAAATCAGGATACTTTTCATCATTACAGGCTTTGTTTTAGTAACCGCTTCATGCGCTTATGAGAAAGTTATAAAAAGTGGTGACTGGGACTTTAAGTACATCAAAGCCATGGAATATTACGATAAGGGTGAGTATGTTAAAGCCACCACGCTGCTGGAACAATTAAAACCGCGATTGCGCGGGTCCAATAAAACAGAAGAATTGAGTTTTTATCATGCCATGAGCTATTACCTGATGAGTGATTACATCATGGCAGGACACTATTTCAGGACGTTTGTGAAGACGTTTTTTCACAGCCCTCGTGCAGAAGAGGCAGATTTTCTGGCAGCTTATTGTTACTACCTGATGTCTCCACGACCCAATCTGGATCAGGAGAATACATACAATGCCATTAACTCTTTTACGCTGTTTAAATCCAAGTTCCCAAACAGCGACCGGGTTTTGGAATGCGATCGTCTGATTGCAGAGCTGGAGGAGAAACTGGTGGAAAAATCATACATGACAGCCAAGCTCTATTTTGACCTTGGCAATTACAAAGCAGCCATGGTTGCTTTGCGAACCAGTCTGACTGAATATCCCGATACTAAATTCAGGGAGGAGCTGATGTTCCTGCGCCTGAAATCAAGCTACCTGCTTGCCGAGAACAGTGTGATTGAAAAGCAACAGGAACGTTATCAGTCAGCGGTCGATGAATATTATTCATTTCTTGATGAGTTCCCGGAAAGCGAATACATCAAAGAGGCCGAAAAAATTTACTCATCAGTACAGGAAAAAATAACAGAACAGGATATTAACGTAAATTAATATGGATTATAAGAAATCGAAAGCACCGGTGACAACCATTACACGGAACATGGAAAACCTTGACAAGGACACTGGAAATATCTATGAAACAATCAATATCTGCTCGAAAAGAGCGAATCAGATCAGTGTTGAGCTGAAGCAGGAACTGAACCGCAAACTGGAGGAGTTTGCCTATTATACTGACAACCTGGAAGAGGTATTTGAAAACCGGGAACAGATCGAGATCTCCAAGTTTTACGAAAGGCTGCCAAAACCGTCCCTGATTTCTTTGGAAGAGTACGCAGAAGGTCAGATCTACTACAGGAATCCTGAAAAGGAATAAACAGATCGTTACAACATGCTCAAAGGCAAGAAGATATTGCTGGGTATCACCGGGAGTATTGCCGCTTATAAAGCAGCAACCATTACCAGGTTGCTGGTAAAACAGGGAGCGGAAGTCCAGGTGGTGATGACCCCTCTTGCGAAGGAATTCATTACGCCACTCACCATGGCTACCCTGTCGAAGAAACCCATCCTGATTGATTTTTTTGATCCGGAGAGCGGCGATTGGAATAGCCATATTGATTTGGGCACATGGGCTGATTTGTTTCTTATTGCCCCTGCTACGGCCAATACCCTGGCAAAAATGGCGCACGGCATTGCCGATAACCTGTTGTTGACTACTTACCTTTCCGCCCGGTGTCCGGTCTTTATTGCCCCTGCCATGGACCGGGATATGTTTAACCATCCCGCCACCGCGAAAAACATTGAAATACTTACATCCAACGGAAGTCGGGTTATCGATGTGGGCTCCGGAGAACTGGCAAGCGGACTAATCGGGGAGGGAAGGATGGAGGAGCCGGAAAAGATCGCAGAGATAATATCCGGCTATTTCGGATCAAAAAAAAAAAGGAAAACCCATCCTGAAAGGTAAGAAATTCCTCATAACAGCGGGTCCAACCTACGAAGCAATAGATCCTGTGCGATTTATCGGGAATCATTCCACGGGCAAAATGGGCGTTGCCCTGGCTGAAACAGCCGCTGAACTGGGTGCAAAAGTAACATTGGTCCTGGGTCCGGGATCGGTGCTTCCATCAGGAAAAGGTATTGATATTATCCCGGTTGTTTCAACAAGCGAGATGAAGGAAGCCTGCATGAACATTTTCCCTCAATGCGATTGTGCCATCATGGCTGCCGCCGTGAGTGATTTCAAACCCGAAAAAATTCACGCTCAGAAAGTAAAAAGGGGAGAAAAAGGTTGGGTGATCCGCCTGAAACCAACGGATGACATTGCCTTTTCCCTCGGGAAGATCAAGAAAAGAGGACAGCTTCTGGTTGGATTTGCACTGGAGAGCCGGGATGAGATACAGAACGCCAGGAAGAAAAGGGAAAAGAAAAACTTTGATTTTATTGTCCTTAATTCCCTGGCAGATCCCGGTGCCGGTTTCGGATACGATACAAACAAGATCAGTATCCTCGACCGGGACAATAATATCCTGCATTTCGAGTTAAAATCAAAAAAGGATGTAGCAAAGGACATCCTGAAAAAGGTGGAAGAATATCTTGTATGAAAAGAAGAATCATCATACTGGTTTTGTTGTTGCTAACCCCTTTCCTCCTCCGGAGCCAGGATTTGAGGTGTAACATTCAACTGGTTACCCAGCAGATCCAGGGTACAAATAAACAGATATTCCAGACCCTTCAGACAGCCATGTATGAGTTCATGAACAACCGGAACTGGACCAATCATGTATATGAATACAACGAGCGGATCGAATGTACGATATTAATAAACCTTACCGAACAGCTGGGGGCAGATGAGTTCAAGGGTACGATCCATATCCAGTCAAGCCGGCCGGCTTATAATTCAACCTACAACACTACGATGATCAATTTTCAGGATAACGATTTTCGTTTCCGGTACCTCGAATTTGAACCGCTCGAGTTTAACGAGCAGACCCACCTCTCAAACCTGACTTCCGTCCTGGCATTTTATGCCTACATCATCATTGGTCTGGATTATGATTCGTTTTCCCCGGAAGGGGGAACACCCTATTTCCAGAAAGCCGAAGCCATTGTAAACAACGCACAGAATGTTGTTGAACCGGGATGGAAACCCTATGATGGTGCCAGAAATAAGAATCGGTACTGGCTGATCAAGAATATACTCGACGATGAATACCGGTCGATACGTCAGTTTTTTTACAGGTACCACAGGCTTGGCCTCGACCTGATGGACAGCAAAGTGAATGAGGGCAGAGCCGAAATAGCCGAATCCATCCGGCTGCTTCAGGAAGTGTACCGGCGGAAGCCCGATCCATACCTTTTCCTGCTCCAGTTGGTTTTTGATGCCAAAGCGAATGAGTTTGTCAACATCTTTTCCGAATCTTTTCCTGAAGAGAAACGGCGGGTTGTGACGATCCTTCGGGAGATTGATCCGGCGAACACGGCCAAATATGAAAAAATAATGGAGTAGAATCTTGAATACTTACCTCATTTTCCTTAGTTTTAACCTCACTGGTTAATCTCTCCGTGTAAATGCTTAAGTCCTTATTTATAAAGAATTATGTGCTGATCAGACACCTGGAAATTGATTTTTATCCAGGCTTTTCCATCATTTCCGGCGAGACAGGAGCGGGGAAATCCATCCTGCTCGGTGCCATATCCCTGATCGTTGGCCAGAGGGCGGATACAGGTGTCCTCATGGACAAAAAGGAGAAGTGCATCGTGGAGATCCGTTTTACACTGGAAAGCGATGATCTTAAACCTTTTTTTGAAGAGAATGACCTGGATTATGAAGAAGTCACCGTGATCCGGAGA
This sequence comes from uncultured Rikenellaceae bacterium, assembly GCA_964389685.1. GTDB lineage: Bacteria > Bacteroidota > Bacteroidia > Bacteroidales > VadinHA17. The sequence goes on from CAYMFM010000029.1 coordinate 14,142, forward strand.
GAGATTAACAGCAATGGGAAATCCCGGGCCTTTATCAACGATACACCCGTCAACCTGCCTGTTCTCAGAGAACTGGGGATGAACCTGATCGATATTCATTCCCAGCATCAAAACCTGCTGCTTGGAAATACGCTGTTTCAACTGAAAGTGGTGGATGATTTTGCCGGACACTGGAACCTGCTGGAGACTTACGAAGATATCTATATCCGATATAAAAAGCTTGAACAGAGATACCGGGAACTTGTTGAACTGGCTGATAAGTCAAAAGCAGATCTGGATTACAATCAATTCCAGTTTGATCAGCTTGAAAAGGCAAGGCTGGAAAAGGATGAACAGCAGGAGCTGGAGGAAGAACTGGAAACCCTGAACCATGCAGAAGAGATAAAAACAAACCTGTCACATGCATCCTTTCTCCTCTCGGAAGATGAAAATGCATTGCTGGTAAAACTGAAAGAGATTCATTCTCTGGTCCAGAAAGTCGTTCCCTTCATGCCGGCAACCGGGGAGATTGAGAAGCGCCTCGACAGTGCACACATTGAATTGAAAGATCTCGCCTCGGAAATAGAAAACCTCAGTATCGGTGTGGAGTATAACCCGGAACGGATCCAGGAAATCAGTGATCGACTCGACCTGATCTACAGCCTGCAGCAGAAACACCGCGTGGATTCGATACCGGATCTGCTTGCAATTAAGGATGAGCTTCAAACCCGGCTGAATGAGATCACCAGCTATGACCAGCAGATTAAAGCCGTTTCATCTGAACTGGATGAAACAAAACAACAGCTTGAGGCGGAAGCAAAAAAGCTGTCTGATAAACGAAATAACACCATCCCTGAAATTGAAAAGAAAGTCACCCACCTGTTGAAAGAACTGGCAATCCCCAATGGACGTTTTGCGATCAAGCAATCGAGAACAGAAGATTATACCCCCACGGGCATCGATGAGATTCAATTCCTCTTTTCAGCCAATAAGCAAAGCCGGTTACAGGATATTGGTACCGTTGCATCCGGAGGGGAAATATCCCGCCTGATGCTCAGCCTGAAATCATTGATCTCACGGTCTGCTGCGCTGCCAACCATCATTTTTGATGAGATTGATGCCGGTGTGTCCGGGGATACTGCCGATAAGGTGGGACTTCTTATGAGCCAGATGGCAAATGAAATGCAGGTCATCAACATCACACACCTACCGCAGGTTGCCAGCCGGGGCAAATACCATTACCTTGTATACAAAGAGGATAAGAAAGATTCAACCTATACCTACATCAAACTGCTCAACCGGGAGGAACGGATCGTTGAAATAGCAAAACTGCTCAGTGGCGAAGAACTGACCGATGCTGCCCTTAAGAATGCAAAGGAGCTGTTAAAAGAAAAGTTATAAGTTATTAGTTGATTAGTTATAAGTGGAACAAGAGTTCTGTAAACTTGATCTGGTATTTTCCGGTTCATGAATTGTTTTCCCATCGGATATCTGACCAGTTGAACCGAAGGATTTCTGAACCAACATCAAGATGCTACAAATATGTAATCCCTACGGGGTAATTTCTATCCTGACATATATAATTGATAATCAATAGATTTCAATTATGTATCGTCATGGTTAACCCTGATAAAAGTCAAATTCAACACCCTCAAGTTTGGGTATGAAATTTTCATCAGTTTTGAAGATAACTGTTGAGTGAAACAGTTGACATACTTGAATTTGACTTTTCGTCAGCCATAAATGGCGAAAAATTCAAAGAATTTTTCGGGTTAAAATCATTATACCGACGTAGAGACGTTGCATGCAACGTCTCTACATTGGATGCAATTCCGATGCATTATTGGATCTTGGTTTTGTTCTATTATGCGTCTGGAATTTTGCGGTCCACCCAGCGTTTTCCCGCTGAATATCATTGCAGTTGGACAGTTTATTTTTGTCGGACACTACCCCGGACTGTCACATAGTGATCCCTTCGGGGAAGTCCGGGGCTATTGGATTTCAACTCCTGCCTGTCCGGCAGGCAGGCCTCCGGAGTTTTGTTTATTTGATCGCAAGTAAAAGGGTTTATGAATCCTTGATCATATTAAACTTTGAACCTTGTGCCATAGCCACGCCTGTGGTAGAAGTTGTGCCGAATGAACGCCCATGGCGGACGTGGAATCTCGTCACTCCTGCCTGCCGGCAGGCATGGTGTCACTCATCACCTGACCTAGAACAAGTAATTCAATCCAATATACAACCCCGTATTCCCATCCTGTTTGTTGAATGCTTTTCCGAAGTCGACAGCGATGATAAAATTCTGGTTCATGACGAACCGGATACCGGCGCCGGCACTCAGGTGCACAGATTCTTCATCCGGTTTGAAAAAATCATCAAAATCGTTATTGGGTTCGAGATTCATCCGGCTTTCGACAAGGTCATAATCGATATCGATGCCTTTCAGCACCATACCGGCATCCAGGAATCCATTCAATCCGATATACCAGTAATTCTCTTTCAGGAACCGGAACCGCACCACTTTCCAGCGGACTTCAAAATTACCATAGGCTACATGGTCACCCACCACCCGGTGCCGGAGGATTCCCCGCAGGGTTTTAGATCCTCCCAGTCCCTGGTTGGTTGCGCCTGTCAATACGGATGTTGCAAGAACGGGCTGTGCATACCATGGGGCGTCTCCCCATAACGTTCCCTGGTATCCGAGGCGGTATGCAAAGGAGAGGTCATTCTCGATCAGTGTAAAGTATTGCCGGTGGGTGATGGCGAGTTTGGCATGGCCGTGATCTTCATTGCCCAGGAAAGAGGGAGCAAAGCGGATAACCAGTTCTGTCCAGACCCCCCTCATCGGGTTGGGTTCATTATCCCTTGTATCATAGACGGTTCCAAGCTTAACATACTGAACATTTCCCCCCTTTGCTTCCTCTTTAGGAATAATGCCCCAGTCAATGTAATGGTTATACAGTGAGGCAGTATCTGGCAAATCCAGTTTTCCCGTCCGAATGGATCCGGTGGTGAAATTATAGTGGGCAATACCGGCTGTCCATTTTATCTTTTCACCAACAAGGTTTCCCTGGAGATTCAGCGACATCCTGAAGAGTTGCCTGTGGTAGTTGTAAAAGGCAGAGGTTCTGTAAACATCTTCGGATTCATCGGGATCTGTCCATTCTGGATTGTAAACGGTTTCGTAGCCGTTAAAACCAAAGAAATCCATCTTTTCGTCTGGCAGGTAAGCGATATCGAATTTGGTACGGATGTTCTTCAGCAACCGGTCGGTATCGTAATAAAGCCTGTAAATACCGCTTCCTTTGGTATACCTTGAAGCTTCAAGGTAAAGGGAATGGTTGTACATTGGATACCGGCTACCGTCTCCGTAAAAGTATAAATTGGCGAGCGCTCCGTATTCGAAACCCAGGTCGGAATCATATGCCACAACGGGAAGGGCACCGAAATTGAAACCGGTCTTGATCTTCTCTGCATTTTCCTGTTTTTTTTCTTCTTCTTGTGCAACAAGATTTTGCGAAAGGATAGAAATTATCACAATAGACAGTAAGATCCTTATTTTCATGATATTATGGAATAAATATTACCTGATATCAATTGTAATGTTGGCATTAATATAGACATTCTTCTCACAATTTCCTATTCATGAAATTCAACTTAGAAATAAGTTATTAATTTTACTATTCAAAGCACAGCTGCTATTTATTGGATTTCTATGCGGCCGTCCAATTACATCATGGAGATAAGTTTTCGATCGGTTTATTGTCTTTTTATTTTAATTTTATGGTATTCAGCCTTCCTTTTCGGTCAGGATACAACGGGTCTGAAAATGGATATAAAGTATACGGATATAAAAAAGGCAATTGATAATGTTGTCCCGAACAGGGAAGTAAAGAAGGTGATTGACATTATCCGGGCAGGTCTTGAGGATTTGGAGGAACTGGACCCTTCGGAAAAAGTTGAGCGGTTATCAGTAATCGCTCTTTTATATAAAAGTCTGGGTGATTTCAATTCCTCCCTGGATTTTTTTAAGAAAGCAAATAAATTGTGCATTCAAACCGGAGATGATAAACGAATGATTGATATTCTCAATGAAATGGGTGTGATTTACAGGTTGCAGGGGCTTTACATGGATGCGTTGGAAAAACACAATTATGCCTTATCGCTTGCCATGCGATTGGATTATAGTAAAGGTTTAGTGGATAGTAAATACAGGATGGGAATTGTATACCGGGATTTGGGGAAATTTGAAATTGGATTCAGCTATCTCTTCAACTCGCTTGAGCAATCGGAGTTGTTCCATGATACGACCAATATTGCCTTAATTCACAACAGTATCGGGAATGCTTACCGGACACTGAATGAAAACGAAACAGCGCTATATTATTACAACCTCAGCCTCCAGTCGTTCAAGGAAATGAAGGACAGTTCCAGGATGTCCATCTTAATGAACAATATGGGCAGGGCAGAACAAAACCTTCTTCATTACGAACGGGCACTAACCCTTTTTTCCGACGGATTACAAATTGACGTCACCCATTTGAATATACAAAGAATAGCCAAAAAATTTAACAATTTAGGATCCGTCTATGTACAGATGGGGAATTTCAGGGAGGCAGATGAATACCTGAATAAAAGCCTTGTCCTCTACCGTTTTATGAATTCAGTTTTTGGAATAGCCAAGGTTCAATATAATCTTGGAAAGCTATACCTGGCACAGAATGATCCGGATAATGCTTTATCCTGTTTATTACCGAGTTTCCGTGCCAGTAAAGAAATTAAAATGGGCAGCCTGGCTTATAAAAGCAGTATGGAAATCAGCAGAGCTTATTACCTGAAAACCAACTTTCCGGAAGCATACCGCTATAAGCACATCGCACACCAATACAGCGATTCATTATACAATATCAGGAATGCATTGAAAATAGCCATGATTGAAAACGAATACAGGCTACAGAAGGAATTGCAAATTAGTAGATTAAAGAAAGAAAAAAGAAATATTATATTCTTTTTTACAAGCACGGTAATTGCTATTCTTCTCGCCTTTGCATTGATCACCCTGATCCGGCAAAAACGAAAAATAGCCATCAATAAATCGATACAGGGAACAATGAAGAAAGAAAAACAATACATGGAAACCCTCATCAAGAATAAGAATATAAAGCTTAATGCCCATGCACTTCAACTGTTAAGTAAGAATGAATTGCTGAAGAAAGCATCGGGCAGGATTGCAGAAATAAAAAAGAATTCAGTCGGCACTCAGAAATTATTGTTGCAGGATATTATTAATGAATTGGAATATGGATTTGATGAAAATGTATTCGAGGAATTTGAAATGATTTACAAAGATATTGACCGGGGATTTTTTAACCGCTTAATCCGGAAACTCCCAACCCTCACTCCAAATGAGATCAGATTGTGTGCGCTGTTACGACTCAATCTGAATACAAAAGAGATCTCATACATTACCAAACAATCCCTTCAAAGCATTCTTATGGCCCGCAGCCGGTTAAGGAAAAAAATCGGCCTGGCAAATGGGATTAATCTGAATGCTTACTTCTCCGGGTTTTAACATTTTGCATTACAATCTTTTATACTATTTGTATATACTTTGTTATGCAGGTTACTATGAAAGAAATGTTATATTTGTTGCTGGTCTAAGAAAAATTTAATAAATTTTGCATTGATTTAGGCAGACTGGGGCAGTTCAGTGACTCTCTTGGCGCATTGGTGATGAAAAAGAGAAAGTTCGGATTCGAACACAACCTGTGCGATTATGTACACCATTTACAAATCTCAAACATTCGGATTGTCCTCTACATGTTTAACTGATAGTCGATTATCCTTTTTTGCATCATTCTTGAAGTGTATTCTATTTATCCCAGTTGGGATATTAACCCTAATATTAACCTAAAAATCAACATTTATGAGGAAAATTCTTCTTGCTGTAATTCTTGTAATGGCGCCTCTGTTTGCTTTTCAGGCGCTTGCACAGGATAGAACAGTGACGGGTGTGGTCACTTCATCGGAAGATGGATTAACCCTGCCCGGTGTATCTGTCGTAGTGAAGGGAACCACCATCGGGACCATTACCGATGTTGATGGCAATTATTCCCTCACTGTACCTGCCAGTGCTACAACCCTTGTTTTTACCTATGTGGGTATGACTTCACAGGAGGTGATGATTGAAAGCAGGAGTAGCATTGATGTCGTCCTGGAGCCTGATGTGCTTGGTATTGAGGAGGTCATTGTGACAACCTTTGGTACTTCCAAAAAAGGATCGTTCACCGGTTCCGCGACACAAATCAACAGCACCAAGATTGAACTTCGGCCGATTACCAATGTTACCTCGGCAATTGAAGGGGCTGCCCCCGGCATCCAGGTAACTGCACAAAGTGGTCAGCCCGGATCATCACAATCGATTCGTGTCAGGGGTTTTGGTTCTTACAGTGCATCAAATGCTCCCCTGTATATTGTGGACGGCGTTCAATTTTCCGGTGCCATCAGTGCCATTAATCCAAATGACATTGAGAGTGTAACCGTATTGAAAGATGCTGCTTCCACAGCGCTTTACGGGAACAAAGCTGCCAACGGTGTTGTTATGATCACCACGAAACGTGGTAAACCGGGGATGAGTCAACTTTCTGTAAATGTTTCGTACGGGATGATTACAAGGGGTCAACCGGAGTATGAAATGATCGATGCCTTCGATTATTACCCGGTCATGTGGGAAGCCTACCGGAATGGTATTGCGATACCCGGTGTAGATGATCCTGCTGCTGTTGCTGCTGCCAACCAGGCTGCTACGGATGATATTTTTGATGAGCTTGGAAATTATAATCCCTTTAATGTGCCGGATGATGAGATTGTTGATATCAACGGAAAGATCAACCCGGATGCCAGGTATAAGGGAGATTATAAGGAGGCCGTTGACTGGCTGGGTGCCCTGGAGCAAAGAGGACAGCGTCAGACCTTTGATATCAACTACCAGGGGGGTACTGAAAAAACCGATTATTTTGTTTCGGTCGGGTACCTTTTTGAAGAGGGATTTATCATTGAATCGGACCTCCGTCGGTTTTCAGGGCGTGCCAATGTCAACTTCCAGGCCACCGATTGGCTGAAAACCGGTTTCAACGTTAACGGTGCCACCAGGGAAATGAATTTTGCTCAAACCGGAAGCACCAGTACGTTTGTAAACCCCATACGATTTACCAGGGGAGTAGGATCCATCTATCCCGTGTGGGAAGTCGATCGTGCTACCGGTGAGTATGTACTCGATGATAACGGGAAGAAGCAATTTGATATTTACGATACCCGTGGTCCCGCTGCAAGCTCCGGACGACACGCTCTTGCTGAGATTGCATGGGATGAGGATCTGGATAAATCAAACACGCTGGGAGGTAAAACCTACCTGGAAATCTCTTTCCTGAAGGATTTCAAATTTACAACCAATGTGAGTATAGATCAACGTCAAAATGATAATACATTCTATAATAACCCACTCATTGGTGATGGTGCTCCCGGTGGCCGGGTCTATCGTACATATACCAGGAGAACTTCCGTTAATTTCAACCAGTTGCTGAACTATAGCCGGGTATTTGGAGATCATGGTGTTAATGTTGTGGCTGGTCATGAGTCGTACAAATATACCTACAACTACCTGAGCGGAGCCAGAACCCAGCAGATTGCCGATGACAATACCGAACTCATCAACTATGTGACCATTACACGGAGTAACTCATATGAGGATACGTATGCAACCGAAGGCTATTTGGGTCGTGTGAATTACGATTACGATCAGAAGTATTACCTCACAGCATCCTACAGGAGAGACGGCTCTTCCAAATTTGCCAAAGATGTCCGTTGGGGAGATTTCTGGTCTGTCGGTGTCGCGTGGAGGCTTGACGAGGAATCCTTCATCCAGAATCTGGGGTGGTTCGATCTGTTGAAACTGAGAGGGTCCTACGGTCAGGTTGGAAATGATGCCGGTATCAATTATTATGAAAGCCAGGCACTCTATTCACTGGGTTATAACAACCAGGCTGAGCCGGGAATTTTACAGGATAAGCTGGCTGCACCTGACCTGGTATGGGAATCAAGCAACAGCACGGATGTAGCCGTGGAGTTTGGCCTGTTTAACCGGATATCAGGTACCATTGAGTTTTACCACAGGGTATCGGAGAACCTGCTTTTTGATGTTCCATTGCCGCTTTCAAGCGGTTTGAGTTCAAAGGCAGAAAATATCGGAGCGTTGTTTAACCAGGGAATTGAGATCGGAATATCGGGAGATGCTGTGAAGACACAAAACCTGGTATGGAATGTCGGTATAAACCTCAGTACACTGAAAAATGAATTCACCAAATTGCCACAGAAGGAGATCATTGACGGCTCCAAAAAGCTGATGGAGGGTCGTTCGCTCTATGATTACTGGCTGAGGGAGTGGCGTGGTGTAGATCCCGATGACGGAGCAGCACTCTACCTCGCTGAGGATACGGAAGCTGCCTCTGTTAGAATAATTGATGGTGATACCTTAACCACGGATATCAACAATGCCAGGTATACCTATAACGGATCTGCCATTCCGGATGTTTTTGGTTCGTTCACCAGTAACCTGCGGTACAAGGGATTTGAACTAAGCTTTATGTTTACTTACCAGATTGGCGGATTGGTGCTTGATTATAATTACCAGTCCTGTATGAGTTCAGGATCCTACGGTACCGGTTACAGCGTTGATATTCTTGACCGGTGGCAGAAGCCGGGTGACAAGACAGATGTTCCCCGGATGGATGATTCTCAAACCAGTAACTTCAATGCTACATCTTCCCGATGGTTAACGGATGCCGGGTTCCTGAACCTGAGGAGCCTTGTCTTTTCCTATGACCTTCCACGTAATATTGTGAGCAGGGTCGGCATGTCGAGAGCAAGGGTCTACATCAGCGGAGAGAATCTCTTCCTGATCAATGCACGGAAAGGGATGAATGTGCTGCAGAATTTTGGCGGTACTACCTCTAACTACTATACACCCAACAGGGTAGTGACTCTGGGTTTAAATGTTAAATTTTAAAAACTGACAGCTATGAAAAAGATCATATATAGTTTTATAATTGTTCTGACAGCTTCCTTTATTTTTTCTGCCTGTTCAGAGGAATTTCTGGATACCCTCCCAACGGATGGTGTATCCGATGCTGGTGTTACTGCTTCTACGGGTACTGCAATGGCTTCTTTAAATGGAATCCACCGTGCCATGTATGTGCGCTATGGTAGCCAGGGCCGCGTCGGTTTTAGTTCCTGGATGTATCATATTGATGAACAGGGTGAGGACATGGTGTTCAACTATTCCACCTGGACCACCCATTTACGCTGGCTGCACAGAAGTGCAACCAACTCTTACAACAGCTCCCCATGGTTAATGTTCTATGCCTGGATTGCCAATGCCAATGTCCTGATCAACGGAATCGGTGATAATACATCCGGTCCCCAGGAGGAAAAGGACATCATCGTTGGACAGGCATTAACTTACAGGGCATTTTTTCATTACCAGCTGGTACAGCAATGGGCAAACCGTTATGTCCCCGGTGGCGGGAATACACAGCTTGGAGTGCCCTATATGTTTGAAGCAACAACCGAACCCCAGGCACGCAATACTGTAGCGGAGGTTTATACCTATATCATCCAGGATCTTGATGATGCTATTGCTCTCCTTGAAGGAAAACCAAGGAATAACAAATCGCACCTGAATGTGGATGTTGCACGCGGTATACGAGCCAGGGTTGCACTGACGATGGGAGACTATGCCACTGCTGTAACCTATGCCCAGCAGGCAAGGGTTGGATACGAACTGATGGATTCAGCAAGGTACTCACTGGGCTTCAGACTTGGATCAGAAGGCGAGAGTGAATACATGTGGGCCAGCCAGATCCAGGAGGATCAAACGGATAAGTGGGGGAACTATGGAGCGTATGTTTCCAGAAACTTCAGTTCAACCTCCATCCGAAATAATCCCAGGTCCATCTTCTCGGTCCTCTACGATCAGATCGCGGATACGGATGTGCGGAAAACCTTATGGGATCCGACAGGAGAGCATACCTATCTGCAGGAGGTCATGGGAGTTGAAGTTGTGAGTACTGCTAAAGAATATCCGTACACAAACCAGAAGTTCATTGCCGTCAGTACGGCGGATAGCCGGGTTGATGTTCCCATTATGCGGGTATCCGAGATGTACCTGATTGAAGCAGAAGCTGAGGCACGACAGGGTCATGATGCATTAGCAGCCGCAGCGCTTTATCCCATGGCGGTTGCCCGTGATCCGTCCTATACCCTGTCTGTTAATACCGGGCAGGCCCTGATCGATGAGATCATGATACAGCGCCGGGTTGAACTCTGGGGTGAGGGGCAACGGTTTTTCGACCTGAAACGATTAGACCTGCCACTTGACCGGAATGGTGGTAACCATTCCTCATCCATTAACGGAACCCTGATGGATGTTCCGGCCGGTGATACCCGCTGGACATCCCTGATACCCCAGGATGAGATGGATGCCAATGACAAGATGGTACAGAATGATCTGTAGTGAATGGATCATTTGATTATAATAGAAGAAGGGCTGCCGGTTGGCGGCCCTTTTTTTATCGGTAGTCGCTAACCGGTGACGAAGCCGGTTTCGAGGTTCGGAATTCTTATCGGATCGTTTGGTGCATTATGGTCCATGGACCAATTTCCTGCTGAGCAGGGGAGTAGTTGGGCTGCTGTTTTTGTTTCCTTATAACTGCCTGCCAGCCAATCATATTCACGGAATTATTAGTTCAGGGGTGAATAAATGTTCCTTTCATGATAATGGGTATAATGAAAATTGCCGTAGAGACGCCATGCATGGCGTCTCTACATTGGATAGATTGTCCGATTCATTATCGGATTAATGGAACAACACACCCCCGTCCCCTCTTTTTATGCCTGCCGTTTCACCCGCCGCCTGCCTGCCGGTTTACCAGCCTGTGGCTGGCAGGCATGGAAGGAGGGCAGGCAGAGAAGGGAGAACATCATAGAAAATTTTAAATTTCTGCTCCCACTACCTTATACTACACCGGGGACCAAGGACCGAGCATACTTTTCCTCAGCCTTCATTGCCCTCCGAAGCCTTGGCGCAGGAGGGAGCCTCAGCCTTATAGATATTATCCTCTTCTATATGTTATAATCCATCAGTAATTGCTATTTTCGTGAAAATTCAAATACATTCTATATCATGCTCCTGATTAAAAACATCAAATCCCTGGTCCAGATCGACGAAAAAAAATGCAAATGGGTGGCCGGTAAGGAGATGGCCTTTCTGAATACCATTGAGAATGCATTTCTTTATATCAAAGAGGGATTGATTGACGGTTACGGAAAAATGAAAGAGTTGCCGGATGAGTATGCAACGGGTGAAATCATCGATGCGACCGGCAAGCTGGTCTTTCCATCCTACTGCGATTCCCATACCCACATCGTTTATGCCGGAAGCCGGGAAATTGAATACATGGATAAGATCCGGGGCCTCTCCTATGAGGGGATTGCAAAACGGGGAGGAGGGATCCTCAACTCTGCCAAACTGCTTCACGATTCTTCAGAAGATGACCTGTATGAACAATCCCTGCAACGAATCAATGAGATCATGCACCTGGGTACGGGAGCCGTTGAGATTAAAAGCGGGTACGGGTTGAATGTTGAAGATGAGTTAAAAATTCTTCGGGTCATTAAAAGACTCAAAAAAACGGTTCCTTTGACCATCAAATCAACCTTCCTGGGTGCTCATGCTGTTCCCGAAGCATTCAAAAACAACAGAACAGCCTATGTCGACCTGGTGATCGATGAAATGATCCCGGCGGTAGCGTCTGAGGGACTGGCTGATTACATCGATGTGTTCTGTGACCGCGATTTTTTTTCGGTGGAGGATACCGAAAGGATCCTGACAGCCGGAAAGAAATTTGGACTGCGCCCGAAGATACATGCCAATGAACTGGATTATTCCGGCGGGATCCAGGTTGGTGTGAAAAATAATGCGCTCTCCGTTGATCATCTGGAATGTACCGGTGACGAAGAGATCAACAGCCTGCTGGGTTCCGAAACCATGCCCACCCTGCTCCCGGGAGCATCTTTTTTCCTGGGCATGAATGATCCACCGGCACGCAAAATGATCGAAGCAGGTCTGCCGGTTGCCCTTGCTTCCGATTACAATCCCGGCTCTTCCCCCTCCGGAAACATGAAGTTGATCATGTCACTCGGATGCATCCGCCTTCGCATGCTGCCGGAAGAGGTGATCCATGCGGTTACCCTGAATGGCGCCTATGCCATGGGACTGGAGAAGGAGCTGGGGAGCATCACCCGGGGTAAGAAAGCCAACGTTTTTATCACCAAAAAGATCCCCGGATACGAGTTCATGCCCTATGCCTATGGGAGCGATCTGGTGGAAACGGTGGTGCTGGAGGGTGGGGTTATTACAAGATAAAAGATATGCCAAAGGCCCGCCTGCCGGTCGGGCAGGCATCCCTATGGGAAAAGATAAAAGTAAATTGATAATTTAATTTGACACCTGAATTGTGAAGCGATTCATAGCTGTTGGAGAAATAAAATAGTTAACCCGAAAAATTCTTTGAATAATTCGGGTTAATTCTATAATCAAACTCCGATAGAGTTTGGTGGCTGCTCAGCCTGATTTTATACAATAATCCAAGGCCGATGGCCTTGAAATACAATGGGATCGACATTTTAAAATTTTGAACCCGAGAAAAAGATTTGATTCAATTTTTTATGAGAACACCATCGGTGTTCGATTATTGTAGAATCCGCCGGCTGGCCATGTGAAATAGCGGTATTTCCGCTAATGCAAGGCATTATTTCACATGGCTGGCGGAGAGTGAATAACTGTAAAAAAAATCTCTATCTTTGCTTTCCAGACGTTAGTTTTATCGAATTTAACTTTTCGTATCATTATGCAACTCATCGAATGCGTACCCAATTTCAGCGAAGGGAGAGACAAGGGAATCATCAAACAGATCACGGATGAAATAGAAAAGGTGGATGGGGTAAAACTGCTGGATGTGGATCCGGGAAAGGCAACAAACCGCACGGTAGTAACCTTTGTCGGCACACCCGATGAGGTACTGGAAGCGGCTTTCCATGCGGTAAAGAAAGCCTCGGAGGTGATTGACATGCGCAGGCACCGGGGCGAACACCCGCGGTTCGGAGCCACCGATGTCTGCCCCCTCGTGCCGGTTTCCAATATTACCATGGAAGAGACAGCGGAATATGCGCACAAACTGGCAAAACGGATTGGTGAAGAGCTGGGCATTTCGGTTTATTGCTACGAGAATGCTGCCCGTGAAAAGAAAAGGCAAAACCTGGCAAATTGCAGGGCAGGGGAGTATGAAGGGTTGAAGGAAAAGCTGGAACATCCGGAATGGAAACCGGATTACGGACCGGATACATTCAATCCTAAGTCGGGCGCAACTGCTGTTGGGGCACGGGATTTCCTGGTGGCGTATAACATCAACCTGAATACCACCTCCACGCGTCGTGCCAATTCCATTGCATTTGATGTCAGGGAGAAAGGGAGGGCAAAACGGGAAGGTGATCCGCTGACTGGAAAAATTGTGAAGGACGAGAACGGTAATCGCGTCATGATACCGGGTTCATTGAAATCGGTTAAAGCCATTGGCTGGTTTATCGAGGAGTATGGAGTAGCCCAGATCTCCATGAACCTGACCAATATATCCAAAACACCGGTCCACATTGCCTTTGATGAAGTCAGCCGGAGGGCTGAAGCCCGCGGTGTCCGGGTTACCGGGTCTGAACTGGTGGGGCTGATCCCCTTGAAAGCCATGCTGGATGCAGGGAAATATTTCCTCAGGAAACAGAAACGGTCGCTCGGGGTGTCGGATAAGGAACTGATCAAGATAGCGGTCAAGTCAATGGGACTGGATGACCTCTACAGGTTCAAAGCGGAAGAGAAGATCATTGAATACATGCTGGCCGGAAAGGAGAAGAAGCGGCTGGCTGATATGACGGTTCAGGATTTTATGGATGAAACGGCATCCGAATCGCCAGCCCCGGGAGGTGGGTCTATTTCAGCCTGTATGGGCTCCCTGGGGACGGCACTTGGTACCATGGTTGCCAACCTTTCTTCACACAAACGGGGATGGGACAACCGGTGGGAAGAGTTTTCCGACTGGGCAGAAAAAGGAAAGAAATACCAGAATGAATTGATGCTGCTGGTGGACGAGGATACCCGGGCATTTAACCGGATCATGGAAGCCTATAGCTTGCCAAAGAAGGCGGAAAGCGATAAAAAAGAACGGGATAAAGCCATTCTTGAAGCCACCAAGCAGGCAATCCTTGTTCCTCTGAAGGTGATGGAAACCGCATTTTCCTCCTATGAGGTGATTGAAGCCATGGCAAATATCGGGAACCCGAATTCCGTATCCGATGCCGGGGTGGGAGCACTGGCAGTCACCGCCTCTATACGGGGTGCATTCCTGAATGTGAAGATCAATGCTGCCGGACTCGAAGATCAAACCTTTGTGAATGAGGTGATGGAAAAAGCAAAAGCGATCGAAAAGAAAGCCCTGGAGAGAGAAACGGCGATTCTTGAAATGGTGAATGAGAAGATCGGAAATCAGTGATGCCGTGCCTGCCCTCCTTCGGCGGGTGAACCGGCAGGCAGGTGCGAAACCAAAGACAAATAACAAAAACCAAATTCCAAATAAATAACAATTACAAAATTTCAAGTCACCAATGTTAGAATTCAGAGTTTTAGGGAAAAAAACGATTGCCTTTTTATCCGTCAGACCGGCCCATCCGTCAGACGGTACCTATCATACGAGTAGTTCTTTGATGACATTTATTGAAGCAGTTGGATCGTGTTATTCAGGGATTCTCTTTCCCGGGGTTCCTAACAAGCGTAAGGCATACCCAATGAGTTGAAGATTAAAATCGATGTACTCAATAACCCAATAACCACAAACAACGCTTCCGCAGCCTTCCGAAAGGCAGGCAAGGGAGCAAATAACCATTGCATGATTATCGTCTCTCCATCACCCCGTCACCCGGCACCAGTCACCCATCTCCCCGTGCCTCCTCTCATCCTCTTCACTTCATTCATATAAAATTTCCGGAAAATAGCGAAAATAACTTAGAAAAATTCTAAATAAGATTATCCAAATCGTCTTGTTTCATTTGGTGTATGCCAGTCCATATGCCTGTAATTCATTGATTTTCTGCAACTAAGGAGAAAAATATACTGTTTGTAAGATGTGTTTGTGAATTTGCCGGATATCTTTTGCTTAAACTTAAATTTTTTTTTTACCTTTATGTGACTATTTACTTCTCTATTTATAGACTATTTGCTTCTCTATTATAGACTATTTGCTTCTCTATTATAGACTATTTGCTTCTCTATTATAGACTATTTTACTATTTTATTTTTTTATAAACCTAAACTTTTACCTATGAAAAGAATGGCATTTCTTTTTACCTTTTTTGTGTTTATAGGTTTTCAACTTATGGCGCAAAAGGTAATTACTGGTAATGTTACCAGTCAGGAAGACGGGAATCCGATTCCGGGAGTGTCTGTAGTAGTTCGAGGTACAACCATTGGAACTATTACAGATGTTGATGGGAATTATTCCCTTAGTGTTCCTGAGAGTGCGAGGATCCTGATGTTTACCTTCGTTGGGATGAAAACGGTCGAAGAACCGATCGGAGATCGTACATCCATCGACGTGAATCTCGAAGTCGACGTACTTGGTCTCGACGAGGTAGTTGTGACGAGTCTTGGGATTTCTCGACAGAAAAAAGCATTGGGTTACGCTGTACAAGAGGTATCAGGCGATGATCTGGCAGCAGTACAAGAAACAAACATTGTCAATTCATTGTCTGGAAATATTGCTGGCGTACAGGTAATAAACTCTTCAGGCGCCGTTGGTTCTTCTGCCAGAATTATTATCAGAGGAAACAGTTCGTTCGGGAATAATCAACCCTTATTTGTGGTTGACGGTATTCCTATTAACAATTCCGGTTCCAATAACGACCAATGGAGTGGAGCTGACTTTGGTAATAATGCGATGGACATTGATCCAAACAACATTGAATCTGTTAATGTTTTGAAAGGTGCCAGTGCTGCAGCTTTGTATGGAACCAGGGCTGCAAATGGTGTTGTACTCATCAAAACCAAACAGGGTAAGGTGATTCCGGGACAAGGAAGATCACTGGGTGTTTCATTCACCACCAGTACCACCTTTGACAGGATGTACATCCTGCCTAATTATCAAAATGAATATGGACAGGGGTACCATGGTAGTGAGTATGTCTTTGATCAGTACCAGCTTGATCATCCGGGTGTGTATGCAAACTACCAGGAATATGTCCTGGGACGTAGTTTTACATACGTGGATGGTAAAGGTGGTGGAGTGCAGGATTACAGGGATGAAAGTTGGGGACCCCGGCTTGATGTTGGACTGATGATTCCACAATTTGATAGTCCATATAATGAGGAAACTGGTGTGAGAACTCCTTCTGAATGGGTTTCACATCCTGATAATATAAAAGATTTCTTTGAAACCGGTGTTACCTTCATCAACAACCTGGCAATAATGGGGACTACTGAAAGATCTTCTTCGAGGTTATCCTTGACCAGTACCAATCAGACAGGAACTATTCCTAACACGGATTTGAATAAGTATAATGTGGGTGTAAACACAACAGTGAATGTGACCAGAAAGTTTACTGCCTCAATCAGTGCTAATTATATCCAAAACCAGAGCGATAACCTTCCTGGCCAGGGTTATGACGCAAACAATGTGATGCAATCCATTGGTGGCTGGTTCGGTCGTCAGGTTGATGTTATGGACCTGAAGGAGAATTGGAAAGAGTGGGTAGTAAAGCCGAATGGAACTGTTGATCCCTATAACTGGAATAGTAATTACCATAACAATCCCTATTGGTCTTTGTATAATAATACTACTTCGAGGAAGAGGGACAGAACGTTTGGTCATGTAAAACTTGATTACAGAATATTAGATTGGTTGAGTGTTATGGGTCGCATTGGAACGGATTATTACTTTGAAACAAGGAAACGTATAATCTATGACCAGTCCAATGAAAACCATGAGGGAGGAGAATTCTGGCAACAACACAGGAGGCAAGTTGAAACAAATGCTGATGTAATTTTCACTGTAAACAAGGATATAGGGGCTGATATTACATTAGACGCCAGCATTGGTGCAAATTATATGAATAATAAGTATAATTACATGCAACTTTCTGCCAGCGCACTTACAGTTCCTAACCTGTTTACCGTTGGTAATGTTACGGGAAATCCCGGATATAGTATGTATGACAGAGAATACGAGTCTAATAGTGTGTTTGGTGAAGTAAACCTTGGATTCAGGAATTACCTGTTCCTCTCATTTACAGGAAGGAACGACTGGTCATCTACGTTGCCTAAGGATAACTGGTCATATTTTTATCCATCTGTAAACCTTGGGTTCATCTTCACTGATGCCTTTGGCATATCCGGAGATATCTTCTCATATGGAAAAATCAGAGCTAACTATGCTCAAATCGGTGCTTTTGCCGGTGCATACCAAATCGTCCCGACCTACAGTTCTTCATCACCGTTTAATGGCATTCCACAGTACCGTTACACACGCGAGCTTCCACCGCTTAACTTGAAGCCTGAACAAACATCGGCTTTTGAAGTAGGTGGTGAGTTTAAGTTTTTCATGAACCGTTTTGGCTTTGATCTCACTTATTTCCAGAGAAAGACAAGTAACCAGATCATGGCAGTTGATATCACACCATCCACAGGATTTACAAGCATGAGAATTAATGCCGGTGAAATTGAAAATAAGGGTGTTGAGCTTATCCTGAATGGAACCATTCTACAATCTGCAACCGGATTCAACTGGGATGTCACAGTGAACTGGTTTAAAAATAAGAACATGATTAACGAGCTCTACGGAGACCTGGAGGCATATCAAATAGGATCTTCATGGCAATCCGTTTCAATGGAAGCCCGTCCTGGTAAGCCTTGGGGTAACATCTATGGAGGAGGATACCTGCGGGATGATCAAGGCAGGGTTCTAGTTGAGGATGGTTTCCCAATGCATGATCCGGATCCGGTACTGTTAGGAAATACTGAACCCGACTGGACAGGTGGTATCACCAACACGCTTTCTTACAAAGGTGTTAGCCTCAGATTCCTGATTGATATACGGAAAGGTGGTGACGTATTCAGTGTAACAGACTGGTTCGGTGCATATTCCGGAGTTTCGAAGGAGACCGTAGAAAACAATATTAGAGAAGAAGGTATTGTGTATGACGGAGTGAATGCGGATGGTTCACCTAATACGACCAGAATTGCTGCAGAAGAGTATTTCCAGGGTTGGTGGGGATTGCATGAGGAGTGTATTATCGATGGATCATTTGTTAAGCTCCGCGAACTGATTCTGGGTTACGATATCCCCCAGTCATTCATGGAAAGATTAGGATTCATCCATAGCGCTAATATCTCTTTTATTGGGAGAAATTTAGCATTACTCTGGACGCATGAGACGAACACCATTAATATCGATCCTGAAACAACATACGGTACAGGAAATTCTCAGGTTGGTATGGAACAATACCAGTTACCAGCGACACGCAGTATGGGGATTCAATTACGCCTAAATTTCTAATTAAACCTTTAATTTTAGAAAAATGAAATATTTAGCAAAAATAAAAGCAATCCTGGTCGTTGGACTTATACTCGTTGGTTCATGCACCAAGGATTTCGAGGAAATGAACATCGATCCAAACGAACCGTCTGACGTTCAGGCCGATGTTCTGTTGACCTATGTACTGAGACAGATTTCCGAGGATCTGTATAATGTAACTTATGATGGTGAATATACCAGTTCTATGGCTGGCCATATAACGAAAATTCAGTATATTGATGAAGCAAGATATGAGTACAGGCCAGGTCATATAAGTGGCATGTGGTCGAGCTTATATACTCGGATTTCTGATCTGAATAAGCTACTGATAAAGGCTCAGGCCAATGAAAACCCGGATTTGGAAGCAGTAGCATTAACTCTAAGAGCTTTTGAATGGCAAAAGGTTACAGATGTCTGGAGAGACGTACCTTATACTGAAGGTGTCAGGGGGGAAGATGGAATAACGAATCCCGCGTATGATACTCAGGACGTTATTTACAATGGCATTATTTCTGACCTTGAAACTGCCGCTAACCTCTTTGATCCCGGTGCACTGGGTGCATCCGTTGGAACGGGTGATATCGTGTATGACGGTGATATCCTGAAATGGCAGAAATTTTGTAACTCCATGCGTTTGAGAGTGGCAATCCGGATATCCTACATTGATGCCACCAGAGCACAATCAATCATTGAGAGCATTTTAGGTAATCCGGCAAGTTATCCGATTATGACGAGCAATGCCGATAACTTTCAGTTGAAATGGACTACTGCATCACCTTACAGGGAGCCTTTCTTTGAAAATTATTTATATGGTGGAGGAGATAGAGATGACCATGCCTGTGCCAAAGCAATCATTGATACTTTGCTGAATTACAATGATCCCAGGCTACCGGAATATGCTCATCCGGCTGTGTCAGACGGTCAATACAGGGGTATCGTATCCGGGATTAAATCAGAAGATGAAGGATTTGAGTTATCTACCATTTCACGGATAGGTTACCGGTACAGGGATCAGGCTGACGGATATACTTATTGGATGAGATATCCGGAAATACAATTCATCATTGCAGAAGCTGCACAAAGAGGATGGGCTACCGGTACCACAGCTCAGGCTGCATACGAAGCTGGAATTACTGCTTCTCTGGAAGAGCATGGTGCAACAGCTGGAGAGATCACTACTTACCTTTCTGAACCTGAGGTCGATTTTACTACAGGTAATGAATTGACAAAGATCTGGATTCAGAAATGGATATCGTTGTTCAAGCAGGGATTCGAAGCTTGGGCCGAAATACGAAGGACTGATGTTCCCTTCCGTCCGGCAGCTCCTGGTTCTTTCTATCCCGGTCATAATCGTTGTCCATTCCGGATGCTGTATCCGGACGAGGAGGTTAAGCTGAACAAATTGAATCACGATATGTATAAAGACAATATTGTGGATGCGTTTTGGGGACAGCAGATGTGGTGGGATACACGAACCGGTGTAAATTAATAATGATCCTAAGAATACGTAAAAAGAAACCCGGATTTGCTCCGGGTTTCTTTTTATAATGCTGGCTATATTTAGTTGAATAAGGATACCTGGTATATGCCGGGCTCATTAAAAGTAACTTCAAAAATGACATTGTATTGTGTTGTATGAAGCTGATTCCAGGCATAGTAGGAAATCTTTATCGTTACCGGAAATGTAAGGTTCTCATAACCCAAAATAGTACCCTCCCTTATCTCAATTCCACTTTCCGAAGATATAATCAGGTTTTCTACCTCCCGATTGGGGGTGCCTCCTCGCAGGATCTTGAAATATACTGCTGCACCTTCAGCCGTTTTATGGATGGTGTTTCTTTCAACATTGAGTTTTCGAACTATTTTGTATTGAGCTTGTGGTTTCATACCCTTAAACTGATCATTAACCCACTGTCCTTCCATAATTGAATCCTGTTCGTTTATTATAGAGATGAATTTACCGTATCCATGACGTTTCCCTTTCTTCCAGCTTCCGTCATATTGATCTCCGTTAGCCCATTCATAAATTCCTTTGCCTTGTGGCCATCCTTTTTTGAATTCACCAATATAATGGTCTCTGCCTGAAGCTTCTCCGCTTCCATGGGCAAATCCGTTCTTACACTCACCTTTGTAAATTAATGAGATTTCCGGTTTTAATACCTTACAATCTGTTTGACAATTGATTGGATTAAAAGTTGAAAACAAAACAGAGCAAAGGAAAATTGCAGGAGTGATTTTCTTAATCATATTTTTAGGCATTATTTTAAACAAGAGATTAGATTTTAAAAATCAAGTTAATGAATCCTTTGTTTTTTACAAAACTGAATGTGATTTTTTTTTGATTTTTACTAAACCCAGGGCTTACAATGCTATCGCATGGCCGCCCCCTGTGCGGGCCACTGGGCTTCCAACATATGGTTCCTACGGAGCTAAGTATCACATATTCAATAATTACTGGATGGAGTTGTTAAAGGAATTTAATAGCACCACGGGTTAACTATTGTATGACAATCGTATGACAACTGTATGACGATCGTATGACAACTGTATGACAATCGTATGACAACTGTATGACGATCGTATGACAACTGTATGACAATCGTATGACCATTGTATAACCATCTTATGACTATTATATGACCATCGTCCCTCCGTACCTTCGTCCCATCGTCTCACCTCTCACCATTCCCCCGTCACCCCTCTCACCCTAATTCCCCTAAAAACGGAGAAAATCAGTCACTTTCTAATTTAGAAATGATCTAAATTAGAGGATAAAAAGGGAGTTATACTTCTTTTTATCAACTACCGGTAATTCATTCAAAACGCGCTGATATTCACAGAAATTACAAAAAAATATATGTAAAAAACTCTATATGTTCTGTTTTTACTGGTAAAAGGAGGGGACAGGGAGTTATTGGAATTCAAAAATTTTTATTATTTTCGAGATACTATTTACTATTTAATTTTTTTATAAACCTAAATTTTTAACCTATGAAAAGATTTGCAATCTTTGTTGCTGTCTTGGCGTTCCTATGTACGTCATTTCTTCAGGCACAAACCCAGCAAATTACAGGTAGAGTGACGAGTTCCGAGGACGGATTGGGTGTCCCCGGGGCGTCGATCATTGTGAAGGGGACAACGTTTGGTACGATTACCGATTTTGATGGTAATTTTACCCTGAATGCCCCGGAAGATGCGGTCGCACTCATCTTTAGTTTTGTTGGGATGAAGACCCAGGACATTAGCATTGACGGGAGGTCCACGATTGATGTGGTACTTGACTCTGACGTGTTTGGACTGGATGAGGTCATTGTGTCTGGTATGGCTTCAGGAACACCACAGAAAAAACTTTCCGTGACCGTTGGGAAAGTTAGCGAAAAGGAACTCAAGGAAGTTCCTGCTACCTCACCGGGTGCTGCCCTGCAGGGTAAGCTGGCCGGGGTGACAGTAGTGAGTGCCTATGGTAGTCCCGGAAGGGCACCCGCTATTCGTCTCCGCGGTTCCACCTCACTGCTGGGTAGCCAGTCACCACTGATCATCCTCGACGGGGTGATGATCGAAGGTACCCTTGCCGATATCAACATCGACGATATCGAATCGATGGAGGTGGTGAAGGGTGCTGCTGCTTCTGCACTTTACGGATCACGTGCCGGTAGCGGTGTTGTCGTGATCACCAGTAAGCGGGGTAAAGGTCTGGCCAGAGGACAAACGCTGGTTACCGTCAGGAATGAATACGGTCAACAATCCCTGGCGAAGAAAGTGGATTATGCAAAGCATCATCCATACAAACTGAAAGAGGGTACAACCGAAGACCGTTTTACCGAATATGCGGGCGTGACCTACTACGCGGGAACCAACCCGGATAGCATCGGTACCCCTGTATCAGGAAACCGGATCATTGAAGAGGATCATTATGCCGATAATCCCTTTGGTATTCTCTATGACAACCAGGATCTGTTTTTCAATACCGGGGCATTTTACACAAACTATGTCTCGGTACAGCACAACATGGAGAAAACCAACTTCATGGCATCCTTCGAGAATTCACATCAGGAGGGGATCGTCTTCTCGACAAAAGGTTACGAGCGACAGAACTTCAGGCTGAACATCGACCACTGGTTCACAGAGAAGTTTGGCATTTCGGCATCCAACCTGATCACCAAGTCGTTTACCGACAATCCTCAGGTTGGCTGGATGGATATTCAGTTGTTACCACCCGATGCTAATTTAAAAGCCAATAATCCGGATGGAACGCCTTACCGGTTGATCGCGAGTGAATGGTCATCTGATAATGATAATCCGCTCTATAGTGCAGCCAATGCTGTAAGTGAGAGTGGGAGGAACCGGGTGCTGGGTAGCTATGAGGTGAAGTATAACCCGACCGACTGGCTGCGGTTCAATGCAAACTATGCCTTTGAACGGCAGGACAACCGGTACTCATATTATGAGAGAAAGGGTTATCTTTCACGGCCAACGATTAATTCCGGAGGTACTGACGGTTATCTGCGAAAGGATTATGACCATGAGCTTGCCTATACCGTTCAGTTCACCGCCAACTTCAGCAAGATGTTTGGTGATTTCACCACGAAGGCAAAAATCAGCTACCTTTATGAGAATGATCACTGGGAAGGATTCACTTCACGCGGGTATGATTTTGCTGTAGGAGGAGTTCCAGACCTGAACGTGACTGATGGAAGTCAATCCGTTATAGGCTCCAATACGGGTGACATCCGTGCCGAAAATATCTTTGGTATCGTGGATGTGGATTACAAGGAGAAATACATCTTTTCCGGGTTGTACCGGTATGACGGGGCTTCCCAGTTCGGAGCCAACGAACGGTGGAATCCCTATTTCAGGGTTTCGGCAGCATACCGTCTGACCGAGGATATTACCATCCCCGGAATACAGGAACTGAAGATCAGGGCTGCCTACGGAACATCAGGTGAACGGCCGCCATGGGATGCACGCTATGAAACCTATTCGGTGAGTGCTGGTAGTGTTTACAAGTCTCAGCTTGGGAACGAGAACCTGAAGCCTTCCACCATCAAGGAGCTGGAACTTGCACTGAACGTGGAGTTCCTGAACCGCTTCGAGTTTGAATTTGCCTATTCACACACCGATGCTACTGACGTGTTTGCACGTGCCCCGTTCCCGGCAAGTGCCGGATGGGTCAATCAGTGGCGGAACATTGGTACGCTTACATCCACCGTATTCGAGAGCGCACTGAGAGCAAGGATCTTTGAGGGTGATAATTTCACCTGGAACAGCATGCTGCTCTTCGACCGGATCAGGCAGAAAGTGACCGAGCTGAATATTCCTGCATTCACAACAGGACCGGGACCAAACAGCATTCCGTCCTACCGGATCGAAGAGGGGTATGAGTATGGAATTAATTTTGGTGACAAATTCCTCCGTTCACTTGATGAGCTGTATCTGCAGCTTCCTCTAGATACGCGTGATGAATTAATTGATGACTATATCATAAACGCTGACGGTTATGTGATCCTGAAGGGAACCGAAGGAACCATTTGGGAGGCACCGGTTAAGAAGCAAGATTCGGAATACGGACTGGTACAGAAAGTTCCGATCGGTGATGCCAACCCGGATTTCAACCTGAGGTGGAGCAATACCATTACATTCAAAGGATTTTCATTGTATGCTCTGATTGACTGGAAGCAGGGTGGTGATGTGTATAACATGACCCGACACTGGTCATACCGCGATAACCGTGGTGCCGAAATGGACCAGTCCGGTAAGCCGCAAAACGAAAAGAAAACCATCGATTATTACCAGACGCTCTATAATGTAGCTGCTGTGAACAGCCACTTCGTGGAAGATGGTACCTTCGTAAAGATCAGGGAAGTAGCACTCTATTATACCCTGGGTAGAAGCAACCTGTCCGGTTTCCTTAATGGATTCTTTAAGTCGATCCGTTTGGGTGTGACCGGAAGGAACCTCTTTACATTCACCAAATATTCGGGATATGATCCTGAAGTATCTCATGGAGGTGAAGCTACGAACCAGTTCTACGATAGTTATAACTACCCGAACTTCAGGACATACACCGGTTCTCTTGAATTTACTTTTTAATCCGTAAAATGAAAGAAATCATGAAAAGTAGAATATATAAAGTAGTAGTTGCAGCGTTAGCGATGTCACTTGTTGGCATCTATAGCTGTGCAGACCTGGATGTTAAGAACCTGAATTCTCCTGATTCGAACCGGGCTATTGAGTCACCGGACGACCTCGAGGGGGTAGCCGGTGGCGGCTTTAGAACCATACTTAATAGAGCCCAGAACTATAATGGTCCTATGCTGGCGATGATGACCATGGGAGACGTGATGTCCTGTTCCTGGGGAAATTGCGCCATGAGGGACCTCTCTTCGGAACCACGTGTCGCTTTTAATAACACGATTCCCTATTCCTATGCCTATGTGAACAGGGATTACTGGCAGTCGATGAATTCCGCCCTTTCACAGGTGAATGATGTGCTGGTCCAGATTGAGGGTGGCGCAGTCATCGTTGATGCTGGGACCACCGAGATGGTAAAAGCATGGTGCTATTTCATCCAGGGTGTGGCCCACGGCCACATTGCTAATGTCATGCAAAAAGGGTTTATTGTTGATGAGACAACCGACCTGGAAACACTGGAATGGAAACCCTATCCTGAAATGCTTGATGCTGCTGTCGGATACCTGGAAAGAGCCGCTGCTGCATGTGAAGCCGCAGATTTTGTAACCCAGGATGGATGGTTTCGGGGAACAATCCTGACCAGTGACGAGCTGGCTGACCTGTGCAATTTCTTTTGCGCTAAATTCATAATCAACAATCCAAGGAATGCAACAGAGAATGCTGCAATTAACTGGGCAAAGGTGAAAGAATATTGCCAGAAAGGTTTGCAAAGCGATTTCACCATTGAGTTTGATGGATATGAAACCTGGTACGGGCAGATTATGGCATTCGCCCAGCTTGAAGGCTGGATGAGGGTTGATATGAGGCTCCTCAACATGATGGATCCCGATTATCCCTCCCGGTGGAGAGCTGACGGCATTGCGCCCGTCCCGTCAACGGCTACCTCGGCTGATGCACGCTTATTATCTGATTTCAGAGAGTTAGGCACGATTCCATTCAGACCCGAAAGGGGTTACTATCATTTTTCCTATTACGGGTACTGGAGATATCCGGAAATACAAATTGAAACGCAGGCTGTTACAGGCAGGTATCCCGTTTATCCAAAATCTGAAAACGACTACATGTTAGCCGAGGCAATGTTGCGGACCGGAGACAAACCCGGTGCCATTGCTATCCTCAATGCCAGCCCGCGTGTAACCCGCGGCGGTTTGGCACTGCTAGATGCCGGGGCAACTGACACGGAAGTGATGGATGCTATTATGTATGAGCGGACCATTGAACTGTTCTGTCACTCTATGGGTCAAGGATTTTTTGACATGAGGAGAACGAATCAGTTACAGCCCGGAACCGTTCTGCACTTCCCGATTCCCGGGAAAGAGCTTGAAACCCTCGGTGAAGACTATTATTCACTGGGTGGCTCTTTCGGGGAAGCAGGAATTGATTATGCAGCACCTGACTGGGGCTGGCCCGGATGGGATGTCCAATATCCTTATTAATTTATTGATAACGTAAAAATCAGATATCATGAAAAAAAGAATATTTAGTGCGCTGGGCATCCTGCTTGCATTCCTGTTCATACTATCTTCATGTGGCAAAACTGAGATAGAGGAGTCACAGGAGGATTATAACTACGACAACATCATTCCTGTCGTACTGCATGGAATTCAAGGTTCTGCCACGGCCATTAAAACCAATACCAAGACCTATTCCCTGGATTATTACAGGGGCGGATCGACCTGGGCCTGGTCAGCTACCGGGGCACAGGTGGTGCTGATCGAAGGTAGCAATGGAAACGAAGTGGATATCTTCTTTGACCAGGACTCCATCGAGCTAGTTGGACCCGTTGTTATCTCTGTTACAGAGACAACACAGGGTGGCAAAACATCCGATCCCGTAACCCTGGAAGTGATGGTCTCTCCGTTCGTGATTGCGGTCAGTGGACCCGATGAAGCCGTTGCTTCAGGAGCCTGGACCTCGGTGTTTTCCACACCCCATGATGTGGGTGCTACCTATGCATGGAGTGTCATTGGTGCAACAGGAACCGTAACCGACAATAATGACGGAACAGTCGATGTGTTATGGGATGTTTCTGCTACCGACATTGCCGATGTTGGAATTCGTTGCGTGAAGACCTATGTTGGTCTGCAATCTGTTGCAGATACTGTGTTTATAGATCTGGTTGGATACCTAGCTAAGACCCGCGATGATTTTGCAACTGCATTAACAGGGGAGGAATTTAGTGGTACCGACACGAAAGGCTGGACATCTTTTACAGCTATAGCAGGCACTGAAGCAGATGAACTTATTTTTCCTGTTGATGGAGGTGGTATTTCTGCATTGTATCGTGCTACTCTTATCGGCTGGGGAGAGTACTTTTTAGCAGGTTATGGAAATGATGGTAATATTATTGTTACCATGGACATGACCTCAGGAGCAGTTACCATTGAACCACAGTATTGGGGAGTGACCAATTGGGGAGAGGGTGAAGACCCAGATTACGTATACAATATCAAGGGTGAGGGATACTGGGATGGAAAGGACATGACGATCCATCTTGTGTACAAGTTCCTCGGTCCGGATTTTGGTACCTGGTATACGTGGAATATTGTTTTAGAATTAGATTAAAACATACCTTCTTTTAAAAAAAAGCCCCGTCGGGGCTTTTTTTTTAGGTTTTACTCACCAAATGACTTTGAGGAGCACGCCTGGCCGGCCGCACCAGTGTCACCTGGTGAGTTTCTCCTTACTTGTACTATGAGCTGCTAACCCCTCGATGCATTCACACAGTCATAATTCGAGAGTCTTTTTTAGAGGTTCCGAAAGCATGCCTATAGCACAAGGGGAACGATATGTTTAAGTTCTTAATATGAGTTTAAATAAAAATGTACATTCCAGTTCATGTTTGAAAATGTTCTGTTAAATTTATCCACTGGTAAATATTTTATTTTCGTACTATTTACTCTAATCAGGTTATGGCATTCGGATGGAAAAATAGTCTCCTGTTATTATCCTCACTTGAGTTGTTGTTAATTTCTAACGGATTATCCGGACAGGAGGCAGGTCAGTATCGATATGACGATATGATAAACGTTAAGGCAGATGACCTTTATACATTTCCACAATTCGTTGTTGAAAGCAGTGAACAGACTACTGCGGGATATTATTTATTTGAAATATTAACCTATCTGGCCATTATAGATCACTTTGGAAACCCATTATTTTACAAGAAAATCCCAGAAGGAGCCAAGAATTTTGAATCTCAACCAGATGGATCCTACTCCTATTATGCAAATTCCAGTAGTGGATTCCTGGTGATGAACGAAAATTTTCAAATCACTGACACATTCACAAAGGTCAATGACGGAGGCATCAATTCTCATGAATTCAACATCCTGGAAAACGGGAATTATATCGTGCTGGGTTACGATCGCCGGGTGGTTGACATGAGCCAGTATGTTGAGGGTGGAAAGGTTTATGCTACCGTTGCAGGGATGGTTTTCCAGGAGCTTGATCCTGGCAAGAATCTTTTGTTTGAATGGAATAGCTGGGATCACATCTCTTTCATGGACAGCGATCCGTACATGGTGGATCTTACAACCCAGGCGATTGACTACATTCATCCAAATTCCATCGTATTGGACAGTGATGGGAATTTTTTGCTCACGAGCAGGCACCTGAGCGAGGTAACGAAAATAGACCGGGTAACAGGCGAGATCGTCTGGCGCATGGGAGGTGTGAAGAATGAATTTGATTTTGTGAACGACACAATGGGTTTTTCAGCACCCCACTCTGCAATCCGTTTGCCAAACGGGAACATTGCCCTCTTTGATAACGGGAATGGACACGAACCGAAACATTCCAGAGGTGTGGAATATGAGATTCATGAAGTTGAAAAAACAGCGCTGCTAATTCGGGAATGCAAGGAATCACCAGAAACCTATTCGGAAATAATGGGAAGTATTGCCTCCTTGCCAGGAAATCACCTTGTAGTTGGATGGGGTAAAAATAGTGAGGATGGGTTTATAAGTGAGTTTGACGAAGAGGGGCAAATGATAACAAAAATTAGCATTTCATCCGAAGAGAATTTTGCGAAGAGTTATAAAATATCGTACATGGACAAGTTTCAGTTTTTTATTGTCCCGGATGAAGATACACTCGATTTCGGATATGTCGAAACGGGTGATTCATCTGTGCTTATTGTTGAACTTGTGAACCAGGGAACAGATCCTGCTACATTGTTTGCCCTTACTGATCAATCGGAACAGTTTGGGATAGTAAATTCCCTCCCGGTCCAGATTGAAGGAGGTGGTAATTATCAAATAAGCCTCAGGTATAAACCCACTGGTATCGGGGATATCATTAGCCCGGTGTATCTTAATTTCAGGTTGGACTTAACCATTGATGAAGAACATATGGTTGCCTGCCGGCTTATGCTTCAGGGATCTTCCCCATTAGTATCCACAACCGGAAAAAATGCTTATGGCACTGGAATAGATGTTTGTCCGAATCCGTTTCATGACCGGGTTACGGTTGCAAATACGCAGGATATTGAGGTAATAATCATCTGGTCAATCACGGGGGAGAGAATGTTTCAGATGGGAAATACAGGCCAGGAGCAGATTGTTCTGGATCAGAATCTGTTGAATCCGGGGTTTTATATTTTTGAGTTCCGCTACAGGGATGGTATACAGGAATATGTTAAGATGGTGAAAGGAGGATGAGGCGGACATTATCCGGTGTTGGGTAATGAAAAGTCATTGGGTAGTTTACCAAAAATTTGCAACCCGAGTTGAAATCGGGTCGCGAAGACTGGCCAGACGGCTAAAAACTTATGAGTATTTGCAAAAACCCCAGGGGTTTCTGAACCCCCTGGGGTTTAAAGAATTACTAAGATTCGTAGAGGTGAAGACGCGTAAAAAATATCTACCAATGTCCCGCTCCT
>CAYMFM010000030.1:0-40431 GCA_964389685.1 uncultured Rikenellaceae bacterium
CTTTTGGTTAGAGAATCAATAAAGATACTATAAAAAAATAATTTCGGATTGCGGAATAAAGAAATGGTTATTAACCCGAAAAATTCTTTGAATTTTTCGTCATTTATGGCTGACGAAAAGTCAAATTCAAGTATGTCAACTGTTTCACTCAACAGTTATCTTCAAAACTGATGAAAATTTCATACCCAAACTTGAGGGTATTGAATTTGACTTTTATCAGGGTTAACCCTGATATATATAATTGATAATCAATAGATTACAATTATGTATCGTCATTATTCATGCTGAATGCATGAATAATTCGGGTTAAGTTATGCCAAAGGCATCCCTTCGGCAGATGTTGAACGTTGAACGTTTCAATTACCTGTCATACCAGCTCTTCCGTTTCTCGTATTTCAGATCTTTCAGGATAGCCGATTTGACGTTGATCTGGAAGGAGTAACTTTGATGATACCCGATGGGGATCCAGGATAACCTCATCTCCCAGCAGTGCAGGTCCCGGTAGATATTCACCGATGTATAGGTGAGTTTGTTTGATTTGAAATCATACCCGGAGCTGAATCCGATCTTCCATTTTTCTGTCAGGCTCACATTGCCTGAGAAGTTGAATGTCTGGGTCACCCGCTTTCTCATTCCGGTATTGGTATAATTGTAATTATACCGCAGGGAGAGGTTCCAGGGGATACTAAAATCAACGTATTCCCCTGTGTAGAATTCCTGGAGCACTCCCCCCTCCTCATCATTCTCCATGGGAATGCCCAGCTTACTCCCCGGTATGCCTTCAGGCATTGATTGTCTTGTGTCGGGCTCTTCCGCGGGACTTTCCTGAGCCCGCGAGTTCAGTGAAGCGTTTATGGAGAAGTTAAAGCGGGTTAGCCGCGCCAGTTTGCCAGTCTCTGTTAATTCAGCTTTATTGATCTTTCTTCCATCTTCTGACAGGGCATAGGGATCAAATGTACCGCCAAAAGTCAGGTCCACTTTATTGGCTAGCCGGGTGCGGCCGGACATGGTGATGGGTGACCATTTCAACGAATCAGCAAACAGGTTGTAATTAGTACTGAAGGAGAGGTTTTCAAGGATCTTCACCTTTTTGGAAGTTTGAGCCGTATCGCTGGTAGAACGCACCTTCATTTCAATGTTATTGCTCAGGCGTATGTTTACCGATCCGCTCCTGCCCGGCAAAGTTGGTGTGCGGTAGATCTCTTGCTCAAACAATGAATACTCCCGCATATTCCCCAGGGTATCCACCTGCACTGTGCGATAATAGTCTGGTGAAACACCGGTCATATCGGGTGTGTAAGAGAAGGATACCGAAGGGGTCATAACATGGCGGACTGCTTCAATGCGGCTGTTGGGATTTTTGAAGACATACATTCCATAGATTTTGGGATTCAGCCCCAGGGATATGGTGGGCAAGTAGGAATGTGCATATCTCAGGCCCCTGATCGTATCGGTGATCAGTGTGGCATAGGTGGAATCGAGTTCGGCATCATAGTAGTTCTCTTCCCACCTTTTTTCTATGTGTTTTGAATAGAGAACCCCGGAATATTGAAGGGAAGGAGAGACATAAAAACTGTTAAAGGGCCTGATCTGGGTTGACAGCGGGATATCGTGTTTAAATGCATTCTTCATATCATCCCAAACAGCAGAGGTAAACAATAGTGAGTCGGTTGTCTTTATCTGGTTATCCAGCATTGCTTTGTAGCTCAGTTCAATGTTTTCATACCACTTTGATTTTCCTGTCCTGTTTTTTCTTTTCAGCGGATAAATCCGGTTCATATTAAAATTCATCTTAGGCAGGTTCAGATCGACCGAATTTGTCTGGCTGTTCTGCCGGTGGTTCATGCTGGCAGACAGGTTGAACGGGCTTCCTGCCCACCGTTTTGAATAGGATATGCTGGATTGTTTCGTGTTCGTCAGGTAATCGTTTGCATTGAAGCTGTGGTTCCGGTCAAAGGAGCTTGAGCTCATGTTCACATTGGCATTGAAGGTCCGGCTTGGATTCGATTTCGGATCCTGCGAATGGGACCAGGTGATGGAGTAATCTGTTTTTTTTGTGTAATCGGGCAGCTCTTTTTCACCACTCACGTTCATGTAGTACCTTGCTCTCAGGTTGCCGTTGAACCGGTACCGAACGCGGTAATTGGATCCAAGGGAGACACCCCAGGTTCCGTGGGTATAGATATCTCCGGTAATCCGTGCATCGAAATAATCACTCAATGCAAGGTAATAACCTCCATTACGGAAGAAGAAACCCCGGTTCCGCTCTTCTCCATATTCGGGAATAAGGATCCCGGAAGAGCGTGATTTCTGATTTGGGAAGAAGCCGAATGGAAGAGCAATGGGCAGGGGAATGTCTGCCATGACAAGATACGCAGGGCCTGAAACGATCTTGTCATCAGGGATGACTTTTGCCTTGGTGAGGGCAACGTAGAAGTGTGGGTTTTCCAAATCACACGTGGTGTATTTTCCGTTCTTCACGTGGATCTCACCATTTTCGTGTTTTTTTGTTATCCCACTGTGCAGGTACCCTCCCTCCTGCTCGGTGATAACACCCTGGATGATTCCTTTTTTCGTTTTGAAATTATAGGTCAGCGTTTTTGATTCGAAACTTTCGGAACCGTCTTTAAATACCGGTTTTCCAATTTCCCTTCCCAGGCTGTCCAGGGTTCCCATGGCAAAAACAACATCCCTGGCTCTGTCGAGCTCAATGTATGCAGCCCTAAGCTCGATATCCTGGTAGGTGACAAATCCATTCCCGTACAGGTACACTTTATCGTTCTCCAGATCAAAAATCAGGGAATCATCTGCCTCATAATCAATGGGGTCATCAATTTCCGTGGTGGTTGGTTTTTCTGTCGCTGCCTGTACGGTATCTATTACCGCTGTATCCTGCCTGACCAGAACCGTATCGGGAATAGCAATCCGTTCCTGTCCATTGGAAACTGAAACAGACAGAACAGGAAAAGATAAAATGAAAAGGATTTTTGGAAATTTTAAATACAACGTTTTATATACTATTTTTGTGAGATCATGGTTTACACAGAAACAGGTCAGCGTCATTTCCTGATCACGAAAGGTATCAGACAAAACTAATTAAAAATAGACATCAAAGAATGACCTTTTTCAATATATCTGCTATTTTTCTTCAAAAACGGTTAATAACCGTATTTCTTGTACTTTGCGGGGTTTATTTATCGGTTACAGGCGCATCAGGGATGCAATCGGAAGGCACGAAAAGAGTATGGAAAGTGGTGATTGATCCCGGGCATGGAGGGAAAGATCCGGGCGCGCTGGGAAAAATAAGCAGGGAAAAGGACATTGTGCTCGGAGTCGGATTAAAACTGGGGAATTATATCTCTGAAAACTTTGATGATGTTGAAGTAATCTATACCCGGACGACCGATCGGTTCGTTGAATTGCACCGCCGGGCTGAGATTGCGAACAAAGCCAAAGCCGACCTGTTTATCTCGCTGCATGCCAATTCCTGGAAAAACAGAAACATCCTCGGATCGGAAACCTATGTGATGGGACTGCATACGGATGAGAAGAATCTGGAAGTAGCCATAAAGGAAAATGCCGTTATCACGTTTGAGGAAGATTATACCACGAAATATGAAGGATACGATCCCGATTCCCCCGAATCGTTCATCATATTCTCGCTGGTTCAGAATACTTACCTGGAACAGAGTCTGGACTTCGCATCGTTTGTGCAGAACCAGTTTCGCGAACGAGCCAAACGCATCGACCGAGGAGTAAAGCAGGCAGGTTTTCTGGTTTTGTGGAACACGACCATGCCGAGTGTACTCGTTGAAATCGGGTTCATCTCAAATGCCGCTGAAGAGACATACCTCCTCTCCGAAGCCGGACAGGATTATATCGCATCCGCAATATTCAGGGCATTCCGTGACTATAAAATTGCGGTGGAAAACAGAAGCGATTTCAGCAAAATTCCAGCAGAAACCAGTTCCGTACGCTTCATGGTCCAGGTCATGGCTTCCAGAAAACCCATACCCCTCGATTCGGAATATTTCACGGGGTTTGAGCAGGTGAAAGAGTTCAAAACAGGGGATATGTATAAATACGCTGTGGGTAACGAATCCAGCTACGATGAAATCATGCAGTACATCCAAAAAGTGAAAATTCGCTATAGCGATTCATTCATCATCGCGATAGAAAATGATAAAATAATCCCGCTAAATGAAGCATTGAAGAAAATTAATGAGTAAATTTATTCAGTAAATCCCAGCTATCATGCGGAAAATCAGACACGAAGTAAAAATAGGAGTGTTAGCAATAATCACCATCGCTCTGTTTATATGGATTTACAATTTCATGAAGGGGAAAAATATTCTTCATGCTGCCAAAACCTACACGGTGGTGTACGACAAAGTCAATGGACTGGAAGAATCAAACGCCGTGCTGATCAATGGTTATCGAGTGGGTTTGGTAGACAATATCCGGTTTGCTTCCGATCAATCCGGAAAGCTTATCGTGACACTTCTGATCGAGGAGAACTTTGACATCCCGAAAAACTCCATTGCACGGATCTACAGTTCGGACCTGATGGGAACGCGATCCGTGGACCTGATCCTGGGAAATTCGGAAGATTTCTGTGAGAGCGGCGATACACTGATCCCGGAAGTGGCAGGGACCCTGCAGGAGCAGGTGAGCATCGAGATGCTCCCGCTGAAAAATAAAGCGGAAAACCTCATGCTCTCGATTGATTCAGTGCTGGCTGTTATCCAGGTGACCTTCAACGAAAGTTTCAGGGATAATTTTTCCGCCAGCTTTGGACACATCCGCGAGACCATTAAGCACCTGAACCGCTCTACCTATACGCTCGATACCTTATTGACCAATGAAGATGGCCGGTTTGCAACTTTTCTGAGCAATATCGAATCCATTTCCGGAAACCTGAAAAACAACAATGAAGAGCTGACACAACTGTTTCAGAATATGGCAAGCCTGTCCGACTCACTGGCTAAATCCCATATTCGCAGTACGATAGATAACCTGGATCGAACCCTGGCTAACATGGATACAGCCCTTACACGAATTAACCGTGGAGAAGGAACACTGGGAATGCTGATAACTGATGATTCACTCTATATCAATCTTGAAAATGCAACAAACAGCCTGGATGCCCTGCTGAAGGATGTGAAAGAAAATCCAAAACGGTATGTCCAGGTTTCTGTTTTTGGAGGAAAATCTTCGAAATGAAAAATCGAATCCGGATATTCAGCCGGATCCCATGTTGACCGTTTACATATTCTGTATTCCGGTTTAACAAATTGACGGAATTCTCATTTTCCGGAACTGGGAATTTTGACAAACTGCTGTTTTTTTTTGATGAAATTTTTCAGCAGAGAATGAATTTTTAACGCTTTACTTTAAATAATGCACTTAAACAATTAATTAACAATTTATTAACAATGATTTAGTTTATAATACTGATTATTAGCGCATTAGATAAATAAAAATTTTTATGATTTTTTTTTAATTTTTAAAGGGTTGATTTTAAAACCAATATAATTTTTTTGTAAAAGTCAAGTGAAAATTAATTTTTTTTTTACTTTTTTTTTAACAACCTTGCTACTTCTAACCTAAAATTAAAATAAAATAAATTGGGACATTTCTAAATGAGTAGTTCACATCACGAAGTATGGAATAATTGTTTAAAGATCATTAAGGATAATGTTCCTTCGATTAGTTACAGAACCTGGTTCGAGCCTATCGTTCCGGTGAAACTAGAAAAAAATATTTTAACCATACAGGTTCCCAGTCCTTTCTTCTATGAGTATTTAGAAGAGCAGTACATTGATATTCTGAGGAAGACCCTCAGAAAGGAGCTGGGTATTGATGCCAAGCTGGAGTACAATGTGGTCATGGAAAACAATGCGTTTTCCAATTCCAAACCTTACACGGTAAAATTTCCCACAAAGAATAAAGCAGAACTTAAGAACCGTCCGGTTTCCATTCCCCTTGAGACCGAACAAAACACCATAAAAAATCCATTTATTATTCCGGGGATAAAAAAATTGCACGTTGATCCCAGGTTAAATCCGGATAACTCTTTTGCCAATTTTGTAGAGGGTGAATGCAACCGGTTAGCCCGGTCTGCAGGATTTGCCGTCGGAAACAAACCCGGTGGAACAGCGTTCAACCCCCTGTTGATCTATGGAGATTCGGGATTGGGTAAGACCCACCTTGCACAGGCAATTGGAATTCTGGTTAAGGAACAGATGCCTGAAAAGACGGTTCTTTATGTGAATGCAAATAAGTTCCAGACACAGTTTGTGGAATCGATCCGCAATAACAATAAAAATGATTTCCTTCATTTTTACCAGATGATCGATGTGCTGATCCTGGATGATGTACATGAATTTGCCGGAAAGGAAAAAACACAGGATATCTTTTTTCATATCTTCAATCACCTGCACCAATCGGGAAAACAACTGATTCTCACTTCAGACAAGCCTCCCGTTGAACTCCAGGGCATGGAGCAGCGACTGCTTTCACGGTTCAAATGGGGATTATCAGCTGATCTGCAGCCGCCCGATTTTGAAACCCGGATGGCTATCCTTCTGAAAAAAACCTACAATGATGGCATCGAAATGCCGGAAGATGTCCTGGAATACATCGCAACGCACATCACGGATAATATCCGGGAACTGGAAGGTGCCCTGATCTCCCTTCTTGCACAGTCAACCCTGAACAAGAAAGAGATCACCCTTGATCTGGCAAAGCAGATGATCGACAAGTTGATCAAGAACACGAAAAGGGAAATCTCCATCGATTACATCCAGAAGATCGTGTGTGACTATTTTAACATACCTATTGATTTGATGCAGAGTAAAACAAGGAAACGGGAAATTGTTCAGGCAAGACAGGTTGCTATGTTTTTCTCAAAAAGCCTTACAAAATCTTCCCTTGCCACCATTGGCTCCCAGATCGGTGGAAAAGATCATGCAACGGTTCTCCATGCCTGCAAAACAGTGAACAACCTGATCGATACCGATAAGCGGTTCAGGGTACAAATAGATGAGATTGAAAAAAAGCTGAAGATCTAGGACTAACCGGCACGATCTTTAGTTCGAGGGTGTCTCATAAGCAATTAAAAGACACCCTCTTTTTTTACCGGGAAAATAGCTTGCCTGCACTGAGAAATTATCTTATTTTTAACCTTCCTTTATTTTATATGAATCCCATTTTTATCACTTTATACTTGTTACAGCCATGAAAAAAATGATCCAAGCTTCCATGCTGTGGTTAGCGTTTATAGCCATGCTGGCATTATCCAATGCATCCGCCCAGAAGAAAAATTTCACCTATGACGAGGCGTTTTCTGCCCGGGGTCAGATGTTTTCAAGCTCACTACCCAGGTTATCGGGTTGGCTTGATGCAACCCATTACCTGGAAAGCAAACGGGAAAACGGGTCTCAGGTGGTGATGAAAGTTACTGCTGAAACTGGAGAATCAACGCTTTATCTTGACTTTTCTGAATTCGATAAGATCCTTCCGGAAGGATTTTCACTGGATAGAAGCGAAACGAACACGGATGATCTGAATCATTTCATTTTAGAAAAAGAGAACAACCTGTACTATTTTAACCGGACTACAGGAGAGTTCCGGCAGGTTACTTATTCGGACTCAGAGGAAAAAAATGCCACTTTCTCCCCGGATGCAACAAAGATTGCCTTTACCCGGGATCACAACCTTTTCATTTCTGTCCTGGCTACCGGAGAAGAGACCCAGCTTACCTTCGATGGTGATAAGCGCATCTATAACGGCTGGGCATCCTGGGTTTACTATGAAGAGATCCTCGGCAGGGCATCCCAATACAGGGCATTCTGGTGGTCCCCGGACAGCAGAAAGATCGCATACCTCCGGTTTGATGACAATCCCGTACCTGAATTCACCATCGTCACCGGAGAGGGTGTACATGGCAGGGTGGAGATCACCCCCTATCCGAAAGCGGGGGATCCCAACCCACTGGTAAAGCTGGGAGTAGTAGACCTTGAAAGGGGCAAAACCATCTGGATGGATACCAACGAGGGTGTTGACCGCTATGTGGCATGGCCATTCTGGACAAAAGATTCGAAAGAACTGGTCTACCAGTACATGAACAGGGGACAGGATGAAATCACCCTCTATGCTGTCAATCCGTCAACCGGTGAAAAACGAGAGATCTACCACGAAAAACAGAATTGCTGGGTCGAATTCTTCGAGGATCTGTATCTCTTTGAGGATGGCAGCGGTTTCCTTGTACGGAGTGATGTTGATGGATGGAGAAACCTCTACTACTATGATATGAACGGGGAACTGATCATCAGGGTTACTGATCTTGACTGGAGGGTGACGGGCATAGAGCGGGTGGTGGAAAAGACAAAAACGGTTTTCTTTACAGGAACGGGTGGTGAATCAACAGAGAATCACCTGTTCTCCATCAACCTGAACGGGAAAAAACTCACTCAGCTTACTTCCATTGAGGGAACACACAGACCTTCCGTTTCACCTGGCGGGGACTATTTCTATGACAGCTATAGCAATATCCTTACCCCCACTAAACTGGAGCTGTTCACCGGAAAAGGTAAATCAGTCCGGTTGCTGGGAGATTCACGGGATGAGTCAATGGAGGAACACAACCTCGGAACGGTGGAACTGTTCACCATTCCCACTTCAGACGGCTATGACCTGCCTGCCATGTGGACCCTCCCACCCGACCTTGATGAAACGAAAAAATATCCTGTTATTTTTTCAATTTACGGAGGGCCTAATTCTCCTTCCGTCAGGAACAGTGCCTCTTACTCATTAAGCAACCATTATTATGCTCAAAACGGGATCATTACCATTGCCGTGGACCACCGGGCTACCGGACATTTTGGTAAATCGGGAGTGGAACTCATGCACCGCAACCTGGGCAAATGGGAAATACACGACTACATCGAAGCGGTTAAATGGCTGAGAGAAAAACCCTTTATCGATCCTGAACGGATAGGCATTACCGGAAGCAGTTATGGAGGATATATGACCCTGATGGCATTAACAGCCGGCGCTGATTATTTCACACATGGCCAGGCTGGTTCTGCCGTGACCGATTGGCGTTTGTATGACAACGTGTATACAGAACGATATATGGATACACCGGAAGAAAACCCGGAAGGATATAAACAGGGTTCTGTAATGACACACATTGAAAATTACAAAGGGTATTTAAAAATCACCCACGGAGATATAGATGATAATGTTCACATGCAAAATATCATTCAGCTGATCTCCGAAATGCAGGACCTAAACCAGGATTTTGAACTGATGATCTACCCCGGAGGAAGGCACGGCTGGAGAGGTCCGAAACGTGCCCATTCAACCCGTAAATCGGTGGAATTCTGGTTTCACCATTTCCTGGGGAGGGAGGTTGAGGAGTGATGAGTTTGGATCAATTTTCCGATTTATTATCTGTTGTGATTTATCACCTAATTAATCATTATGAATAAGGAGACTGTAACCAGGATCAATTCCCTGTCGGAAAAGTACAGGGATTATACGATTTCCAACCTTTCCCGCCTGGTTCGTATTCGTTCTTTGAGCTGCCAGGAAGAACCGTTGATGGTTGAGCTGAAGCAAATGATGCAGGAAGCCGGCATCGGTGATATCAACACTGACGGACTCGGTAACCTGATAGGAAAGATTGGTAATGGCAAAAAAATCCTTGCCTTCGATGGTCACATGGATACCGTGGATACGGGCCAGGTGAGCAACTGGGACTTCGACCCGTTCTCCGGAAAGGTTGAGAACGGGCAGCTTCTCGGAAGAGGGAGTGTTGATCAGAAGGGGGGACTCGCCTCGATGGTTACGGCAGCCAGGATACTAACCGAAATGGGGGTGCCGGACAACCTGACCATTTACTTCACTGCGACCGTCATGGAGGAGGATTGTGATGGCTTGTGCTGGAAATACATCATAGAAGAAGATCTCATTAAACCCGATGCCGTTGTAATTACCGAACCGACGAACCTTGCCATTGCAAGAGGACAGCGTGGCAGAATGGAGATCCTGGTTGAATTCTCGGGGATATCCTCTCACGGTTCCGCTCCCGAACGGGGTAAAAATGCAATTTATATGGCGTCGGAAGCCTCTCTTACCATCCGCGACCTGAATCACCGGCTTGCACGACACGACTTCCTCGGAAAAGGATCTATCGCTGTCACCGAAGTAAAATCCGACAGCCCCGCGTTGTGTGCTGTAGCCGATTATGCTTCACTATACATCGACCGCCGCCTGACCGTTGGTGAATCGAAGGAGTCCGCGATTGCCGAGTTGGAATTCATACTGAATGAACGGAATTCGAGGATTTCAATACCCCATTATGAGGAGAAAGCTTACACCGGTACAACGTATGGAATGGATAAGTTTTATCCAACCTGGATCATGCCGGAGGATCACGAAGTTATTCAGGATGGAATAGCGGTTTTCGCTGCTCTGTTTAACAGGAGGCCGGCAGTCGGGAAATGGTTGTTTTCAACCAATGGAATCTCCATTCAGGGGATGTATAGCATCCCGGTTATTGGATTTGGTCCGGGGGAGGAAGCCATGGCACATGCCCCGAATGAGAAGGTCCCGGTGGATCACCTCGTGAAAGCATCGGCATTTTATGCGGGATATGCACTGAGATTTTCAGACAAAGGATAAGGAATACATAGTTTACAGTGGGGAGAAGTGAGAAGGGAGTAATGAGTAGTGAGAATTGAGTAGTGAGTGGTGATTAACCGATCCCTATGGGAGATTTTTTTGCTTCATTTTTTCATCAAGGAAAAAATGAAGTGGGGTTCCAAAGGGGCTACCCCCTTTTCTTGCGATTGGAGCATAACGGTCCAAGAAAGGTTTTTCTGCTAAATAGCCGGACAGTTGGACCGGAGTTGGTTGTTTACGTTTTTTTCTAAAAACATGCCGCACCTGCGGTGCTTGTATACTGTTGGGATTGTTTTTCGGAACAACTCACACTTCGTTCGCCGAAGCCATTTTTAGAGCCGTAGCCTTGGCGTAGGCGGAACTCACTTCTCATCTCTTCACACTGCTGACTGCTGACTGGAGACCGGAGACTCTTTTTCCTTTCCCCGAAACTCTGTACCACCTTTCCTTCATCCATCATCCTTCTTCTTCTTCAGTTTTTCTTCAATCTTTTTCGATGTTGGGGTAATGGAAAGTCCTCCCAGTCCTGTACAACGGAGAGATCTTGGCAGAGATCTCCCTGCCTGATCCATTGCATGGATCACTTCATCAAGGGGAACAACGGGATCCAATCCTGCAAGCGCCATATTCGCTGATGAGATCCCATTCAGGCTTGCCTGGATATTCTTTCCCAGGCAGGGAACTTCCACCCTGTTGGCAACCGGATCACAAACCAGCCCGATCATATTCTGGAGGGCCATGGATGCTGCAGACAGTCCCTGCTCTACCGTACCGCCTTTCATTTGCACCAAACCACCGGCAACCATTCCGGATGCAGATCCACATTCTGCCTGGCAGCCACACTCCTCTGCTGCAAACGTAGAGAATCCAGCTATAAATACACCGATCAAACCGGATGCAAGGAACGCTTTAACCAGTTCATCCCGGCCCACCTGCAGTTCTTCAGCCACCGGTATTAATGTTCCAGGCAGCACGGCACACGAACCGGCAGTCGGGGCAGCTACAATCAGTCCCATGGAGCTTTTCACTTCCATCATGGCCATATTAGCAGCAATGATCCGGTTCATCAACCGGTCGCCCAAAAGCAAGCCACCCGAGGCAGCATCACTGTAGATTCCCGACTGGTAACCCAGTATCCGATCTTCATACGCTGTCCCCTGCAACCCTTTCTGCAGCGATTCCCTGAGCAGTGTTACCATCTCTTCCATCATCCCGATCACCTGTTTCTCAGTCAATGAACTCCGCTGGCATTCATAGATCAGTGCTGCCTGGTATAAATCCAGTTTTTCCTTCATTGCACGGTTCAGCAGTTCAGAAGCTGTGCGGAACGGAACCGAAATATCTTTCGATGAAAGGACAGGCATTACAGGATCCAGAACGATAACCTTTTCCACGGAGGCTATTTTTCGCATGGATAGCAACCAGTCCGGATCGGGTGGAGCGGATAGCTGCACCCGTATCAAATTCCGTCCCCCGGAAGATAAAGCAGTTACCTGCTCGACGGTACTCAATGGATGGATTTCCGGATTATAATCATCCGGGGATGTATCTGCTGACAGGAACAAAAGAACCTCATAAAAATCACCCCTTACACCAATCTGAAAATCACCGATTGATTTGATCTCAACGATTCCACCACCATGGGAAATGGCTGTTAAGGAGACGCTCCCTCCATTTTTTCCTTCCAAACGGATGCGGTAGGTATTGGGATGATCAGCTTCGAACGGGGTAATTCTGAATTCCAGGGACAACCCACCCTCTTCTGCCATCTTCAGTGCTGCCGGAAGTTCAGGATGAGTTATTTCCCAGCCCAGCAATCCGGCAGCAAGGCCAATGGCCGAGCCCTGGCTTTCATAGGTTGTGGCAAGAGAGCCGTCCGGGCTGAATTCTGTCAAAACCCTGGATGGCTCATCATTAAGGATTTGCCTTGCCATCTGTCCAATCCGGACCGATGCGGCAGTGTGTGAGCTGGACGGTCCCCTCATCACGGGACCGATGACATCGTTGAATATGCTTGGCGGCAGCTTGTTCATATATTAAAAGAATAATTGCTCATCAAAGTACCTTTCCGGGCTCATGATCCTTCCGCGAAGAAATCATCATATCCTTCCCGGGTTATTTCGTACCCGGGGGCATATTGGTCAGCAAAAACCGGGTCAGCAGATCATACAGGTGTCTGGTGGTTCCCTCCCCCTCTTTTATTCCATGCGACCTGTTCGGATAGGCCATCATAGTGAAGGCTTTGTTGTGTTTGATGAACTCATTGATCAGTTTTTCTGTGCCCTGATAATGGACATTATCATCACCTGTTCCATGGACGATTAGCAGGTTTCCGGAAAGATTAGCGGCAAAGCTGATGGGTGATCCCTTTTCAAAGCCTTCCGGATTTTCAGCAGGTGTTCTCATGTATCGTTCCTGGTAAACAGCATCATACAATCGCTGGTCGGGTACAGGAGCAACCGACATTCCGGTATGGTAAATCTCAGGATAACGAAGGAGTGCATTCAGGGTTCCTGACCCACCACCACTCCAGCCCCAGATTCCAATACGATCTTTGTCCACAAAGTCCCAATTACCAATTATTTCTGCCGCTTTAGCCTGGTCGGCAGAAGAAATGATACCGATTTTCAGGTAGATGCATTTCCTCCATTCCCTTCCTTTTGGAGCTGGAGTGCCCCGGTTGTCGACACTCATGATAATGTAGCCTTTCTGGGTAAGGAAAAGATGCCATAAGCTGGGTGTTCTGTCCATCACGGTTGTACCTGCCGGCTCACCATATACATGAAACAGCACCGGGTACTTCTTCGAAGGGTCGAAGTCCGGCGGTTTTATCATGTAACCGTCCAGCAGGATATCATCACCGATATCCACTGTAAAAAATTCAACC
This sequence comes from uncultured Rikenellaceae bacterium, assembly GCA_964389685.1. Taxonomy (GTDB): domain Bacteria; phylum Bacteroidota; class Bacteroidia; order Bacteroidales; family VadinHA17. The sequence goes on from CAYMFM010000030.1 coordinate 13,580, forward strand.
GGATTAATCTTCAATTGTGCCAATTTGTGTTTTAACTCTTTATTTTCAGCAAGCAACCGTACCGAGGAATGTTCCGGCAGGTCCACCAGGTCAATGGTTCGTGGTGTTCTTGTATTGGTAAATGTATGTATTGCCCACCTGGAATCGGGAGAAACCTGGTAGCTGTGAATCCCTGGCTGGTCAAATGGGGTAAGCCTTTCAGGATTTCCCTTACCTGACAATTTAGTACGGTACAAGTATCGTTGGGTAGCATTATCCGGTGAAGCGATGTAATAGACATATCCATTTTTAACATCAATATTTTCGACGGATATGACATCAAACTCACCCTTTGTCACCGGCCTGACCGGTTTACCATCGCGACTGACAGCATAGATATGTCTCCATCCTGTTTTTTCACTGATCCAGGTAAATTCCTTTCCGTTGTTCATCCATACGAGGTCATTTACCACATCCAGCCAGGCATCATCTTTTTCTGTATGAATCGTTTTCACTTCTCCCGTCAGGGCATTTCCAAGATTGATCCATATGGTGTTCTGGTGTCTGTTGAGGTATTGAAATATAATCTCTTTTGAACTGGCTGCCCATTCCATCCGTGCAATATAATGATTCCTGGGATCGCCCTCCACTTTCATCCAGACGGTATTACCACCAGTAGCAGGAATGACACCCACCCGGCATGAAGAGAGCTTCTCCCCCACTTTGGGATATTGTATTGGTATGATAAAGGAATAGAGTGAATCGGTGTTATTGATCATATAGAAATCCCGGACTCCCGATGCATCCAGCTGCCAGTAAGCAATGAATTTCCCGTCGGGACTCCACCAAAAACCGTCTCTAAGTCCGAATTCCTCTTCATACACCCAGTCGAAGGTTCCATTGATCTGTGTCCGGGAACCATCGAATGTCAGTTGTGTTACCCTGCCTGTTTCAATATCCTCGACATAGATGTTGTTTTCAACAACATAACCGGTCTTTTCGTTATCCGGGGCGAATTTGGCAAACATCAGGGTTGAAGGTTCTGCAAATGCACCAAGCTGTTTCAGGTTGCCGGAGATTAGATCGAGTACCCAGTAATCTCCCCTTGTATTCTCCCGCCATACCCTTTTGGTGTTGGTAAAAACCAGGAGCTTTTTTCCATCCGTTGACCATGCATAATCGTCTATATGCAAAGAAGATTCTTCTCCTGGCGGAATCAGGCGGTCAGATGGTACGAGGATGGTCCTGTTGCCGGTTCCTGGTTCATACTTCACGATATCCCATCCCTCTTTATTCCCATCGACTCTTTCAAGGGTAGTATACCCTGATCCATCTTCAAGCCACCGCACCGGGCCAAACGATTCGGATGAGAATTCATTACTACTGAAGATCCGGTCCAGTGAAAGAAGCGACGGGTCCGGTTCCTGAGCATTTCCCTTCACAAATGCAAAGCAGTAAACAAGCAGTGTGAAAAGCAAAATAGAACATGCTCCAGGATTTCTGTATAAGGAAATAGTATTCATGGCATCTGGTTTTTATTGCTCTTCTGTAAAGTAACTTAAAAATTGATGGATTTGAACAAATTTAATAAACCAACTGCATACTTCATAATAAGGAAAACATTCCATGGACCGCAACTTGCCAGACGTGCAAAAAATTGCAATTATCCGTCAGTATATTAAAACTACGGGGAGGATCATTCTGAGGGTAACATGGAGAAATCAGGCTGGAACCTGCAAATGACTTACCCGGGCAACTATTTTGTACAGTTTTAATCAAAAGTTACTGAGAAATTGATTAATTTCAACTGGTCTGAATTTTTTTCTTAAGATGAATGATCTCAATCACAGAAGAAGGCATAAGGACAGGCCGGATCTTTCAGGCGAGTATATCTGGGGTGATTTAGGGCAGATGATCCTCTTTATCCTATTCTTTACCATCTGGATTGTCGATTCCTTTGTGCTGCATATCACCACCTCCCCGGGCCAATACATTTCCTGGTATATCCGGGTTCCCCTGGCACTGGTCATCCTGATCATCTCGTCCGTGCTTGCACAGTCCGGATTAAAATCTGTTTTTGGTGAGCGACGTGAAAATCCTGTCATCATCAGGGAAGGTGTATTTAACCGTGTCAGGCATCCGATCTATCTGGGCGCCATACTGCTTTACCTTGGGTTAATTGTTTTAACCCTGTCCCTGTTGTCAGCTATCTTCTGGATCATCATCATCCTATTCTACTATTATATATCGATGTATGAGGAGAAGATCCTGATTCATGAATTTGGAGATCAATATAAGAAATACATGGAGGAGGTGCCCATGTTAATACCTTCCCTGTTTAAAAAGAAGGGAAGAGTTGAAAAGCATTATTAATATCAAAACAGCCTGATATGAAAAAAAATAACCTATTGTCAATCAGATTAATAGCGCTATTCGTAATGACCATGATGATTGGTTGCGAAGAGGAAAGTACATTTCAGATTGAAGAAACCCAGCAGATTATTTTTCACTACTCTTATGAGAATCATGCAAACGGAAATGAGTTTGCCGGGTGGTGCATTGATAAAGATGGGGTGGTTTGGGACCTTGAAGAATCCCTTCACTGGAATGATGAGGTGCTGAATATCCAGGAGGATGGCAGTACCGTTTACTTGTATGATAAGGAAACGGTGGAACAGGAGTATGCAACAGGCAAGGGAAGGGCACTGGGCAAGATCAGGGATGCAGAGCTTAAAGAGAAAATTGAACAGATAGAGGATATCATTTATGAAAGTTATGCGTTGGCTGACAGCATCATGGCAGATGCAGGGACTGCCATTTATGGATTCCTCTCCTATGACAGCCAGACCCACAAATACCGGAAAGTGATCCTGGAACTCTCCGGTGACTGGTATTCTTACATGGAGGATGGGAGTGCTGAGGAACTTACCCAATGGCTGAGAACAATCCAGAAGGACATCGGTTATCCGGATTTCAAATAGAACAACCTTATTTAAATCGTTACGAACATGTTTCACTTCAGGCTTCACCTCAATCTGTTTCTGATTGTATTTTCATTACTAACCCGTACCGGTCAATCACAGACGGCGGAACATCACGAAAACAGATCATCTGATCTTTTTGCTGCTTTCAGCTACCGAAATGTCGGACCCACGCGTGGAGGACGCGTCACTACCGTAGAGGGTGTGGTATCACAACCCGGTACTTTTTACATGGGAAGCACCGGGGGTGGGGTATGGAAAACTGTCGATTACGGGATCAGCTGGGAAAATGTATCGGATGGTTTTTTCATTACACCGTCGATTGGAGCCATCAGGGTAGTACAATCCAATCCCAATATTGTTTACGCAGGAACCGGTTCCGATGGATTGCGGTCCAATGTCATCACCGGCAAGGGGGTGTATAAATCGATGGATGGTGGCAAAACATGGAAACACATCGGACTGACCGATGCCGGTCAGATTGGGGCTCTGGAAATCCATCCCGAAGATCCCGAAACCGTGTTTGTCGCAGCCATTGGGCAGGCTTTCCAGCCCAATACCGAACGGGGTGTTTACAGGACACTCGATGGAGGAGAAACATGGGAACAGGTCCTTTATGTAGCCGATACCATCGGTGCTGTTGACCTGGAGTTTGCTCCCGGGAATCCGGAAATCATCTACGCATCCATGTGGAGGGCAGAACGAAAGCCATGGACCATCATCAGCGGAGGGTACCAGGCAGGTGGTATATACCGGTCCGTTGATGGAGGTACAAACTGGGAAAAAATAACCAGGGGATTGCCAAAGGGGCTGATTGGAAAAATCGACCTGGCTGTCTCCCCTGACGATCCCTATCGGGTGTATGCAGTGGTTGAAGCCCCGAAAGGTGAAGGGGGTTTGTACCGATCGGATGACACGGGTGAAAGTTTCTACCTGGTTTCCACGCATGAAGGATTGATTAACAGACCCTTTTATTACTGTAACATAGAAGCAAATCCCCTGAATGCCAACTCCATTTACTCAATGGCGGGAAGTTATTACCATTCCACAGATGGGGGAAAAACCTGGCGGGGTATCAGGGCGCCTCATGGCGACCATCATGATCTGTGGATTAGCAGTGCAGATACCCTGATCCTGATTCAATCCAACGACGGGGGAGCGAACGTCTCGCTGGACGGTGGTGCAACCTGGTCCACACAACATAACCAGCCCACAGCTGAACTATACCAGGTGGAGGTGGATGATCAATACCCGTACTGGCTCTATGCCGGTCAGCAGGACAACAGCACCATCGCTATTCCAAGCCTTCCCCCCTACTCCCCATCTGCCGGAGCTTCCGGTTTATGGCTGTCTGTTGGTGGTTGTGAGACAGGACCGGCAGTGCCAAAGCCCGGAAATCATAATATCGTTTATTCAAACTGCAAAGGACGATTCGGGGTGTATGATAAGCGGACGGGACAGGAACAACAATACTATGTTGGAGCAACCAATATATACAGCCATAATCCTAAAGATCTGAAATTCCGGTTCCAGCGTGTGGCGCCCATCCACGTTTCCCCACACAATCCCGATGTCATTTATCATGCCTCGCAATTCCTGCATAAAACGTCCGATGACGGCAAGACGTGGGAAACCATTTCTCCTGATCTCACGGCTTTCGAGCCAGACAAGCAGGTGATCTCCGGGACACCCATAACAAGGGATATTACCGGTGAAGAGTACTACAGCACGATTTATGCCGTGCGTGAATCTCCCATCCGCGAAGGATTGATCTGGGTGGGTGCAAACGATGGGCCGGTACACGTGACCCTGAATGGCGGGGAAAGCTGGGAAAACGTAACACCTGCCGGTATCGGTCCCGGAGGAAGGATCGATTGTGTCGAACCCTCTCCACACATAGAAGGAAAAGCCTATGTTGCCATCCTCCGATACCAGCTCGGTGACTGGCACCCCTATATTTACAAAACAACGGATTACGGGAAAAGCTGGACCCTGCTCACAACAGGCGACAATGGGATACCGGCTGATTATCCCACCCGGGTTGTACGGGAAGACCCTGACATGGAAGGACTGCTTTATGCAGGCACAGAATTTGGAATGTTTATTTCAATGGATGATGGACATTCCTGGATAAGTTTTCAGCAAAACCTGCCCATTACGCCTGTGACCGATATTAAGATCTTCCGCAAGGACCTGGTTCTTTCAACAATGGGACGGTCATTCTGGATCATGGATAATGTCTGTTCATTGCATCAGCTTGTCAAAACGAAGGATAACCTGAAAACAACCCTTTTTAAACCCGCAGATACCTATCGTTTCAGGTACCGGGGAACAGGAGACAGGGATGTTCCAAATTACTCCTATCCATCCGTTATCATCGATTATTATATCCAGAAAAAGCCGGAAAAGAGCATCACTCTCGAAATAATAAACAGTTACAGCGATGTTATCCGTAAATTTTCCAGTGACATGCAACCGGGGACCCGTAGCAGGGAACAGGAGCAGGATATGGCGTTTAGCTTTTTCATGCGAAGGTCCACTCCGCGATTAAGCAGCAATCCGGGTACCAACCGCTTCCGGTGGGATTTGCAGCACGAAGGGGCATGGGACGCCAATCCCGGAAGAAGTTACCGTAACGGACCGACAGCAGCTCCAGGGGAATATAAAGTCCGGTTAACGATCGATGACCTGGTCTTCACGCAATCCTTTTACCTCCTACCGGACCCCAGGTTAGAAAGAGTAACTATTGAAGATATGAAAGCACAGGAGAAGCTATCCCTCCAGGTAAGGGATCTGCTCAGCGAAAGCAAACAACTGGCAGATCAGATCAGCAAACGAAGGGAAAACCTTGCAAAACTGCTTGAGAAAAAGAAAGACGATCGTCTTCAGAAGGAGGATGTTGAATTAAACTTGCTCGAAAACCAATTAATCACAGAGCACGGTGCCTATATGACTCCAATGCTGATTGATCAGATCAGCTACCTTGCAGCCATGCTGGATCAGGCGGATCAGGTGCCCGGAAAAGATGCCTATGCACGGCTTGATGAACTCCGGCAGCGGTTAGATGAAATTCAAGCTTCATTTAAAAAGACAACAGAGTAAAAAAAAACTGGAATCTCAATCTGATGATCAAAAAGGCAATCCGTCCATTAGCTTCTATCCTGGTAATGCTTATCATTGCAGGATGCACTGCGAAACAAAAACAGGAAGCATCAACTCCTGCCACCAACATCATGGAAGCAACAATTTCCGGAATTCATCAGGCATACCAGAATGGAGAATACAATTGTGAACAATTGGTTACTGCATATCTCAAGCGGATTAAAGCGTATGACCAGGCAACGGGATTGAATTCCCTGATCACAATCAACCCGGATGCGCTGACTGCTGCAAAGAAACTGGATGCTGAGTATAAGCGTACAAATACCCTCAGACCACTGCACGGTATTCCCGTCATTGTAAAGGATAATTATATTACAAAAGGTATTCAGACCACAGCCGGTTCACTGGCGATGAAGGGATTCATTCCGGATAAAACAGCCTTCCAGGTAAATGCATTGGAAGAGGCGGGGGCAATCATTCTGGCAAAATCGAATATGGCTGAATGGGCTTTCAGCCCTGCAGTTACGATCAGTTCGATTTCAGGCGAGACATTAAATCCCTATGATCTTGATCATGTACCTGCCGGATCAAGTGGTGGAACTGCTGCCGCAGTGGCTGCAAATTTCGGTACTGTGGGATTGGGTACAGACACCGGAAACTCAATACGCGGACCTTCCTCTCACAATGCTCTTGTCGGATTCCGTTCCACACTGGGATTGACAAGCAGGGACGGTATTGTGCCGCTCTACCTGCGAAATGATGTCGGTGGACCCATGACCCGGACAGTTGAAGATGCAGTTCGAATACTTGAAGTGATTGCCGGCTATGATCCGAACGATCCCGTTACCGTTCATTGCCGGGAGAGATTACCTGCCGGATACCAACAATTTCTGGATAAAAACGGACTAAAAGGAGCCCGGATCGGAATATTGCGAGTTTTAAGCGGGGCGGATCCGGATCCGCAGGTATCAGCACTGTTTGAACAGGCTATTGCTGACCTTAAAAGGCTCGGAGCTGAAATGATCGATCCCTTCAATATCCCCGGGTTTGATACCCTGAGCCAGGATCACTGGTGCCCTGTATTCCAACATGATCTGAATGCATTTCTTGCCAAATACGGAAAGAATGCACCCGTCAGGAACCTGGAAGAGATCGTCAACTCGGGCAACTATTCACCCTATATCGAGGACCGCCTGCATTATTTTCTTTCCCACCATACTATTCCCGGTGAAACACCGGGAGTTTGCTCGGATCCCTATACCGATTACCGGAGAATTGACTTCAGGAATGCCATTGAAGAGGCTATGGATCAGTTAAACGTGGGTGCAATCATCTATCCTACATGGAATCATCCTCCTGCCAGGAAAGGTGATATGGAGGGATACAAAGGAGATAACAGCCAGATCATTGCTCCGCATACAGGTCAACCTGCATTTACAATCCCGATGGGTTATACCCGGGAAAATTTACCGGCAGGGCTCCAATTCCTTGGCAGAATGTTTGATGAAGCGACATTGATAAAATATTGCTATGCCTATGAACAGGGAACCATGCACCGGAAACCACCGGAATTGTTTCCGGAACTAAAAAAATGACACAAGACGGAAAAGAGAGATTATATATTACGAGAGATTGAAAAGATTGCCGTTCTGATCCGGTTTCTTCTTGGGAAGATCCTCTCTGCCCTGACCGTTATTCAGAAAGAGGAGGTATACGAACAGGTTGACCAGGAGTTGAAATCGAACCTGGATATGGACATTGAATCAATCCTCCATCTTGCCCCGGATCAATTCGATAGTGCTTTCAAGAAGAACAATGGTTTTAATCTGGAAAACCTTGAACTGCTGGCAAACCTCTTCCATGAGATGGCACAGGTGAAAGAAGAAAAGAAAAAGCTGTTTTTAATAAAGTCACTTGAACTGTATAATTACATCAGTGAGAAGAGTAAAGCTTTCTCTTTTGAACGGGAAGCTATGAAAAAGAGGATCATTGATGAAATGGAACATCTGTAACCCGTTTATCGTCATGAAGATTAAAAATTCAATGCTAAAGCGCAAGCGTTTACCCATTCCTCTTTATTTTATACCGGGAATGTTGATCCTCTTCTCCTGCAGTCAACCTGAACTGCCAGATCGCATCATACAGTATGATCAACCGGCTGACTATTTTGAAGAAGCACTGCCCCTTGGAAACGGACGGATTGGAGCAACGGTCTATGGGGGAGCGGGTACTGAGCGGATTGTGCTTAATGAAGAGACGCTCTGGACAGGGGGGCCGGTCGATCCTTACATGAAACGGGAAGCATACAAGCACCTACCTGCTGTTCGCAAAGCTTTGTTTAATGAGGACTACCGGTTGGCTGACAGCCTGGTGCGTAACCTGCAGGGTAAGTTTTCGGAATCCTATGCCCCGCCGGGAGATCTGTACATCGATTTTCTTCACGAAGATTCAATAAGGGACTATTACCGGGAATTGAATCTCCGTACGGGCATTGCTACGGTAAACTATTCAACCGGGGAAGTGGATTATGTTCGCGAGATGTTTACCTCCTTTCCGGATCAGGTACTGGTAATCCACCTGACAGCAAGCAGGAAAAAAGAGCTGAATGTTTGTCTCCGGTTCAGGAGCCAGTTGCCTCATACCGTCTCTTTTGAGAACGGCAGGTTAATCATGGATGGAAAGGTTCCCGTGCATTGTGAACCAAATTACCGTAATCTGCCCGATGCAATTGTGTATGATGACCAGAAAAGCATGCGGTTTGAAGTCCATGCTGCTATCGTGGATTCGGACGGGTCCATAACGGGAACTGACAGCTCCTGCTACCTCCGGGATGCTTCAAAAGCAACGATACTGGTTTCCATAGCCACAAGTTTCAACGGGTATGATAAAGAACCGGGACTGGACGGATTGGATGAATCGGTACTTGCTTCCGGTTACCTGACCGGTGCAATGTCAAAATCCCATAGCCAGCTCCGGAAAGAGCATGTTGCTGATTTTTCAGGGTTTTTTAACCGGGTGGTGCTGGATCTGGGTACTCCACCGGAAAAGAGCATATCGACAGAAGCCCGGCTGATCCGGTATTCCGAAGGCAATCCGGACAATGATCTGGAAGCGCTTTATTTCCAGTTTGGCCGGTATTTGATGATCAGCTCCTCCAGACCGGGCGGGATACCAGCCAATCTGCAGGGCATCTGGAATCCCCACATACGCCCTCCGTGGAGTTCCAACTTCACAACGAACATCAATGCGGAAATGAACTACTGGCCTGCGGAGGTATGCAACCTCTCCGAGCTTCATGAACCGCTATTGCATTTCATTCAAGAGCTGAGCACTACGGGTAAGATCACTGCCCGGACCTTTTACGATTGCGGGGGATGGTGCTGCTCTCACAATTCAGATATCTGGGCGATGACTAACCCGGTGGGAGATTTCGGGCATGGACATCCCGTATGGGCTAACTGGTCAATGGCCGGACCCTGGTATTCGACTCACCTGTGGGAGCATTTTCTTTTTACGCGTGATACGCTGTTTCTGAGGGATTCTGCTTACCCCCTGATGAAAGGCGCTGCTCGCTTCTGCATGGATTACCTTACGGAAGGACCGGATGGTTACCTTGTTACTGCCCCCTCGACTTCACCGGAAAACATGTACCTGACCCCGGATAATTACCGGGGCGCCACACTGTATGGTTCAACAGCCGATATGGCAATGATCAGGCAACACCTTTCAAATACAGTTTCAGCATCAGAAGCTCTTGGTGTGGATGCTGATTTATGGCAGGAGATGCAGGGCGTTCTCGAGCAGCTCTATCCCTACCAGGTCGGATCCAGGGGGAATTTACAGGAGTGGTACCATGACTGGGAAGATGCTGATCCCCATCACCGGCATGTATCGCACCTTTTCGGTTTGCATCCCGGGAACAGCATATCTCCGCATACCACACCCGAACTGGCTGAAGCATGCAAACAGTCCCTGCTGTTCAGGGGGGATGGTGGAACAGGCTGGAGCAAAGCCTGGAAAATCAACCTCTGGGCACGATTGCTCGACGGGAATCATGCACACCGGATGCTTAACACCCATCTGAATTATGTATCTCCCGATCCGGAAACACAATACCATGGCGGGGGCACCTACCCGAACCTGTGGGATGCCCACCCACCGTTTCAGATCGATGGCAATTTTGGCGGTAGTGCAGGAATTGCAGAAATGCTGCTGCAAAGCCATACTGGAGAGATCCACCTCCTGCCGGCTCTACCCGATGCCTGGCCTAACGGTTCCATAAGAGGACTTAGGGCTCGTGGAGGGTATACCGTAGATATGTGCTGGAGTGATGGGAAGTTGACCGAGGCTAAAATAAAACCCGATTGCAGTGGTGACATGATCGTCCGATACAATAACAGCGTAACAACCCATCAGGGAAAAAAAGGAAAAATTGTGGAGATACAACAATAACCTATTTTATGAATTTCAACGAAAAAACCCTATTGGGAAAAACCGATCTCCGGGTCGGGAGGCTGGGTATCTCTTCCAGCTTTGGCGCTAAAGCAGCAGTCTTCGAAGAGGCTTTTGAACACGGGTGCAACTACTTCACCTGGGGAACTTTTATCAAAGGAAGCTCCCCGGAGATGATGATGGCTATTCGTGAAATTATAAAAAAGGGGGAACGGGATGAATTGGTGCTGGCTCTTACCAGCTATGCGCACTCTCCCGTATTGACGGAAAAATTCTTTAAAAGCCGGTTAAAGAAACTGGGGATTGAGCGTGCCGATATCCTGAACCTGGGCTTTTTCATGAAAAGACCACAGCGGAGCATCATCGACGGCGCCCTGAACATGAAGAAAAAAGGGTTGGTCCGGTTTATCGGTATCCTCAGTCATAACCGGAATTTATTTCCAGAACTTCACAAAGAAGGGATATTCGACCTGTATCACCTTCGGTATAACGCGGCTCACCGGGGAGCTGAAACGGATGTCTTTCCGAAGATCACCGGGGAGTCGAAACCCGGGATTGTCTCCTATACAGCAACCCGCTGGAGACAGCTGATCAATCCGAAGAAAACACCGCCCGGTGAGAAAACACCAACGGCAACCGATTGCTACCGGTTTGTCCTGTCAAACCCATCGGTTGATGTGTGCATGATGGGAGTGAGAAACCGCGATCAACTGCAGGAGAATCTAAAAACCCTCGATCTTGGCCCCATGAGTGAAGAGGAACTTGCCTGGATGAGAAGGGTGGGGGATTACCTTTATAAAAGATAAAAAAGGCAGGTTCGATTTCGTATTTTTTCTGCCGAAGGCATTCTACAAAGCTCCGTAGATGGCATAGTCATGCCCTTGCATAACTTATAACTGATAACTAATAACTTATCCCATAGGGATGCCATGGCATAACTTCATTTTCCCACAATCGGAAGGACGATCCGTGACGGATACTTTTTCGAGTGGTGGACCTTATTGTGTGCAACCATACCGACCGACTCGTCGTAATTGTTGCCCCCGGTATTCATGTTCCGTGCAAACCGCGGAAAATTGCTGCTCGAGACCTCAATCCGGATCCGGTGTCCCTTGTCAAAATAGTTGCTGGTGGACAGGGGTGTCATTTTCAGTTCATAAACCGTTCCTTTTTCCATAAATACTTCTTTGTCATACCCCTCCCTGAAGCGTGCACGCTGGATGGTTTCATCCAGGTTATACGCCCTGCCGTCCGGGTAGACATCAATCAGCTTGATGGTAAAATCGGTATCCGTTACGTCGGATGATACATAAAGCGTACACTCAATGAACCCACTAACTTCAATGCCCTTATCCAGCGCTGGGGAGGTATAAACCAGGATATCCTGCCGGGTTTCCATGTTTTGCTGGTCAAAGGATCCAGCCTGGAGTGCATTCCCCATGCAGCAGACATTGCCTCCACAGGAAGGTACAGGATCCATGGGATCATAGGTAAACGCATCAGGCAGGCCCTTGCTTCCACTTGCAGTTAATGATAATTTCCCGTTACCCATCCGTGTGTTTGCCGAACCCTTACTGTCCAGGTACCAAGTGGTCATTGTTACACCCTCGGGAGGCCAGCTGTCCGAAGATTGCCACTTGTTCATTCCCATGGTATAGTATTGCACCCGGGGTGTCTTTTCCAGGATCTCATTATCCTCCTCTTTCAGCCAGTAATCAAACCATCCGTAGATCAGGTCATCATAATTGAGCCGTGCATCTCCAATATCCCGTTCACCAACGATGGTATGTTCCGAGGCATTCCAGTAACTGCAGTGGGGTGTGGGAGCAATGACAAGATACTGGTTATTTGCTACCTCCGGATCTTCGATGTTCTGCCGGATATGGTTGAACAGTGCAAGGTTTGGGCTGGTAGCGACATCGTACCAGGACACAAACCAGAATCCGGGAACACCAAACGGCATATCATCGTGGTACAGTCCCCCTTCATACCATGCCGGGTCATTCGGTTTTCTTCTGATCATGTCGTCCCAGATCCCCTTTGCACCGTGTACATTTTTCATGATATCCTGAAGTGGCAGATGTTGCACAGCCTCTGACCAGTCAACCCGGGGCATTTCCGGAGCCATATCGTAAAATTGTTGAATGCGCTGCAGGTCAGGCTGGGTAATGTTTTCGGGAAGTCTTGGCCTGAATTCATCGTGTTGTGTCCCGTAAAGCCAGATGGTAAATAGCAACTGATGGGCACCCCCCCTGTACCAGTTACCCTGTTCATAATAGTCACCAATCCTGCCCACTCCTGCACCGTACCCCATGGGTACCATTGCTGCATGTGACGGATGGTCAAGTGCTGCCACGGCCATTTGCCATTCTGCTGTGGACGAACAACCGTACGTCCCGATCTTTCCATTGCACCAGGGTTGTTCTGCCATCCAGCTGAAGGCATCATAACCGTCCGTCGTGGGCGTACCAAGAATGTCCCATTCCCCTTCCGAGAAGAACCTTCCCCTTTCATTCTGTACTACGTAAGCATACCCTTTGCTGACGGCCTCATAAGCTCTGTAATAGCCACGTGTTCGCATCTCACCATCCCCGTAAGGATTGAAGTTGTAAGGTGTTTTTGAAAAGATAACCGGAACGGGTTCATCCGTCCTCGGCCGGTAGATGTCGGTAGCTAAACGAATGCCATCCCGCATGGGCATCATCACCTTCTGATCGATGATGGCAATCTCTTCTAGCCTCTGGAGAATATCATCCTGCGCAGTTACAACTGTTGCAGAAAGAAAAACAAACAGGATTAAAAATTGGAATCTGATTTTTTTCATAGGTTTAATGTATTGTCAGTAAATAGTATATCAGCACAACCAGCCCGATAATGAACGACCGGATTATGGTTAACAGGGTAATCACCCTGTTGTCGGGCTTCCTGTTTTTCAGGATCAACATGAATAGAGTTATTAAAAGCAGTGGAATTGAGCCGACAAGAGCAATCGTGGCTGCAAGGGGTAGCCGGTAAAGCAGGAATACAAGTCCAACAACGGCAATGCTTGAAATCCAGGAATTTAACCTGTACATAAAGCGCTCTGTATTACTGGCTTTCTCAAATGAAATATTCGCAAAAGCAATGAAGAAATAGAGCAAGGCCAGCAATACCAATACAACGGTAATCAGGATCCTTCCTGGTTTATCAAAGAGCCTCAGGACAATACCCGTTCCAATCAACAGCAGGGCAATAATCTCATATTTGATCAAATGTTTATAAAGATGATCTCCGATACGGACTACATCATCTCCGGATTCAAATTCGGTCATCGTTCTAATGATTTATATTGGAGTTGTTGTTTTTTCTTGATAATAATACAGGTCTCAAGGTAATAACAAAAGTGAAAAAAGCCAACATTCTGTTCGTTATGATATTTTCATATTCAAATCCTCCGGGGTTATGCTAACCGGTTCCTCTTCTTCCGAACCTATTGTGCAACTTCCGAATTTATCAGAATTCAGATTGTATTCACCAGGTCTTCGCTTACATCCCATAGCCATCTGGAGTCACAATTCTTCTATCAAAATAGCCTCCGGCATTGTTCACCAGGACATCCAGCCGATTGTACCGGAGAAGAAAATCATTGGCAAACGCATGGACCGAATCCGTATCGGAGAGATCACAGATCCTCAGGTCCACGTTGCTGTTTCCACTCACCTGGATGATCTCTTTATGAGCTGCTTCTCCTCTCTCTTTGTTTTTGCACAGCATCACAACATGCGAACCCATACGGGCAAGTGCAAGGGCGGTGACTTTGCCAATGCCTGAATTGGCTCCGGTGACCAGGACTGTCTTTTCTTTCATATCACGTGCGTTATTTGTTTTCCATTCTAAGGTAATCACAGACATACATTTATCAAAAAACAGATCCACCAATTATCAACTCCGATAGAGTTGAATAATTTTGAATCTCTTTGTACTACAATAATCCAGGGCCGATGGCCTTGTCAAAAATTAAATTAAAATTTAATATCGCTGTTGTTCTGTTATTCTAAAAACTACGAATTTATTATCTTTCCCTGAATAAACAGATCATTCTCAAATAAGTTCAAATAAACACATAAAAAAGATGAGCCACATTTCGAAAATTGTTCCACTTATCTACATTATTGCATTGTCTTCCTGTCTCTCTACAGAAACAGCGAAGGAGGACTACCAGGCAAAGGTTGACAGTATCCTTGCAGCGCAGGTACCGGAAGATGGTCCGGGATGTGCTGTTGCCATCGTCAGGGATGGAACGATTTTTTACACTACGGAACGGGGTCTTACCAACCTGGAGTATAAGATCCCTGTGACCCGGGAAACACCGTTTCATGTCGCTTCGGTATCGAAGCAGTTCACGACCTTTGCCATCCTGCTCCTTGAACAGGAAGGGAAGCTGTCGCTTGACGATGATATCCGGAAGTACCTGCCAAACATTCCTGAATTTGACCAGACCATTACTATCCGGCATCTTGCAACGCATACCAGTGGCATCCGGGACCAGTGGGAATTGCTAGCCATGGCAGGCTGGCGTCTGGATGATGTAATCACCCAGTCGCAAATCATCCGGACCCTGGAACACCAGCAGGATTTGAACTTTGAACCGGGTTCCGAATTCCTGTATTGCAACAGCGGTTTTACGCTGCTTGCAGAAATCGTGGCAACCGTATCGGGTCAGTCATTTCCTGAATTCTGCAGGAAAAGAATATTCGAACCGCTGGAAATGCCGAACACTCATTTTCATGATGATCACCAGATGATCGTTAAGAACAGGGCATATTCCTACTATCTGACCAGTGACAGCATCTACAAAAAGAGTGTGCTGAGCTATGCCAATGCCGGTGCAACCAGCCTGTTCACCACTGCCGAAGACCTGGGCAAGTGGCTTATTAATCTTGAAACGGGGGATCTGGGCGGTCGCGAACTGCTTGAGAAAATGCACCAAAGAGGCATCCTGAACAGCGGGGATACCATTGATTACGCACTGGGGTTGAGTCACGGTACGTACAGGGGATTGCGGTTAATCGGTCACAGCGGAGGGGATGCCGGGTTCCGCTCTTATGCCGGAAGGTTCCCGGATCAAAGATTGGGAATCGTTGTTTTGCAAAACGCTGCTTATGCTAATCCGTCCGTTTTATCCAGGGAAATTGCAGCCGTGTTTCTTGAAGAGCAGATGGAACCGATTGAAGAGACAGAGCCAACCGAAAAACCCGATGAAGAGGATTTTATTACCGTTGATCAGGAAACGCTGAAAAAATATGAAGGATTTTATGAGCTGCAGCCATATGATATTTATGCAAAAATCTTCATGCAGGATGATCATTTATGGTTGGAGCAGGGCTGGAATGGAAGGAAAAACGTGCTCAGGACACTAAGTGAAACCAGGTTCAATATAGAAGAAGAGGAAGCCTATGCCGTTTTCAATGAGAATGATGAAAAAGAGGTAATCCTGACAATTGAATTCGCGGAGCTTAAGGTGACCGGGAAAAGGGTTGCCAGTTGGACTGAACTTTCAGGAGGCCTTGAAGCTTTTGAAGGAAGGTATTACAGTGATGAGCTTGGGACCTTCTACGATCTTACTGTCCAGAACGATACACTGGTTGCTTTGCACAGGAGGCATGAGCCGATTACTCTTACACGGATCAGGAAAGATGGGTTTCGTGGCAATGCCTGGTGGTTTGGGAAGCTGGAATTCCAGCGGGAAGACGGGAAGATCACTGGTTTTCTCCTGTCGGGCAGCCGGGTGAGGAATTTGAAGTTTGCAAAAAAATAATTATTTTGGATTAACGTATATATCCCCCACCCCGAAAATCCTGTCCGCCTGGTGGATCAGGATAGGGGGAGGAATAGTTATTAACCCGAAAAATTCAAAGAATTTTTCGCCGTTTATGGCTGACGAAAAGTCAAATTCAAGTATGTCAACTGTTTCACTCAACAGTTATCTTCAAAACTGATGAAAATTTCATACCCAAACTTGAGGGTATTGAATTTGACTTTTATCAGGGTTAACCCTGACATATATAATTGATAATCAATAGATTACAATTATGTATCGTCATTATTCATGCTGAATGCATGAATAATTCGGGTTAATCCTGGTTTGGAATTAACCGGTCCATGGATTGTTTTCCCGCTAAATATCAAAGTAGTTGGACCGGTAATGATTGATTGCAGCTCCTTCTAAAAACATGTCACTCCTACGGAGTTTAATGACACCATGTTTGACATCTGCCACTATCGGCAAACTGATCAACTATTTTCTTTTCGCTTTAAATGATCCGTTGGGTTGTTCGGAGACCAGTTCGATTGCTTCCCCTTTCTCATTTACATTGAAAATAATCCGGAACCCCTCCAGTCCTTTCAATGCAAAAACATGTTCTTTTACCGGGATTAATTCGTATTCGGGTTGTCCCTCGATGAATGCATTCAGGGTTTTTTCGCCGGTTATGTATATTTTAATGATGGCCCCTCCAAAATCAAATTCGCCGGCATATTTTTCCAGTTCTTCTTTTTCCAGTTCTTTAACGTGAGGTTCTTTGATGAATTCGATATCCGATACGCCCGTTTCCAGTTCCATGGTTAACTTATTGACTTCTCCCTGAACGTTGTAGTGAAACTTGATTTTTTGTTTTCCGATATCCGGGTCTTCCCCCTCAAAGATATCCAGGTGATAATGGTTCAGTTTCAGTTGAAAAGGTTGTAATGCAGCTACCAACTGGCTATCCGATAACGATATCGTTACGGTTCCGTATGCCGGGTGCACGTAGCTGCCGGTATACTCCTCCAGCGGGAAGGAGGGTTTTGTATTTTCCAGCCTGCTGACATCCTCAACTGCCGGCTCTTCCCCTTTTTCTCTTGCTTCCCTTACGGGTCCGAACTGTTTCTCCTGCCAGTCTATCTCTTCAAGTCCGAGTAACCGGTCCACAATATAATTCCGGACCACACCCGTTATGGAGGCTCCGTCAAAATTTGTCAGGACAACAATGCCTATTCCATCCATTGGGTAGAGACTTACGTCAGATATAAAGCCGTCTATTCCTCCGCCGTGTGAACAGCGGTAGTGTCCCCTGTAGGAAGTAATGCCCCATCCCAGTCCGTAGCTTGAAAAGAAAATCTCATCTGTCATGGTTTGGGAAGAGACCATTTGCGGGGCATGTGCTTTTTTCAAAAAGCTTTCCGAGACGATTTCTGCACCTTTGAATTTTCCATTGTTCAGGTGCATGATTATCCAGTTGCTCATTTCCAGAACATTGGAATTGATACTTCCTGCCGGACCGATAGCATCGATATTCCTGAAGGGTACCCGTGTAATTTTCTCATCCCTTTTCGAATAGGGGTAAGAGAAATTATCTGCTTTCTGTATATCGTTCACGGAGAAGTTCGATTTGTTCATCTCCAGCGGAATGAAGATCCTCTCCTTTACAACCGTTTCCCAATTCATCCCGGAAACTTCCTCCACAAGAATACCGGCTGTCATGAACATCAGGTTCTGATACTGGTACGCTGACCTGAAACCTCTTGACGGCTCCAGGTACTGAAGTCTGTTAAACAGTTCATTGCGTGACAGGTCCTTACCGTACCAGACGAAATCATGCCTTGGTAAACCCGAGCGGTGGCACATCAGGTCGGTTGGAGTCATGTGGTTGGTAACGTAATCATCATACATTTTAAAGGTTGGAATGTATGTGATGACCGGTTCATTGAGGTCAACTTTATCCTCATCCACAAGTTGCCCAACCGCAACGGACGTAAACGCTTTTGTGCACGATCCGATAGCAAAGAGGGTTTCTCCGGTTACCGGCAACTTTTTCTCCACATCCCGGTATCCGAACCCTTTCACCCAGACAACAGAAGAATCTTTTACAACAGCTACTGCAAGCCCGGGAACCTCCCATTCCTGCATGGCGTTCTCAATGTATTTATCCACTCCACGGAGTGCTTTATCGACAGATGTTACCTGAGCCTGTGCTGCAGGAAACATGATCTGACAGATAATAACTGTCAAGAGGCAAGTGAGGATCTTTTTCATAACGGTAGTGTTTTTATTATCTCATTTTTCAAAACGGGTTATCAATGTCCTCCTCGAGTGTAAAATTCCTTCACTTTAAATACTTTTTTCCCCGGATCGGTTGAATCGATGCATTCCACGAAGGTACTGGCGATTCTTTTAAATGCTTTGCCGTTTGGATGCAGTTCATCTGCCCACTCGTGATCCTCCAAAGCGCCCCGGCTGTCAATATGGCACACCTGTTTTCTCCCCTTCCCCACCCCGATCAGCATTTCATTGAATTCATGGATCAGTGCAGCCACGACACTTCGCTGTTCTTCCTTATCGGTTATTCCTTTTAACAACAATGGGTAATAGAGCCATTTCCCATTTCCCATCAGCAGTCGAAGCAGAAAAACAAAGGGATTTCTGTTGCAGGAAGGAATGGCAAAGTCGTATCCCTGGGTTATGATCTTCATATCCGGGAATTTTCCGGATAGCTCGATCCCCCAGAAGACCAGGGAATACATGATGCGGAAGAGGTTTATCAATGCAGCAAAATCTTTGTTTATGAATTTCTTTCCAACCACAATCCGGCGTGCCTGGATATCTGTATACCCATCCTGCACCAGTTTCCCGACCAGGTTTTCATCCTCCTGCAAAAGAGTTGCATTTACCTGTGACCGTTTGTGTACGAGTTTTGCCAGGCGTTGTTCACCGACAATATCATTTCCACCTCCACTGATCAGGAAAACTTCAGGCTGGTAGAGGCTCAATTCATCGATATACTCTCCTTCATATAGAATGTTTGCCACCCAGTCACCGCCAAAGGCAAGGCTGTACACCGGGTAAGGAGTAAGCTTCAGCAGCCAATCGACCAGATCCCGGATGAACCAGGGATATTCGAACCATGAATCGCCCTCAGCCAGGATGATCTTTTTCCCGGTCCGAAAGGACCGTTGCCGCTTCAGCCGGTTAAATCTTCTGTTTTTCAGTCTTTTACCGGAACGGTTCAGGAAACCTGCGATCCCCCTGTTTGCCGAGGAGTGATTGATCACATCCCCCTCGTTGATATCAAAAATACGTTTGATGATACGCCGGAAGTCGTGCTTATCGATCAGCTCCATCAACGATTCCAGTTCGTCAGCGGAGATATATCCCCGGCAGAGTTTATCGATCAGTTCTTCCTTCATTATTTAAATCCCCTTTTAAAAGAGAAGGAATGAAATCGGTATGCGGCGTTCAGCAGCGCCAGGTAATAGACATCGAGTGATTTTGAGTTGTCCGAAGTATATCCGTCAAGATAGTCGGTACGGATATACCGTCCACCCAGTTCGATCCCGATCATTATTCTTCTGGCTACTCCTATCTGGAACCCGATTCCGCCGGGAAATGCCAGGGCAATATTCCGGAAATCATCCTTAAAATCCTCTTCCAGCTCCCCTCCGGGAATTGGTTCATAATAGACTGCTCCTATACCAACGAATCCATAGGCTGTAAAACGGGGAACCTCAAGCCGGTATCCTTTGCGGTTATATCCTGTTCCCCTGGTCCTATAAAAATGGAATTCCGCCTGAACCGATGGTTCAAAAAGAAATGTATTGTATATATACCCCCTGTTCTCATTATCGGATCCTTTATCCGTGCCATATCCCCAACCCAGGTACAGGCTGCCCTTTACCGTGATTCGATCCTGAATGGTATACCGGATCCCTGCAGAAAGTGCTGCACGGGTGGATAATCCTCCAATATCCCCGAAAATGGTAGTGGTTCCAACACCGACAACTGCTTCATACCGGTCGAACTGGTATTGCTGACCATTGGATGGAAGAAGCAGGATGAAAAACAGAACCGAAGCGGAGGTTGTCCTAATGATTGATCGACTTCTCATGGTAGTGCAAGATAGTAAATTTTTCAAATCGTGTTGAAAGAGGCACCATCATGGCATCTCTACGTTCTGCTTCACCGATAGATTTACAGAACCAAAAAACAATGTAGGTCGACTCTTCCAAAGGAATGCCTTCGGCAAGAGAGTCGACCTACATACTATCAGGATTACCCGATGGTTTGGTGCCATGAATTATTGTTCGGAGGTAAATCGCAGTCGACCTAAATATGTCTTTATTTACCTGTTAAATCCCTGATTCCGCAGGCGGATCAATGTTCGGAACATCGGTTCGGTCAACTGTTCTTCCCTTCTCAATCGTAATGCTTCCGTGAGCATCTCTTCCGAAGGGGAGGATTCCTCTGCCGGTATCCAGTTTGGACGGGACTTCACCGCCCCGGAAATGATCCGGTCAATTTTCTCTTTTCCCAGTGCACCGGAGATATAAAACCGGGGTTCCAGCAACGGGTCTTCTTTTCTTACCTGTTTTTCCTGCAGGGCAATGTTGTACAGCGGGGTGCCCGGGTAGATCCGCAGGCCTGTTGTCATGTGAACCATATCGTTCTTATTGATCCACTCATCGACAAATCCGAAGGTTTCTTCCATTGTTTTTTCAGTTTCACCGGGTCCCCCGAAGGTAAAGAACCACATGGCAGGCAGGTCTGTATCACGGAGAAGGGATGCTGTATTCTTAAGCTGTTCGATCGTAAAATTCTTACCCAGGTTAACCAGCATTTTCTGCGATGCCGAATCCGGGGTGCAATCGATCTGTGAAAAACCTGCATTGATCATCAGCCTGAAAAGCTCACTGCTTGTGTGTGCCGGGTTGATGCCCATGGTTCTGAATTTCGTTTTTATCTTCCGCCGGATGATCTCCCGGCAGATTGATTCTGCCCAGCCGGGAGGGTCGTTGAATGTAGAATCAACAAATTCAAAAGCCACTTCACCCATTCGCTGCAAAGCCTGACTGATCTCTTCCGCAATATCCTTCACGTTCCTGAACCGGTACTGTCTGCCCTCGATCATAGGGTAGGTACAATAGATGCATTTGTGATTACATCCCCGTTTGGTCTGGATGGAATAAACTCCCCTTGTGCGGTAGGGTAAAAAATCGATGTGCCTGTCGATTTCGGAAAAAGGGAGGTTATCCAGGTCAGAATCAGGTACAGTGAAGGCATTCCGGCTCCGTTCAATCCCTCCTGTCAGCACTCCCGGAATAGTGGTAACATCCAGGCCGTTCTCCAGGTTTTCCAGCAGCCTGGGAAATGACTGCTCCGCTTCACCGACAATCCCGAAGTCGGCTTCAAACCGGGTCATCAGTTCATCCGGGAAAATGCTGAATCCACTTCCGCCAAGGATAAGGGGAGCCGCAGGGTAGTTGCGCAGGGGAAGAATAAAATCCCTGAAGATCTGATCGACATAATAATTGAGTTTGCCAATCACCATATCGTCGATGTTCCGGATACTGACACCAATGTAATCCGGCATAAATGCTGCCACTTCACGGGACAGGTCTTTCCCTTCATCTGCTATCCCGTCGAATAACCTGATGTGGAAATTTTTCCGGAGGATTGAAGCCAGGAGGCACAATCCGATGGGCGGAACAGGGTAAGGGTATTTTTCAGTACTGGCATTAACCAGTAAAAGCTTCTTCATTGAGTGGTCATATTCCGGTTATACAGGTTTGCTAATGGATCACAGTTATTTTCCAGAATTGAACGGATTCGATCGAACGGCTAAAAATACGCTTTTCTGACGGAAATGTAGATATGATGAACGCGATTTCAACAGGAAATGGAAGGGCTTCACTATGGGATCTTTTACTTCCGGAAATTCCCGGTATGAGGAAGTTACCTTCTCAGGAGCAATGTAACGTCGCCGGCAACATAAAATGGTTTCCCATTATAGAATTTCCCAATTGCCTTGAAAACATAGACACCCTGTTTGCATACCTCTCCCTTGTAATACCCATCCCATCCGATCGTAACATCGTTGCTTTCAAACAGGAACTCGCCCCAACGGGTAAAAATTTTCAGGTTATACTCATCCACCCCTTTATAGAGCGGATGGAATATATCATTCGCCACGGAGGTGGGAGAATAGTTTCCACCGCT
The DNA here is from genome assembly GCA_964389685.1 of uncultured Rikenellaceae bacterium. Taxonomy (GTDB): domain Bacteria; phylum Bacteroidota; class Bacteroidia; order Bacteroidales; family VadinHA17. The sequence continues at coordinate 36,104 of CAYMFM010000030.1, forward strand.
TGACTCATCCTGGTTCGGAAAGAATGCATTCGGGAAATAGATGTACCCCTCACCCTCAACGGTCACTGCACCGGGCATGATCAGTGTATCCACACAATCGTTAACCGTCCATGCTGTTAGCGAGATATCGTAGGTTCCCACCTCCGTATACTGGTAGGACAATTCTTTCTCGGTGGATGTACCGCCATCGCCAAAATCCCAGAGGTAATGGTCACCGTACTCCGTCAGATTATATAGTTTAACGGGTTGATCGGGCAGCATCACCAGGGTTGGTTCCACGATAAAATTAACATTCGGTTTGGTATATACCACCACCGGCATAAATGAATAATCAACTCCTCCCTCTCCGGTTACCCTGAGCATTACCTGGTAAGCACCTGATTCGGTAAACGTATGGGTCGGTTCAAATTCGGTAGAGGTATTTCCATCAGCAAAATCCCAGTAGTATTCATTCCCATAATCGGAATTATTGGTGAATGATACCGTTAAAGGTTCGCATCCTGCAGTGATATCCGGTACAAAATTTGAGATTGGCAGGGGTGGAAAGATCCGTATGTTGTGCTCAATGGAGTCAGCACAATTGGCACTGGATACGTTGAGTGAAATGGTATATTCCCCCCAGGTCGGGTAATCGTGGTTGCCCGGTTCCTGAAGCACAGAAGTATTTCCATCGCCAAACTGCCAGTAATAATTCCATGATCCCGCATTGGTTTCATTATCAACGGTTACGGTAACATCCGGGAAATACTGGTATACCGGTATTGCGTTGAACTCAGCTAATGGAGAGGGGTATACAGTCACCGTTTTGGTGATGGAATCAATACAACCGTATTTTGATGTTCCCACCAGGGTTACATCGAAGGTGACATCCGTTACATTGTCATTGAAGAATGTATGGGATGGTTGTGTCAGCATGCTGGATATACCATCTCCAAAATCCCATGAAAAGGTAGAAGCCCTCAGGGAGTTATTCGTAAATGAAGAGAAATAGGGGCTGCAGCCTGCTGAGTCGCGTTCAAAGTCAACAACAATGCTGGGATAGACGTTTATATTCTGGGATATGGAATCGATGCATCCGTGTACCGTTTCCGCAGTCAGTTTCAGCGTGTAGGTCACCATATCATCCATGGTATTGTCATAGGTATGGATAACCGTATCCAGTGTATTGGTTACGTAGATTGGTGATCCATCCCCGTAATCCCAGGTGTAGGTATCTCCTGCTGTTGAATTATTCTCAATGGTCAGATCCAGTGGGGGGCAGTCAACGGTATTATCTGCCACAAAACTTGCCTTTGGGGAAGCAAAGACGGTGATTTGTCCTGAAACGGAGTCACGGCAAAGATCTTCCGATGTAACCAGCAATTTCACATCATACACTGAATCCACATTGCTCAGGTTGGAATAGGTATGGCTGGGTGATTCAACAACAGAAGAACCGTTATCGCCAAATTCCCAGTTGTATTCCACTCCACCCTGAGACGTATTGGAAAAGTCCACTTTCAATGGATTACATCCCTCAGTAATGCTGGTATAGCTGGCCTCAACCTGATGGAACACACTGACGTTTCTTGAAAAGGTGGAGGTACAACCCTGGGGACTGGTAACCTGGAGATCGATTGTAAATGTCTGGGAATTCGTATAGCTGTTGTTAATGAACTGCTGGTTTATAGGAGCAGTACTCCCTGTACTGTAAGGAACACCATCGAAGGTCCAGTCGTATAGCTGCCCGTTGATGGAGGAGTTATATATTGTAACATCAAACGGCGTACATTGTGACGTGTATTCAATGGTAAAATCTGCTTCCACGAAAGGATGAACCAGGATGGGGACAACGAAGGTATCGGTACAGGACTGGCTGTTTACAGCTACCAGTTGAACCATGAAGGTCGTATCATTCAGGCTGAAGTTTTCAAAGGTCATCGTTGGATTCAGGGTATCGGAGGACTGACCGTTGCCGAATTCCCAGTTATAGCTCAGCGCGCCGGTGGAATTGTTTGTAAAATCAACGGTTAAGGGGTGGCAGCCCGACAGGACACTGGCAGAGAAGTTTGCAATCACTTCGGGGTACACCACGACATCGCGTCTCAGTTCCGACATGCAGTTATCCGCATTCCAGACGGTTAATACCACTTCATACGTAACGGGAGTGGTAGGAGATGGATTGGTATATTGGTGTATTACAGGATTGGTATCAAATACAGTAATATCGTTACCGTCTCCGAAATCCCAATGGTATTCCACTGCGCCAATTGAGGCATTGTTAAAGGTAACGTCAAATGGTGTGCAATTAGCCCCCACATCAAAAGTAAAGTCGGCTTCCACATAATTATACACCGTAATATCTATTTCAGATGTATCTGTACAGTTATGATCGGAGTATGCAATCAGTGTGGTGGTATGGGTTTCGTTCACCAGGTTAAAATTCTCAAAGAGGTGGTACGGATCGCGTTCATCGGAAGATCCTCCGTCACCGAACTCCCAGACAAAGGAGGTTGCATAGGCATTCGATTGATTGGTAAATTGCACACCGAGTGGATTACATCCCTCCGTTGCATCCTGTGTAAACTGGGATATAACGACCGGGTAAACCGTTATGTTACGGATCAGCGTATCGGTACAGCCATCGGCATTCTCAACGACAAGTCGCAGGGGATAAACCGCCGGTACGGGGCTTACATTGTGGTAGGTGTGTGTCAATACAGGAGCGCCGGAAGCAGAGCCCGGTGTTCCGTCACCCCATGACCATTCATACCTTGTAATGGCACCGGATGATGCATTGTTCACTGTTATGTCAAACGGTGCACATCCCTGGAATTCATTGACGGTAAAGTCTGCCTCAATAAACGGGTGGACCCGGATTATCTGATAGGATGTATCCCGGCAGAGGTTGGGTGTTGTACTTACCAGCCGGACATCGTAATCGACATTATTTACCGTCATGTTTTCAAACAGGTGAACCGGATCCGTCTCTCCTGACGAGCCACCATCTCCGAAATCCCATTCGAACATAGTTGCTGTTGCGGAGGACAAATTGGTAAAGTTTACCTCCAGGGCATGGCATCCGATCGCATTATCGACAGAAAAAGCGGATGTCACTTCAGGGTATACGGTGATCACCCTCCTGAGTGTATCAGTACAACCATGGGTATTGTTCTTCACCACCAGTTGAACCGTCAATTGCTGAGGTGCAGCAGTAGCATTTATGTACGTATGTGTAAAGGTGGGTGCTGAGGTGTTGGAAAAGTTGCCATCTCCCAGGTCCCACTCGTATTCCTCGATATACCCTGCAGAGTTATTATCAATTCCCAGCGTAAAAGGGCTACAGCCCCTCACCGTATCAACACGAAAGTCGGCTTCGAGGTAGGGATAGACGGATATATCCGTTTCAACTGTATCGGAACAGTAGAATGGGGATATGGCAACCATCTCCACGTGGTATATACTGTCTGCCATCCCTAAGTTGAAATAGGTGTGGGAAGGATCTATATCATTGGAAGAATTCCCATCGCCAAAATCCCATTTATAGCGGTCGGTATTCCCGGTGGAGGTATTGGTAAAATTCACGGTTACCGGCTGGCAGCCATCCACCACATCGGGCATGAAGCCCGCGTTTATTTCAGGCCTTACCATAAGATCTCTCCGGAACTGACTGATGCATCCATCCGTATTCCAGACCACCAGTTGTATTGTCGTTCGTTGAATGGTATCGGAAGTATTCGTGAAGGTATGTTGAAAAACGGTATTGGTGTCGTACACATACCCGTTAAACGGATCATCAAGGTCAAAATCCCACTGGACATTTAATGTATCCGACACATCGACTCCAAACGATTCATTTGTGATGGTAACCGCATCCGGAGCACAGAGGTACCACTTATCCATTTCAAAGTAGGCTTCAATCTCATCGGATATTCCCACGATGATGGTAAACGTAGTGTCCGGGAAACAGGGTCTGGTAATGGTAACGGTGTAGTTATATACACCCGGTGGAGGTGCTGCAAAGGGATTGGCAATAAACGGGTCGTTGAGGTAATCGGACGGTGACCAGGTATAGGTCAGTCCGCCGGAAGCCCTTAGCTGCACGGTATCACCAAAGCATCTTCCGATGGATTGAGACCCGGATTCGACTACCAATGCCTCTCCCCTGGATTCAGCATAATCTGAGAAATAGCCGTATTTGCACCCGGATGTTGGTCCGCCCTCTATCAAGCCAAGATGAAAAACACTCTTTGAGTTTGTAATTTTTACCACCTGGTTCTGGGGAACACCACCACCCGTAGCATTAGCAAATTCCTTATTGTTATTTTTCAAACAGACAAAACCTGTTG
>CAYMFM010000031.1:0-6755 GCA_964389685.1 uncultured Rikenellaceae bacterium
GAAAGATAAAACGTAACCCGCATATTCCGAACAACATTCAACATCCGCCGTAGGCATGGCTATGCCACCTTATGGGAAAATGCCAGGGTAATTTATTGAATTATAGCTATATATCTGTTACCCCGGCATTCATGCCGGGGATTAGGTGCTCCATGCAAATTACAATCATCAATCATCACTCATCATTTATCGCCCCTCTTCCTACTGTGGACTGCAGACTGCGGACTATTCCTTTCCGTCACTCCGTCCTCTCATCCCCCCAACCCCCGTTTCCTCAAAATAAATCACACTTTGGCTTGTTATTTGCCATCTATGATTATCTTTACGCAATTTTTATCATCTCATTACACCATTTGGTCAATATTGAGTGGTTGGAAGAAGGAATTAATTAGTAAAAGCTGGGAAATATGGATTTAAGTTTATTGATGAAGGGGATATTGATCGGTTGTATCGTTTCTATCCCGCTAGGACCAATGGGGCTTTTAGCTGTTCAACGTACATTAAATAAAGGCAGGGCATCAGGATTCTTCTCGGGTATGGGAATTGCTACTGCCGACACAATATTTGCTCTGGTTGCAGCAATTGGATTAACCTTTATCATTAATTTTTTAAATGAACAAAAACTCTATTTCCAGATTTTAGGTGGGATGGTCGTACTGCTTGTCGGCGTAAAAATTTTTGCTGCAAATCCAATCAAACAACTGAGAGCTTTCCGGCTCAAACGAGTCAACCGGCTTGAAGATTTTCTTTCCATTCTCCTGCTGGCGCTGTCCAATCCACTGACTGTCCTGATGTTTGTGGCTGTATTTGCTGGATTGAAGCTGGGAGGTGATTTGACCAGCTTTGGAGGGGCATTCTTCGTTGTCTCTGGAATATTTATGGGCGCAACATTCTCCTGGTTCTTTGTTAGTTCAATCCTTACTCACTATAGAAAAAAATTCCGGCTAAGGTCCATTGTCTGGTTCAATAAACTGGCTGGTGGAGCGATCTTCATCGTTGGACTTGCTACCATTTTTAGCCTTTTCCTCACATAGTATTAATAGAATAGCAGGTACTGCTTTTGATTCTTTTTTCAATTCCTGTTTTATAATAGGGAAAAAATACTTCCATTCCCTGTATTAATCATTAATTTTATAGCTCCGTCATTCATCAGATATACCATTAAAAACTACTGCAAGATGAAACATTCGAATAGTTACCTCCGTTTCAGTGCCCTTTTTATACTGGGTTGTGTCATTGGATCCTGCCAGGTCAGTGAAGAACAACTCGATAAAAAAGCACAGAAGATTCATGATAAGGTATTTACAATCGACACCCACTGTGATACACCCATGAGACTGTTGAGGTCGGATTATAATCCGGGAGTGAGAAATGACCCCCGCCAGGGAGGAGGGAAAGTCGATTTTGTCAGGATGAAAGAAGGGGGATTGGATGCGATCTTCTTTGCTGTTTTTATTGGCCAGGGTGAGAGAACACCCGAAGGGAATGAACGGGCAAAAAATATGGCGCTGTCGGTGTTCGAAGAGATAGAAAAAACACTGAACGAACATTCCGATCTGGCTGAAATGGCATTGAATCCCGGCGATGGATATGAAATTGAAAAAAGGGGAAAAAGAGCAATCTATCTTGGAATAGAAAATGGCTATCCCGTAGGCAACGACCTCAGCCTGATTAAAAAATATTATGATCTCGGAGCACGCTACATCACCCTCTGTCATACGAGTAACAATGATATTTGTGATTCCTCAACAGACCGTCAGGGGTCTGAACATGGAGGATTGAGCGATTTTGGCAAAACGGTGGTACAGGAGATGAACCGGTTGGGAATGATCATCGATGTGAGCCATATATCCGATGACTCATTTTACGATGTGATCGAATTATCCACTGCACCCGTCATCGCTTCTCATTCCTGTGCCCGGGCAATCTGTGATAATCCCAGGAACCTGGATGATGAGATGCTGAAAAAACTGGCAGCGAATGGCGGCGTGATCCAGATGTGTATTCTGAGTTCCTATGTGAAAGACCCTGAACCCTACCCGGAACGGGATTCTGCCTTTGCTGCCATGAGGGATAAGTATAGAAATTTTAACGAACTGTCAGAGGAGGAGATGGATAAAGCCAGGTCGGAATGGTATGCCCTGGATAGAGAATACCCCCAGAAACTGGCAACGGTATCGGATGTGGTTGACCACATTGATCACATTGTTGAAGTTGCCGGAATAGACCATGTGGGAATTGGTACTGATTTCGATGGGGGAGGGGGAGTTGAGGATTGCTTCGATGTGAGCGAGATGGGCAATATTACACGTGAACTGGTTAGAAGGGGATACCGCCAGAAAGAGATTGAAAAAATTTGGGGCGGGAATTTCATGCGCGTTTTCAGGCAGGTGCAGGCGATCGGTGAAGAGAGTTCCTGAAACCAGGAAATCAATCCCCAAAACTGATGCCAATCCCCCGGGCTGTCTTGACCAGGGCTGAATCCGTTTGAACCAGCTTTGCCTGGCCAATTACTTCTGTCAGGGGTACGGAGACAATATCCGGATGCCTGTAGGCAACCATCTCTCCGAATTTCTTTTCCATGACCATCTCAAATGCCTTTACACCAAATTCAGTTGCCAGGATCCGGTCATAGGCGATGGGTATACCCCCTCTCTGCAGGTGACCGAGGACCGTTTCACGCATGTCCGCTTCGAATCCAAGGCTCTTGATCTCATGTTTCAGCCGCACGGCCGCACCGCCCAGCTTGAAATTTTCATACCCTACCTCCTGACTCTTCTCACCGGTGAGATCACCACCAATGGGCTTCGACCCTTCGGCAATGACAATATTGGCAAATCCCTTCCCTCTGGAAAAACGGGATTCGAGCCGTTCAACAACCTTTTTTACATCATAGGGTATTTCAGGAATAAGGCATACCTCAGCACCCCCTGCAATGGCAGCACTGAGAGCTATCCATCCGGCATTCCTTCCCATGACCTCCAGGATCAGTACACGGTTATGACTTGCCGCTGTGGTGACCAGCTTGTCCACCGCTTCGGTGGCAATCTGAACGGCCGTCTGGTAGCCAAATGTAAAGTCGGTCGCACGGAGATCGTTATCAATGGTTTTTGGTACTCCGATGATGTTAAGCCCTTTTTCAAATAGCTTTTGAGATATTTTCTGAGACCCGTCGCCACCAATGTTGATCACTGCATCCACACCAATGTACTTCAATTTTCTGATCATCTCATCCGACCGGTCGACATAGTCCCATGTTCCATCGTTGTTCTTTACCGGCCAGGCAAACGGACCCCCTTTGTTCGTGGTACCAATAATTGTTCCTCCCCTGACGTGAATTCCCGATACCATTTTTTTGTCGAGAACCACCACTTCGGTTGGTTCTTTCAGCACACCATTAAAAGATTGAATACTGCCAATCACTTCCCAGTCTTTTTCCTGGGAAGCCCGCTTGACAATTGCGCGGATCACCGCGTTAAGACCGGGACAATCGCCCCCACCGGTTGCTACTAATATCCTGTTCATATCAATCTTTTACCTTTTGAAATTTTAACGATTTCAAAAGCCAGTCAGGTAATGTTTTCTCAGGATCCCTCTTTTTCAGATTAAGATACCATCCAATCTTTTTGAATATTGGAATTTTATGGGTTTCAACGAATTCAATCAGTGTCCCGTCAGGATCCTCAATGTATGAAAAATGCCCGGCTGCTTCTCCCATATCAAAACTGTTCCCTTTGAAGTTCTCGAAACTGTCAATTGTAAATGGAAATCCTTTCTGCTCACATGCTTCCTTTAATCGCTCCATTCCATGAATATCATAACAGAGATGAATAAACCCCAGGTCACCCCAGAACCGGTCCCTGAATATCTTTTCCGGTTTCCGGTCGATACTGCTGATCAACTCCACCTGGCTGTCCCCGAAAAGCTTGCTGAAGCCACCCATCCTGCTCTTACTGTGCTTAAGCAGTACACGCCTGATTTTAGACCCCCCCCCGGAGATACCTGATAAATCATTAAACACGGCTGTCTCATCATAAATGATTTCATCATACCCTAAGATCTCTGAGTAGACGATACGGGCTTTTTCAATATCCGTGACTCCGATTATGGCTCCGCTGGATGCTCCGGTTGGTTTATTCTCCTTCCTGAACCAATCAAACCCTTTTTCAAATTGAAATAAATTCCCGTAGGGATCTTTAACAAAAAAATGATCCCTTCCACCTGGATCCGTTCTGATACCATCGACAAGATTCAGGTTATTGGATTGGAATAGATGGTATGTTTTGCTTACATCCTTACATTTCATCTTTACTGCAAAGATCCCAAGATCCCCCAGCTGGATATCAAACACCGGTGGCTGCGGATCTCTCTCCGTGTATTGCCAGATCTCAAATCCTCCACCTCCCTGTAAATTAAGGGTTAATGCGGCATGCCGGTTCACCGGTTTTCCACCGGTGTATTGCAGCATCAAATCCGCCACCGCATTTTCTTCGAAGATCCTGACATCCATCCCAAAGTTCTTTCGGTACCATCTCCATGCTTCGTGCATGTTGTTTACACCAATGCCAATTTGCTGTATACCACTGATAATAACTCCTTGCATAATGGAAATTTTTATGCGAAGTTACTAATATTTGATGAAAATTTCAGGTGGGATCTATTTTTGAAGCAATTTTATAGAAAATGGAAGGAAGGAACTTTTTCAGGTATACCATGATCCGCTCTTTCCCCCCAATTAACGCTTCCTTCCTGTTTTTGCGAATGGCTCGCAGGATTTGCCTGGCTGCTTTTTCTGCGGTGATGCCTGTTGCCTGACCCGCATCCATTTTCCCGTGCTGGGTTCCGTCTTTGGTTAACGCATGAACGGAAATATTGGTCTGAACCCTTCCGGGAACCAGAAGGGTTACCCGAATGTTCTCTTTCATCGTCTCTATCCGAAGCGTTTCAAAAAAACCATGCAGAGCATGTTTGGAAGAGGAATAAGCAGAACGTAGGGGAAAACCAAACTTGCCTGCAATACTGGTGGTGGCAAGAATGTGTCCTCCACCCTGGGCGATCATGTATGGTAGTACAGCTTTAGTGAATGCAATGGTGCCGAAATAATTGATCTCCATGATCTTCCGGTAAACCTCCATCGGGGTCTCCTTTACCAGCGATCGTTGACTGATACCCGAAATGTTAATCAAAATATCGATTCGTCCAAATTGCTTGATCTGGTCACTGACAAGCGTGTCAATGGCATCCATCTCGGTGAGATCGAATAGTACGATATGACATCTCGATCTGCTGTTCTGATCACAATTGTTCTGAACCCTCACCAACCCATTATAATCTTCCGAAGAGGCTATAACGGTAGCCCCTTGCCTCAGCAATTCATAGGTCAGGGCTTCCCCGATGCCCGAAGATCCACCCGTTAGCCAGACTACCTTATTTTTGAAATTCATGTTTCCCAAACTTCTGATCTACGATGAAAGATGCGGTTTAATGATACTATCCATGACTGAAAGAACTTCATCATACAAATTTTTTAATTCTGACAACCTGCTGTTTTTCCTTACCATTATGAAATTATACCGCCAGGTGGCAATGATCTTTTTAGAATGCAGGTAATAATGAAATGCAAACAGACCCGTAACCGGTATGCTTACAATGTATGCCAGTACAAGCCACCAGGGATGGATAAACAGGATGATCAGAATGAACAACAACAGGTAATAGATCTGAAAAAGCAGGAACGAGATAACGAATTTAAACGAGTTGTGAAACATCACATCTCTGATGGGCCTGACCAGCCATACCGGGATTTTATAGGGCAGGTAGTTGTGGATCAATCCCCAGATATAAACCGGGGAGAGTAAAATCAGCAACAGGCTCTTCAGTATCAGTAACGGAAACGGATGAACCTGCCTGTTGAATAACCAGAATCGGAGGTTGAACGATCGAATCCCCTGGCTGAGTTTCCTGACCTTTGGCTTTAACTGCTTCAGAATCCCGGGGGTTTTTTCCGATACCTCGTTGAGTATATTGACCATTTTCTGATCAGCAAAGAACTTGTCTGGCTGTTTCCGCGGTTTTTGCAATAGATGCGATGACATTTGATAATGGTAAAGATCCCTTAACGTATCAATCAACTCATAGAAATCCGGGTTCTTAATATCGATCATTAGCTCTCTCAGCCTCGCGCTTAACTCCTCAAGCATTTTATTCATTCCCCGTGCCGGATTCTCTTTGTACAGATCATAAAATGCTGATAGCTCAAGTGGCTCTCCAAAGTTAATAACAAGCGTACTGCGAAAGTTTACATAATTGCCGTAATCCAAACCAATGGGTATGATTTTAATGTTTAGCCTGAAATCATTTGCTTCTTCTGCCTGAAAAGCGATACGGGCAATCCCTTTTTTTAGGGGCTTCAGGCGTCTTTTTCCCTCATGATGCCCCTCCGGTAAGATGAACAGACCATTCTTGTTTTTAATCACATCGATGGTTTTAAGAAAAATGGCATCGTTGTTCTTTAATGCTGAAATACCATCCCGTATGCGAAAGACAGGCATTATTTTAAGGAAATATAAAATCCTTGCAATGAACGGCTTTCTGAAAATGTCCGACCGGGCAAGAAATACAGGCTGCTTTTTTAAATAATACAGGGGGCCGAGAACATCCATAAGGGCATTCTGATGAACAGTTGCATAGATCAGATGCTCATTTTTGGGTATCTTTTCCCCGTTCAAAACAACGATCTTTTTGTTGAATCCCCA
>CAYMFM010000031.1:6855-35643 GCA_964389685.1 uncultured Rikenellaceae bacterium
CATTTTTGGGTATCTTTTCCCCGTTCAAAACAACGATCTTTTTGTTGAATCCCCATTTGTGCCAGAAACCAGTTGCCAACTTTAGAAGGGTATAATTGAGGGACCATTTCTCGATATTCTCTATTCCCATTATACGAGGATTTTAAGAATGGAAAGATAGTAAAATAAATTCACGATATTTGTTCTATATCCAGTGCAAAATGAGAAAGGTTCTTACATATCTGCTTCTGATCGCTTCATTCCAGGCAGCCTATTCTCAGATCTCCCCAACCACCAGAATCTTTGCAATCAAAGACACAAGCTACCTGTTTGAACTGGATAGAAATATGACCTATCACGATACCATGAGCCTGAAGATCTGGAACAAAGGGGGAGAGGCAACCATCTCCATCTCCCAGATATCATTCACAAACTGGTCAGCCGGGGGCGAGAATTCGGTCTCCGGGATCGGCAACCTCTACGCCTATGCAAACAGGAGAAAAGGGGAAAATACCTGGGATAATAACCTCAATATTTTCTATGGCCTGCTGAGCCAGGGCGGGGATGTCAGAAAGACCGATGACCGGATCGATTTTATCTCCCATTTTAACCGCTTCATAAGAAATGAATGGTACTATTCCCTGATGATCCATTTTAAAACCCAGATTTTGCCCGGTTACGATTATCCCAACGATTCAGTGATCATCTCTAATTTCATGGCCCCCGCCTATGTGCTCACCACCATGGGTGTGGAATTCAGACCAAGCAAAAAGCTGAAATTGACCATCGCTCCACTATCGGGTAAAATTACCATTGTCGCCGACCAGAACCTTGCCAATAAAGGCGCCTTCGGGGTGATTCAAGGAACCCTCGATGAGGTGGGTGAGTTTTTTGAAACCCTGGGAAAAAACTTCAAGTATGAATTTGGTGCATTCGCCAAATTCATCTATAGCGGCAAATTAACCGATAACCTCCGGCTTAACTCGAAGGTGGATCTCTTCACAGCATACAACAAAAGTTTTGGCAATATCGATGTCGACTGGCAAATGGAAGCAAAGATCAAACTGACCGAGGTCATATCCATAAATGTCCTTACACAACTGATTTACGATGATGATATTAAAAGTGAAATCAACAATGACGGTGAAGTGCTCGAAGGAGCAAAGGTACAGTTCAAGGAAATGATCGGCTTCGGATTAACCTTTGTATTCTAAATAAAAAAGTCTGATTAGTTTGCTAATTTTAAGGCATGATAATTTACTATTAACCTCAAATTTAATACAATGGGAAATGCCTCTAATATTATGGATAAAGCTATTTCGATTGCAATGGATTACGGACCAAAATTGATTGGCGCATTGTTGCTCCTGTTTATTGGTCTGTGGATGATTAAACTCTTTAACCGCTGGATGGGGAAGCTTATGGAGAAAGCTGATATTGAAAAATCATTGCGTGGCTTCCTGAAAAGCATGATCTCTGCCCTGCTGAAAACGTTGTTGATCATCAGTGTGATGGTGATGGTGGGTATCGAGATGACCTCATTCATCGCGATACTGGCTGCAGCCGGCCTGGCTGTAGGTATGGCGATGTCCGGAACACTGCAGAATTTTGCCGGGGGTGTGATGATCCTCCTGTTCCGACCGTTTAAAGCAGGTGATTATATTAGTGCTCAGGGATTTAGTGGAACGGTGAAGGAGATCCAGATTTTCAATACCATCCTTACCACACCGGACAATGTAACCATTATCCTGCCGAACGGTAGCCTGTCGGGAAGTGCCATGACCAACTACTCCAGACAACCAACCCGCAGGGTGGATTTCACCTTTGGAATAGGCTACGACGACGATATCGATAAAGCAAAGAAGATTCTGGCAGATCTCATCGGGGAAGATCAACGGATAATGAAGGATCCGGTACCATTCATTGCCGTTTCAGAACTGGCAGACAGCTCAGTCAACCTGGTGGTCCGTGCCTGGGTTAATGCCTCCGATTACTGGGGTGTATTCTTTGATACACAGGAAAAAGTGAAAAAACAATTTGATGCCCAGGGCGTATCAATCCCCTTCCCGCAAACCGATGTTCACCTGCATCAAACAGGAAAATAAACAATGAACCATAAAATCATAAAAACGGCTCACTGATTATTGGAATGAAGATCAATAAATGGCTGACTGCCAATTTCAATACGCACCTGATCTATGATGATGATATCCTGATCGACGATGGAGAGGGGGACCTGGCTCCTCGAGTACAGTTCAAAGAGGTCTTTGGAGTGGGTTTATCGTTTAAGTTCTAAACAGACTGCAGGTTCCGGTACCGCACCGTAAGGTAGGAGATGAGGTTACGGAAGGAATCCATGGCTTCCTTCGTATCGCGGTTGATCGGCCGCTTTTGTAGCCGTAAAAGCAACAGGGCATATAATCCGTTCAGGCAGGTATGTATAACCCCCTGGCCTTCCGCCCCGGATTTTTGCTGGAATTCATTGATGTAGGGCAGTGCTAGGCTGAACAGTTCCTGGTATTTCTTATCGGCAGGATCCTGGAGCAAGGAATGATGGAGCGCGGAGAGCTTCTCCATCAGTTCCAGTGTGATCCTTAAATGCCCCTTCTTCAGGATATCCTCCCGTACGATCATCCGGATCAGCTGCTCATACCATTGCCGGATGTTACCCTTCACTTCCCGGGATTGTTCATAATTGCGGATGATGTTCCGTTCAATCTCATCAATATCGAAATCGAACGCCCTGATGCTGTCCTCAACCTGCCACATGTAGAGGATGTATTCGGCAATGTTCGATTCTTTCAGTTTCGTGGAGATGATCATCTGTCAGTCAGTCGGATGATTCGTACTAATCGGAATTCCTATACCGTTCGATAATTCTTCTATCCTTTTTTGTTGGTCTTCCCTCGCCACGCTTGCGGATAAACAGGGTTGTTGTTCTTTTTTGAAGGAGTTTGTTCTTTTCTTCCTCAGGTGTAAGGTCCTCAACATAAGCAGCAACCAGCTTCGCTGATACCCTTTTCGCTACCATTTTCTTAATCCGGTAGGTGTAAATCACAGGCATTCTCCTGACAACAATGATCTCGCCCTCCCGGACGAGCCGCGAAGGTTTAACCGGCATATGATCAATGAGGATCTTACCCTTTCTGCACTCATTGGCAGCCTGGCTTCTGGTTTTACAGATCCTGGCAGCCCATAACCACTTGTCAATCCGCACACCTTCTTCTTCTGTACCCATATCTATTTGTAATCATTCGTGCCTGTCTGCCGCCTTGCCTGCCGCCCGCATGGGAGGTATGGCAGGCAGGAACAGGCAGGCATTAGTGGCTAAAAAACGTTAATTATATAGATTCATGGTTCGTTCAACTCCCAGCATTCCGAATGATTTGATCATGTCAATTGCCAGATCGATCTGTGTGGGTAGCAATTTTTTCTCTTCCGGAGACCATTGACCTAAGACGTAATTTACCTGCTGACTGGGCATGAATGCATGGCCGATACCAAACCGGAGCCGTGCATAATTCTGATGTCCAAGAACCTGATGAATGCTGATTAATCCGTTATGCCCGGCATCTCCTCCCCTGGGCCGAAGCCTTAGTTTGCCGAAAGGAAGAGACACATCATCGACAATAACCAGAAGCCTCTCCACAGGGATTTTCTCTTTTTTCAACCAATAGTTCACCGCTTTACCGCTCAGGTTCACATAGGTTGATGGTTTCAGGAGAATGAAGATCCTTGCTTTGTATTTGAAATCACCGACAAATCCATACCGTTTATCCCTAAAAACAACATTGGACGCGTCTGACAGAGCGTCCAATATTGTAAATCCTATATTGTGGCGTGTATCCTGATACTCCGCGCCAATGTTACCAAGACCAACGATCAGGTATTTCAAACTATTCTTTTTTATCTTCCGGTTTGGCTTTTTGTTCGCCCTCAGCCGATGCTTCAGTTGTTTCAGCTCCCTCTTCAACCGCTCCTTCTTCAACTTCCTCTTCCACTTCGGCTGCGACCTCTTCTTCAATCTCAGCTGCCATACCCTTGGCAACAAGCCGTGAAGAGACCACTGATGCAACCATGGACCTGGAAGGATCAATGACCTCCAGGTTCTCATAGGATAGGTCACCAACTTTTAAGGTCTGACCGATCTCCAGATCGGTAATATCAACATCAAGATAATCCGGAAAATCATTTGGCAAACCCCGTACCTTCATCTGCCTCCGTTTCCATCTCAGTTTTCCACCGTTCTTTATGCCAATGGAATCTCCGGTTAACCGCACCGGCATGGTGATGGTAACCGGCTTTTCATCAGAAATCTCGATGAAATCCAGATGAAGTATACTGTCTGTTACAGGATGAAACTGGATGTCTTTCAGGAGAGCATTGTACTTCTTCCCATCAAGGGCGAGCTTAATCAGATAGATATTGGGTGTATAGACAATCTTTTTAAATTCCTTCTCCTCAGCGGAAAAATGAATCGTCTCCTCTCCTCCGTAAAGTACACAGGGGACCCTCTCCTCTTTCCTTATCTTTTTGGCGAATTTCTTTCCAACTTCTTTCCTGATCTCCCCGTTAATCTCAAAAGTTTCCATATCTCTGATAATTTTGGGCTGCAAATATAATAACTTTATGTGATAAAACTAGAACTTATCGACTGATAATTATATACCTTGTTTATTACATCAGCAAATACCTCGGCAATGGAGACAACCTTAATCTTGCTGCTCTCTTTTCTGATAGGAATTGAATCGGTAACCAACACTTCCGTAAGGGGAGAATTTTCAATGCATTCGTACGCCGGGCCCGACAAAACCGGGTGAGTAGCCGTTGCACGCACACTCTTTGCACCCTGCTCCATCATCATCTCTGCAACCATCGTAAGCGTACCGGCAGTATCAACCATATCATCCACGATCACAACATTCTTCCCCTTTACATCCCCTATTACTGTAACCTCCCCGACATAATTTGCCTTTTTCCTCTGCTTATAACAGATCACCATTTCACAATTTAAAAACCGGGAATAGGCATTTGCCCGTTTCGTTCCACCCATATCCGGAGCTGCAATGACCAGGTCTTCAAGATTGAGATTCTTGATGTAGGGGACAAAGAGCGAAGAGGCATATATGTGGTCGACCGGCACATTGAAAAATCCCTGTATCTGGTCAGCATGCAAATCCATCGTCATGACCCTGTCAACACCAGCTGCAGTCAATAGATCGGTGATCAATTTGGCTCCGATGGAAACCCTTGGCTTGTCCTTCCGGTCCTGACGGGCAAATCCAAAATAGGGCATGACGGCGACAATCTTATAGGCAGATGCTCTCTTCGCAGCATCAATCATAAGAAGCAATTCAAATACATTATCGGTGGGAGGAAAGGTCGACTGGATGATGAAGACACTGCATCCCCTGACTGACTCCTCAAATGAGGGCTGAAACTCTCCATCGCTGAATTCCATTACCGAACTTTTCCCCAGTGTGGTTCCAAAATGCTCGGTGATCTTCTCGGCAAGATACCTGGATTGTCTCCCGGCAAAAAACTTTAAAGGGGCTTTTACGGTCATAACATCATGAATTTTTGGGTTGATACGGTTTTGTTTTCGCGCTGAACAAAATTATAAATATAATTGGTTATTGAGGGTATAAGCATTTACTTTTTAAGCATTAACCCTCGATTCATTTCATCAATGTAATCCAGGACCTCGTCTCTTCCCCTCCTTCTTACAGTTGAAACCTGGAAAATGGGGGGCAACGACTCCCACGACTTCAGCATGCTTGTTTTGTAGTACTCCAGGTTTCGTTGAAGCTCACCTTCCGATAACTTATCGGTTTTGGTGAAAATAAGCGAAAAAGGAACCCGGTGCTTTCCAAGAAATTGCATGAATCTCAGATCATTTTGTTGAGGATCATGCCTCGAATCAATCAGGACAAACAGACAGATGAGATTGGACCGTTTCAGGATATAATCCCTGATCACCCGATCCCACACCTTTTTTTTGCCAACAGGTACATTGGCAAATCCATAACCGGGAAGATCAACCAGATACCATTCATTATTGATCAGAAAATGATTGATCAATTGTGTCTTCCCGGGAGTCTTTGAGATCTTAGCCAGTCCTTTGCGATTGGTCAGTAAATTGATCAGGGAAGATTTGCCGACGTTTGAACGTCCGATGAAAGCATATTCGGGTAGGGAAGGTTTCGGGCAACGTTCAACCTTCGTGCTCGATACAATGAATGTCGCTTCTTTAACGATCATCATAAGATGGATAGCAGCAATCCGTGCTAGTTGGAAAATTTACTCATAAAACGGTTCACATCAATAACGTACCTTGTATGTTTTCCAAAACCGATCAACTCTTTTCCTGCGTGAGCCTCAACCCGGAATTGGAGCCGGTTCCCCGAAATTTCCTCAAGTGTCGCCGTGCATCGGATCATTTTACCCGCAGGCGTGGCTTTAACGTTTTTTCCATTTCAGTAAACCAGGTGATCGGAAGGCAAGCGAAAACTCTTTTGCAGAATTTTTGAATTGCTATTTCGCGTTCGGTACACTGCAACCAGGTTGACATACTGCGGATAACTACCGTTTTCCCGGTAAACAAATTCCACCATGCCAACTCCTGTGTCAGTCAAAATGAATTGTTTCCCGCCGGGAATGAATATACTGTCCTTAACCGCATCATAGTAAAACTTCACATTCTTGCTGTTGTTCGATAAAGTGAGTTCCAGGGTATACCTTCCGTGTGTCTCAATCCGGTCGATGGTGCTGATCCGGATCTCAGGATAAGATGTCAGCTGTGTGCCCCGTTCATTGTATTCTTTGAGACCAACTTTCCGGTTACCATGTGAATAGGGAATTTCAGCCTGAACCGTGCCATCACGATAGTACTTTTTCTGTATGCCGTCTACCTTTCCATCAGTATAGGGTGTCTCACGATATACTTCACCACTGGTATATAACCATGTTGATGTTCCTGCCTTTTTTCCCTCCCTGTATTCGATGATCGAATGAACCTTACCGTCGGAATAAAACCTCCTGGAAATGCCATCCTTTTTTCCATCCTTATAACTCACCTCAGAGTATAAATAGCCGTCCGGATGGTAACTTTTATACACGCCCGTAAAACCAGCATCATCTTTCAGGGTATCGGCAAGTTCCGTTCCCGTTACGGCACGAACATCCTGTGAAGAGGGATTACAACCCTGGATAAGGACCAGGTAAACAATACCATACAGAATTATCTGCAACCCGATAACTTTTTTCATATTTGTATATAGCATTCAAAACTCCGTTTAATCACAAACAACTCGCTTGAACAAAGTTAGGATTATTCCCGTTTGCCAGGGTGATCAAACGGCTCGATTTTTAATAAAAACTTCTAACATCTCACTATCCCCTTCGGGTTTGAGAAAGAAATTTTTCAGCACAGCCGGTATGAGAACGGACTCTCCCGTATGAACCGGCTCACTCTTCCCCTCATATTCAATTAGGAACGAGCCGGAAAGACAGATGTAAATCACAAAGGAATCAATGTAGTTAAAATCCTTTCCAACCGGCTGATCAATCTTCAGGAAGTTGGTGCTGAAATAGTCGCAATCGATGACCTGAGATGACCTGTTCAGCAGAACTTCATATGGAGTTTTGTAGTTTTTATAGTGGTTGTAATCGATGGCGTCAAGTGCCAGATCGGTATGCAGCTCCCTGCCTTTTCCGTTTTTATCCACCCGGTCCCAGTCATAGATCCGGTAGGTTATATCAGAAGTCTGCTGAATCTCGGTGAGCAGGATCCCCGCGCCGATGGCATGTACTCTTCCCGCAGGGATGAAAAACACATCGCCAGGAAGGGCATCTTCAAAATTCAATATGTCCGGCAATGTTTTATTGAGGAGGTTCTCCTGGTAAATCTGTCTGTTGATTTTCCGGTTGAATCCCGTTATGATCTTTGAACCCTGATCAGCCTGGATGATATACCACATTTCGGTTTTTCCATACGCATTGTGTCTCTCTTTCGCCAGCGTATCGTCAGGGTGAACCTGAATCGATAATACATCACTGGCATCGATAAATTTGATCAGCATGGGAAATTCAAACCCGAACTTTTCATACACCTGATCCCCAACCAGCTCGCCCATATAGACCTCAATGATCTCCTCCAGGTTATTCCCCTTCAGAAAACCGTTTGATGCAACCGATAAATTATCCTGAACTCCTGAAATTTCCCAGCTCTCCCCACAATGGGTATCCCCCGGGGTCCCCTTACCCAGAATCGTGTGCAATTTATTTCCACCCCATATCTTCTCCTTCAGAATGGGTTGGAACTTTAATGGGTAGAGTTGGGTCATGATACCTTCTCTTTTTTCCCGGTGTTAAAGGATGATTTACTGGTCCTGGGTACCTCATAATCCACTATCACCTTGATCTTTGGAATATTGCTTGCCTTTTCAATAGCATATTGATGATCAGGATGTAAAATGTATGCTTTCAGATCATCCATTGATTTGAAGGTGGAGTTAATTGCTACATCGTATGCACAATCCGAGGTGTTAATATTGGCCCCTACTTCATACGACTTAATGGCAGAAATTTTTATCGACTGCTTTTCGAAAATCGATTTCAATTCCTCAATTTTTTTCTGCTTATCCAACTCATCATCAAATTCGGTAATCTTAAAGAGCACAATGTGATGTATCATTTTTTTGAAGTTGATTTAATTAGTAATTTGGTAAAAAATTACCGGTCAACAAAAACTAAAATTAATAAAAATTATGTTAATTGTTGGAATTGCGGGTGGAACTGGTTCCGGAAAAACAACAGTGGTAACAAAAATCACAGAAAAACTCCCCGAAGGAGAAGTTGCCATCATCCCGCAGGACTCCTATTACAAAGATAACAGCCATTTGCCTTTGAAGAAAAGGCAGGAGATGAATTTTGACCACCCTGAATCCCTGGAATTTGAACTGCTGGCAGATCATATCCGGAAACTGAAGTTGGGCGTTGCGATCGAACAACCCATCTACTCCTACCTTACCTGTACACGGGCAAAGGAAACCATCCGGGTGGAACCGAAACATGTCGTCATTATCGAGGGAATACTTATACTCGCCAACCTGGAAGTACGAAACCTTATGAATATCAAGGTTTTTGTCGATGCCGATGCCGACGACAGACTGAGCAGGGTGATCAGCAGGGATATCATTGAACGGGGAAGATCAGTCGATGTGATACTGGACCGGTACGAAAAAACGGTGAAACCCATGCATTTGCAATTCATTGAACCAACGAAAAGATATGCCGATATAATTATACCGCAGGGCGGTAATAATGAAGTGGCAATCAATATCCTTGTATCCATTATTGAGAAAAACCTGAACAAACACACGGACAATTTAACGTACTGATCCCAATCCTTCGCAACTCGACTTCAGTTCGGGTTGCGAATTTGACAATAAACATAACCCTTTAGCCCATGCTTAAACAGATCAGTATCTTTGATATACTTTTCCTGGACATCGAGACTGTCCCGGCTGAGCCCGATTTTAATTCCCTGCCTTCTCATTTTAAAGAGTTCTGGGAAAAGAGATCTGCCTCATTCAGAAAAGAAAATGAATCCCCTTCCGATGTCTATCATAGAGCCGGACTATATGCAGAATTCGGAAAAATAATCTGTATCTCGGTCGGTATTATCAATTGTGTTAAAAAAGAGAATTACTTCAGGGTCAAATCCTTTTTTGGTGACGATGAAAAGAAACTGTTGTCAGATTTTTCAGAAATGCTCAGGAATTATCTAAACCGGAAAGAGATCCTCCTGTGCGCGCACAACGGGATAAATTTCGACTTTCCGTTTATCGCGAGAAGGATGGTGATTCATGGCATTGAATTGCCGGATATTCTGGATACGGCCGGAAAGAAACCATGGGACTCCAGGTTCATCGATACAATGGATCTCTGGAAATTCGGAGATTACCGGCATGCCGTTTCCCTCGACCTGCTTGCTGAACTATTCGGCATTGAAACACCCAAAGAAGAAATGAATGGCAGCATGGTTTCAGCTGTCTACTGGGAAGAAAAAAACCTGCAGAAAATTGGTTCCTATTGTGAACAGGATGTCCTGTGTGTCGCACAAATTATCCTGAAATTTAAGGGACTGGAATCCATTCCGACTAAGAATGTTCAGTCAATCACGGAATGATCAACGTTCGCCGAAGGCCCGCCTGCCGCCTGCCTGACGGCAGTCAGGGACGGGCAGGCATCCTCCTGCGGAAAATGCCTTTGGCACATCCCTTCCCCGAAGGGACTCCGATGGAGCGGGACAGTTCTCGGCTCTCGGTTTATTTCTATTATGAGTTTGGAGTTATGCGGTCCAGGGAACGTTAGATGCCAGACGTCAAACAACAATCCCGATAATTTAACGGAATTTCACGCATGTAGAGACGCGATTAATCGCGTCTCTGAACCGGTATACTGATTTACATTTCGTTTAATCGTATTGTTTCTATTTCACGGAACATAAATGGTAAAGATTATTTCACAGGGCCCGGCCAGGATAGCATCGTAACCGAATAACGATTTTTTTACCAGCCATTCCTGCATGTTTGTGTTAAACCCGCATGCAATCCGTACGTCCCATTCGTCGCTCGACTCTTCCGAAGGAATCGCTATGCGAAGGTTCGGGCGACGAATTTTTAAAATTGACATGAAATATGTACTTTAGAATCTTGTCGTCGCTCGACTTCAGTTCGGGCGACGAATTTTTGAACTGGAAATACCTTCTTTAGAATCCTGTGATCACTTGAAATGAAAGCTTGTTTGCATGCAACATAACCCTTAACCGTCAAGCCCATGATCCGAAATTTAATTTTACAGAATCGCAGTTACAGGAGATTTTATGAAGATGTTCCGGTGGAGATGAGCATACTGGAGGAGTTGGTTGATCTGGCGCGGAATTCTGCTTCTGCAGGCAACGAACAATCCCTCAAATACATCTTATCAACAAGCAGGGAGAAGAATGAACAGATCTTTCCAACCCTTGCATGGGCCGGTTATCTGAAAAATTGGGATGGACCGGAGCCTGGAGAAAGGCCCTCAGCATACATCATTATTCTGGGTGACTGGCAGGTTTCCGGGAAATTTTACTGCGATCATGGTATTGCGGCTCAAAGTATCCTGCTGGGAGCCACAGAAAAGGAACTGGGTGGTTGTATCATTGGTTCAATCAAAAAGAAAGCGCTGGGAAAAATTCTGGGATTAAGCAAACAGTTCGAAATTCTGCTTGTTCTTGCTCTGGGTAAACCAAAGGAAAAGGTGGTACTGGAAGAAGCAAAAGAGAAAGATATTCGGTACTGGCGTGATGATCAGCAGGTCCACCATGTTCCAAAAAGGCCGTTGAATGAGTTAATCCTGAATGGGTTTCAAGGAGAGACGAGGTGAGACAACCCCTACACTGAAACCATCTTACACGTGCAGGAAGACAATAAATGAAAACCGGGGTTTTGCGTGGCCACCCAAAAAGCGGTCCAACTGCACTGCTATTTATCTGGAAAACGCTGCATAGACCGGAACGAAAAAGGCGTTAAACAAACAAATTCCGATAATGCATCGGAAATGCACGCCATGTAGAGACGTAAGATCTTACGTCTCTACGTTGAAAATACCCTCAACACCCTGGATTTTATTTTTTTCCAATTTGAAACCATATGAAACATTGGTCCCATGCCAATTTTAACCCCAATTCTGACGCAATTTTGTTGGTCAGAACAGGTACGACATTCATTATTCGACATTCGACATTCGAGATTCGACATTCATCTAGTTCCTCTTATCCGCTCCCCACATCAGCTTCGAGCGGAGGGTGGAGTAGTAGTTATGATGTTTGAGTTTCAAAACCAAAATCTTGAAACCGGCACGTCTCACCACAATCTCTGTAGAACTTTCCAGTTCGACTGAACGAAAATCAAGGGTGGCAAGAAATTTACGGGTCCGTCCATTGACTTTCAACCGGAGCTCATTCTTGTCGGGAATAACTACCGGTCTTACGGTTAAATTGTGCGGAGCAATGGGTGAGATGATAAAGTTATGGGAATCCGGGATCACGATCGGACCACCAACACTCATGGAGTAGGCGGTGGAACCCGTGGGGGTGGATATGATCAGACCGTCAGCCCAGTAAGCGTTCAGCAGCTCATCATTCACAAAGGTATGAATGGTGATCATCGTCGCATCGATCTTCTGGATCGTTACCTCATTCAACGCAAAATTGAAATCACCAAACGGTTTGCCTGGCGATTCAAATTCCAGCAGTGCCCTCTCCTCCAGGCTGTAATTGCCGGCAAATATATCATCCAGCGATTCGGAGAGCTCCTCCTTCGAGATGTTTGCCAGAAACCCCAGCCTTCCGCTATTGATGCCGACAACCGGGACTTTTGAATCCCTTACGTAGGTGATGGTCTCCAGGAAGGTGCCATCCCCGCCGATACTGAAAAAATAGTCAATGCCGTCAGGGAGTTCCGAATATTCGGTAAACAGCCCGGCAACCTCGGGTTTCTGGTTCACCTCATCCCTGAGGAAATCGTAAAACGGATGGTAAAGGTAGAGGTCAACGTTATATTCCTGCAGTTTCCTGAACAGGTCCTTACTGCAGTCATGAAAATTTTCCTCAAAGGTTTTTCCGTAAATGACAATTCTCATAATTATATATTCAGATACCGCATAAACGATTCATACCGGCTCGAATAAAAACTGTCCATATCCTCATCCTCATGGTATGATGCTTTAATGGTATAGTTAAACCGGTTGAAGGTCTGGATAATGGCTGACAGATCGGTCCGGTTGATTTTTAGGGTCAGCTCCATCTTCATCGATTCGTCGGATGAGCTGAGGTAAAGTCCCAGTATCTTGGCATCATTCCCCTCCACAATCTGGGCAATCTGTGAAAGGGCATAGTTTTTCTGATGCAGTTCCAGCACGATGATCCCCCCGGGATCTTTTAGCCCGGCAAGGTTGGCAAAACGTTGTATCAGATCATTCATGGTGATCAGTCCCAGGTAATGCTTTTCCTGGTTCAGAACAGGTACGATCGTCAGTTTCAGGCGCGAAACCAGTTCAATCACCTCGAAAATGTGCTGATCACTTGTCACATAGGGGCTAAAAAGTGAGAGGTTATGGTTGCCAATCGGTTCATCTGCCATATTCAGATCATAAATATCGGTATCAGAGATGAGTCCCAGAAACTCCTTGTTGTTCACGATGGGCAGGTGTGAGATCCGGAAGATCTCCATCCAGCTCAATGCCTGCAACCCGGTATCGGAGGTTTTCAGCGAAGGGACAACTTCGGATAATAGATCTTTTGCCAGCATCTGTATAAGCCTTCTTGAAAAATTAGGTTAATTTTGCATAAAAGTACAAAAAATTGAAACCAATACATTATAGGAATTATTTGAAAACTTGGTAAATAATATTTGTGGTGTGACCTGGAGATTTAGTGACACACGGTTAGTAGCATACGGGCCGTGGTCCACAGCTCACTCTTCGCCCGCCGAAGCCTTCTTTGACAGCCGTAGTCTTGACGAAGGTGGTGGCGAAGGCGGGGCTCACTACTCACAACTTTCAATAATTTGAAGAACCAGGGAAAGGAAACATATAATTCATAACTATTTCGATAAACAGTAGCAGTAATGAGTACCACCCGACTCAGTGTCAACATAAACAAGATTGCCACACTCCGCAATGCCCGGGGAGGTGATATTCCAAATGTTGTGGAAGCGGCTGTCAACTGTCAGGACTATGGTGCACAGGGCATAACGGTCCATCCAAGACCGGACGAAAGGCACATCCGATACCAGGATGTGCGCGATATCAAACCGGTGATCACCACTGAATTCAACATCGAAGGATATCCCACAAAAAAATTCATTGACCTGGTGCTGGAGATACTGCCTCACCAGGTCACACTGGTGCCTGATCCGCCCGATGCCCTGACCTCAAATGCCGGGTGGGATACCGTTAATAACCTGTCCTTCCTGAAAGAGGTGATCGCTGAGTTCAAGGCTCACGATATCCGTACTTCCCTCTTCATTGACACCTCTCCCGAATTCATCAAGCAAGCTGCAGAGACCGGGACCGACCGGGTTGAGTTGTATACCGAGCCATACGCCGCCGGATACCATGCCGGCAGGGAGAAAGCCGTTAAACCCTTTACCGATGCTGCCAGGCTGGCACATGATATCGGACTGGATCTGAATGCCGGGCACGACCTCAACCTCGATAACCTCCGGTACTTTGTGCAGAATGTACCCCATATCAAAGAGGTATCCATCGGCCATGCCCTCATCTCCGACGCCCTCTATTTTGGACTGGAAAATACCATCCAGATGTATTTGCATGAGTTGAGGGGATGAACACACCGGGTAATTGAATACCAAAAATTCTATTTTTAACTTTTTGCAACTGGCATGGATCTTTTCTTCCGAAAATATGGTTCCGGACCACCGCTGATTATTGTGCACGGGCTCTATGGCTCCTCCGACAATTGGGTCACGATTGGCAAGGCACTCGGGAGACGGTTTGAAGTATTTATCCCGGATCAGCGAAACCATGGGAGATCCCAGCACAGTGACCATCATAGCTATGAACTGATGAGGGATGATCTGCTGGAGTTTATGGATAAACACTCCATTGGAAAACCCATCCTTCTCGGGCACAGCATGGGTGGTAAAACGATCATGTTCTTCGCCACTTCTTTTCCTGAACGTGTCAATGGACTGATCGTTGTCGATATCGCACCAAAATCCTATTTCAGCTATTCCGGAGAATCGGTTCAAGCTGCCGACCATCTCTTTATTATCCGGGCTATGGAAAATTTGGATCTGTCGAAGATCCGAAACCGTGATGAGGCAGATCGTGAGATGAGTTCACGGATCAAATCCGGGCGTGTAAGGCAATTCCTGCTCAAAAACCTTTCACGATCAAAAAATGGGACATTCCACTGGAAGCTTAATATTGAGGTGATCCGGAAAGACCTGGTTCGTATTCTGGAGGGGCTCAATGCGTCGGAATTTGAGCGGGGAAATCAGATCACCGGTTTCCCGGTCCTGTTTATTCGTGGTGCCAACTCGACCTACATCCTGGATTCCGACATTCCATTCATCCAGAAGATTTTTCCCTATGCCGAGGTTACTACCATTCCCGACGCAGGACACTGGCTCCATGCCGAGCAGCCCGAACTGCTGATAGAAAAAGTGGTGCGGTTTGTGTTTGGGGAATAGGGAGAGGAAGGAAGGATGAAGGATGCGCCATAGGCGTGCCTACGGCAATTGATTAAGGATTAAGGAGGGTGACGAAAGCTAAGGAAGAATTCGCTCGTACTGCGACTGTGGGCAGGAAATGTGTTGGCGGCAGTTCGCGGTACGAGTATTGGTATTAGAAGTGAGTCGTGAGAGCTTGCCACGTGAAATGCGACGCTTGCCCTGTGAAATTTGAGGCACGAAAATATTTCACCAGGGAAGGAGCATATTTCACTGTGGGTGAGTGAGTGAGTGGTGAGAGCTTGCCACGTGAAATGCGACGCTTGCCCTGTGAAATTTGAGGCACGAAAATATTTCACCAGGGAAGGAGCATATTTCACTGTGGGGGAGACTGTGAGACAGAGTGACGAGAGGATGTGAGATGCAGCCGTAGAGACAAGGCACTACCTTGTCTTTAACACACCAATAAATCAAAAAGATCCGTTTTTATATTTTGAACAATTCTGTAGAATGGTCAACAGACCAATTGGCCTGAAAAACCGGAAACCCTGCCTGCCATGTCTTCGGTCTCCGGCGGTCATAGCCTTTAGCGACGGCACGCAGGTAAACCGGCAGGCAAGGCGGCTGGCAGGGATTAACGAAATATCAACACACACCTTAACCCGGTCTGCATTGCTTTTCTGCAGGAAAACGCTTCATGGACCGTTGTTCCCCCTATCAACTGATAACGAATAACTTATAACAATTAACCCCGGTGTTAATTCACTCCATCGCAAACTCCAATCCCAAACTCTCCAGTTTCTCATCTGTCGGTCTGGAGGTGATGGGATCCCAGCCGCGGTCGGTATAGTATGTTGTCAGCAACTCCTCAAATTCTTTCCGGTCGAGCACAGCTCCTTTCTCTGTCCCGATCGTGAGTGGTTCTTCAAAAAACCGGTCGGGCAGTACATCATCCTCCCGGGTGAATCCTTCACGGTAGTTGAACATCTTCTCCAGGTTAAAGACCCGTTCGCCGGCTTTCATGTATTCCTCCGTAGTATAGGAATGTCCTGTGATCATAGTAATGATGTTCTCCAGCCCATTCTCTCCGTAACTGCCTGCTGCAAAGAGGCATAAGCCCAGTGAATCAACCATTGCCGTGCTGTTCTGTTCCTGAGGATTTGCACCGTTTAAATGGCATGCTCCCCGGTTGGACGATACATAGGAAATACCCATACCCGGATTGACATGAACATTGTGAGCAGCCAGCTCGTGTCCCTTCACGTGAATGGCAAACTTGTGTGAATCCCTGCCGACCTTTTCCGCCAGCTTCTTAACGCCCTGTCCTGCCAGATCCCCAACTCCTTCCCGGTAGGTAATCTTTTGAAGCATATCCAATACTGCACGTACATTTCCCCAGGTAAGGTCAATACCATCCACAAAATTTTTATCAATATACCCTTTCTCATAGGCTTCCATCAGGAATCCGATGGCATTACCGGTAGAGATGATATCCACTCCATAGTCATCCCCGGCATAGATCTCCTTCAACAGGCCTTCGAGGTTACTTATCAGCAGGTTGGAACCATACATGGTTCCGGTTTCATATTCCGGTCCGTCATGGACCAGTCCGGCATAGATTCCTTTTTGAATGACCCCGCTTTTTTTACAGGCCAGTGGGCAGGCATAGCAGGCAAAGTCCCGCTGCCATGCTTTTGCCCGGGCTGCTTCCGCCCCGATCAGGCTGACGTCGGTAAAGGTTCCTTCCCTGAAGTTCTTAACCGCCTCACGGCTTGCCTCACTGATCATGGTCAATGCTCCGGCAGTTCCATTGGAACGCCACCAGGCTGTCATCGGATCATCCCTGAATTTATTCCGTGTCAGATCCAGCAATTCAAGGTATTTTTTATGGTCAGCCACTTCAGGAAACCGGGTTCCCTTTACGGCTATCGCCTTCAGGTTTTTTGATCCCATCACGGCTCCTGTTCCACCCCTTCCGGCTGCCCGGGCAGCTGTATTCATGACACATGCCATCGGGACCATGTTCTCCCCGGCAGGCCCGATATAACAGGATTGGAACCGGTTATCGCCGAGCGATTCGTGAAATTCTATGTCGAATTCATCGGTTCTCATACCCCAGAATGCTGAGGCATCACAAATTTCCACATCATCGTTTTCGATCTTTATATATACGGGCTTCGAAGCTTTGCCCGTCACCACAATCCCGTCATATCCGGCAAAACGGATCTCCGGACCGATAAAGCCGCCCATGTTGGCATAACTGACCGTTGAGGCATGCTTATAGGTTGAATGAACGGGCGATGTACGTGGTGATTTCGTTACCACACAGGTACGGGAGGAGGAGGCAAAGGGATAGCCGGTCATCGGACCGGGCATGAACATGATCGGATTTTCAGGGGCGAATGGGTCCATTCCCGGTTCTTTCACCTTATCCCATAAGATCTTCATTCCAAGTCCACGGCCACCGACAAAATTTTTTGCGTCGGATGGAGATACCGGCACTTTTTCAATCTTGCCTGAAGTGAGATTCACTTCCAGGATTGATCCGCTGTATCCGTATAACTTATCCATGGCTCACCTCCTCTTTTCCGGTTTTATAATACTTCTTCATCAGTTCTCTGGCGATCTCCTTTGGGGACATGCCAAAAAACTCACGGTTTGTATCCACTTCAACCAGTGAGAGGGCTCCATAGGGACAGGCCTTCACGCAGTGCGGATCACCTGAACAGAGGGTACACATCCGTTCCGGGCTTCCCGTTTCCGGATTGGGTATGATCACACCGGAACGTTCCGTTGCACAGGTGATGGCACAGTTGCCACATCCGATACACCGGTCCGTATCGCATTTGATGGTCAGGTGTTCTTCGTCACGGTAAAGTGCCCTTCTTCCCGTATCCGGGTCGGGTTCTACAGGACAGGCAGCGATACAGGGAGCATCCGGACAGATCTGGCAGACATTGGGCACATCGACATCCGGGTTGAAACGATGAACCCGGATATTCGCCATCCACGGATTCCCCAAACCTTCCATTTCTTCCCCATTAATCAACACCCTGTGGTTCGAAGCAGAACAGGCTGTTTCACAGGTGCGGCAACCGGTACACTTATCATAATCAACCACGATCCCTTTCAGTATACCTTTCTCATCCACGTGCCACCTGACGAGGGAAAAATTGGTGAGCAGCAACGTTGCTCCCGTTCCAAATGCCACATTCCTGATGAAATCCCGTCGGGAAAATTGTTCGTTGTTTTTCTTTTTTTCCATATGCGGTCTGTTATAATTCATTCTGGTTACCTTATTAAAAACATAAATTTATAACATAAATCACTGAAAAGCAATATGATATTGTTTGCATATCGGTATGGTCCCATGGACCGGAACAAAGCAGACGTCAAACAACAATTCCGATAATGCATCGGAAATTCACGCATGTAGAGACGCCATGCATGGCGTCTCTACGTTGGTATAATGATTTGCATTACGTTTTCCTGTGTTGTCGTTCTTAATCAATTTTATTTTTTTTTTGACGAATAACGAACAACGACCTGCAAAACGGGCCCCGTGAAATAGCGGCAGCCCCTGACGGAATATTAAAGCGAAGAATTATTTCACAGGGCGGGCCCTGTGAAATATAGATTAGCCAATACGAATGTTAAATTGGTAGAATTATTTCACGGGGCGGGGTTGCACGTTGGTAGCCCTATAGTTCAATGAATTACCCTGGCATTTATGCCAGGGGTTTGCGTTCCGTATAACCGCCGGTCCAACTGCATTGCTATTCACTGGGAAAACACTTCATGGACCGGAACACTCCAAACGCCCATTAGAACAAAAACCGAAAACCCTGCCTGTGGCTGGCAGGCGGGCCTATGGCATAACCCAATAACGTTTCTTTCTGAAAAACAAATCATTTTGTATCTTCGGGCAGTTATTGAAATGACGTGTGATCCTACGGATCATCATTGCTATCTATACTGGCGACACGTACAGAAAAAAATCGATGATAATCGTTACCGGTGCGGCAGGTTTTATTGGCAGTTGCCTGGTCGGACAACTGAACCGGCTTGGATTCAAAGACATTGTCCTTGTGGATGATTTCAGCAAACCGGGAAAGGAAAACAATTACAACAACAAAACCTTCACGGCAACGGTTGACCGGTCCAGTTTTATTCAATGGATCCCGGAAAATCACCGGTTTATACAATTTATTTTCCACCTTGGAGCACGCACAGATACTACTGAATTCGATGTTACGATCTTTGATGAGCTGAATCTTGGGTATTCAAAACAGGTGTGGAACCGGTGTGTGGAATTTGGCATACCCCTGGTCTATGCATCATCAGCTGCCACCTACGGATCAGGGGAACATGGATATGATGATGACCATGAACGGATCGGTCTGCTGAAACCCCTCAATCCATACGGAGAATCGAAAAACGACTTTGACCGATGGGCGCTTACACAGGAGAGAAAACCCTATTTCTGGGCGGGATTAAAACTCTTCAACGTATACGGCCCAAACGAATTTCATAAAGGGAGAATGGCTTCCGTCATTTTTCATGCATTCAACCAGATCCGGGATACCGGCAGGATGAAGCTCTTCCGGTCACACAATCCCGGCTATAAAGAAGGGGAACAGCTCAGGGATTTTATATCTGTTCACGATGTTACAGATGCCATGACGTTTCTTATGAACCATCGGAAAAATTCCGGGATCTACAACCTGGGAACAGGACATGCCCGCACCTTCAACGACCTGGTCCGGTATACCATAGATGCAATGAACCTGCCGCAAAAGATAGAATACATCGATACACCGGAGGATATCCGGGATAAATACCAGTATTTCACCGAGGCAAAAATGGGTAAACTACGGAGCATCGGGTATATAAAAAAATTTACTCCCCTTGAACAGGGAATACATGACTACGTGAAGAATTACCTCCTTCCACAAAGATATTTTTAAATTATTCATTCCTTTTGAACGATCAAAAGAAACGAACCTTCCGTAGTCCCGTTAGCTCCGAAGGAATCCCTACGGGAGGATCACTATGTGAGAATGCCTATGGCAAAAGAAAGCTCCCGCTGAATAAGATTGCCTTTCAGATAATTAGATCTTAACCCCAATCGCCCGAAGGGCGAAAAAACCGCCTTCGAAAAATAGCGTATAAAAATCAGCTTATGGAACGTCGTGAGCATGTTTGTCTGAGACCCGACCTATTTTTTCGGGGCGAGTTTACATGCGCAACAGTGGAATAAGCTGATTTTAGCTAATTTTTCGGCAGCGGCGATTTCTTTGGTTACTTTCTTCATTCCCGAATTGATCAAAATCTTGATTTTGAAATCAATTCGAGGATCCTCGAATTTCTACAGAAGCATAGCTTCTAAGAAATTCGGGACAAGGGAATCCCGAAGGGATCACGAACTCCTTTGAAAATAAACAATTTCGTGAGTAACAAAGTAACCCGTTCGCATGGCGGCGAACGGTGAACCGGATGGTGGTAGGGATTATACAAAATGTTATTGTGCCTCAGTAATCATTGGTTATAAGCAAAACTATATTTTTCAAATGCCCTCAAGCCGGGCGGGCTCTTACTTTTTCCTTGATGAAAAAGTAAGCAAAAAATCAAGGCTGCTAAAAATTTCATGTCAAAACTACAGCTCGAAAAGCAGCGCAACCAAACTTGCGGCTGTATCATAAAGAAGTTTGACTGCGAAGTAGCAAAGTGAGTGCACAAATCAATAAATGCAAATTGGATGGTTCATATTTCTATGTGACCTTTGGTATTTCTATATAAATGAAGGTGCAAATTTCATGTTTTCAGTGGTTCTGTTTTATGAAGAATTCATGATACACCCTCTCAGACAAGGTTGCTGGGATGACCTGCCCTGTGAAATGCTTCAGAATAGGAGCGACTTTGCCGCTATTTCACTGGGCAAGCCCCGTGAAATAATGTTTCATCCAATCAATTCGTTCAATGTTTAAAGATATTTCACAGGGTAAGATGGCCATGCCCCTCCCAGAATTTTCTTCGCCTTGTTTTGCAGATAAAATTTTTAAAGGCCACTATTTCGTCCTGACGGACGATATGGGTGTCTGCTAATATACTGAAATGCGATTTTGGAGAATCAGGTATTGAAGTGAAGGTTGGTAGATAGTAGATTAATAGCAGAACTGCAGAGATTCTTATTTACTATTGTTTACTTATGGCAGAAGGCGGTTTATTCGCCACTTGATATGGCTCATGAGGTTTGTACTCCTTCGTCGCCACGTAAAAATATAAGAAAATATCTTTTCCGCTCCAGAGGCCGTGCCTGCCGGTTCACCCGCCGAAGGAGGACAGGCAGGAGTCACTTTAGTGGCTGTAAACGAAATGAAAGGTATGGTTTTTCAAACAACATTGCAGTTCCGGCGATTGTTCAGGCATTACCTAATCCCCGGCATGTCACATAGTGATCCCTTCCGGAAATGCCGGGGTAACATATATATAGTTATAGTTCAATAAATTACCCTGGCATTTTCCCATAAGGTGGCATAGCCATACCCATGGTGGATCGCTATGCGAATGCCAGGGGCTCGCGTTCCTTGTAACCTACGGCAAAATGTCTTGAATGTCTGAATTGCCTAAAATACCTTAAAGCTAAAGACTAACATCAATGTACTCAATAACTTAATAACCTACTAACACAATAACTTTCTTTATTAATAATGCTTACGGAAGGTACGATTGTCTTTAGGATATGAATAATTGCAAATGTTGAACGTTGTGTCATATGCACGCCTATGGCAAACATTGAATTTCCATCGTTTCTAACAACCGTGTGTTGAAAAATATGTTTTTATATGGTTTGCTCAACGATTAAAATACTAATTTTGTAATATCATACGTTTGTTATCGAACCACTGATCGTTAGCTCTGATAGAATATTTAATGCATATGAAAACAGAAGAGTTTTTATATGCATTCGCTTTATCCTTACTTTTTTCAGCAAGTAACTGACAGACTCTAAAAAAATCATGAGTAAAAATCTACAGGTTATTGAAAGTGAGCGAATTGCAATTCGCTTTTCAGGTGATTCCGGCGATGGCATGCAGTTAATCGGCACCCTCTTTTCCGATACGGCAGCATTGTTTGGAAATGACCTTTCAACCTTTCCCGACTACCCGTCAGAGGTGAGGGCACCCGCCGGTACCATTGGTGGTATTTCCGGATTTAACGCGAACATTGGCCATGCTCTGGTGAACACCCCCGGCGATTATGCCGACATACTTGTTGCCATGAACCCTGCCGCTCTGAAGGCAAACCTGATGTGGGTCAAACCTGGCGCGATCATCATCGTTGACAGGGATAATTTCGATGAGAAATCGTTGGAAAAAGCCGGTTACACGGAGAACCCGTTGAATAACAATGATCTGAACGGTTTTACGTTAGTGGATCCACCCATCGCCTCCCTGGTCAGGGAAACACTGAAGGAAGTGGGATTGGATACAAAAAGTATACTCAGGACCAGAAACATGTTCACTCTGGGTATAGTCTACTGGATACTTGATCAATCATTGGAATATACGGATAATTTTTTCAAGGAGAAGTTCAAAAAAAATCCGCTGGTCGTGGAAGCAAATACCAGGGTTTTGCAAGCCGGGTATTATTATGCCGAGACGACCGAGGTGCTTACCAATGTTTATAAGGTGCCTCCGGCTGAGATCCAAAAGGGACGGTACACCAAACTGAATGGGAACAAGGCTTCTGCATGGGGGTTGCTTGCAGCTGCAAAAAGAGCAAATCTGGATCTGTTCATCGGATCGTACCCCATTACACCGGCTACCCAAGTCCTGGAAGAGCTCTCCGCGCGAAAAGATCTCGGTGTAAAATCTTTTCAGGCTGAAGATGAAATAGCCGCTGTATGTGCATCCATTGGTGCCAGTTTTGCCGGTGCCCTGGGAGTTTGCAACACCTCCGGCCCGGGATTGGCACTGAAATCGGAAGCACTCGGGCTCGCTGTTATGATCGAAATACCCCTTGTGGTCGTGGATGTTCAGCGAGGCGGTCCGTCAACGGGTCTTCCAACCAAATCGGAACAATCTGATCTCTGGCAGGCACTCTATGGACGGAATGGTGAATGCCCGCTGCCCGTGCTGGCAGCAACCACGCCGTCGAATTGCTTTTATTATGCTTTTTATGCTGCGAAGATCGCACTTGAACACATGACCCCCGTAATCCTCCTTACCGAAGGATACCTGGGTAATGGATCCGAACCCTGGAGAATCATCAGTATGGAGGATCTTCCGGAAATTCATCCTCCCCGGGTGTTCAAAGCGGTGAAAGACTGGAAACCCTTTGAACGTGACCCTGAAACACTGGTGCGACCATGGGCAATACCCGGGACAAAAGGGCTGGAACACCGGATTGGCGGATTGGAGAAGGATGCCATAACAGGCAGCGTCTCTCATGATCCGCTCAACCACCAGAAAATGGTTGAAATGAGGGAAGAAAAAATTAACCGCATCGTGAAAGATGTCCCGGACCTTGAGGTTTTCGGGGAACAAACCGGAGATCTCCTGGTCGTTGGCTGGGGTGGGACATACGGACACCTGCTTACAGCCGTCAGGGAAGTGCTGCAGGAAAAATTCAAAATCGGACTTGCACAGTTTTCCTACATCAGACCCCTTCCGAAAAACGTGGCTGACGTGTTTGGCAAATTCAAAAAAATTATCGTATGTGAAAATAACCTGGGACAATTTGCCAACTACCTGCGGTTTAATTACCAGGATTTCCGGTACCTGCAGTTCAATAAAATACAGGGACTGCCCTTTACGGTAGAAGAATTAAAAGAAAAGTTCATAAATGTTATAGAGGAGAAATAGCCATGGCTGAAAACCAAGCAAAACTCACAGCACAGGATCTGAAAAGTGACCAGCAGATACGGTGGTGTGCCGGATGCGGCAATCACGCGATACTGGCTGCTGTCCAGAAAGCACTTCCTGAACTCGGAATAAAGAAGGAGGACTTTGTCTTTATATCAGGCATCGGTTGCTCCGCCCGGTTCCCCTATTATATGGATACCTATGGCATCCATGGCATCCATGGACGGGCTGCAGCCATATCATCCGGCACCAAGGTAACCAACCCAAACCTCAGCGTCTGGATCATGACAGGAGATGGAGATGCCCTTGCTATTGGAGGGAATCATTTTATCCATACCATCAGAAGAAATATGGGGCTCAATATCATCATCTTCAACAATGAGATATACGGCCTGACCAAAGGGCAGTATTCCCCCACCTCCAAAAAAGGAGCCCATACCTATACATCTCCGTATGGTACAGTGGAATCACCCTTCCATCCGGCAGAACTGGTGATTGGTTCCCAGGGAAAGTTTTTTGCCCGCTCGGTGGATAACAACGTGAAACTTACCACGGAAATATTGATTCAAGCCGGTAAGCATGACGGGACATCCGTGGTCGAGGTCCTTCAGAACTGCGTTATCTATAACGATAAAACCCATGCAGAGATAACCGATAAGGAGTTTAAGGATGATCGTCAGTTGATCCTGAAACACGGTGAACCGATGATTTTTGGTAAAAACCGGGATAAGGGGATCATTCTGGATGGAGTAAAACTGAAAATAGTTAATATCGGCCAAAATGGTGTGAAGGAAGAGGATATCCTGGTACACCGTTCCAACGAAAACAATCCCGGTATCCACATGATGCTTGCCAACATGAGACACCCCAACTACCCGGTTGCCCTGGGTGTTATCCGAAATGTGCAGGCCCCTACCTACGAAACAAGTGTCGCTGAACAGATCAAAAAAGTCCAGGCCAAATCGAATATCAAAACGATGGAAGACCTGTTTAACAGCGGAACAACATTTGAGATTAAATAGGCAACTGCTCAACCTATTAACCCGAAAAATTCTTTGAATTTTTCGCCATTTATGGCTGACGAAAAGTCAAATTCATGCTGAATGCATGAATAATTCGGGTTAACTTATGCAGCAGGCAGGCCGTTGGGGGTGATACCTTTAAGACGCCATGCATGGCGTCTCTACATTGCGTGAATTTCGATACCTTATCGGTTTGTATTAGACAAGGCACTGCCTTGTCTCTGCAGCTTGCCGTTTCACAGCCTCCCCCTCTCTTCGTTACTCAGTCTCCTTTGCACGACGTATCCGCCTGGCGGAGTAGGCGGGACTCACTACTTCTTTCAGTTTTTGGATACTCCAATTTTTTAAATCCGCAATCCGCAATCCGCAATCCCTCCCTCGCCCGCCGTAGCCTTGGCGTAGGCGGGACTCATCACTCATCACTCACTTCTCACTACTCACTACTCCTGACTGCCGTCAGGCAGGCACTACTCACTTCTCACTACTCTATACCCTAAACTCTGTACACTGAACTCACTTCCCTTTTTAAGTTTTTTTAACAATATTTTATCAATGAATCAGTTAATATGTAAACCAGTGAAGTTATATTTGAGAATTTATTACATTTGTAGTAAACAACGCCTTAACTCATGAAACGGATAGCATATCTTATACTGATCATTTCACTGCTTTATCCCGCTAACTCCCGGGCTCAGGTCTGGAAGATGAAGCGGTATGAAGCGATTGTGGGGATCGGTACATCCAATTATTTCGGGGATATCGGTGGTTATTCAAAGGGGGAAAATGCGCTGGGTCTTAAAGATTTCAGCATCAAATCTACCCGGCCCAGCATTTACCTGGGAGCCCGGTACAAAGTGTTTGAAGTAATGGCTGTCAAACTGAACCTGATCGTCGGTTTTCTTTCCGGATCGGATGAAGGAAAACAGAACGATGCCAGGAATTTGAAATTTTCTGCTACCATCTTTGAACCATCCCTGCAGGTCGAATATGCTTTCCTGAAGGAGAAAGAGGCACAGAGTTATCTCATGATGAAGGGGAAAGGGGTGAAAGAGTTCAGGGCGAGCATCTCGTCCTACGTGTTTTTAGGTGTCGGGGGAGGATTTTTCTGGCCGAAAGCCAAGGAAAATTTAGAAAACTTTGATCTCGATTACAATAAAGCCACTCTCGTCATACCGATGGGCGTTGGATTGAAATATGGACTGAACACAAACTGGTCCATCGGGTTCGAACTGGGAGGCAGACTGACCACAACCGATTATCTGGACGGTTATAGCTCGTCTTATTCTGAGTCAAACGATGTTTACTACTTCGCTGTAATCAATTTAGTGTATAAGATGAGAACATCCAAGACAGGATGGCCTGTTTTCAGATAAGGATCTCCTCGCATTGTCGTAACGGAATGAAACAAGTTGTTATTATTGTCTGTTCCATGTTCATTTGTTTAGCGGGACAAGCACAGAGAAAGGCGGATATAGGGGTGTTTGCCGGTACCACCTACTACCTGGGTGATATCAACCCGGCAAAACAGTTCTATTCACCCTCCCTTGCCCTCGGGGGATTGTTCCGCTATAACCTGAACCCCCGCTACTCAATCCGGGGGAGCTTTTATTACGGTGGACTGAAAGGGGATGACCTCGATTTCGATAACCTTTTTCAAAGCCGGAGGGCGGCAAATTTCTCCGCTTCGGTCCTGGACGCAGCACTACAGTTCGAGTTCAATTTCCTGCCATACAGCACCATCGGTAAACGGTTTGAATACTCAACCTACGTCGCCGGCGGCATCGGCGTTGGCTTTATTAGTACCTCAACAGCCTTTACCTATGAACTGACCATCCCCTTTGGCGTGGGATTTAAGGTCAACCTGGCAAAACGGCTCAGCGCGGGGTTGGAATGGGGATTCAGGAAAACATTTTACGACAACATCGACGGACTGGAGAACTGGAGCGATCCGGAACTCAAGGGGATCTTTCATAATTACGACTGGTACTCCGTCGCGGGACTGTTCGTCACGTACAAGATCTTCGAATACAGGGAGGATTGCCCCACATACTGGGACATTGATCCGGTAAAGGCACAGAAAAAAAGAAGAAGAAGGAGATAAGAACATGTCGCTGAAAGAAAAAATAGATCCCGATAAGCTTCCAGGTCACATCGCAATAATCATGGATGGTAACGGACGGTGGGCTAAGCAGCAAGGGAAGAAACGGATCTTTGGACATAAACACGCCGTGACGGCTGTGAGACAAACGACCGAAGCAGCAGCCGAACTGGGGATCAAATACCTCACCCTCTATGCCTTTTCAACCGAGAACTGGGAAAGGCCAAAGGATGAGATCAGTGCCCTGATGTCCCTGCTGGTTTCCACTATTAATTCGGAAACCAAAACACTAACGGAAAACAACATCCGTTTATTAGCTATCGGCGATTTCGAGAGAATGCCGGAAAACGTCTGTAAAAAACTGAAAGAGATCATTAACCGGACAGCCGGCAATACCGGCATGTCACTGATCCTTGCATTGAGCTACAGCTCCCGGTGGGAGATCCTCAATGCGGTGAGGAGAATCGCCGGTGAGGTTAACGCAGGGATCCTGAATCCGGACGAGCTGAACAGTACGCTGTTCAGCAATTACCTTACAACAAAGGATATACCGGATCCGGAACTGCTGATCCGTACCAGCGGCGAGTACCGGGTCAGTAATTTCCTCCTGTGGCAAATTGCTTATGCGGAACTCTATTTCACAGAAAAGCTCTGGCCCGACTATACAAAAGAGGACCTCTATACGGCAATACTCGATTACCAGCGACGGGAAAGACGGTTTGGAAAGATTAGCGAACAGATTCATGGATGATGAATTATGAATGATGAGTTGTGAGTAATATAGGTTAACCAGGTAAAATTTGACAACCAAATTTTGAAATAAATACCGCATTGAATCGGCACGTTTACAAAATTGGGATTACGCCTGGAATGCAGCGTATTATGTTACGGTTTGTACCAAAAACAGGGAATGTTATTTCGGTGAAATTGTTAAAGGACAAATGAATCTATCGGAAGTGGGTGAAATTGCTGATAAATATTGGAAAACCATACCAAAACATTTTCCGTTTGTGTTGTTGGATGAATTTGTGGTAATGCCGAATCATATTCATGGGATAATACAAATAAACAATCCGAACGATCTGAAATACAAAAACATAAACCAGGATAGAATAGAAACGCCAGGTAGAGACGCGATTAATCGCGTCTCTACGATATCGAATAAATCAGGAGGCATTACGGGAAACAAAAACCCTATGTTTCATAACAATTTATCCCGAATAATGCGTTGGTACAAAGGTCGTGTTTCATTTGAAACCCACAGAATCCATCCCGATTTCGCATGGCAATCCCGGTTTTACGACCATGTGATCAGAAATAATGAATCATTCATTAAGATCAGGTATTATATTTGCAGCAATCTGAAAAATTGGCCTACCGACCAAATGAATCCCGAAAAACAGGAATTCAAAAGGTATGAATTGAAAAGATTTTTGAAGAAAGCATGAGAAAATTATTTTATGTCGTAATTGCGTTATGGTTGACAGGTGTCACCGGCTCATTTGCTCAGGAATCCGAGAGTGTACCGGTGATGGATTATTCCTTTCCGAAAGAGTATGAGATCGGTGGAATAACCGTTT
>CAYMFM010000031.1:35743-40314 GCA_964389685.1 uncultured Rikenellaceae bacterium
CCGGTGATGGATTATTCCTTTCCGAAAGAGTATGAGATCGGTGGAATAACCGTTTCCGGAGTCCAATTCCTGGATAAGAACATCTTGGTACAACTTTCCGGACTGCAGGTGGGAGAAACCATCCTTGTCCCTGGAGAAATGCTCACCGCGGCAATTGAGAAATTGTGGTCACAGGGACTTTTTTCCGATGTGAAGATCACCAAAACATCCATCGAGGGAAACAAGATCTTTCTCGATATCTACCTCGGAGAGCGTCCCAGGTTATCGCGGTTTAGCTTCTCCGGGGTAAACCGGAACGAAACACAGGATCTTCAGGAAAAGATCCAGATTTTCACCGGCAGCCAGGTGACTGAAAACCTGTTGAACAATGCTACAAAGATCGTTAAAGACCATTTTATTGAAAAGAGCTTCTACAACGTGGAGGTGGATATCACCCAGCGCGATGACCCAAAACTACCCAACACTGTTGTTCTTAACGTGAATGTCGATAAAAGCAAAAAGGTCAGGATACGTGATATTGAATTTGTTGGGAACGAGGTTTTTCGTGATTCACGGCTGCAGCGTGTCATGAAAAACACCAAAGAGAGAAACATCAACTTCTTCAAAGCCTCGAAATTCATTGAAGATGATTATGAAGAGGACAAGGTGAGCCTTCACGATTTTTACAATGAGAACGGATACCGGGATTTCAAGATCCTTGGTGATTCGCTTTTCCCGGTGAAGGAAGACCGGCTGAAACTGGTTATCACGCTGAAGGAGGGTCAGAAATACTACCACAGGAATATCACGTGGGTGGGAAACACCAAATTTCCCTCCGAACTGCTTGACATGGTGCTCGGGATAAAAAAGGGAGATCCGTATGACCAGAAAACGCTTGAGGAACGGTTGTACTACGATCAGGATGCCGTAAATTCAGTCTATATGAATGACGGATACCTCTTCTCGAACATCACACCCGTTGAGGTGCTGGTCGAAGACGATTCCATCGACCTGGAGATGAGGGTGTATGAAGGGGAACAGGCAACCATCGATAAGGTGATCATCACCGGTAATACCAAAACCAACGAACACGTGGTACGGCGTGAGATACGAACCCTGCCGGGCGAACTGTTCAGCAAGAGAGATATCATCCGTTCCGTCCAGGAGGTAGCCCAGCTTGGCCACTTCGACCCGGAAAAAATCAGCCCCAATCCCATACCCAACCCGGCAAACAACACCGTCGACCTGGAATACAGCCTCGAAGAGAGGGCAAACGACCAGTTTGAAATTTCCGGGGGATGGGGAGCCGGTATGCTCATCGGAACGGTCGGGCTGCGGTTCAACAACTTCTCAGCACGGAATATTTTCAAACTGAAGCAGTGGCGACCCATACCATCCGGCGACGGGCAAACACTGAGCCTGAGAGCACAATCCAATGGCCGCTATTATCAGGCCTATAACGTTACGTTCGTGGAACCCTGGTTTGGGGGAAAGAAACAAAACTCATTCTCTGTATCGGGCTTCCGCTCCATCCAGTCCAATGGCCAGAAAAAGGGAGAGGCTGGAAGAAAATCACTCACCATTACCGGAGCTTCAATCGGCTCCGGCAGAAGACTCAGCTGGCCCGATGACTATTTTACACTCTATAACCAGATCAGTTACCAGTTGTATGATCTGAATAACTGGGGCAGCTATTTCCTGTTTTCTGAGGGCGCTTCCAATAACCTCAGCTTCACCACATCACTCACAAGGCATTCTGCCGGTCCAAATCCCATATTCCCTGTCCGGGGATCAACCTTCTCCCTCTCATTGCAGATCACACCGCCCTATTCCTTGCTGAACGATAAGGATTATTCCGATCCGGAAATGCCTGATAGTGAGAAGTATAAGTGGATAGAATACCACAAATGGAGCTTTAAAGCAGATTATTATTACGAATTGGCAAAGAATTTGGTGTTAAATACCAAAGCAGGGTTTGGTTACCTTGGCCATTTCAACGACGATATCGGTCCGTCACCGTTCGAGGGATTCGATCTCGGAGGCGACGGGATGACCGGTTACAGCCTGTATGGACGGGAAACCATCGCCCTGCGTGGATATGAGAATTTCTCGCTGACACCCATTGTCGATGGGAAAAAAGCGGGTAATTTATATACAAAAATAACCATGGAACTGAGGTATCCCATATCAATGAATCCGCAGGCAACCATCTTTGCCCTGGTGTTTTTCGAGGCGGGAAATGCATGGTACAGGTTCGAGGATTT
This sequence comes from uncultured Rikenellaceae bacterium, assembly GCA_964389685.1. Classification (GTDB taxonomy): domain Bacteria; phylum Bacteroidota; class Bacteroidia; order Bacteroidales; family VadinHA17. Next base: position 37,987 of record CAYMFM010000031.1, read on the forward strand.
TAATCCGTTCGGCATTAGACGGTCGGCCGGAATCGGCCTACGTGCAAACCTGCCCATGTTTGGATTACTCGGGATTGACTGGGGATACGGGTTCGATGACATACCGGGTAACCCGGAAGCCAGTGGAAGTCATTTCCATTTTGTTATAGGCCAACAATTTTAATCAACATTTAAACAGAAACCATCATGAAAAAAATCGTGCTTACTTTGTCAGCTCTCATCCTGTCGATGGGGGTTGGTTTATCGCAGAAATATGCGTTCGTTGATACGGAATATATCCTGAGCAACATCCCTACCTATAAGGCTGCACAGGATCAGCTTGACCAGCTCTCGAAAGAGTGGGAAGAGGAGATCTCTGCTATGTATGCCGAGGTGGAAAAAATGTATAGGGACTACCAGTCGGAAGAGGTGCTCCTGACCCAGGAGATGAAGAGAAAACGGGAAGATGAAATCATCACTAAGGAGAAGGAAGTGAAGGACCTGCAAAATAAATATTTTGGCAGGGAAGGAGACCTGTTCCAGAAACGGCAGGAACTGATAAAACCGATCCAGGATGAGGTGTATAACGCCGTGAAAGAGATCGCCGTGGAAGGGAACTATGCCGTGATATTCGACACCTCCAGCGGACCCAGCCTCCTCTATACAAACCCACGGTATGACCTCAGTGACGATGTCCTGGAAAAGTTAGGTTATAAGAATTAATTGTATACATTTGTAGCAAATTAACCGTTTAAGAATAGAAGCATGAAAAACTATTTGAGACTCAGTATAATAGTTGTGTTTTTACTGATCGGAACCACCTCGTTTGCTCAGAATCTGAAATTCGGGCACATTAACAGCCAGGAGTTGCTTTCGATGATGCCGGAAAGGGACAGTGCCCAGCTGGTGCTGGAGAATTATGCCCAGCAGTTGGAAGACCAACTGGAAACCATGCAGGTGGAATACAACAACAAAGTCCAGCAATACCTTGCAAACCAGGAAAACTATACCGACCTGATCAAGCAAACAAAAGAACAGGAACTGACTGATATGCAGGAAAGAATCACGGGATTCCAGAACACGGCACAGCAGACTATCCAGCAGAAGGAGGCGCAACTGATCCAGCCGATTATCGATAAAGCGGAAAAAGCGATCAAAGAGGTGGCAGAAGAGCAGGGATTTACCTACATTTTTGACCTGGCAAGGGGTTCCATCCTCTATTTTTCCGATGCAAGCCAGGATATCCTTCCCCTGGTCAAGGCGAAACTGAACATTGAATAATCCATTGAACATCGACACATTCAACCATACCGGGTTCCGGGGTGGTTTTTTTATGCAGTAAGACGCCATGCTGGCGTCTTTAAACGAATCCATAATGCATCGGAAATTCACTCATGTAGAGACGTAAGATCTTACGTCTCTACGTCGTTAACAACCTCAACATTACGGTAATCAACGCATAATAATCCCATAGGGATTGAAAATCCATAACCCCGGCATTTATGCCGGGGTTTACATAGTACGATGATGCATCAGGTCCAACTGCAGTGCCATTCAGCGGGAAGACGCTTCATGGACCGAAATGCACCCGACGCACAATAGAGGAAAACAGAAAACCGGGAACCGTAAACCGGAAACCGATTTTCCCTTCGGAATTCCTCCCAAAAATTATTAAATTTACCGGCGCGTAAATGCCATAACATCATTTCAATAAATTTGGGATAACCCATGCAGAATAATCAACCCATCGGCATGTTCGATTCCGGAGTCGGGGGACTGACCGTTGCACATGCCATAAAGCAAATACTACCTGCAGAAAATATCGTCTATTTTGGTGATACTGCTCATCTGCCCTACGGTGATAAATCAGCTGAATCGGTTACCCACTACTCCCTGCGGATATCAGATTTCCTGATGGAACAACAGTGTAAGGTTATACTCGTCGCCTGCAACACCGCTTCGGCAATTGCATTTGATGCGCTTACCCGGCACCTTGGTAGCAAAGCACTGTTGATCAATGTGATCGATCCGGTTGTAGAGTATGTTCAGCAGAACAACAAATACAAAAAGATCGGGGTGATCGGGACAAAAGGTACCATCAATTCCGGGACCTATGAAAGAAAACTAAATCGGAGCGTTCCGGAGACAGAGGTTGTCTCCCTGGCAACACCCCTGTTTGTCCCAATGATCGAGGAGGGATTTATTTTTGATGATATCAGCAACGCCATTATTCGGGCATACCTGTCAAACCCGGTACTTAACGGGATTGAGGCACTGATCCTCGGTTGTACACACTACCCCATCATCAGAAACCAGATCAGCAAATTTTACAATTTCAACATTGAAGTG
>CAYMFM010000032.1:0-29616 GCA_964389685.1 uncultured Rikenellaceae bacterium
AAAGTCGCCCTACTTTATTGTCGGCCTGTTATAGGATAGTATGCTATTCGAGAAGTTAACCTCCTTAAGAAAAAATTTTCTAATTTTATTCCCGTTACTTCATTGTACGAACAGAAAAAAAGGATTGTGAAACGGTTGCATATTTTTATAATCAAGTCCTTCATCGGGCCTCTTATCCTGACGTTTTTTATCGTCCTGTTCATTCTTATCATGCAATTTCTGTGGAAATACATTGATGACCTTGTAGGGAAGGGCCTGGATCTAGCAACCTTATCAGAGCTTTTGTTTTACTTTTCAGTCAGCTTTATTCCAATGGCACTGCCACTGGCAATCCTTCTTGCTTCTCTGATGACCTTCGGGAACCTGGGAGAGAACCTTGAATTAACTGCCCTCAAATCCTCCGGGATATCCCTTCAACGCATCATGACTCCGTTGATCGTCCTGGTGATATTCATCAGTATCGGTGCATTCTTTTTTTCAAATAATGTTCTACCGCGTGCAAACCTGAAATCCCGGTCATTGTTGTGGGATATCCAGCAGCAAAGGCCAGAATTGAATATAAAAGCAGGCACCTTTTACAATGGGATTGAAGGCTTTAGCATCAAGATATCCAGGAAGGATCCCAAAACCAACCTGCTGAGGAAGGTATTGATCTATGATCACACTGACAGAAAAGGGAATATTGCAGTTACCTATGCAGATTCAGGGTATATGAAAATGAGTGAGGGTGACAGCACACTGATCCTGACACTCTATCATGGATACTCCTATTCAGAAGTTGAGGAGGATAACAAGAGGATAAGGAGAAACGTAAAGACCTATCCACACCGGAGAGAATCGTTCGATGAGGAGACGATCATGCTTGAATTGACAGGTTTCGGATTGCAACGATCTGATGAAGATCTATTTAAAAACAATTATTCCATGATGAACATCGATCAGTTATCCTTTTTCAGAGATTCACTGTCAGATGTGCTGGATGATCGTAAAGATATGTTTTCAAACACCATGCTGGGAAGTCACTATTTTGGTGCAACCCGTCGAAAAATACCTGAAAGGATCAGGGAGGAGGCACCCGATTCCGTTATATCAAGAGAATTTGAACCCTATACCATTCTGTATAATTTGAACGATATGGAACAGAGTGGTGCCATAGATCAGGCTCTTACCAAAGCCAGTAACGCTCAGCGATTCGTCTCAACTACCGGTACCAGTCTTGTTGCCCAGACCAAAAGGATCAGGCGCTACCAGATAGAGTGGCACAGAAAACTAACCCTCTCTTTTGCCTGTTTCATCTTCTTCTTCATCGGTGCTCCACTGGGTGCAATCATCCGTAAAGGAGGATTGGGTATGCCTGTGGTCATTTCGGTTTTTTTCTTTGTTATCTATTATGTCATCACACTGACCGGCGAAAAATTTGTCAGGGAAGACGTCCTCTCCCCATTTACCGGTATGTGGATCTCATCCATGATTTTATTGCCATTGGGAATATTTCTTACCTACAAAGCAACAACTGACTCATCCATGATGAGCAAAGAAACGTATGCTCTTTTCCTAAGAAAGATTAGCAGGATATTCAAGCTGGACAGTAAACATATCGTAGATGAGGATATTGATAATAACTGATAAACCGCCATGGCCCGCTACCAGTGGGGGTGCAGTAGCGGTTAACGCCGGCATTAAGGGTCTGCTTTACCATGGTACTGAAGTTTCCGTGTTATCCGCATCAACTGAAAAACACCATTCCATCGCTATTAACCCGGTTAATGGTCCCGGCAACCTGAAACGATATGAAACGGTGAAGATAAATACAAGAATAACTGTCCTTAACCTGCTGATAAACCTTTTGTTCTCACGAGTTCCTTATAATGTAATCAGATTCAAATCAGCACGATTCAGAAAAAAGCTGATGGAGATTGTATCCGGAAATAACTTTGATATCATACAGGTTGAAGGCATAAACATGTCACTCTATATACCGTTAATAAAACAATACAGTAAAGCATCACTCTCTTTTCGTGCACATAATATTGAGTCTGAAATATGGGAGGAGCTTGCTGTGGGAGCACGGTGCATTGCCAAACGCTTGTATCTGAAATCCCTGGCTGCAAGAATGAAGGAGTATGAAATGAAACTCATCAAAATCTGTGATCTGATCATCCCGATTACGGAACATGACTCCCTTTTTTTCAAGAAAAAAGGAAAAGATATCCCGGTATTTACCTGCGGGTTTGGCGTTGACCCGGCACCGGGAAGCAAGACGAACAAACAACATGAACAATCCCTGGTCTACATCGGAAGCCTTGACTGGCGACCAAACCAGGAAGGAATTGTTTGGTTCCTCAACAAGGTATGGTCACAGGTTCAGGAAGCCTGTCCCAACATAAAAATGCGCATTGCCGGTCGCAATGCACCCGTTTGGTTGGTCAGAAAATTCAACCAGGCGAAAGTAGAATTTGTTGGTGAAGTGGAAGATGCCAGCGCTTTTATCCGTACGGGCACGCTGCTGATCGTTCCATTGTTATCCGGAAGTGGAATACGGGTGAGAATAATACAAGCTATGGCCCTGGGTATTCCTGTTATCAGTACTCCCAAAGGGATACAGGGTATTGATGTACAACCGGGTGAAGAGCTGTTTGTTGCCCATAACCCGGAAGAATACAAAGATCACATCGTAACGCTGATGAACCAAAGGAAAATCAGAAACAGCATAATCACAAATGCAGAACGTTTTATCAGTGAAAATTACGATAACAATAAACTGACAGCGGGTCTGCTGGAATTTTACTCGAAACAGATTACATGATTGCCATAAAAATATTTTTCTGGATATTCACGGGTTTTATCCTCTATACCTACCTGTTTTACACTCTTTTGCTGATGTCCATCCGGTGGTTTAAAGGAATGATGCATACAAAATCCAAAGCCTCATTGCCTGATGAGTTGCCATCCGTGACCCTGCTGATCGCTGCCTATAATGAACTGGATATCCTTGGTGAGAAAATTGAGAACAACTCCGCAATCGATTATCCAGGGGATAAGCTGAAGATCGTATGGATCACCGACGGATCCGATGACGGAAGTCCTGACATCCTGCGTAAATACCCGGATCATATAGTCTACCACCAGGATATGAGGGAGGGAAAAACCAGTGCCATTAACCGTGGAATGCAGTTCGTCGATACTCCGTTTGTCATATTCACAGATGCCAATACGATGATAAACAGGGAGTCGATAAAACTGATAACCGGTGAGTTTGCCGACAGCAACACGGGTTGTGTGTCAGGAGAAAAAAGAATCAGTACCAGCAAAGTTGATAATGCGGTAGGAACAGGTGAAGGGATTTACTGGAGGTATGAATCATACATTAAAAAGCTTGAATCGGATATAAGCACGTCCATTGGATGCGCAGGCGAACTATTTGGTATACGAACCGGATTTTTTGAATCCATTGATAAAAATGTGATTAACGATGATTTCTACATCTCAATGCAGGTTATCAGAAAAGGGTACAATGTAAAATATTGTCCTGAAGCCTATGCTGTTGAAAAGCCTTCCATCAATATCCAGGAAGAACTCAAGAGAAAGATTCGGATTGCCACTGGGGGAATCCAGTCGCTGGTCATGATGAAAGATATGCTAAATCCCCTGAAACATGGCTTTTTTGCCTTCCAGTTCCTGTCACACAAGGTGTTCAGATGGACAGTTGTCCCCATATCGATCCTTCTGGTTTTGCTGTTTAACCTGATAATCGTGGTTGAGAACCATTTCACTATGGATATCTACCTTATAACATTCACGTTACAGGTGATATTTTATCTTTTTGTGTTGGCTGGAAAAGGAATAAGCGATAGCCGCATCAGACTGAAATTCTTTTTTCTCCCCTACTACCTTTATATCATGAACTACTCAAACATTGCAGGAATCTGGAGATATATCCGCGGCAGTCAGTCTGTCAAATGGGAAAAAGTGGGCCGTGTGAAATAGGCAATCAGATATTATTCCTTATTTTTCACTATTTGGTTAGGGAATCTTATTTACAAATAATACTTTTGCGGTGTATTTCTGAAACCCACATGAATTGCTTTGGAAATGACTGAGATCAACAAATCCGGGAATCCGTTTAATACCATAGAAGAAGCCATTGAAGAGATCAGGGATGGGAAGATGGTAATTGTGGTGGATGATGAGGACCGTGAAAATGAGGGAGATTTCATCGTTGCAGCCGAATTGATTACTCCCAGGATTGTTAATTTTATGGCTACACACGGCAGGGGACTGATCTGTGTTTCACTTCCTGAAGAACGGTGTGAGGAACTGGAGCTTGACCTGATGGTCGGACAAAATACCTCCCTTCATGAAACCCAGTTTACGGTTTCGGTGGATTATCTGCATGAAGAGTGCACCACCGGAATTTCTGCAAAAGATCGTGCCATGACAATCAAAGCACTGGTGGATAATGACACAAGACCGGATGACCTGGCAAGACCTGGCCACGTTTTTCCCCTGAAAGCAAAATCGAAAGGTATTATTCGCAGGGCAGGACATACAGAAGCTGCAGTTGACCTGACCAGACTGGCAGGTTTACAACCCGGTGGTGCATTGGTTGAGATTATGAACAGCGATGGGACCATGGCGAGGCTTCCGCAACTGATAACCATTGCAGAAAAATTCGACCTGAAAATAATTGCCATCAAAGATCTGATTGCCTTCAGATTACAGAAGGAAAGCCTCATCGAAAAGGGAGCCAAGGTCAAATTGCCAACAAAATACGGTTCGTTTAACCTGATTCCTTTTCTCCAGAAATCGAATGGACAGGTCCACGTTGCCCTGATTAAAGGGAAATGGACAACCGGTGATGAAGTACTGGTGCGTGTCCATTCATCCTGTGTAACGGGGGATATTTTCGGATCGCTGCGGTGCGATTGCGGAACTCAACTCCATATGGCAATGGAAATGATCGAGAAGGAGAAGCAGGGCGTAATCCTTTACATGAACCAGGAAGGCAGAGGAATTGGATTGTTCAACAAAATAAAAGCTTATAAACTACAGGAAGAGGGAAGGGATACCGTGGAGGCAAACATAGACCTTGGGTTTACGCCGGATGAAAGGGACTATGGTGTTGGCGCTAACATATTGCGTGAACTGGGACTGGGAAAAATCCGTTTAATTACCAATAATCCGGTTAAACGGGCTGGTTTGGAAGGATATGGACTGAAAATTGTCGAGAATATACCGCTTCCGGTAAAACCCAACCCGTACAACGAATTCTATCTCAAAACCAAAAGGGATAAAATGGGCCATTTTCTGGAATTATACCAGGACGATGAGGATAATTAATAACGGATGGAAAATAAAGATGTCAGGATCGTTTTCATGGGATCACCGGAATTTGCTGTTCCGAGTCTTTGCGCATTAATAGAAAACGGCTACACGATTGTAGCAGTTGTTACCACGCCTGATAAACCCGCCGGAAGGGGCCTTAAAGTGAAGCAATCTGAAGTGAAACGATCGGTTTTAAAAAAAGGATTGCTCATTCTTCAACCGATAAACCTGAAAGATCCTGAATTCCAGAAAAAAATTGTTGATCTGAAACCGGATCTACAGATCATCGTAGGGTTCAGGAAGCTTCCTGAGGAGATCATGAGTATTCCCAAATACGGAACATTTAACCTGCACGCTTCTTTCCTTCCGAATTACCGCGGCGCCGCACCGATAAATTGGGCAATTATCAATGGAGAAAAAGAGACCGGGGTCACCACCTTTTTTATCAATGAAGTGATTGATGCAGGTAAGATCATTTTCAGGGAACGGGTAGCCATCGGAGAGGATGAAAATGCCGGGGAGCTGCACGATAAGCTGGCAAAAACCGGAGCTGAGCTGGTACTCAAAACTACACGGGCTATTGTTGAAAAAAAGGTACGGGAGACCGATCAGGATGAGTTGCTGAAATCAATGGCAGGAGAATTGAAAAGAGCACCCAAAATACACAAAGAGGATTGCGCCATTGACTGGAATCGTACCCCTAAAAGTATCTATAATCTTATTCGGGGATTATCCCCCTACCCTGCCGCATGGACCATGCTTCAATTCCCTGCTGAAAGAAAACTGGTCTTAAAAATCTTTACCTCAACTCCTGAATTCATTGAGCACGATCAACATCCCGGGACCCTTGTGAGTGATCAAAAAACCTACCTGAAAGTAGCAGTTCCCGGAGGATATATCCACCTGTTGGAACTCCAGTTGGAAGGGAAAAAAAGGATAAAAATTTCAGATTTTCTGCGTGGAAAACAGGTTGAAGGGTGTAGGGTGGAATAGGATTTGATTTGCGCTGGTTTTGTTTAATAAAGTACATTGGTCACTATAGCACATGGTAGTCAATGGTGACTGGTGCTGGGTGCTCGGTGCTCGTTCCTTGGTATTTCTGTTTGGCGTTTGGCGAATAACGGTCCAGGGAGCGTTTTCCTGCTAAATAGCCATGTAGTTAGACCGTGTATAATTGTTTGGTATCGTTTCTAAAGACATGCCGCCCCTGCCTGCCGAGGCAGGCCTATCGGGGCTAAAAAATATCTTTCTTTTCTTTTACCGAGGACCCATTTCCTCTCACTACTCACAACTCACATCTTATCTTCGTCTCATCCCTCTTCTCCCCCTCCCGGAGCAGGTCTGGTTTTTCTTAACCATAACTTCTGACCGACCGCCGGTTTTTCCCCCTCTTCCATTAAGTTCATTTTATACAGGCTTGCCAGTTTAATACCATACTTCTGTGAGATTGAATACATTGATTCCCCCTCCTCAACCGTGTGATAATCGTACCCAAATTCCGCCCTGTTTCGTTTGGGTTGCAGAAATAGAATTTGTCCGGGTTCAAGTGCAGCATCCCTGGAAAGTTCATTGTATTTGAACAGTTCCCAATACATCAATTCAAAATCCTCTGCCAGTTCGATGAATGTATCACCCGGTTTAACAACCACATAGTCTATCCGGTTAATCTGCTCAATGGATCGTTTATTCAGGTCAACCGTAAAATTGTCAATATCCGTCACCTCATTATTGTAACTCTCCTGATCAGGTTCAGTTTGATTTTCAGACACAACCATCTGGTCGGCAGGAATATTCTTTTTTGCAATAATTCCCCGGTCATACATCTGCAGGTTATTCTCCTCAATGATCCGGATCAACAATTCCGAATATTCCCTGTTGGTTGCATATCCGGCCTTTTTCAATCCTTTTGCCCAGCCTTTATAATCGGTTTGTTGCAGGTCAAACAGAAATGCATATCGCTCACTACCGTGAAGGAAATCGGAATGATCCCTGTATGATTCCCAGGCAGATGAATATTTCCTGAAGCACTCGTTCCTTCGATCATCATCATGATAGATGCGTTGTCCCCTCCAGTTGTCATGGCACTTTATTCCAAAATGGTTATTGGCTTTCAGTGCAAGTGTGCTGCTACCGTTGTCTGATTCCAACAATCCCTGAGCCAGTGTTATGCTTGCCGGAATACCAGTACGGTTCATTTCAGAAACAGCCAACTCACTGAACCGGTCAATATACTGTTGCCGATCGGCAGTAACAGATCCGGGAGCTATGGATGCATACCTGGCTGACTTGCATGAAACGATAAAAAGCACAAACAGCAGAAAAAAAGGAATGTGTTTCATGGATTTCATTTGCGTAAAAATATAAAAATATAATTGTAAATTTGAACAAACAAATTGGATAATGACCCGGGAAATAAAAACAATCATTCATGAATTTGGCTCCGTTTCCGAACTTAAACCGGAGGAGAGGGCACTGGCGCTCAGGGCTGAGAAAGCAGCAGAAAAGGCATATGCTCCCTATTCACGATTCAAAGTTGGGGCGAGCGTTCTGCTTAAGAATGGAGAGATTGTGGATGGCAACAACCAGGAGAATGCAGCTTATCCCTCCGGTATTTGTGCAGAAAGGGTGGCAATATCCTATGCTTCTGCAAATTTCCCGGATCTTCCGATACAAACGATTGCCATTGCCGCTTTAAATAAAGAAGAGCTAACCCGGGAGCCTGTATCCCCATGTGGTTTTTGCCGGCAGGTTATGATAGAAACCGAGCTTAAACAGAATTGTCCATTGCGGATTATTCTAGTAGGCAAGGGGAAGGTACAGGTAATTGATAGTGCCAGGCAACTACTCCCTCTCTACTTTGATGGTTCAATTTTTTTAACAGGTTAGTGTTTTCCCATCATCTCTTCCAGAAAAAATGACCAGAGTTTTTCCTTTGGAGGGGAAGCAGTAAGCAGTAATTCTTGCTGCCTTACAGGATGGATAAACCGAATTTCCCTGGCATGCAGGCATATTCCGGCATCCGGGTTTGATCTTGGAAATCCGTATTTGAGATCACCCTTCACAGGACAGTTTATTTTTGCCAGCTGACAGCGGATCTGATGATGACGACCGGTAAACAGGTCAATTTCAAGCAGGTGGTAATTCTTTAACGAGATGAGTGTACGGTAAGCAAGCCTGCCATTCTTTGATCCGGGAACCTGCGAATCATGGGCATATGATTTGTTTTGCCTGGCATTCCGGGTCAGGTAATGATTCAGTTCCCCTGAGGAAGGAACGGGTTTATTCTTCACAATCGCCCAATAGGTTTTCCTGATATTCTGATCCCTGAAAAGAGTGTTAATCCGGCTGAGAGCCTTGCCGGTCTTTGCAAACACTACTACTCCCGAAACGGGCCGGTCAAGCCGGTGAACAACACCAAGAAATACATTTCCCGGCTTATTGTATTTCTCTTTCAGGTATTCTTTTATGGATATATCCAGGGATTTATCACCCGTTTCATCCCCCTGAACCAGTTCAGAAGATGATTTGTTTACGGCAATCAAATGATTGTCCTCATAAAGTATCTCCATATCGGGAAGATAAGGGCGTTGCGTTAATATTGTTCCTTATCGTTCGGGAAGTCAAGTGTGCGAACATCATTAATATAGTTCTCCACTGCACCAAGAATTTCCTGATAGAGGTTATGGTATCGTCGTAAGAAACGTGGTGAAAATTCCTGAGTAATGCCGAGCATATCATGCAGGACAAGAACCTGACCATCAACATCTTTCCCTGCACCGATTCCGATAATGGGGATTTTAATCTCCCGGGCAACCTTGCCAGCAAGTTTCGCCGGTATCTTTTCGAGAACGATAGCAAAGCAACCTACCTCTTCCAGGCTATGTGCATCTTCGACCAGTTTATCCGCTTCATCGTCATCCGTTGCACGGACGACATAGGTGCCAAATTTATGGATCGACTGCGGCATTAATCCAAGGTGGCCCATAACGGGTATTCCGGCAGATAAAATGCGCTGTGTCGATTTGAGGACCTCACTTCCACCTTCCAGTTTCACAGCATGCGCTCCGGTTTCCTTCATGATTCGTATCGCCGAGGAGAGTGCTTTCCTGGAGTTTCCCTGATAGGTCCCGAACGGAAGATCCACAACAACCAGTGCCCTCCTGACAGCCTTTACAACCCCTGCAGCATGATAAATCATTTGATCGAGAGTTATCGGTATGGTGGTGTCATGACCAGCCATAACGTTGGAAGCTGAATCACCAACCAGGATAACATCAATCGCTGCCTTATCTAAAATCCTTGCCATTGAATAGTCGTAGGCGGTTAACATGGCTATTTTTTCCCCTCTCAGTTTCATCGCAATAAGAACATGAGTGGTTACCTTCCTGACTGTTTTGTGAAGTGACATGGTTTGATTTTTTTGTATCATCTTTACAAAGCTACAAATTTGTTGGATTTAAAGGAATAAATTAACCGCTTAATGATGATAATTTCCCCAAAAAGAAGAAGTTACTGTTTGTTGTTACCCGGCCTTTTTAAGGTGTATCCATGCATAAAATAAAAAGAGTGAGAAGATAAATAGCCCAGGAGATGCTGTCTTTTTGTCATTTAACATGCAATGAATTCTTATAATCGTTCGATCAGGTGTCATTATTACATATAACTGACCCTATTTCAATATGGCACAATGATTGATCAAAGGAATACAACACGAAAATTTTGAGCATTTATTATAAATAATACCGACTATGAGTAAAATTATTGGAATTGATCTAGGTACCACAAACTCCTGTGTCTCAGTTATGGAGGGGAATGAACCGGTGGTTATTCCCAACAGTGAAGGGAAAAGAACCACTCCGTCGATGGTTGCATTCGTTGAAAATAATGAGCGAAAAATAGGTGATCCTGCCAAACGACAGGCCATTACCAATGCGCAAAAAACGGTTTATTCCATCAAACGGTTTATGGGAGAGACGTATGAGAAAGTTAGTGAGGAAATAAAACGAATGCCCTTTGAAGTTGTGAAAGGGGAAAACAATACACCCAGGGTGAAAATTGATGACAGGCTTTATTCTCCGCAGGAAATATCCGCCATGATTCTTCAGAAGATGAAAAAAACAGCAGAGGATTATCTGGGTCAGGAAGTGACTGAAGCAGTGATAACTGTACCGGCCTATTTCAGCGATTCGCAGCGGCAGGCAACAAAGGAGGCGGGCGAAATTGCCGGGTTAATAGTAAAACGGATCATCAACGAGCCAACTGCCGCTTCCCTTGCATATGGACTTGACAAGAAATCTTCCGATCTTAAAATCGCTGTTTTTGACCTTGGTGGTGGCACATTTGATATATCTATACTGGAGCTTGGTGATGGGGTTTTCGAAGTAAAATCTACCAATGGGAACACGCATCTGGGTGGTGATGATTTTGACCAGGTGATCATTGACTGGCTGGCGGACTCATTCAAGAAAGATGAAAACATTGATCTGAGAAAAGATCCAATGGCACTTCAACGGCTAAAAGAAGCAGCTGAAAAAGCTAAAATAGAATTGTCCAGTTCAACCAGTACGGAGATAAACCTGCCCTATATCATGCCGGTCGATGGTATTCCCAAACACCTGGTGAAAAAATTAAGCCGGTCACAATTCGAAAAACTGGCTGATAAATACATCCAGGCTGTTATTGAACCCTGTAAATTGGCATTGAAAGATGCAGGATATACGGCTTCAGATATTAATGAGGTGTTGCTTGTTGGTGGGTCAACACGTATTCCTGCTATTCAGAAATTAGTACAGGATTTCTTTGGAAAAACTCCTTCAAAAGGAGTTAATCCGGATGAAGTGGTTGCTGTCGGTGCTGCCATTCAGGGAGGGGTCCTGACCGGTGAGGTAAAAGACGTCCTTTTACTCGATGTTACCCCCCTCTCCCTTGGAATAGAAACCATGGGTGGGGTTATGACACGATTAATTGATGCAAACACAACCATTCCATCGAAAAAAACAGAAACCTTTACAACAGCTGCTGATAACCAGCCTTCTGTAGAGATACATGTTCTTCAGGGTGAGCGTCCCATGGCCGCTGGCAATAAAACCATTGGCCGTTTTCACCTGGATGGAATACCACCCGCACCACGCGGTATTCCTCAAATCGAGGTTACATTTGATATCGATGCCAATGGCATTCTGAATGTCTCGGCAAAGGATAAAGGAACCGGGAAAGAGCAGAGAATCCGTATTGAAGCATCTTCCGGTTTAAGCGAAGATGAGATCAAACGGATGAAAGAGGAAGCCAAAATGAATGAAGAATCGGATAAACAGGCAAGAGAAAGAGTGGATAAACTAAATGCTGCCGATAGTTTGATCTTTCAAACTGAAAAACAACTGAAAGAATTTGGTGACAAGTTGCCCGCTGATAAAAAGGGCCCGATCGAAAAAGCACTTGAAAGCCTGAAGGAAGCCCATAAAAACCAGGATATTGATGCCATTGATAAGGCAACTGCAGAACTCAATACATTATGGCAAGCAGCATCAGAAGAGATGTATAAAGCCAGCCAGACAGCAGATGCTGGTACCGGATCAGCCCAAGCCGATGAGGAAAAGAAAAAGGATTCAAAAGGAGATGATGAAGTTACCGATGTGGACTTCGAAGAGGTAAAATAACCCGGTTCATACGAACTAAAAAGGTCCCTCCCGCTATTCGGGTTCGGGACTTTTTTTTTATTTTTACTTCCTACATAGTAATTAATGCATAGCCATCCCGTTTTATGTGAAATGAAAAATCTTAATCCAAAGCCAGCATTAATCCGACATCTCCAAATGAAATACGTACGCAGATTGTTGTTTTTTCTATTATTTTTTGGCCCGGTACTAACTATTGCTCAATCCGTTACCTTAAAAACCGATACGGCGATTAACCGGATAGATGAGAACGGTTTAAAACAAGGATATTGGGTAACCTATTACGAAAACGGGAATAAAAGGTATGAAGGGTTTTTCAAAGATGATAAACCGGTTGGGACCTTCACCAGGTTTTATGAAGATAAAGGGACCCAATCTATCATGGAATTTGAAGAGGATGGCAAGGAAGCCTATGCTCGTATCTATTACAAAACAGGAAGCCTTGCTGCAGAAGGCCAGTACATCGAACGGTTAAAGCATGGTGAATGGAAATACTACTCCTATTACGGCTCAAACTTAAGCTATTCGGAGAACTATGTTCATGGGAAAAAACACGGTATTTCAACTGTCTATTATCCAAATGGAAAGGTGTCCGAAATACTGAATTTCAGTTATAATAAAAAACACGGAGATTGGATTCAGTACTTCGAAAATGGCAGGGTATCACTCAAAAGTTCATTCAAAGAGGGCAAACTTCATGGGGGTTATGCCCAATACCACCTGACCGGAATACCCTATGTTATCGGTGAATACAACCAGGACAGGAGAGACGGAGAGTGGTTTATTTACAATGAGAAAGGAGAACAGGTTGTACGATTCGATTTTATAATGGGTGTGGCAAGAAACCAGGATGAACTGGACCGGAAGCAGGAAGAATTTCTGAACCAGTTGGAAAAAAATAAAGGGAAATTTCGCGAACCAAGTATATCTGATTTTGATTGAATAACCACCGACTCCCCTGATATGGAAAAGAGTATTTCCCTGTTTGATCTGAATCTCAGAATTAAAGAGGTGATCAAAGGTTCGCTGCCGGATCTTTATTGGGTTGTTGCTGAGATAAGCGAGATGAAGGTCAACAGCGCAGGACACTGCTACCTTGAGCTGGTGGATAAGGATCCAGACAGCCTGCACATTAAAGCCAGGGCAAGGGCTACTATCTGGGCCTATACATACCGCATGTTAAAACCCTATTTTGAGTCAGCAACACGGCAGAAGCTTGATGCAGGCATAAAAATCATGGCCAAATGCAGCGTGGAATTCCATGAAGTGTATGGACTCAGTCTGAACATCCAGGATATAGACCCAGCCTATACCGTGGGTGAACTTGCACGGAAAAGAGAGGAAATAATACATCGTCTTGAACAGGAAGGCGTGCTTTCCATGAACCAGGAGCTACCACTGCCCCTGGTTCTGCAGAAAATAGCTGTAATATCTTCTGCAACAGCCGCTGGTTTTGAAGATTTTGTCCGCCAGCTGGAGTTGAACGACTATCGCTTCAAATACTACTATAAACTATTTCCTGCAACAATGCAGGGATCGGAAGCAGAACATTCCATCATCAATGCACTGGACCGTGTGCACGTCTACGAACATTTTTTTGATGTGGTTGCTATCATCCGTGGTGGCGGTTCCCAGGCAGACCTGAGCTGCTTCGATAACTATCAGTTAGCCTATTACATCACACAATTCCCCCTGCCTGTAATCACTGGAATCGGACATGAAAAAGATGAATCCGTGACCGATATTGTTGCACATACGCGGTTAAAAACACCCACTGCCGTTGCAGATTTCATCATCCAGCAATCGGCTGTGTTTTTTACCCACCTGCTTGAAATTCAAAACAAAACCATAAAACTCACCGGAATAGAGGTTCAAAAGCGAGGCATGCACCTGGATAATATAGCCAATTCCATCGCCCTGAAATCCAAGCATTTGCTTGCTAACAGACAACATGTGCTCAACAAAGCAAGCGAAAAATGCATGTTGATCGGTAAAAATTACCTGAAACGGAAACAGGAAGAACTGAAAAACACCAATTCAAGAATCATCCGTGCTGTAAAACAAATGATCTCATACCGGTTCGTTGACCTGAAAAACCTGATCCGGTCAATACAACCACAGGTTAAGAATGGTATTCGATTCCAGAAAAACAGGCTGAATACGATTGAAAAAACGACACAATTCCTCGACCCGGGAAATGTACTGAAGAGAGGATATTCAATTACCTCTTCAAATGGCCAGGTAATCAAAAAATCCAGTGATTTAAGCCCGGGAGATGTTATTAAAACAACCTATTTTAGCGGAAAGAGTATCAGTACAGTTGAAAAAACAGAATGATGAAGCGATTCACCATACTACTCATTCTACTTGGTATTGCTTTCTTAATTACCAAACCTGCCCTCTGTCAGCAACATGTTGTCGATAGCTTAAAAAATAGATTGAAGTCGGCTGATAAGTCGGAAAAAATCAATATCTATATCGATCTGTCAAGGATTCATTTAAATATTTCTTTAGTTGCTGCATTGAATTTTGCAGAAGAGGCACTGCTACTCAGTGAAGAGGTCAATGATAAAAAAGGAAGAGCCGATGCGCTGAACCGGAAAGGAAATGTCTATTTCCTGTTCGCCGAGTACGAGAAATCACTGGGATTCTACCTGGAATCCCTTGATCTTAGAGAAGAGCTGGGAGATCACGAGGGAATAGCCGGCTCATATTCTAACATTGCCCTGATTTACAGTGAGTTTGGTAACAACCAAAAAGCCATTGAGTACACCCTGAAATCGTACCAAACATTCCTTGAAATTGGGGATAAGCAAAAAATGGGAATCTGCCTGAATAACCTTGCCTACCTTCACCTCGAGACAGAACAATACCCCGCAGCATTGGATTATGGATTGAAAACACTTGAATTGTATAATGAATTGGGTGATTCGACGGGGATTTCGGATGCCCTTAACAATTTAGGAGACATCTATAAAGAGGCGGAAAAATATGATGAAGCCCTTTCCTGTCATCTTCAATCCCTGGAACTCAATATTGAATTGGATAATTCGTTCAGCATTGCTAATTCGAAGTTTAATATTGCACAACTCTATTTCGAGATCGGTGATTATGAAAACGGATTTCGTTACCTGTCGGAAGGATTACCCCTCGCTGTTAAACTGCAATCCAATGATCTGGTCATGGACATGTATTCATTGATGGCTCATTATTACAACATTCAAAATGACTATACAGAAGCATTGGAGTACCGTGATCTTTCCCGGCAGGTAGCCGACAGTATTTACAACCAGGAATCCAACAACCGAATTGCAGCAATGCAGGTTAAATTTGAAGCTGAAAGAAAAAATGAAGAGATTCTGTTATTAAAACAGGATCAGAATATTAGAAACCTTCAGAAGAAAAAACAAAGCGACCTGATCAGGTATTTGATCCTTTCCTCTTTGCTGGTGCTGGTTTTCGGACTTTTGAGTTTACACAGTTATCGCAGGAAAAAAAATACCAGTGAACAATTGAGAGAACAGAACATACAGTATTATTATGCCAACAAAGAATTAAAGCACTCTGAAAATACTTTGCACGAATTGAACACCACCAAAGATAAACTTTTTTCAATCATTGGTCACGACCTGATCAATCCATTCCAGGCTTTGCTCGGACTTGCTCAACTGTTACATGATCATAGCGAAGAGATCAACCATGAGGATCGAAAGAAATACTGTCACTTGATCAACTTATCGGCTCATAATCTCTATAACCTGCTTCAGAACCTCCTTCAATGGACCAGTGTGCAAACAGGGAAACTTAAATTTGAACCTGCTGAATTTAACCTGCATGGTAGGGCGGAAGAGACCATTTCCCTGATGAAAGCCAGTGCTGAAAAGAAAGGGATAATTTTGCTGAATGAGGTTAACAAAGAGATCCGGGGCAATGCTGATGCAAACCTGTTTAATACAATCTTGCGTAACCTGCTAAGCAATGCTATAAAATTTACCCCCTCCGGCGGATTGATCCGTATCCGATCTGCAGAGGATGAAAACGTCGTGCAAATTGAAGTAGCCGATAATGGCACCGGGATCCCGGAAAATCATCTGGATAAACTATTTGACCTGGAAAAAACCTTTTCCACAAAAGGCACCTCCGAAGAGGAAGGTTCCGGACTTGGATTGATCCTGTGTAAAGAGTTTGTTGAGAAAAACGGTGGTGAAATTTGGGTTGACAGTGTTCCCGGCCAGGGAAGTAGCTTTTTCTTCACTGTGCCAAAAAAGAGCTGAATGAAAAGAATAAGAGATCAACGACTACCCTGTTCCCATTGGAAAATGGCAATCATGATCCTTTTGCTTGGATTAATCTGCAATAGTAAGGTTGCAGCACAGGAACCTGTTGGGCAACTAACCGACAGCCTCATCCGGGAAATGGAAAATACCCCTGAATCGAAACATATCGCAATACTTAACGAGCTTGCAAGTTTGTACTGGACAATATCTTTTGAAAAAAGTCTTCAATACGCGACGCAGGCCCTTGAAATTGCCGAAAGGCTGGAAGATCAGAGGGGTATTGCCGATTCATATAACTCCATTGGAGTCGCATATGCAACGCTCGAGATCTATGATGATGCCATTGCATACTTAGAAAAAGCCAGGGACCTGCGCAATGTCATTTATGACAGGAAGGGATTGGTTCGAAGCCTTAATAATCTTGGGATCGCATATTTTAATATCGGGGACAATGAGAACAGCCTCTCCTGTTTTGAAGAAGCAACCAGGAGCAGCCAGGAGATGAAAAATGACACCCTGCTGGCGGCCAGCTATCACAACCTTGGAGAACTGAACAGTTACCTGGGAAATCTTACCAAAGCCGCATCACAATTAGAAATTTCTGCAGATTATTATCAGAAAGCCAGCAATTTTGTTAAAAGGGTTGAAGTTTTGAATATCCTGGGAGATGTATACCTGAGGTCAGGAAACCAGGAAAAAGCACTGGAGAAATTTCACCTTTCAAGAGAAGAATCTATCCTTTTTAGTTTGCTGAAACAATTGTCCGTTGCCGAAAACCAGATCGGGAAGATCTTCCTGGCAAACAGCAGCTTCGGGAATGCGCTAACCTTCTTACGTTCGAGTCTGGAAAATGCCAGGGCGTCGGATGATTTAGCAACAATCAGTGATGCATATTTCTCTATTTCTGAATACTATCTGAAAATCGGTGACCTGCCAAAAGCGTATAACTATCGCACAATGAGCAGTGAGTTTGAAGATACACTCTTTACTCATTCGATCGAACAAAAGCTGGTAACCCTCCAGAGACAATATGATATTGAAAGTAAAGACCAGGAACTTCAGTTATTGAGGAAAAATGAAGAGATTGAAAAGCTCGAGATCGAAAAAAACAGGTATTACCGGAACTTTATGATCGTTTTGATAATCATTCTCATAATATTCAGTACCATTAGCATGTACAACCTGTACCAGAGAAGAAAATCGAATATAATCCTTGAAAAACAAAAACAACTTCAGGAGGAGACAAACCTGCAACTGATTGAATCGCAGAAGGTACAGCAAAACATCAACCTGACAAAGAATAAGATCTTTACGGTCCTTGCGGAGGACTTGATAACACCATTCAATTTACTGCTTGAATATACAGACTTGCTGGAGCAGAATGCTGGAGAATCAAATACAAAAGCAATAAAGAAAAACAGTGGAATCATCTATCAATCTTCAAAAAACCTCTTTCAATTGCTTGAGAATCTTTTACAATGGTCAAGAAATCAGAGAGGAATGATTGAATTTCATCCCGGATATTTCGACCTGTACAAAACCATTAATCACCTGATCTCTGTCGAAGAAGTGTTAGCACATAAAAAGAACATTGAATTCAGACGGGACTTGCAGGAGGCGTTTATTGTTTATGCTGATGAAAGCCATATCACTACCGTGCTTCGAAACCTGGTGAACAATGCCATTAAATATTCTCATATCGGCGGATGGGTGAAGATCGGTATTACGGATAAGAATGGTTTTGCTGAAGTTACCATTACAGATAATGGTGTTGGTATTAACCAGGAAGACATGAAGAAATTGTTCAGAATGGATACCCACATTGCCCGTAAGGGAACAGCTAATGAGCGGGGAACCGGATTGGGATTGATCATTGCACATGAATTAATCCTGAAGAATCGGGGCTCTATTTCGGTTGAAAGTGAAGAAGGTAAAGGCACCCGATTCGCATTCACCATTCCCAAAACACCCGCCGGATCAACAAAAAAATAACCTGATAATCACAAAGGATATGACAAATGATGAGTTTCGGTATGGCGATGCCATTAAAGAAATTGAAGAAATTCTTGAGCACATTGAAAATGAAGACCTTGATGTTGACGATCTCACCGAGAAAGTGAAACGTGTCGCTCAACTGATTAAACTGTGCCGGAAGAAGTTAACCCAAACCGAGCAAGCAGTTGAGAAGATACTGGAAGAGATGCAGGATAAATGAGGCGGTCTGAAAAGTGAAAAAATGAATCTCGCTCCGGAAGGAAGTGGAAAGTATCATTCCGGGCGGGTCCTATTTCTTCCTTCCCTGCATCTTATGCGGCATAATCATGTTTTCCGGCTTCAGGATGCCATAATAGTACTCATTGGGTACCTCCCGTTCTCCCAGAAGATCGTGTTCCAGTCGTGTCTTCCCTGATGAACTGAATTACCTCTTTTCTATTCATGTTACGATCTTTCGTTTTCCTGCAGCATATCCAGGTGATACGAAACCAACTCATCAATGGGAGCCTTCAGTATCCTGTCAATTTCAGTGCCATACTCCACGGCAATCTTCATGAGCAAAGGCTCGAAATAATAAGCAATTGATCCCGTAAACCTGATTTTTTGATTTTGCCATCCATCCACTTTCATGATTTGCTTCTCAAACAATTCACTGAAACCCTTCCTGATCATTTTCTGAATAAAGGAATCATTCATGTGTTGGGAGATAAATCGAGTGAATGATGCAAAAAACTGATTCGGCTTTGCCTCTTTGTAAACGGCGTGTTTTATATCTTCAACGGTTAGATTATAAACATGGCGGAAGTCATCCAGGATAGCACCTGGTAATTCATCCTGCAGGTATGCTTTTATCAATTTTTTACCAAAATAGGCTCCGCTTCCCTCATCTCCCAGTATGTATCCGAGAGCGGGAATACTCATTACAATATCCTGTCCATCGTATAGTGCAGTATTTGTACCTGTTCCAAGTATTACGACCAGTCCCGACTGATTCTTAAAAAGGGCACGGGCTGCACCAAGAAGGTCTGAGGCAACCGCTATGGCTGATTCAGGAAAGACACACCTCAGGCCATTGGTTATGATTTGATTTTTTTCCGGTGTGGAACAACCTGCCCCGTAGAAATAGATCCGTTCGATATCTCCAGGCTGAATATCCTGCGTGACCCTGTTTTCAATTTCATGACTGATCTCCTGCTCAGTCAGGTAAAAGGGATTGAGCCCGGAACTCTCCAGTGCTGTTACTTCACCATCATTCTTAATAATCCGCCAGTCAGTTTTTGTAGAGCCACTATCTGCAATGAGTATCATATTTTATAATTATTTCTGGTGAAAGCATAAATTCAGTTGTTGATTGTTGCATGGAAACAGCGACATCGTTAAGAAAAGATCAAAAGTATTTTTTGATGATTGAAAGAAGATCTTCCGGTTTTATGGGTTTAGGCAGATAGTCATCACATCCGGCGGTAAGGGATCTCTCCCTGTCATGTGGCATAGCATAAGCAGTTTGCGCAATGATCGGTAGGTTTTTATGCAACTGTCTTATCTTTTTTGTGGCTTCATAACCATTTATATCCGGCATTTGAATATCCATAAGGATCAAATCCAGCGGATCATTTGATGTTGCATAGTCTAAGGCTTCCTGTCCTGTGGAAGCTCTGACCAGTGAAGCACCGGTTTTTGCCAGAACCGCCTTAAAAAACTCCCAGTTGGCATGGTTATCTTCAACAATCAAAACGGTTTTTTCATTCCATTTCAAGGCTTCCCTGACAATCTTTAAATAGGGGGATGATTCTGTAGGCTTCTCCTTTTCGGATTTATCCGGTAGCCTGAAAAAGAAAGTGGTTCCCTTGCCAGTAACCGATTCCAACCAGATCTTTCCCCCCAACAGATCAACAAGGTTTTTCGAGATTGTCAATCCCAACCCTGTCCCACCATGCTTCCGGGAGGTAGAATTGTCCAGCTGTCTGAAACGGTCGAAGATCAGGTCATGCATCTCTTCGGGTATTCCAATTCCCGAATCGGCAACAAAAAACTCAACTGATTCATCCTCTAGTGAACGACAACCAAATTCAACAATTCCCTCATCCGTAAATTTCACGGCATTATCCAGGAGGTTTGACAAGATCTGCATTAATCGTGCACGATCGGTTACCATGACCATCCGGTGGCTGCTCTTTAATCTTAATTCTATCTTTTTCTCCTCTCTTCTGATTTCCTTACTGTAAAATGTATATAATTCCTGCATCACCTCGTCTACCAGGCAGTTGGAATACCGGATTTTTGTCTGCCCCGCCTCAATCTTTGCAATATCTATGATATCGTCAATGATTTCAGATAGTGTTTCGCAACTGCTGGTCAGAATATTGGAGAATTCCAGTCGCTGATCTATAGGAAGATTGGGATCTTTTAACAATTCTGCAAATCCCACAATGGCATTCATTGGAGTCCTGATTTCATGGGACATATTGGCAAGGAAAGCAGTTTTTAACTTATCCGATTCTTCAGCCTTGATCTTTGCCTCCAAAAGATCTTTTTCATTCTTCTTCAACTCTGTCATATCCTCCATGGAAACAACAATCATATCGAGTGTATCTTCATGCCCCGGAACAACAGCCCACCGGGTGATTGCTTCAATTTTCGAGTTTTCCAGATCATAATAAACGGTTTCGCCGGTAAATGAGTCTTCACCATCCATCAGATGGAGCAGTCCTTCGACAAACATTTCAATAGATTGCAGTGTAATGATTCTGTGGACATTTTGTTCCAGTATCTTAATATTTTCAGCCTGATAGAGTTTAAGGAATGCATTATTCACTTCAATGATTTTAACTTTATCCCGGCATTCCGTCAGTTTATCGGTATGTTGTTTAAGGTACTCTTTTATTCCTGTAATACCCTGTTGTTTCAATCCCTCAACATAGGTTTTTGCCTCTTCAAAGTTTTCAATGATTTGAGGAACCGGAGAATATTTCAGGATTGTTCGTATCTGGGATTCCCGGTCTATTAAATCTTTCTCATACTTTTTGTTATCTGTAATATCCCTGCAAATGATCCTGATCTCAACCGGATTTTTGTTTTCATCTAATATCAGATGGACCCTCTCCTGAACAATGAGCACTGATCCATCTTTTCTCACTTTCCTGAATTCCAGCTCACTTGAGTCCTTCCTGCTGGCAAGGATCTCAGCAATTTGGCTCTTTACCTTTTCAAGATCATCCGGATGAACAACATGCCATACTTCTTTACCGATTAACTCCTCCTTAGTATACCCAAGGTAGGTAGCTCCAAAAAGATTTACTGATTTGATGGATCCGTCCGGCTGGACTAGAAAGTGCATATCGGGGGCGTTATCAAACAGATCCTGATATTCCTTTTGGTTCTCCCGCAGAGCCTCATCCGTCTGAAATTGCTTCAAGGCAATGGAAGCCTGGGTGATATAAGCCTCAAGAATCTCTTGTTTCGTAAGGGCCACGTTATCCCTTAATATAATCACAGCACCACCAAATAAAACACCTTCCCATGCATATCCAATTTCAAAAATCTCTCTTATATTCAATAACTTCTCGATAGCAGTACATGCCTTCTTTGGGATCTGATGCATGCTCAATTTATATAATCCTCCCTCAACTTTCAGTAATTTACGGGTTTGTAGACCGTCAACATTCAATCCTTCCGTTGTTAATTTCAACTCTTGTGGATTACAATTCAGTATCGCACTAACCTTATCTGTGAAGGGTTCCAGACCGGTGATCTTTTTCAGATGGATAATGTTTTTTTCAAGCTCCACTACAACCGAAATAACAATCGCTCCAGGATTCAATTCCAGTAGATTTTCACCAATTAATTCATATATATCCTCACCCCGGGCACGATCCACACATTCAATGACAAACCTGGTGAACATTTCTACACTGTAAGGGTATTTCTCATCCGATTGGTTCATCTGATCAGATTCTTAGGTATAATGTAACACGATACTTTCCTGCCCTGTAAGTTAATAAAAAAAAATCAGGGTTTTAGCCCTGATTTTTCATTCATCCCCTAAAAATTAACCTAAAATCTAAAAAAATAACAATGCGTTTGCTTACTTTCTGTGTGACTTTTTGTTATCTTCTATTGATTTAAACGCACGAAAATCCGATTTGTTACAAAGATCTTAAAAAAAGTTAAGTGTGATTTTTTATTCGTCAGACGAAGTCCTAAAATTTCAGATAGAATCCTGCAAGAAAATGCATTCCGGCCTGAGGGAAATAGTATATCCATGATTTTTCCTCACCCTGTTCATACCAGTTCCCGCCATATGCATTGCTGATGTAAAGGTTATTAAACAGGTTATTTACCTGAACCTGGAATACAAGTTCTTTCATCCATCCTGGATTGACCACGTAATCTATTCTTAAATCAGTGACGTGGTAGGGATCGAGTTTTCGATCGTCGGATGATGTATTGTCAAAATATTGACTACCGACATATTTTGTTGATAAACTCAGTTCCAGTCCTTTAAACAGTTTAAAAGCCAGTCTGCTGGAACCAACCAGTGAGGGAGAGTAAGCCAGGTCGCTTTTGCCTAACCCCTTCGATTGATACGTTTCATTCCAATTCTCATCATAATAGGTGGCATATTCAACGAAGTTCTTGATCTTGTTACTGCTAAGGGTTACATTCAGATCCCAGATCAACCGGTCGGTTATTTTCAGTGCCCCTTGTAACTCAATTCCTGCCCGGTAACTGATATCTACGTTGGTCATAATATCATTGCCAACGTTACTCTTCTCTCCGGTAGGGACCAATTGATCCTTATAATACATGTAATACCCATTCAGGGCGAGGTTCAAAAATTGTCCTGACCGCGAGAATCCCGCTTCAAAATCATATAGTTTTTCTGGTTTTGGTGTTGCCTCCTCATCCCCTGTTGCATCCTTAAAGTCACTCCGGGCAGGTTCCCTCTGGCCGATCGAAAAGGAAAGAAAAGTCGTCATTCCGGGATGAATGGTATAATGTAAACCCAATTTGGGATTGAAGAAACCAAATGTATGTTTCTGAGTCAGGTCTGTCAAATCATCATCCGGCCCCGACATTTTGTAAACAATCTTTCTATATTGTAAATCAGCAAAAGCATTTAGCCGGTTGCTCAGTGAATAATTCAGTTTGGCATATATATTCCAATCGGATTTTCTGCCCGTATTGAAATACCATTCATGATTCTTTGGCACCAGGTTGTTCTTCTCAACCCATAGGATCTTTCCAAAATGGTCCCCGTCATAATAATTCCACCCCCCACCTATTGATGCTTCTGTTTTTCCAAAGGTATACGTGGATGAAAACACCAAACCATAAAAATCATTGTCAAGCCATTTTTGTCTGACGAGATCAGAGGATAAAATTGTATCGTTGTTCAGGATGAACATGCTATCAAGACCATACTCATAAAACAGTGTGGAATGATACGAATTCTCATCATCCATATACTGCTCATAATAACCCGTTCCCCGGGTGTAATGGATTGCTGCATTTACGATTAACTCCTGTGATATTTCACGGGAAAAGTGCAATTGATAATGGGTCTGCCAATAATTATCCTTTTGATCTTCGTAATATTTCAAATCCCCCTCACTATCAAGGTACTCTCCGGCAGGGTTGTATCTCCGATCTGTTTCAAGCATGTAATCCGGTACACCCCACCAACTGATCCCGGTATGCTCCTCTCCGGAAATTACTGTTGCCCGTAACAGGTTTTTTTGCGAATACCAGGCACCGGTTAGGAAAAAGCTGGTGTGATTAGATGCAGTATGCTTTATGTATCCATCCGACAGGATCTTTGAAAACCGGGCATCAAATGAAAATTTCTCATCGATCATGCCGGTACCCACTTTTACCGAATTCTTAAAGGTTTTGAATGAACCTGATGTACTCCGTATCTCAAGATAAGGATCATGATTAAGAGCAGTGGTTTGAAAATTAATGGTACCACCGAACGAAGCTGCTCCATTGGTTGATGTCCCAACGCCTCGCTGAATCTGAATATTATCGGCTGAAGCGGTAAAATCCGGGATATCCACCCAGAATGCCCCTTGAGATTCTGAATCATTCAGCGGTATGCCATTGATGGTAACGTTTATCCGTGTAGGATCCGATCCCCTGATCCTCAAGGCAGTATATCCAATTCCAGTCCCTGTCTCTGAGGTTGCTATGAGAGAAGGCGTCAGTGATAATAAAAACGGAATATCATCGCCGGTATTCACCCGATGAAGTTCATCCCTATCCACGTTTGTGTACGCCAGCGGATCCTTTTCTGAAGCCCGCAATGATTTAATAATCACTTCATCAGCCATAATACTGGATCTTTCTAAAACCAGTAGAAGGGAAGTATTACGTTCGAGAATGATTGTTTTTAGCAACGTTTTATAACCGAGGTATGAAACCTGCAGCGTATGTTCTCCCTCCTTTACGGAAGAAAAAACAAAGTTGCCATTCAAATCCGAGGTTGTTCCACGAATCTCTCCTTTTAATACAATATTAGCACCAGTCAGATGGTTTCCCGATGCATCCGTTATGACCCCTTCCAGTCTGTGTTGACCTTGCACAAACAGAATAAGAAGATGGGCAAAACAGCAAATGATTACCCGTTTCATCTTATTGAAATTTTGTAAAACCTGGGGGTTAAGGCTATTCCCTACGCCGGAATTACCCGGATCAGGTTCCTTGGGTTTGATCTCAGCCCGCTATGTTAAGGCACCCCTTTACCACTACCAAAGATAAGAATTTTCGAATAGAAATAAAATTGGTCTAATTTTTTTCAACTTTCAACACATCTTTAATCGCTCTCTCATACGAGTCTTTGGGCAAAGCACCCATCGCCATTTGTGGCAGTTCATTCACCGGAACAAAAAGTAGTGATGGTATACTTTGAATTCCAAACATTGCAGCCAACTCCTGCTGGTCTTCAGTATCTACTTTATAAATATTCAACTTCCCTTTATATTCACTGGATAATTCTTCAAGAATAGGAGTAACCATTTTACACGGTTGACACCAATCGGCGTAAAAATCAATTAAACAGGGTAATTCACCTTCAAATTTCCAATCTTTGTTTTGCTCAAAGTTAAATACCTTTTCCTTAAACGTCTCTTTTGTTAAATGTTCAATCATTATTCGCGTGTTAAATTAATAATTACTTAAAACCTCTTATTTTGAGTTCTTACCCTTATCAAATGCAGTACCAAAGCCAAATATAAACCAACTATTCCAAAAAAATACATTAAATTGTAATTTTGTCATTAAAAAGTAATAAGTTGTCATATATACATATGAAGAAATGTCTTGATAATCCTGTTCTCAAGGTTATATCCCGTGTTCTGACCCGTGAACATGTTTCGGGTTATCTGATCGGCGGATATGTTCGTGATTGCATCCTTAACAGGAATCTCAGGGACAGGGATCTGGATATTGTAATCATTGGAAATGGAATTGATATGGCATACAAAGTTGCTGATGAGTTAGGGATTAAGAAGGGGGTTACCATTTACAAACGTTTTGGGACAGCCATGATTCGTCATGAAGGGTATGACATAGAGTTTGTAGGTGCCAGGAAGGAATCATACAGGAAAGACTCCAGGAAACCCACCGTTGAGAACGGAAGTCTGGAAGATGATCTAAACAGAAGGGATTTTACCATCAACACACTGGCGATCAGCTTGAACAGAGAAACGTATGGAGAGTTGATTGACCCGTTCAATGGGTTACAGGATATTCATGATCAATTGATCAGGACTCCTTTAGACCCGGATCAAACCTTTTCAGATGATCCGCTCAGGATGATGAGAGCCATTCGTTTTGCTACCCAACTCAATTTCACAATTGAAAATAAAACCCTGCAATCCATTAAGAAAAACCGTGAAAGATTAACCATTGTATCAATTGAACGAATTGTTACCGAATTGAATAAGATCATACTGTCACCAAAACCTTCCATTGGATTTATTTTACTGGAAAGTACGGGATTGCTTTCGATTTTCTTCCCTGAGTTGGATAATTTGAAGGGGGTGGAGGTAAAAGAAGGAAAACAGCATAAGGATAATCTGATCCATACCATTTCAGTCCTTGATAACATCAGTCAAAAAACCGATAATCTCTGGTTGCGTTGGGCGACTTTACTGCATGATATTGCCAAACCCCAGACTAAACGGTATAGTCCCGATCAAGGCTGGACTTTTCATGGTCATGAGTTTCGGGGAGCAAAAATGGTCCCCAGGATATTTGAACGGCTGAAGTTACCCATGAATGAGAAGATGAAATATGTCAGGAAACTTGTGCTGTTGCATTTACGCCCCATTGCCTTGGTTCAGGAAGAAGTGACCGATTCAGCGGTAAGGCGATTACTTTTTGATACGGGTGATGATATTGATGATCTGATGATGTTGTGCGAGGCAGACATAACATCAAAAAATGAAAAACGGGTAAAATCCCATCTCCGGAACTTCAAACTTGTCCGCCAAAAATTAAAGGAGATCGAGGAGAAAGATGCCATCCGCAATTTTCAGCCACCCATATCAGGAGATGAGATAATAAAAACCTTTAATCTTAAGCCATCCCGGACAATTGGCATCATCAAAAACGCCATCAAAGAAGCCATTCTGGAAGGGGAGATTGGCAACAATTACGAAGAAGCGCATGAGTTTATGATGAAGAAAGCAGCTGAGTTAGGTTTAAAAAAATCGGGGAAATAGCGGTTCATTTAACGTTTGTCTGTTTCCAAAGGTCAATGAATACGGGTAAATGATCACTGAAGCCGTTTTGATACCTGAACCCGAAATAAGTCCTGAAGGGTTTTATACCCATGTTTGTTTTATCTTCTTCCAGAAGAAAATCCGGTGAAAAAATGCGGAAACCATTCTCTTTGACATGAAGGTCCCCGTTCTCACAAAGCAATTTGCCGGATACGATAAACTGATCCATCAAGTCCCAGATCATCTGATACTTATAGCTACCTGCCACTTTTTGATCTTCCCCACTCACCGAAAGATTATACAACTTTTCATACCCTATAAGGCCAATTTCGCTTTCAACTCCAAGTACACTCTGAATACTCCTGTCATCCGGGTTATCATTAAAATCACCCATTACGATCACGTAAGATCCAGGATTAAGTGCGAAAACCCTGTCAATCTCTTTTCTCAATACCCTGGCAGCTGCAAACCGGTAATCTTCAGTTTCCAATTGCCCTCCTGACCGGGAGGGCCAGTGATTGACAAAAAGGTGTAGCGTGTCATCATAAACAGTAATTCCTTCCAGGTGCAAAATATCCCTTGTTTTCCATTCGGGCTCACCGGCAACTGTTACCGGAAGATAACTGGTAGCAAGATCTGTAAAGCATTCAGGGAGAAAGAGTAAAGAGACATCTATTCCCCGTTCATCAGGAGAATCCCGGTGAACGATCTGGTAATTGTATCTGGCAAGGGGTGTTTTTTGTAGAAGATCTTCCAGCACACCGCGGTTTTCGACTTCACATAAACCAATGATTTCAGGAGGTCTCCACCCACCAAGGGCAATAATAACCTTGTACAAATGAGTGAGTTTGTTTCGATAGCGTCGGGGTGTCCAATACCTCTCCCCAGTGGGTAAAAACTCATCATCCTGAGTTGACGGATCATCGATGGTATCAAAGAGGTTCTCAACGTTATAAAACATGATCCGCAGGTCGCCCCGTTCCTCCCTGACTATTTCCTGGGAGATCCCGGTCTGATGTAAAAAAAGAGTAATTGCCAACAAAAAAAAAGACCTGGTTTCTATTCTTGAAACCATATGGGACCATATGTCCCGTAAGGGATGCCTGCCTGCCGTAGGCAGGCCTTTGGCAGAACAACATGAAACTTTACCCATATTATGTGCAGTGTTCTATAAATTAAGTTTTTGTAACTTCCCCTACATCTACTTCTCAACCCTTTCATAAGCACCCAGGTCCGGTCCATCGTCAACCGTTCTATCCTGCATCAGAATATCGAGTGGAAACCGATTCCCGATATCAATTGATCCAAGGTCTTTTGCACCGGACAAAGTGTCCAGCTGGTAATTGTATTCGGCAACAGAAATGAACCGTGGATCAATATTAATGAAAAGATCTTTGCAGGTTACCGGGTCCGACAGATCCACTCTTGTGGTATCAGCCCTTATCAGGCAATGGTCGAAAAGATAATTGAAATCACCAATCCCCTCAAGCCGGTCAATGCCAACCTCTGTTTCCCTGTCACCATAGATGATACAATTGCCAAATTCAGCCCTAACCAAATCTCCGGTGAACAGGGCTGTATCATTGATGTTGTAATAATTTGTCAATACCACAGAAGGGGTGATCCGGTTGGCATAATTCCAGAAGTTGCAAATTGTCGTATGGTAAAATTCATAATCCCCACCGGTCGTTAGCAGCAGGCCATAAAAGCCACAATCTGCTATGATGGTGTTGATTACGGAAACAGTTGCTCCAATAGAAGAGATCCCGGCATAATTCACGTGTTCAATTTTACTATTTGAAACGCTCAGATCGGGTGGCAAGGAAGAGGTATAGAGGTTTCCGAGATGAATCCCGTTGATTGCATTTTTTATTTCAGCATAATCAATAATGTTATTACTGCTTCCATTCAGGAAATAGAGTCCCCCCCACTGTCCCGGGATATCTTCATAGATCTCCTCTAACCGGTCTCCCTGAAAGATCACCGGTTCTTCCAGTGTCCCATTCACAATCAGGGTTCCACTAACATAAAGTGTGGACCGGTTATGAAAATGAATTTGTGTCCCGGCTTCAATGGTTAGTGTCTGGAGGGTATCGACCAGCATGGAGTTATACACCAGATAGGGTTTCGCATTTGTCCAGGTAGTAGTTTCAATCTCCTCCCCATTGATAAGGTTTACATCCTGACCCCATGCAACCAGGTCCACATCCTGCACATTCCCATTGGTTATAAACACAATGGAATCCTGGATAACCATTGGAGCATCCTGCCCCAGCGGATCTACGGTAACCTCAACAAAAATATAAAGGCTGTCCCTGGCGCGAATCTCAATGTTTTTTGCCTGATTCTGTTCCCGCCCGTTTATGTTGAGTCTGAAACTGGAAGCATCACTCCCGGCAAGGAAAATATCAGACACCTTAATGCTCTGTTTTTCATGATTATACACTTTAAACTCTTTTGTCGTCGAGCCAATGGTTGTGAAAATTGTATCGAAAAACAGGGTATCAACAGAAAAGAAAAGTTTGACATCCCGATCTGTATTGAATGTGTCTTTTTCACAGGAGAGGATGAAACAACACAGTAAACAACCTGAAATGAAGATAATAGACCTGCTCATAA
>CAYMFM010000032.1:29716-39975 GCA_964389685.1 uncultured Rikenellaceae bacterium
AGGATGAAACAACACAGTAAACAACCTGAAATGAAGATAATAGACCTGCTCATAACCCTGGCTTGGTTGTAAAATTAACCAAAAATCATCATCCTTTGTTAACAACGGAATTTCCGGATTTTTATTTGCAAACAATACTCCGATTTTGCAAGCTGGAATTTAGATTAATCACGGTGTGACTCTGAGTAACGCCGTGAGTTCATAAAAAAAAGACCCGGATCGCTCCAGGCCTTTTGTACCACAAATAACCAAACTATGAAAAGGTTCGCAAAAAATTGCAGGTTAGAGCTTCAGCTCTATACCTTGATAAAAATCAAGTATCTTGGTTTTAAAAATATAATCATACTTGGCTTGCAGCAGATCGGACTGGGCTCTTGTCAGGTTATTTTTTGCGAGGTTGTATTCGACAGAATTCACCATTCCCACGTTATATCGCTCGTCGGTATAAGTAAAGGCTTCCTGACTCGAAATGACCAATTCCTGCTTGGCATAATAATTTTCGAGTGCTGCAACCGCATTTGCATGAGCCTGTTGAATGGCTTCGTACAGCAATTGTTTTGCGAGATCCAGATTCAGTTTTGAATCTTCAAGAGCAACTTTTGCATTGCTGATCTGATACTGCACATTCCAGTTGTTAAAAATCGGTACTGCAAGGCTCAGGTTCACCTGTTTGTATTCAAAATCTGAAATCTGATTCTTGAACGGGTATTCATCAACACCCGGCAGGACGGCCAGTTCATTATACCGTGAGTATTCGAGGAAATTCAAGGTTAAGCTCGGACTGCGCAGGCCTCGGGCAATGGCCAGTCCTTCCCGCTGGCTTTTCAATCCGAATTCAGCACTTCTTACATAGGGCATGAATAACTCAGCTTCTGTATAAATGGATTCAGGAGAAACCAGAACGAGTTTTTCATCAATTTTAAGCACCTGGGATATTTCTATTTCAAATGATCCAATTGAATCAAGGTTTAGTAATTGAGCCAGGGTAAGTATGGAAATTTTTAAACTGTTTTTAGCATTAATGACATTTGATCTCTCCAATGCTTCCTGCGCCTGCATCTCCAGTAAACTCCCCTTTGGCTCGTTTCCAACTTCAACCAACTTCGCTGTTCGCTCTACCTGTAATCTTGTCAATTCATGTTGTTCCTCAGCCAGGGTCAACAATTCCTTGTTAAGCAATATCTGCAGAAAAGCAGCTGCTATATTAAGCGTTATCTCATCCTTAATTCCTTCAACACTTTCAAGGCTTGACATTACATTGTACTTGTTCTGCTGGATGGTGTTGAGTTTTTGCAGTCCGTTAAATAATTCAACACTTGCCTGCACACCAAAATTGAAATCCAGATAGTTCTGGTCAACATACGCCAATTCATCGTAACTAAAGGTCTTACCCCAGTTATATGATACGTTTGAAAATCCGTTAAGAGAAGGCAGAAGCTGAAGCTTCGAATTCAGGTGGCTGTTCTGGGACGTTTTAGCGTTTAACTGCTCCCGCTTCAACTGGATATTATTCTCCAGAGCATAGGAGATGCAATCATCCAATGACCATTTGTTTTCCTGGCCGCTCAATGTAAAAAGCAGGGTAATAACAAAAAATAAACTCAATACCAGTAACTTTCTCTTCATTGTAAATAGTTTGATGAATACCCTCAAATTGATTATGCCTTTTTCTTCTGTCTGTACAATACCTGAATAAATCGGGCTTCCTCAAGTGGGGTATAAATCTGGATCAGTTCCCAATTCTTATCATACGAATTGATGGAATTTTTTAACCTTGTAATTCTGGCAAGAGAACGGGAAACTTCATCCTTACCATTCGAAAATTCATCTTCCACGTCCCATGGAAAGGATACCACCCGGAAACTAAAGCTGATCCTTTCCTTCCCAACTTTCAGCACAAGCTCAGCATTTTCTTTTTCCTGGAAATGAGGTACGGGTACACATAGTTCTTTCATAACGATCCCTTTCTTTTAATTAAAGATGGTTCCATCCGGTGTTCCCCGGGTAAGATGCTCCGTGCTACAGCACCTGCTTGATGTTCTCAGTTACTATATGGCCATCGAATAGTTGAACAATTCTGTGTGCATATTCTGCATCAGTCGGTGAGTGTGTCACCATAACAATGGTTGTACCATCTTTATTTAACTCGGTCAGCAGGTTCATTACTTCCTCACCGTTAGCAGAATCCAGGTTACCGGTTGGCTCATCTGCAAGGATAAGCTTGGGCCTGGTAACAACGGCTCGGGCAATAGCCACTCTCTGTTGTTGTCCACCGGACAGCTGTTGCGGGAAGTGTTTTTTACGGTGGACAATCTTCATTCTTTCGAGCACTTCGTCCACTTTTTTGCGTCTCTCAGAGCCGGAAACCTTCATATACAACAGCGGTAATTCCACATTTTCATAAACGGTCAGCTCATCGATCAGGTTAAAGCTTTGAAAAACAAATCCGATACTCCCTTTTCGCAGGTTGGTCCGGTTCCTTTCGGAGTATTTCGCAACCTCCTGTTCGCTGAAATAGAGCTCTCCACTTGTCGGATTGTCAAGAAGACCCAGGATGTTCAACAAGGTTGATTTCCCGCATCCGGAAGGCCCCATTACAGCAACAAATTCGCCATTTGTAATCTCCATTGAAACCGTATTCAGGGCTGTGGTCTCCACTTCATCGGTTCTGAAGATTTTTGTCAGATCTACTGTTTTAATCATAATGGTAAAATTTAGTTAAATAAACGTTGTAATTCCTTTTATGTGGTTATTTGAATATTAACTTATCTACATCTCCGAAGTTATCATAGCTTGAGACAACCACTTTTTCTCCGGGTTTGAGTCCCTCAAGTACTTCATAATACCTTGGATTCTGACTACCCAGTGTAATGCTTCGTTTTTCAGCAAAATCTCCGGAAGGATCCACTACATATACCCACTGTCCGCCGGTACTTTGGTAGTATCCGCCACGGGGTATAAGGATCGCTGTTTTTGGCCTGCCTAATTCCAACCGTATGCGACTTGTTTGCCCAATCCGGATCCGATCGGGAACGGAATCCACAAACTCCATGTCAACGGCAAACCGCCCGTTGGTAACTTCGGGATATACTTTGGTAATAAAGCCTTTGTAGGAATTTCCAGAGAAATCACAATCGCCGGAAAGCCCTTTGGATACATTAGATATAAAATATTCATCTATTTCGACCCGCAATTTGTAAGAATCCAGAATATTTATCTGTCCAAACCGAAGCCCCATACTAATCACCTGTCCTACTTCAAGATTCAGGTTGGCCAACTCCCCTGAAACCGGAGCCCGGTAATTCAGCCCTTCAAGTCTACGGGTCACAATCTCCAGGTTCTGCTGCATTCGTCGAACCGAACTTTCAAGGGATTCAACCTGAACACTACGAAATACTGAATCCTGTTTCAGATTCTCTTTCAACAGTTCAAGTTGTTGAAGGGATAATTCATACTGCTCTTGCGAAATCTTAAACTCCTCCTCCGAAATATGATTCCCCTCAAATAAAATCTTATTGTTATGAAAAGCTCTTTTCTGTTGTAAGATATTGGTCTGCAACTCGAGCAATCTGCTTTTTGAATTCAGGGTCTGTTGTTCCATCAACAACCGCGCCTGTCTTAATTCGTTGGATATTCTGGATACCTGTGCTTCATAATTGGAAATCTCGAGGATCAGGCTGGTATTGCTTAATGTGACAATAATGTCCCCCTTTTTAACAAAATTACCCTCCTCTATAACAATTTCCTCCACACGGCTCCCACCTTCCATGGACGATAGATAAATCGTTTGGATTGGTTCGACTGCACCGGTTACCGCAATGTAATTCTTGTATAGATCCTCCGTTATCTCCTCAATGGTTACCTTATCCTTCTCAACATTTAACTTGGAACTCTTATCTCCGAAAATAATGAAATACAGCAATGCAAGAAAAACTATTCCAGCTAATGAAATCCAAATAACACGTTTGGCAAATTTGTGCTTTTTTTCAATAGGTCTATCCATTCTATGAGGCAATTGGTTTGTCCGTGTGCAGAAATGCATTTATTATGCCAAACCAGCTTATATGCTCATATACAATAATTTATCAACAAGCCAGGATCTCTTCTTGAAAAAAAAGTGTTCGAATTCGAAACAGAAATAGTACGAATTCGAACAATGAAAAAAAATTGTAAATTTGGACTAAATTTACTGATACAAGTATTTGCAACCCGATCAGTTATCTTTTTCTAATCATTTTAAACTCTTTTTATAAACCATGAGCAAACAGGAAGGACGAATACTGGCAATTGATGACAACGAAGACATACTTTTTGCCTTAAAATTATTACTTAAACCTCATGTTGAGGTGATCGATACCATCAATAATCCCAAACAAATTCCGGATTATGTCAGTACCGGAAATTACGACGTGATCCTGCTGGATATGAATTTCACAAAAGATGCCATCAGCGGTCAGGAGGGATTCGACTGGTTAGCTAAAATACTGGAGATCGATCCCTCATCGGTAGTGGTATTCATTACAGCGTATGGAGATGCAGAAAAAGCTGTAAAAGCCATTAAAGCAGGGGCTACTGACTTTGTTTTGAAACCCTGGCAGAATGAAAAATTGCTGGCAACCGTTTCCTCATCCATCAAGCTCAGAAGATCCCGGAAGGAAACAGAGAGTTTGAGGAATAAACAGAAAGAGATCAGTGCTGTACTGGATCAACCATTCCATGAATTCATCGGGAATTCACCTGAAATGAAATCCGTCTTTGCCACGATAAAGAAAGTTGCTCAAACGGATGCCAACGTGCTTATCCTTGGCGAAAATGGAACTGGCAAAGAACTGGTTGCCAGAGCACTGCATAGGAATTCGCTCCGTAAAGATGAAATTTTCATCAGTGTTGATCTTGGATCGATAAGTGAAACACTATTTGAAAGTGAACTTTTCGGGCATGAAAAAGGTGCATTTACCGATGCAAAAAAGGAAAAGTCCGGACGATTTGAAATCGCGTCCGGGGGAACGCTTTTTCTGGATGAAATTGGAAATTTATCCCTTCCATTACAAACGAAATTATTAACGGTTATTGAAAGAAAAGAGGTCATACGCGTTGGTTCAAACAATCCAAGACCAGTAAACGTGCGATTGATTTGTGCCACTAACAACAACATTCATCAAATGGTTGATGAAAACCAGTTCAGACAGGATCTGTTATACCGGATCAATACCGTTGAGATACACCTTCCTCCCCTCAGAGAAAGAACCGGTGATATCCCCCTGCTGACAGACCATTTCTTAAAAAGCTATGCTAAGAAATATAAGAAGTCTATTCGCGGTATAAGTGCCGGAGCATTAAAAACCCTGACTCAATACCACTGGCCAGGAAATGTCCGTGAACTACAACATGCAATCGAACGGGCGATCATTATGAGTGATTCCGATACACTGCAACCCGATGATTTTATTTTGTCACCTCAAACAAAAAAAGTAACTGACCTTGAGATCGATACATATAACCTGGATGAAATAGAACGGTCAATCATTGAAAAAGTGCTGAAACACCACCAGGGTAATATCACACAGGCAGCGGTCGATCTTGGATTAACAAGGACATCATTATACAGAAGGATGGAAAAATATGATCTTTAAAAAATTCAAAGTAGTTGCTATCTTCAGGATACTGTTGCTGGCAGCAACCATATTCCTCTTCTTCTTTTCACTAACCACCAGGTATCATATTACTTCTGTTATTGTTGGTGCAATCATTGTATACGAAGTATATTCACTGATTCGATTTGTCGACAAAACCAATCGGGATCTGGCCAGTTTTCTCGAATCCATTCGATTTTCGGAATTCACCCGTTCATTTCAGGTGGAAGGTATGGGATCCTCCTTTGATGAACTGAATAAAGCATTCAATGCAGTTATAAAAGATTTTCAAACAGTACGATCTGAAAAAGAAGAACACTATCATTACCTGCAGAGTATCGTTCAGAATATTGATGTCAGCATCATTGCTTTTCAGAAAAACGGTAACGTGGAGATGATCAACAAAGCGGCAAAAAAACTGTTCCAGATAAACAACCTCAAAAATATTACCGCACTTGAACCATTAAGCACTGAATTGGCTAACACCCTGCTGAACATTAAACCAGGAGAAAATCCACTGGTTAAGGTCCAGGATGAAGACGACATCTTACAGCTGGTAATTAATGCATCCGAGTTTAAGATACATGACAAACTCATCATCCTTGCCACCATAAAAAACATTCAAAGCGTTTTGGAAGAGCAGGAGACAGAAGCCTGGCAAAAATTGATCCGTGTCCTTACACACGAGATCATGAATTCCATCACTCCTATTGCTTCTCTCTCTTCCACACTGGATATCATGCTCAAGGGAATATCAAGCGAAAATCAAAACAGCTCTATAAAGATGGATTTGGCAACCGTTGATGAGATCCAGCAGGCACTGCAGACCATTAATAAAAGAAGTACGGGCCTGCTGCACTTTGTAAATACTTACCGGAACCTTACAAGAATACCGAAACCC
Source organism: uncultured Rikenellaceae bacterium (assembly GCA_964389685.1). Taxonomy (GTDB): domain Bacteria; phylum Bacteroidota; class Bacteroidia; order Bacteroidales; family VadinHA17. The sequence continues at coordinate 36,251 of CAYMFM010000032.1, forward strand.
AATTTCAAAATCACGAAAGTGAAAGATCTTTTTAAAAACATCCTGCTCCTGATGGATGAAGAGATCAAGCGTACAGAGATTGCTTTTGATGTGAGCATTGAACCGGAAGATCTGGAAGTTTCAGCCGATGAGGAACTGATAGAACAGGTACTCATCAACCTCATTAAAAACTCCATTCATGCACTGGAGGGACGCAAAGAAGGCCGGATAATACTGAAAGCAATACTCAATAAGAGAGGGCGTGTTATTATGCAGGTATTTGACAACGGTCAGGGTATCATTAAAGAGGTGCTGGATAAAGTCTTTATCCCGTTTTTTACTACTAAACAAAGGGGTTCAGGTATTGGACTAAGCCTCTCCCGGCAAATCTTACGGCTCCATGGCGGTACCATCTCCGCTTACTCAGAACCGGAAAAAGAAACCGTGTTTACGCTGACCTTCTAATATCTGTTCAACCACCTGTACCTTCTGGCATTCGAGCCAAACTTCACAGCAACCATGAACTCATGAGTACCAAAGCTGTGCTTCCGTATACTGCTGAGTGCATAATCAAAAGCATAACCAATATAATACTGGTCAACCTTGACCCCTGCCATGATGATTATTGCATCACTGGTCCTGTATGAGAGTCCTAACCAGTAATCCTCCTTGTAAAAGGTTTTGAGACTGATGTCAACCTGGAAACTGCTCAGGTAATCGGATGTCTTTATGAGAACAGATGGCTGTAATGAAAAATCAATATTCAGTTCAAACAGATACCCCCCGGTCAAATAATAATGCCGCATCGTCCGGTAGTCCGAAGCACCGTTCTTACCAAGCTTAAGGGATGCCCTGAACAGTTGGGTGGCAGAAAACCCGGCATAATAATCTACCGTGGTATAATAGACGCCAAAATTGGCATCGGGTATGTAGAGCACTTTATCGTATTCAAGCAGCAGGGGATCATCCGCATCATATGTAATGATCTGATCCTCATCAATCTTGAATTGAAAGAAATCAGCCGAAAGCCCAAAGGATAGTTGGGCATTATTGGTGGACTTCAATGGTATATGGTATGCATAGGCCAGTTGGAATCCGGTTCGGTCAATGATCCCATTCCTGTCATTATAAACATAACCACCCAAACCAACCCTTCCTCCGCGTGTAGGCCTTGTTACTTTCTTGCGAACCGAGGTCGATTTTAAAATGTAACTGGTTTTTAAAATCCGTGTTTGGAAACTTAAGGCATGCGTCATCGGAGCATCACCAAACCCGAGCCATTGCTCCCTGGCCGTAAGGTTAATTGCTGTATATCCATCATTCCCTGCCAATGCCGGATTAATCAGAAACCCATTCATCATATACTGGCTGTAAAGAGGCATTTGCTGGGAATAACCCATCTCAGCAGCAAACCAGAAAAGAAGTAGTAAGAGGTATACGATTTGTCGTCTTTTCATGAACCTTCGGCTAAAATTTATTTCAAAATCAATAGATTATCGTGATATTACCGGTTATTGGTTTTGAACCATTCCCCAGATCGATTACATAATGATAGGAATCCATTGGCAGGTCCTTACCATTCAATGTACCATCCCATGGATTAGTATATCCATTCTTACTACTAAATACCAGTTGACCCCAACGGCTAAAGATCTCCACTGAGGCTTTTGGATAAAGCTCGATGAACGGAATCCTCCAGACATCATTGTATCCGTCACCATTTGGAGTAATTACCGTTGGGATGATACCTGGTGTGATACAGGATGATCCGTCGTATGTTACCTCCACACTGTCAACCTTCACACAGAGATGGGCATCTGTAACAATCACTGTATAGGTGCCATCCGAAATTCCAATCAGATCCATGGTGGTTGAGGATGCCGAATCGGACCAGAGATAGGCATACGGTCCGGTACCACCTGTGACATTCAGGTAGATTGCACCATCAGGAACACCCGGACAACTTGCCTGTGTCACAACAGCATTGATCTCAATGGGCAATGGTTCAATCACGGTGAACTCTTCTGTAACCTCACAACCAATGGCATCTGTAATGGTAACACTGTAATCACCTCCCGATAGATTAATGGCGGTCGAACCCGTTTGTCCATCTGACCAGAGATAGGTCAATGGAGCAGCCCCTCCGGTAACTGTTATACTTATCTGACCATCAGCACTGCCGGGACAGGTAACATCGGTAATCGTGGATGATATAGTCCATGGGGATGGCTCGGTTACTGTAATGCTGGTATTCACCATACAACTATTAGCATCCGTTACCGTAACATCATACGTTCCGGCTGTCAAGCCCGTCTGGTCTTCATCCGTCGGATTCAATCCCGAACCATCGGATGTGGTCCAACTATAGATGTACGGAGTGGTTCCTCCGGATACCATAATATCAATTTCCCCATCGCTGCCACCATTGCACAACAGATCGGTCACAACCTCTGTAATACTTAATGCAGCAGCAGGCTGTGTGATCGTGACCGGTACATCCGAAGCACAACCCGGAACATCCCTCACAGAAACAATATAGTTACCTGCTGAGAGATCTGTAAACGTACCGGATGCCTGGTAAGCACCACCATCCAGGCTGTATTCATAGGGCACAATGCCTCCGGTTGCGGTAATGGTTACACTTCCTGTTGAATTGCCAAAGCAATCCACATCAGTCTGGCTGTCAATCGATCCGGTTGGCGGTGTATTAACCGTCATTGCTATTGCAGCACTCAACACGGAACAACCGGTTGCACTGTTCAACACATCAACATAAACTGAATCTCCATCATTCAGGGTTGTTGTAGTATAATTATCCAATGCACCCGGCCCCTGCACGCTAATACCCTGTACAAAGAATTCATAGCTATCACCACCCACGGCGGTAAAGGTTACACTTTCACCGGCGCAAATGCTATTGTCTGCATCACTGCTGGTTAATGTGGCTATAGGAAGGTTATTTACGGTTACTGCCAACACGCTTGGATTAATACTTGTTCCATGTGCATTCACACCAACTACCGTAACATTGCCACTGATAGCAGTCAGGTCATAATCTACAACAATCACAGTATCGGTTGCAGAGCCAATGATCATTGCTCCTGCCGGTACGGTCCATGAATAGGAATCAGCTCTTGCCACAGCATTGATCGTATAGGTAACACCTGTCTGACCCTGACATACCGGATCATCACTGGCAGTTATCGGCCCCGGATCTTCCGGATAAGTAGTTACAGTTACATTGAAGCTGCATTGTGCTGAATTTCCGCTTCCATCGGTTACTGTCCACTGGATGGTAGTGCCATCATTTATCTGAGCACCGACAAGCGTTGCCGCACCGTTAAAGTCATTGACAATGCTTGTTACCGTACAATTATCTGTCGCAGAAACAGGATCAAACTCAGTTCCTGCCACAGTATAATATGTTTCGCCGGCATCTGGGTCTACGGTTGGGTCTGCAATACAGGTGATCACTGGCAACTCAGTATCATCAATTACGATATCCTGTGTTGTTGTTGCTGTGTTTCCACAGTCGTCAGCAATCTGGTAAGTCCTGGTTATAGTCTCGGGACAGGTTAGTCCGTCACTCACTTCACTCAACAGGGTAAAGCTGGCTGCATCGATCCCGCAGTTGTCTGTTGCACTTCCACCTGCTGCTGTAAAAGCTGCATAATCTGCATAGGCCGGTTGTTCGCTGATGTCACATATTGCCGTCAGGTCTCCCGGTGTGGCGGCAAAGGTCGGGG
>CAYMFM010000033.1:0-1814 GCA_964389685.1 uncultured Rikenellaceae bacterium
CCCCTCGACAGGTACCAGCTCAGGATCAGGAAGCTTCCGAGGATAACCGGGATCAGGCAAATGATCAGTGTTCCTATAGAGAAATTGGCTGTGAAGATCCCAAAGAATCCCAGTGCTAAAATTCCAAGCAGGGTAATCAGAATTCCGCCAACCAGTTCCCATTTCCAGGCAATAACGACCAGTATCAACAGGATTAACCAGGGAAGGGCATTCGGGCTGTTCTTTATGATCCCTTTGATCCCTCCCCCGAATCCTTCCGCACCGGACATAAGGGCAAATACAAATATTAATACACCAAAAATTAGCAGGGTATAGCGGGCAATATACCGCAGAATTGAGGCAGCAATGGCTTTTTTATTCTTCATGGCTTACTGGTTTACAATGAATTCGTCCCTTCCTGACCCAGACTAATGGAAGCACAACCCCGATCAGGGCTGAGACGATCAGCAGGGCAACTCCAACCCCGTAAAGATCGGCAAAAAGGCCGATAACGGGAGCGATGATTCCGGAGAAGATGCTTTTTACCTGCGATTCCGTAGAAAGGGCCGTGGCAAGGATATCCTTTCTCAGGATCTCTGCAACATAGGAAACGCCGATGGGTCTTCTAAGGTTCTCAACGAGGTAAATGCCCATGAAAACAAGGATACCCAGGGCAACCATGATCCCGGCTTCCCAGGTAAACAAAACGCCACTCACAACACCAAGCCCTATTCCGGCAACCAGGCTGATATTCAGGGGACGGCAAAGATTGGTAAACCGTTCTGCAAACCTGCCCGACCTCCTGGAGGTGAAGGCTGACAGAAAATAGATGAAGAAATAGATCAATCCCACCAGTACCGCTGTGGCTTTTTCTCCCTGGATTCCCAGATGCAGGGCGATCCCGGCTGCAAAAAGTTGCAGGATCGGTTGAATATAATCTTTGACAGCCCGGTAATACCCGCTGAAGATCGAAATGTTGCTGATGGTTTTAATTAATGTCGGTTGCCTGAAAGAGAAGATTACTTCCCGGATCACCTCCCTGAAATTATCACGTATTGTTTTCCCTTCAAGCCGGACACGCCTTCCATCCAATTCTTTGGGGTAAGTGATCATCAGGATCAGATCAAGAAGGTAAGGTATCCCGGTAAAAAGGAAGATCAGGCTGTAGTTGCCGGAATAAAATACAATAACCCCCGCAAGGATAGAGGATATGGCAGATCCAAACTGTGAAGCGGATCGCGTATGTCCATAATAATAAACCTTTTGATCATTCCAGCCTTTGATCTTCAGGTATTCAAAAATCATGGCTTTGTGTGTTCCGGTCCGGAAGGCATCACCAAACGAATAAAAAAGCATAGCCAGTACAAAAACCGGATAGCCTGAAGAGAAATAAAACAGGAGAAAGGAGATCAGGTAAAAAACAAATGCGCTGATCATGGCTCTTCTCCGTCCCAGAGCATCGGCAAGGATCCCTGCCGGGATCTCCAGGATATTCCTGGAGATTTCACGGATGGTAATCAGGGTGCCGATCTGAAGAAAAGTGATTCCTTTTTCGAGGAAAAAAAGATAGAGGAACGGCTCAAAAAACTGCAGGTTTTTAAGAAAACCATAGAGGCTGAACTTGTAGTATTGCAGATCCTTGTCAAATGATCTTGCCATCAGGATAGATATCTCTTATCTTGCTAAGATAATGAATAATAGGATCAGAGTTAGTTTTTCGGCTACGATAAGGCCCAGTCAGGGCCCGTTTAGGTATTTGTAGTTCGTAGTGCGTAAGATAGTTGAAGTCCGGCCAGGCAATCCCTATGAAATTCAGATGAAGCCTCGAATACGTA
>CAYMFM010000033.1:1914-39674 GCA_964389685.1 uncultured Rikenellaceae bacterium
GTTGAAGTCCGGCCAGGCAATCCCTATGAAATTCAGATGAAGCCTCGAATACGTAGTATTATTTCATAGGGCAGGCTCGCCTGATGAATTCTTTAGGTTTAACTACTTACGGCGTGACTTTGAGTCACACCGTGAGCCTGTTTTAGAATTGGAGAACGATCCTCCAGTCACCGGGCGCTTACTCCGCAACTGGAAGAGGCGGCTTGCCTGTGGACCGTTTGCGCTCGGCAGAACGCTTTTTTAAACTGAAATTACATCAAACCACAACAAAATAATTGCAAAAATTTCCGGCTTTTGACTTATTGCTGAAGGCACAAAAACAGAATTGTATACAAAACAATGGTGGTAAAAAAAGCATGTGTTTGGCAGCGCAGGGAAGGTAGAAGGCATGGAAATGGCCTTGCAAGTGAAACAGGTGGGGGTTTCCTGTTTATGCATACGTAATAGAATTAATCAAATCCGGCATTTCATTATAGGTCTTTCCTTCAAGTTTTCTGCCTGCCTTTTTCTTGTTAAATCCACCCCATTGCTTAAAAAAGAATTTTACATCAGCTTTATCACATTGATCTTTAATATCAAGCACCCATTCTTTTTTCATCGGTCTTGCTTTCGGGCCGGATTCACCTCCTACAATCACCCAATCAATATTGTATAAATTCAAATTATGTATGGGGCCGATTAAGGGTTCGAGTGAAAGGAACTTGATAAATGCGCCTGTTTTTCGCAGATAGTCAATGCGTTCAATGACCTTTTGGTTTTCGACTGATACACCCATCCATATGTTAGGTGCCCAATCCAAAAGTGAGTTATATTGAGCTAAAATGTTAGCCCGTTTGGTTAAAACCTGAAAGGTGTGTATGTGATTATCTTTCATGACTCGGAAAACTTTCTGAATATAAGTCAATGGAATGTTTTTATGAAACAGGTCGCTCATTGAATTTACGAATACAATCCTGGGCTTTTTCCAGGTGTAAGGGATAGTAAGAGTATCAGCATGAAGAGTAAGTTCGAAACCGTTTTTGTATTTGGGTTGTCCCATTGCCTGCAAACGCCTCGACATGGTTTCTGCATAACAGAATCTGCAACCTTCTGATATTTTAGTGCAACCTGTTGTCGGATTCCAGGTCACTTCTGTCCATTCTATGTTGCTTTTTGCCATTTATTTTTGTTTTTTTTCAATTATCTGTGAAGCTATTTTCATTGCGTTATTATTATTACTGGCAAAGTGTAAGTGAAATATAGCCACATTTTTTGAGTTTTTTAATATTAACGGTTTTGAAGTTACATTTTTCCAGACAGTCTTAAGTTGATTTTTATATAATTCAGCAACTCTTTCTATCGGGTTAGCCAGTTTTTCAATTCTGCGGACTTTTCCAAAAAGGGTACGGGTACTTTTATCTGTATAGAAAAAATTGTGAAGATCATCATAATCCAGTCCAAAAAACCTTTCCAGTTTTGCTTTACTTTTCACTTTGCCGGTTTTTGGAAGCAAACGGTTTACAGCGACACCTGAAGGTATTAGAATCCAAATATCAGAACGAGTATCTTTAAGAGAGGCAATGGATTCCCAATTGATCTGCATTCCAAAGGGATCAATAAAAAGGAGAGCAACGTATTTCCCGGTTTTAAGCGCCTTTGAAAGCTCAGGCATTTGATCGTTGCAATCCGCCTCACGGGCAATAATCCTTTCCGGATCTATGTGAGTAATGGTTTTTTTTAATGAATTGATTTTTTCAATATTACTGGAGTTGGTATCAATAAAATAATAGTAGTCAAAAGTTAATTCCTTTAAATCGAGAATTCTTTTCACAGAACCTTTATAAAGATCAATGTCTTCGAGGGAGTTTTCGGTTAGTGAAAAATCAAATCCGGCTTGTTGCCTGATTTTTTTTTTCAGCCGTTCACCGGATCCGGCAAAGCCATCAAAGTATATGGTTTCCCAATAGTAACATTTTTTCATAATAGTCAGATATGCCTTCACATAATTAACAAATGCATCAAGCTTTTGTATTGTCCAGGTACCACCCCAGGATGGTGATTCTGGTTTTTGTTTGTTGATGTTTGATTTAGCCATATCAGCTGTATTGAATAATCCCCTTTACAATCCCTTCAATCCTTACTTTATCCTGTTCTACTATAATAGGAGGATATTTTATTTCATTTTCCGATTGCAAAATGATCTGTTTCCCTTGCCGATGAAATTTTTTAATTAATGCTTCCGAGTTATAAACACATATTACCGTATCCTTATTTTCAGCTATGTTGCTTTTGCGTACAATAACCAGGTCACCTTCCTTAATTTTAGGTATCATTGAATCGCCTTTGGCTTCTACCAGAAAAGCTTCTTCTGCTGGAAATTTGATAAGCCAGGAAGAAATCGGAACACGTTTTTCAGGATTGCCCTCTAAGATAGAACCGTTGGGACCGCATTGTGCCATGCCGTATAAGTTCAAATAAACAATGGGTTTTTCCGGTTCCGTTAAAATCTGGTAATCTTTGGGATTGTGCGGATTCCTTTTCAAGTACCCTCTTTTTTCAAGTTGTCTAATGTGATGGTAAACCACACTGGGTGAAGATATTCCTAAAATATCCTGTAATTCACGGATAGTAAGTGGATCTTCAATATTCTTTTTCAATAGTACTAAAAGTTCTTTTTGAGTTTTATGAAGCAGCTTCATAATGTAATATTTTCTATAAAAATATAAAATAATTTGATTTGTTCTAATTTTTGTTTCATTTTTTTGTATATTTGCTTGTATTTATTTAAGCTTATAAATTAAATGGTTATGGCTAAGGAAAAAGTAACCAAAGTGATTGACGGAGATACGTTCCTTACGTCCAGGAGAACGAAACGAAGGTAAGTAAACTAAAAAATTATCTTGCTCATCTTCTGAATGACGATATCAAGTTCTAACGGTTTGACTATGCCGCCGGTCTGGGGGGATTTATTTGCGGGACTTCGTTCAACATGGCTTCATGCCGGGTACAGATGGCTATCGGTACGATGACTCCCGATAGCTATCGGGACGGGACCACACGAAGCCTTATTTATTTGGGGCAGGGGTTATTGATTCTTATTAATACCTAATTGAAAACATAAAGCTTTAATAATCTCTTCCTGCTTTAAACTATCATTGATTTGACCATACTTTTTTGATAATCTTTTTTTATCTATTGTCCTTATTTGGTGACATAAAACTATAGATTCATTTTGCATTCCAAATTTTCCGGTAGGTATTAGTGCTTCGTTTGGATAAATCTGCCTGCCAGGTTTTCGGGTTGTTATGGGTAAAATGTTGACAATACTTAACAGGTCATTAATATCGTCTTCACTGACTATTAAAACGGGGCGGGATTTACCTTGTTCTGAACCAATTACAGGATCAAGATTTGCTCTCCAGATACTCCACTTTTTTAGCTTCATAGCAATTCTTTGTCAATACTTTCAAAATCTGCACTGATTTCAGCTATATCAGCAAGAAATAATGGATCATTAGAAGCTTTCTTCAGTAAATTAATTTTATCTACCTGTTCATCGTCGATATCTTCAATAATTACCATAACCTTTTTTTTCGTCTTGAATTGATCAGGAAGATCTATAATCAACTGGTTATTTTCTTTAACCTCATATGTTTTTTTGTATGTCATTATTTATCCTTTTTTGCAAAATTATGAAATCCTTGTAACCAAAGTACAAGTGTTTGATTTTTTCCTTACTGCAAGTTAACAAATTAGTCTGTTAATAGCATTAAGAAGATTAGAAAATTATTGACATTTAATTCAGAATGAAGGATAAAATAAAGCTGGACTATGCCACCGGTATATGGGTATTTTATTGACGGGCTTTCATTCAACACGGCTTCATGTTGGGTACCTATAGCTATCGGTGCGGGACGGTACTACACGAAGCCTTATTTGTTGTGTGCTGTGTTTTAATCATTAATCACCATTATGGTCTGCGAAGTAAAGGGGAAAAAATCAGGAATTTCACCTGTGTATTTACCATTTTCATCTATCCAGATTTGTCGAAAACCACTGAATAAATCCTTGCTCAATGGGTATCTAGCATTGGGATTATGAAAAACAGAAACTCCTTCTCTCCAATACTCTTGGTGATTCTCCTGCTTAGCTAGGTATGAATATTCCTTAGGTTTCAGAGCGTCGGAGTTACTGTCGTATCTATAACCATATCTTTGCATAAGTGCTACTTGTTCATCCCTATCTTCATATCCCATGCGATTAAATTTCCATATTGGTCTCTCATTAGAGAATATAACTGCACTTATATAATCTGAGTTTTCTAAACTAAAAAATCCAGAAGGCTTTTTCCTGTTTATAAATTCAATATCACCGGTTTCAGAATATTCACTTTTTTGATTTCCCTTACTATCAACATGAACTTTTAGTTTTTTCTTATATAAATATTCGATTACTTTGGAATCCGGTATCATTGATGTAAAAGGATTATGAAAAGCATTAAGCGCTATTACTAAAGGAAATCCATTTACCCACTCTTTCTCCCAATATTTCTTTTGTAGTTTATTATAAAGGGCATTGCTTATTTTTAATGAATATTGATTTAATAATATTTCACCAATGAATGATTTTATTGATTCAATCAAATTGCTTTTTATGCCTTTGAGCAATATGTGTGAAATTTTATCATTATCAGTTGGATTTGTCGATACAGCTTCAACAAATATTTTTTGATTATTTTTTTCGAGTTCAAAGTCAGGATACTTATGAGCTGAATTGATCAGAGTGAAATTGTTTTCACTAAATACTTTATATAAAAATAGTTCCCATAATCTTTGATTAAATTCTGTAGTTTGGAATTGTTTTATAAAATTACCGTCCTTATTAATGAAATCCTGAGGGATTGCATCAATCGTTCTTCTCGCAGGAGTAAAACCAATATTACTTGTTAGGAATTCAAAATTTGAATTTGTTTTTAAGTCAGGCGATATCTTCTGCAATAAATTATTACTCATCTTAATCAGTTTTCATTAATGTAATCAGTTTACCAGCATGGCACATACGGTTGGTGTATGGCTCGTTTTAATGCGCTATACACATTATTACCACCTGGCATTTTTTCAGTATTTATATTCATCTTTTAAATCAATAAAATCAATGGGTAAAATAGGTTTGTCTGTATTTTTCTTCCTTTCTTCAAGATTTATTCCTAAAGATAAGTATATAATTGCTGCTCTAACCAACTTAAAAAGTCTGACAGACTTTAACTCAAATTCATTTCTCGGTATTAAGTATGATAATTCATTATCCACAAGGCCAGAAACTCCAAATTCAACTGTCTTAAATGATTTGTGTTCTATATAATTCCGTATTGTTGCTATTTCTTGTGCCTCAGGCTCAATGGAGGATACAAAAACTAAATCTTTTTTTTCATACAAATCTTTACTTAACCAAAAAAGTCCTCTAAGTGCCCAATTTTGGCTATTTGATATTTTTGGATTTAGAGCAATAGGTTTGTTGTTTTTATAGACATACCAGATTTTCCTAAAAGTAACATTATCTGGCTTGAAATCTAGCTCTAAATAATCATTTAGTAGGTAACCAATCTTATCAAGTAAAGAATAACATAAACGAAATGCTATTTTTATTTTCTCTATGCTAATTGAGTAAGTTACATAATCTAAGGTATCTATTTGTAAGTTGTTCCTATCGGAATAATGTACACCCTTTAGATTAATACCTTCATATACTAAAAATCTAGCAGAGACAAACTCTTGTTTTATCTGATTAAAAATTGTTTGATAAAATGGTGGTTGGTCAAATTTTAATATCATTGAAGGAAGAAGTAGACAATCATGTGATGCAATATTCTCTGTACAAATATCATTTAATGGATTAAGAAATAATTGATAATTCAAACACCATTTTCGATATAATTTTTCACTTTTTGACTTGCCTATTTCAAAATCATTTAGATCAGGAATGCTCATAAGCTGTTTTTTATCAAAACGTGCTTCGAAATCATTCACAAGAGCCTGAAAACTTTCTTTTGCTTCCTCGTAAATATCAAGTTTTAAACTTTGAAGTAAATATTTATAAGCTAGTTTAAAAAAGATACTTTGTTGGCCAATATCATATAATATTCTAGCGTAATGTGATAAACCAAATCCTATATTTCCAATCGCCATCGGGAAATCTGGAATTATGCTTATTGCTTTGCGCCAATAAATTTGAGCTTCTGAAAATCGTCCAATATGACTAAATAGGTTCCCTAGATTGGTAAGAATTTTACATTTATGTAAATTATCTGAAATATTTTCAGAATATTTTAAAGCTAAACGAAGGTTTATAATTTGCTTTTCAAGTTCTTGAAATTCAAATGCCCAAAATTTAGATGAATTTAATTTTTGAGTTAACAATTGAAGATATGACCAGCCATTGGCAACATTATAATGAAAAATCATTTTATCATGGTCTTGGAATTTATCAAGCTTCTGCTTTTCTGAAAAATCAAGACCTTTCCTTAAATCTTCGATATTTCCATGCTCCTTTGAGTTTTCAAAAATCAATCCGAGAATTCCAACAACTTGATGCGGTTCAAATCCATTTAAGTCAGTATGATTCAATATTTCTTCATATGTAATATCCATACGCTTCTTTTATGTATGCCACCAACGTATAAGTGCTTTATCTTTCCTTACTGCAAGTTAATAAATTCCTATGTTAATAACATTGAGGAGATTAAAAAATTTCTGATAGTTCATTCAGAATGAAGAATAAAACAAATCTGAACTCTGCCGCCGGTCTGCGGGTATTTTATTAACGGGATTTTGTAGAATATAGCTTCATAGCCTGTCTTCTAAAGAAGGATTGGGCTGATGCCACATGAATGTTTTTTTATTAGTCGTGTTTAATTTATGCGTCTTCCCATATTCTACGAATTTCAGAAAATTCATTTTTATCTAAACACGACGTTTTCCATTCTTCAATATAATCAGGAGTTTTCTCTTTTAAAGTGTTAAAATATTCTTTTAAAGCAACTGTTAAATATGCTGCTTCTTTTTTATAAGAAAGCTTATTGTTAACATTTTCATAAGTATCTTTAAGCAAGATCTCAGTTTCTGAAATAAGATTGGTTAAACCAATTTTCAGGTCAGACAATATTCTATCATCTATTAACTTCGGGTATTCTTTGACTACTAAAGTAATTATCTTAATAAACCAAACTAGGCCAGTTTCACTACGACCTCTTACGTGTTCGCTTATAATGTGGAATAAATCACCAACAGTGTCTGCTGATAATTCTAAAAGCTTTTTAAAACCTTCGAGTGCATCTATTACTATATTATTTGACTTTGACAATAAGTTTTCGTATATACTAACATATATTTCATTTTGAGTATGAGGTAATAAATGAAAACATGAGGCTTTTGCTTCAACATTTAGTATCCCGAAATCTTCAAATTCATTAAGTATTCTTTGTAACTCTTTTTTTTCAGATTCTCCTATTAATTGATAGTTTGGAGAAAAAATGTTTGAAAATAAGGAAACTAAATTTCTAAATCTGGCTTTAAATTCATTAAGAGTGGAACCAAAAGCATGGGGTGTATCTTTCTCTTTTAAATATTTCTTATCAGCATCCCACCATTCAACAGCTTTTTTGATAAGCAGATTTATTTCACTTTTACTCCATGTATAATTGATATTTAAGTATGAAGTTCCTTTTATCTCGTGGAAAAGACGAATATCCCCTCCTGTCATTGAAATCCCTTTTTTCTTTTCATTAGCTTGAATTGTGAATGTAGATGTTGAAATATAAGTTTTTAATAACTGTTCTGGATCTATATTTGCCGGGTGAGGGAAATTTATAAATACAAAGTAGTAATAGTTAGTATCTTTAGGAAAACCAGTACTTTCATCAGTTTTACTCCATAATGTTTTTGCCAATTGTTCAGTTTGACTTTTTGATAGACAATCCAATTTCCACAAATTTATCAATCGCATCAACGCAATTTGTCTTTCTCTTGGTGATTTTTGGGCAATTTCTAATAGTTCTTTGATTTTATCATTATCAATTTTAATTTTTGGAATTTTATTTAGGATTTTTTTATCTATTTCAATGAAACTAAATGGATCTATGTATTCCTTGTCAATCAAATGATGTAACTCGGACAAAACAGGAAATTCTAATAAAATAGGTATTATTAGATATTGATTCGATTTGGAAAATGAACTAATCAATCGCTCGGTTAAATTTCCAATACCTCTATATTTATCTCGAAGTTCTGATTTAAAAACCTCTTTTAAAAATGATAAAAGCTTCAGCTTAACTCCATGACTACATTTAACGCACAATCTTGACAAAATTTCTGGTATAACAGTGGCTAATGAAATTGCAAAATTAGTATTTCGAAATGTATCACCATTTTTAATTTCACTTTCAGATTTTTCAAGTACAGAAAGGTATTCATTGATTAAATTATCAACGTGTTCTACATTCATTCTTGAAATATATCTACGACTAAAAATTGAATCTGCAATTTTAGAATCCCCCATCCTTGCAAACGATGCAAAAGCCCAATAAGGTGAATATTTGGCAATATGTTTTATGGCTCCTTGAGCTGCTTCTTTTCCAAATATTACCCCAGGTAAACGATATGGAATACCAATTTCCTCAATGAATCTTAAATATGAATAGGCTTTTGCCACATATTTATCATAACCACTAAGCTTATGAGTTGTAGTTACACGCGCAATATCAAATCCATATTTTTTTTCTACCTCTTTGAATTCACTCGGCTCCTTATCTAAATGTATTTTAAATAATTGTAATTCTGACCATGGGTCACATTTGTACTGTACTAAAGTGTTCCAGCGTTGTGTATAACTTTTACTAATATCGTCAGGTATAAAATATACTCCTTGTATATTGCTTGCTGAACTTTTCACATATTTCAAAAGTTGCATAATATATGCTTCTTGTGAAACATTTGAGTAATTATTTGAAATTGGAGTTAAACTTAACTGCTTGCGAATAAATTCAAGAGAATTTTCTAGTATCTTTTCAGCGTCAATAACATCACCAATTTCTGCCAATAATCCAGCTTTTTTTGCTTCCCAAAAAGGGAGCGAGCTATTAACAGGCCATGTTTTTAACTCTTTTCTTACTTCTGCAATATTCAAGGAAAATAAACTGTAGAGGCAACGCTCATAGTAATATCTAGCCTGTAATTCAGGTACAAGTATTTTAAGAAGTTTACTCAAACGCGTGGCAACTAATTGCCATTTTTCATGAAATCCTTCTTCTCTATAAAAACGCATCAGTGAAAGTTGGATTTCAAGCCATTTATGAGTTATATCATCCCAGTCTAAATTCTTTTTTGATTTTGCATTCGGCGTAATTGCATTTTCAATATTTAAAAGATTGGGAAATGGATTATATTTTTCAATAACATTTTCATAAGATACAATCAAATCATTATAAATAGGAATCAGGCATTTTTCAATTCTCCAGTTAAATTCATAAAGGAATTGAATATCAATTGGCGATTCAATTTTCGATAAATGGTATGCAAATGAAATGCTATTTTCGGTATAGTTACTTAAAACTTCCCTTCTATCCTCTGGAACAATTATCCAATTTGGATATTTTTGTCTTATTGAAATCCAGTTTTTTAAGATGGTTGGTATTATAAGTGCAATATTTTTATCATGTGAGAAATGAAAAAGCTTGTTATTTTCCGGCCAACCAATGCTTTTATCTGGAATTTCTTCTTTTTCATAAGAATGAAGATATTTAAAGAATAAATCAAAGGCTTTACTATGTTCTCCATTTACCCCTTCACAATTAGCAAGATCTAATGGGATAATATTTCTTTTAGCGAATATTTTTTTCTGTGGTTCAGAAAGATTTAGTAATCCAATTAAATATAATTTTTGACCTTCTTTCCCTAAATTATCAATTAACCAACCATTCCATTCCAAGAAATTAGGATCATCTCCTGAAAAACCAATTAGACAGACTGTGTCCTCTAATAATGCTTGTTGTATAGAATTAACAAATGGAGCAAATCGGTTAGGATATTCACGATAATCTTCTTCTGTAATAATAAAGGGTTTATGAGAAGGGAAACTACCATGTAGCTTAATTACTTTATTAGATTTTGAATGATAAAAATCCGCTTTATTCTTTATAATGGAATATTCATAACCTTTAATTTCATAACTTGCTCTTTCAAGTAGGGTATCATAATTAGTTGTAAAAACATTGTTCCATGGCAATTCCAAAAGCTGTTGATGTAGTTTTGAAGGACGAAATGATTTATCTGGTATACTTTCAATTAACAATTGGTCCAAAGTTGGTCTATCCCACATTGCCTCTATTTCTTCAGCAAGTTTTAGGACATTTAAATAATGTTCTTGTTCTGTAGGTTTTTCATTGTGAATTTTTTCATAAAAAATATCACCTAATTTTTTCCAATCAGGAAAAATATTATTTGATTTATATTTCTTAATTGCATTTAAACTAAATCCAGCACCCACTATAACAGAAGCTTTACCATTCCATAACCTTTTAGCTATTTCTAAAAAATAAGGCATTAAATCTTTTGGAATTTTAATTTCAATATCCATTATTTAAATTGTTTCTTTATTACAATACATATTTTACAATTACACCTGACACATAAATGTCTTATCCACCCTTATTGCAAGTTATCAAATTAGTTGGTTAATAACCGTGAGAAGATAAAAAAAATATTGACAATTAATTCATAATGAAGTGTAAACCAAGGACATACTATGCCGCCCGTTGAACTAATGAACCGGGATGGATATAATTTTTCAGATACAGTGATGTTTGTATTGTATGGCATGCAGCCGAAAAAACACTCTACCCCACAGCCTCCTTTACAATCCTGATCTCCTCGTCCGTTAATCCGTAAAGCTTGTACACCATCCGGTCGATTTCGGATTCGAGAGAGACGGTGTCGGCGGCGGGGTCTTGTTTTTTAATGGCGAGGATATTATTAACTTTTTTTGAGATAGGTTTCTGATCATTTTTACTTATTGATTTTATAGGCAGTAACCTACATTGTCCAATCTTTGCTTTTGGAAAAACTTTATCTCTTTCCGAAAATTTATTAATAAAATAAAAACCGATTAATTTCGAATTAATGAGGCCTACAAGGTATTTAACATCAAATTGGGAATTTGGTATAAAAACATGTGCTGTATTCTTTACTGTATAGTCATCATTTGTGTATGCTGCAATCAACTTCTTATAACCTGGAATTTCACGTATTATTAGTCTCTCACCTTTGAAGAATTTTTCGTCTCTTGGTGCTGCTATCCAAGGACCATATTTTAAATAATCACCCTTCCATTTAATAAAATAAGGTTCAATATCTGCTCCGGTTATATGCTTCCTATATGTTCTATCAATTTTCTTTGTTGAGTTAAAAACTTTTTTCTTTCTATCTTCCTCAGTTTGTGGAGGTATTCCTTTACCGGTTTCATATTCTTTTATTCCACTTGAAGAATCAGTTATTGAATCTAAAAATACTGTCTCTTTCTCTATATTTTCTATTATTGTTTTAATCCGCCTATCAGTAAGAAAATCAAAATAATAGTTTTTATTTTCTTCAAATTCTTTTTGTAACAGTATTCCAATATTCTCAATATTCTGGTTAATTGAAGAAAAAGTAGAAACCGGATTGCCACCGTTTCGTTTAGGTAAAGTTGTTAATATTACAATTGTATCCACAGTAGCATCAGGAAATACACCGATTGGAGTATTAACAATTGAATAAATCATTGATTTTTCTAAAATGAATTTCCTGATTTTTGAATTATTTAAATTATTTGTTAATGAGTTTGGCAAAATGAAAGAGAATTGTCCAATAAATTTTAATAAGTTATATGAAAGTTCTATAAAAAGTATGAATAAATCTGTTTGGTACTCTGAAGTTGTGAAGTTGGTGGTAAAGTAGATTTTTTCTTCAGTAGATTTAATATCTCTAAAATTGATATACGGCGGATTCCCGATCACCACATCGAACCCCACAAAATCCCCGTCGTCATTCAGCACCTCCGGGAACTCGAATCGCCATTCGAAGGCGCTTTCGTAAATCCTGTTGTTCCGTATATCTTCAAGTTCCCTTTCGAGCTTCTCGATGTTTCCAGTCACCTTTTTTACTTCCCTCTCCCACCGCGCCTTCTCTGCTTTTGTTTTTCCGAATATGCTGGTCTGGGTGGTGAGCGCCATCAACTCGCCTTTCAGCCTGTTCAGGCGTAAAAGCCTCTTATCGTTCAATGCCACTTCGCTTTCAAAATCACTTTTAATCTGTTCGATAAGCTTCTCCATTTCCCGCTTCTCTCCCTTGTTCTGCGCATTCCGGTAAGTCATCACAGCGATGCGGTAATTGTCCACCGACCACCTGCTGTTGCAGAGAGCCTTCCTGATATCGGCATCCAGGGAGTAACGGCTGATGAGGGAGTTTCCGCATTTGATATTGATGTCGATGTTCGGAAAAGTTTCGAGTTCCCTGTGATCTGATCCCATCAGGGCCTGACTTTGAGTCAAACCCTGACTTTCAGGTGTTTTATAATAAGCGCTCTTCAGCAGCTCAATCCACAGGCGAAGCCTGCAAATCTTTACCGAGTTCGGGTTGATATCCACGCCGAAGAGGCAGTTCTCGATGAGGGTTTGCTTTTCATGGAATAAAGCTTCCTGCACCCGCTGGCTTTCTTTATTTTTCGGATTATACTCAAACAATTCACCGTCTTCATCCGTGATCACGAGTTCATCGTTGGCCACTTCGATATGGTAATGTTTCAGGCGGCGGCCTTCACGGTCGAGCAGGATTTTCAGTTCGGACTTGATGGCGATGATCTCATTCAGGGCGGAAACCAGGAAATGTCCCGATCCGACGGCAGGGTCACATATCTTCAGGCTGTTAATGATCCGGTTGGCTTCCTTTTCATCCCCGATCTTATTGAAAACATCAGGAATAGTATCACAGTTCCAGCCTTTTGCATCATTAAATTTCTGCGCCACCGCCCTGCGGATGGTCTCGCGGCACATGTACATGGTTATAAACCCGGGGGTAAAAAAGGAGCCGTCTTTGTACCCGTTGATCTTTTCAAATATCAGTCCCAGAACGGAAGCATTGATCAGTGTCTTGTTCTCCTCCTGGATCCCTTCGGATCCTTCGCTGGCAAAATCGTAGGCATTGAGGAATTCAAACAAATACTGAAGCGTGTTCATCCTGCCGCTGATACGCTTTCCGGCGTTATTCCGTAAAACAGTTGTATTTATAACGGGAATGGCATATTCATCATCGAGATTGCTGATACGGATTGTCCTGCGCTCCAGGTCATCAGGCTCGAAAAGCGAACTGTTCAGGTAAGGAATATTCCTGAAATTTTGTTTTACCTGTTCATTACGTTCACCTTCTTTTACCGCCAGCACCTGGAAAAACAGCTTATTCAGCGTATCATAATCGCGGATCCGTTCAGTATTGAGAAACCTGAAATCCTTACCGTCATTATTATATCGCAGGAGTTGGCCTTCGAGCAGTTTCAGGAAAAGGATACGGTTGATCCAGGTTATCACGAGTTCAAGCGCCATATGATAAAGCTGTTCGTCCCTGCTGATGCCATATTCACCGGATTTCAGCTGTGACAGGCAGTCTTCATGCCGTAAAATATTGATGGTATTTTCGATCAGCGAACCCGGATACCGTTCGCCCTCCAGCCTTCTCCCGATCAGCTTTTTACTGCCTTCCTTTGTTTCTTTCAGGCCGATAATATGGAGTAGTTCGCTGTAAAAACCTTTATCGAGCGTGTTGCTGTCGTTGATGAACGGAAGTTTCAGAAGGTGTTCAGGCGAAAAGATCTTAAACAGGGCAACCAGTTTGTTGTCATCCTGCCTGTAATCATTCCTGATGATCTTTTCATACTCCCTGATGTCGGTATAAGTAACGGATATTTCCTGGTCAAGATCCCGGATGAACGGCTCTGCGACACTTTTATAGAAGAAGTCGGTTGTTGTCCCGGAAAGCCTGCCTTCCTCGAAATCCTTAAATTGCCTGACCAGGTTTTTGTTGCCGGCAAAGAGTTTTTCGAATTCGGAGGCATTGAAAATGAACCATTCCCGGATATCGGTTGCAATGAGATATTTTATTTCCAGGTTATTGCCTGTTATCCGTTCCCTGAGCCAGTACAGGAGCAGTTCATGGAATGCCTTGGTGTTCAGGTTTTCCTGTGACGGCATTTCAACTTTATCACCCGGCTTTTTGGTCTCAAACAATACCCCGACAGGACTGGTGGTGTCTTTCCCTGTATGAATAACAAGATCGGAACGGCCTTTTGTATTGATATAATGATCAGGAGAATACCAGGTGTCTTTGAGAAACCCGGACAATATATTTTTATGGAACTCTTCGGATTCGGATTCGTTAATCTGGTCAAGGAGTTTAATAATGTTATTCCTGAATGCTTCGAACTCCGGCCTGTAGGGCTTTACCTTCAGGTAAGACTTGTTGATGGATTTGCGGAGGGTGAGGATGTCATATTTCATCTTATTATAATTAATCAGTAGTATCCGACTAAAATAATAAAAAGAAGGGTACTCCCCGAAGTTTCCCCTTGATGTTGTAAATTTGTTTTTACCACAAAACAATTATAACATGAGTAAAAATACAAAAATATCACAGGCATTGATATATCTTATCCTGAAAATCCATCAAACCACAAGTTAAATCCCTTAAGAGGCCTGCGGCCTCTTAAACGGCCTTTAAAAATTTTATGTGCCAAAACAAGGCGAAGAAAATTCCGGGCTGACCCTGTGAAATAGGGACATTCCCGGACAAAGTTCCAATGCATAGCATTATTTCACAGAGCTGACCTTTCAAGCAACCTTGTTTGAGAGGCTGTATCATAAGCTCTTCATAAAATAGCACTACAAAAAACACGAAGTAGGCACTTCCATTGGAATGCCCTTGCAAAAGTTCACAGAGAAATAAAAATCAATCAGTTTGCATTTAGTGATCTTTGCACTCACCTTGCCTACTTCGCAGTTAACCATACTTTTGATACAGCCTCAAGTTTAGGTTGCGCATGCTTTTCGAGCCGTAGTTTTGTCATAAAATTTTTAGAAGCCTTGATTTTTTTTGCTTCGTTTTTTTTATCAAGGAAAAAAATGAAGTGGGGTTTGAAAGGGGCTATCCCCTTTTATAACACCTTGAGGATAACGGTCCATGGAAGGATTTCCCCTTGAAGATCAAAGCAGTTGGACCATCTTTTTGGAGGCGTTACCATCCCAGGGTTGCGCACGCTTATGCGTGCTTACCCTGGGATATTAGACTTCAACTCCTCCAGAGTTGTTACCGACTAACGATTTTATTACTCGTCGCCCCAGCTAAAGTGGAGCGACGAGGGAACCTGTTTGGTTTTGGTTAATGTCCGTAACCGAATACCGAATTTCGAAACTGGCCTCGTAACCGATTAACGAAAGACGAAATTTGATATTCATTCCACATAAAGAACCAATCCTTTAAGGTATTCCCCTTCCGGATGGTATATGCTCACCGGGTGGTCAGCCGGTTGGGTTAGCTGGTGGAGTATCCTGATATTCCTTCCTGTATTCGCAGCAGCAGCAAAAACGCTTTTTCTGAAATTCTCTTTGCTCACAACCTGCGAGCAGGAAAAGGTAAACAGGATCCCGCCGGGTTGTATCTGTTGAAACGCAAGGCTGTTCAATCGCTTATACCCCTGAAGTGCATTATGCAGCACGTTCTGGTGTTTGGCAAACGCGGGAGGGTCAATGATGATCAGGTTGTACCTGTTATCCGCTTCTTTCAGGAATTCGAAGGCATCGGTACAGAATGTTTCATGACGTCCATCCTCTCCAAAATTGCGCCTTATGTTTTCATCAGCCAGTTCGATTGCCGGCTGTGAACTGTCAACGGTATGGACCGATTCTGCACCATTTTTCAATGCGTATGCTGAAAATCCCCCTGTATATCCGAAGGCATTCAACACCCGTCTCCCCCTGGAATAGCATCCCAGGAGGTTTCTGTTTTCTCTCTGATCGATGAAGAATCCTGTTTTCTGTCCACCTTCCGGATCCAATATAAAAGTCAGTCCATTTTCTAAAATCTCTTTTTCCCCGGGGGATCCCAAAAGGTATTTATCTTCCGGATTAAGATCCGCTTTAAAGGGAAGGGTCAAGCTACTTTTATCAAAGATCCCGGAAAGCTTTGATCCCAATATCCGTTTTAACGAATTCACAATTTCCGGTAGTGCAAGGTATATGCCCACGGAATGAATTTGTGTAACCACCAGTCCATTGTAATAATCGATGATCAGCCCCGGTATGCCATCCCCTTCCCCATTGCAAAACCGGTAAGCATTTGTCTCCGGATTATCGGTCAAACCCAGCATATGCCGTATAGTATACGCCTGTTCAATTTTTTTATCCCAGAAACCCTGGTCTATCTCCGCCTGTTCGAAAGAGATCACCCTAACAGCGATGGAACCGATCTGGTAATGCCCGAGGGCCAGAAAATTGTCCTTGTTATCAAACACCCGGACCAGATCCCCCTCTTTGACCGGTCCCACGATCTTTTTAATCGCTCCGGAGAAGATCCAGGGATGCTTTCGGTAAATCGACTGATCTTTTCCTGATTTTAAAATAATGTTAGTCATCTTCATTTGCTGACAGGTTCTGATAGATCTCATGGCATGCCCATGCATCGGTGGCAGCATAGATTACCTGGGCATCTGACAGCCTGCTGTTTTCCCAGTTGGATAGTTGTTGTGATTTCGAGATCTTAATATTCAATACGATGGCAGCAATTCCCCGCAAACCATTGTTTTCAATTCCAAACTGACTGGCATAATCCTGAAGCTCGATGAATCCCCGGGGTTCAAAAGCAGCGAATTTTTGAAGTCCTTTAATGTCATCACGAATCGCCACTCCCACTTTAAGGATCTCCGGATCTTGCAGAATGTCAATGACTGGCAAAGGCAAACCTATCTGGTTGCATCGGATTAAATAGGCTCGCTCAGCAGTAGCCAGCTGTAACAGCGCCAACCTGTTTTTCCTGCCCTTTTTGAATGATGGTCTGGTCTCGGTATCAAAACCAAAGAGGCTGCAATTCATCATTTCCTGTATCACATTCCGTGGAACGCCACTGTTTCGATTCAGGACCATCACTTCACCCGTGAAACGACCGGGTTGTAACCGTTTCACCTCCTCTTTGGATATCGATTTTTGATACATGGTTCAGGTGCATTCAATAGTTACCGAAGATACGAAGAATATTCATGCTACCCTTTCCACCTCAGTTTGTTATCCTGCTGATAGAAGATGGTCCCGTTATCGAGCAGCCATTGAACGACGTTCAATATTTTGTCTTCCTTGTATTCAAGGCGGTCGACCAGTGCATCAAGCAAAAGAGGGGTTTCAGTCAAACATTCTTTTATATCACTCATCACACGGTCAAACTCCGCTTTGCTTAAATCCTGTTCAACATTTCGGGTACAAACATCACACACTCCGCAGGTAGTGGTAATCGTTTCTCCGAAATAGTTCAGAAGGTATTGGCTCCGGCAGGTATCGGTCTGGGTAGCATACTGAACGATCTGATCCAGTTTTTTAACGAAGATATCCCTCCTTTTCCGGTAATTTTTCACCGAGATAAGCAGGTTTTTATTATCCAGTCGTTCTTCTGTAAAGATGATCAACGGAGTTTTTCGTTGCGGGATATACCGAATGATCTTCAGGTTATTCAATTTTTTCAGGAATTGATACACAAGGTCAGGGTCAATGTTTGCTTTCCTGGAAAGGGAGGCTTCATCAATACTGACAAACTCGGTAAACAATCCGGTATATGATCGCAGGAGCAGCTTGATGAATCCATCAAACTGTACATTTGCCACCTGAAACTTATACAGGTCCTCGCGTTCCACTAAAAAATGGACTTTTGACGGATTATTGAGTTCCTCTGTCAGTTCAATATATCCTTCCCGTTCCAGGGCTTTTAACCCGTTAAAAGCCACCACCATGTGGAACTTATAGATCCTGCAAAACTCATTGATATTAAAATCATATACACCACGCTTCCCTCCCCCGACTGGGATTTGCAAAAAATTGCCCAATGCTTCATATATTCGTTTTATCTGTCCGATTTCAGGGAAACTATAGTCTACTCTTTTCGGAAGGTTATTTTTATCGGAATCACTAAACATGAGAACAGCATAGGCTTTTCTGTCATCCCGGCCTGCCCTTCCGGCTTCCTGGAAGTAAGCTTCCAGGGAATCCGGCGGATCATAATGAATGACAAACCGCACATCCGGTTTATCTATTCCCATCCCGAAAGCATTGGTAGCAACAATGATCCTTGTTTTTCCCTTGTTCCAGTCCTGATGCTTAAGTGTCCTGACTTTGTTAGTCAATCCGGCATGGTAAAAACTGGAGGAGACACTGTTTTCTTTTAAAAAGAGGGAGATTTCATGGGCTCTTTTCCTGGTTCTTACATAAATGATTCCGCTTCCCTTCACCTTTTTGACGGTTTTCAGCAGGTATTTCTGTTTATCCTCAACGTTTCGAACCAGGTACACCAGGTTCTTTCGTTCAAAACTGCTTCTCAGCACATTTTTCTCCCTGAACTTCAACTTCTCCTGGACATCATCCACAACGTCTGCTGTTGCTGTAGCGGTCAATGCCAGGAAAGGCACGTCCGGGAAGATTTCACGCAGTTCGGAAATTCTCAGATAGGATGGTCTGAAGTCGTAACCCCATTGGGAAATACAGTGCGATTCATCAACAGCCACGAGGTTTACATTCATTTCCCGAACCCGTATGCGGAACAGTTCGGAGCCCAATCTTTCGGGCGAAAGATAGAGAAACTTATAGTTGCCATAAATACAATTTTCAAGGGCGATATCAATCTCATCCCTTGTCATTCCGGAATAAATAGCTAACGCTTTTATTTCCAGTCTCCTTAACTTTTCAACCTGATCCTTCATCAGGGCGATCAACGGGGTTATCACCAGGCAAATGCCTTCTTTTGCAAGGCCGGGAACCTGAAAGGTTATCGATTTTCCACCTCCGGTAGGCATCAGGCCCAGGGTATCATGTCCGTTTGCGACAGATTTTATGATATCTTCCTGTATGGGCCTGAAATCGGAATATCCCCAATACCGGGATAATATTTGCTGATAAATATTCACTGTCTGTATCCGGTTGCATTCTCATTCAATGCTGCGATTGAACCGCTATTTTGAATAGAGGTTACTGATCGAAACAGATCATTTTTGGATCCTTTGTTAATTCAATCCCCTGTGGTGTAGGATCGAGAAAAAAAAGGGGAAACCCGCTTCCCATCCACTATTTTTTCGTAATTTGCGCCATCTAAATTTAACTAAAATATATCAAATGTCGTTCCTTGCCGATAAAATAGTATCCGAGGGCCTCACGTTCGATGATGTACTTCTAATTCCTTCATATTCAGATGTTTTACCAAGAGATGTTGACGTCACCACCCAGTTTACGCGGAACATTTCATTGAACACACCTATTGTTTCTGCAGCGATGGATACGGTAACCGAAGCTTCCCTTGCGATAGCGATAGCCAGGGAAGGAGGTATCGGTGTTATCCACAAGAACATGAGTATTGATGAGCAGGCCAAACAGGTTAAGGGGGTTAAGCGTGCAGAAAGTGTCATGATTCATGATCCGATTACAATTGGTCAGGACGGAACAGTGGCTGATGCTTTAAAACTGATGCATGAATTTAAAATCGGGGGGATCCCGGTAGTGGATAATGATCACAGGCTGATTGGAATAGTCACCAACAGGGATCTTCGGTTTGAACAAAATCATGCGCGTCCCATTCATGAGATCATGACGCATAAAAACCTGATCACGACAACCCAGAATACAGATCTTGCGCAGGCAGCGGAAATTCTTCAGAAGCATAAGATTGAGAAGCTTCCTGTCGTTGATGATAACAAAAAACTGATTGGTTTAATAACCGTCAAGGACATTACCAAGGCAAAAGATCGTCCCAATTCCTGTAAGGATACCAGGGGGAGATTGCGGGTTGCCGCTGCCATCGGGATAACATCTGATTCCATTACCAGGTTGGAAGCCCTTATCGCTGCTGATGTTGATGCGATCGTGATCGATACTGCACACGGTCACACAGCCGGTATGCTGAAGTTGATGAAAGAGGTGAAGAAAAAATTTCCTGAGATCGATCTGGTGGTCGGGAATATCGGCACTGCAGAAGCAGCAAAGGCGCTGGTTGATGCAGGTGCGGATGCGGTTAAGGTGGGAGTTGGACCCGGCTCAATATGCACAACCCGGGTGATTGCCGGCGTGGGTATCCCACAGCTTTCCGCCATCTTCGATGTTGCACATGCCATAAAAGGATCGGGTGTTCCCATCATTGCAGATGGCGGAATTCGATACTCCGGAGATATCGTAAAAGCATTGGCTGCCGGTGCACATACCATCATGACCGGTTCACTGTTTGCCGGTGTTGAAGAATCACCGGGAGAAACCATCATCTACAATGGACGGAAATTTAAATCCTACCGCGGTATGGGATCCATTGAAGCCATGCAGCAGGGGTCCAAAGACCGGTATTTCCAGGATGTTGAAGATGACCTGAATAAACTTGTTCCCGAAGGGATTACCGCCCGGGTACCATACAAAGGGACTCTCGCTGAAGTGATCTTCCAAATGATCGGTGGGCTAAGAGCAGGTATGGGCTATTGCGGTGCGAAAAATTTGAAACAACTTAGAGAAGCTAAGTTTGTCAGAATAACCCACTCCGGCAACCTTGAAAGCCATCCACACGATGTTACCATCACCCGGGAGGCACCCAATTACAGCAGATAATAACCGGGAATGAATTCCGTTTAATGATTATAGATTTGATTGAGATGAAACGATTACCATTTTTACCCTGGATGATCCTGTGCTTATCAATCACCCTCTTTGGACAAGAATTTAATGAGAAGATCGTGATGACCATCGGTGACCGCGAAATTACAACCGGTGAATTCGAACGGATATACAACAAGAACAATACCGGGGAAGGAATTCTAGATAAGAAAACGGTTGATGAGTACCTGGAACTTTTCATGAATTTCAAGCTAAAGGTAATTGAAGCAGAAAATCTTGGATTGGATACCATGCCTTCATTCATCAAAGAGTTGAGTGGATATCGCAATCAACTGGCAAAACCTTATCTTACAGACAATGAAACGACAGAGAGGCTGATCCGGGAAGCCTATGAAAGAATGGAAACCGAGGTGAGTGCCAGTCATATCCTGGTAAGGCTACCATCCAATCCCACACCGGAAGATACGCTCCAGGCATATCATAAAGCCATGCGGATAATAGACCGGCTGGAACTGGGAGAATCCTTTGAAGCCATAGCTCGCGGAGCATCAGATGATCCCTCGGCAAAGACAAATGGAGGAAACCTGGGCTATTTTACCGCCTTCCGGATGATCTACCCGTTTGAAAGCGTTGTTTACAATACTGATGTCGGAGAGATCACCATGCCTGTCAGAACAAGTTTCGGTTATCATATCATCAAGGTAAATGATAAAAGGCCCTCCAGAGGGGAGGTGAAAGTTGCACACATCATGGTAGCCACACCCAGGGGATCCGACGATGAACTCTTGATAAAAGCCAGGGAAAAAATCGATATTATCTTCGAAAAGCTGAAACAGGGAAACCCCTTCGATTCCCTGGCACTGACCTATTCTGACGACCAGGGGTCAGCAAGAAATGGAGGCGAGTTACCCTGGTTTGGAACCGGCCGGATGGTTCCCGAGTTTGAAGAAGCAGCATTTAAGCTTCAACAACCGGGAGAACTGTCCAAACCGGTTCAAACTTCGTATGGCTGGCACATTATCAAGCTGATCGAGAGGAAACCGCTGGATTCTTTCGAGGAGCTGAAACCGGAAATTAAGCAATGGATTGCCAGAGATACCCGATCGTTGATCGGAAGAGATGCGTTTATGGATAGATTGAAAAAAGAGTATGGCTTGAAATTATCCGGAAAGGCACTTGCCGAATTCTATGATGAACTCGATCCTGCATTCCTTACAAACTTTGCCAATCCCGGGAAGGCAGTAAACCTGAATGACCCTCTCTTTTCCTTTGCAGGAGTTACATACAACCAAAGCGATTTTATGGACTATGTCAGGAAGTATCCCGGCAAGGTGCGTACATCGGATGTCAGGGAATACATCGATGAAATGTTTACACAATACAGTAACCAGGAACTGATGAACTACGAAGAAGCACACCTTGAGCAGAAGTACCCTGAATTCAAATACTTAATGCAGGAATACCACGACGGGATACTACTTTTTGAACTCACGGATAAAATGGTATGGTCAAAAGCAATAAAAGATAGTATCGGTTTACAGGAGTTCTACAAGAATAACAAAAGCAATTATCTGTGGGAAGACCGTATCAATGCCTCTATATACACCTGTAAAAATAGATCCAGACTGAAAGAGTTGTCCAAAATGCTCAAAAAAAGATCCAGGAAAGGTTATAGTGATGAAGATTTTCTGGCAAATTTCAATGGTGAGGATGAGCGCTATTTGCAAATTGAAAATGGGCTATTCAGTAAAGGGGATCATGAGATCATCGATTCCATCAAATGGCAAAAAGGGATGACAGATATTATACAGAAGAACGGACAGCCTGTTATAGTAGTAGTTCATGAGATAATCAAAAATCAACCAAAAACACTTGACGAAGCGAAGGGGATAATAACATCGGATTACCAGAATTACCTCGAACAGGAATGGATAAAGGAACTCAGGGCAAAATACCCGGTCACGATCAATCGTGAAATAGTAAATGCCATAAAGTTAAATCAACCTTCAAAATGATTAAAGGTTACATGATATGCAAGTGATGAAGCAAATGCTTACCATACTGTTCGTCCTGGTATTCTTCTCCTGTACAAATTACGATAACAATGGCAGAGAAGAGCCTCTTGCCAAAGTAGGTGATAAATACCTTTACCATGCTGATCTTCCTGTGATGCTGACCAGTGGTTTGTCCAATGAAGATAGCTCCTCTATATCCGATAGTTATATTAAAAAATGGATCAGAAAACAGCTTTTACTTCAACGGGCAGAACTGAATATTTCTTCCGAACAACAGAAGGAGATAAACAACCAATTGGAAGACACGCGGACTTCTCTGATCATTTATCAATACGAAAAACAGATGATCAATCAGAAATTAGACACGCTGGTTGAAGAGGATGAAATTCTAAACTATTATTCCGACAACATGTCTAATTTTGTCCTCGATGAGAACATCATTAAAGCACTATTTGTAAAAATTCCAATTGATGCCCCGAATATCTCACGGGTTAGAAACTGGTACCGCTCAGATCGAAGTGAAGACCTGACGGAACTGGAAAGTTATTGCTATCAGTTTGCTGAAAAATATGATGATTTTGATGAAGATTGGATATCATTTGACAAGTTGCTAAAAGAATTGCCCGTTGCTGTGAATGATCAGGAGCGATTTCTCCGGTACAATACATACATTGAGAACGATGATTCACTCTATCATTATTTTGTCAATATCAGAGAATATCGCCTGAAAACTACCACTGCTCCTATTGAATATGTTGCCGATAACATCAAGTCAATCATCCTGAACAACAGGAAAATTCAATTCCTTATCGATTTAGAGAACAGCATATTCAATGATGCACTGAATCGGGGAGAATTTGAGGTTTACAATTTCTAAAACAGAAAAAAGTGAAAATGAGAATACAATCCATGGTTCTTTCCATCATCCTGTTGCCTCTGTCGTGTCTGGCACAGCAGGAAATTGTTGACCAGGTTGTGGCAGTGGTCGGGAACAACATTGTATTGCAATCCGATGTTGAGAACCAGGTACTGCAGATCCGATCACAGGGATCTTTGACGCCCCGGAATCAATTGAGATGCGAAGTATTAGAAGACTTGTTGGCTCAAAAACTGTTATTAAACCAGGCACAAATTGACAGCATTGAAGTATCTCCTTCTCAGGTTGAAATGGATTTGGACAGGCGGTTACAAATGTTTATCAGTCAGGTAGGATCAGCAGAAAACCTGGAAGAATATTATAATAAATCCATCCTCGAGATCAAGGATGATTTCCGTGAATTGGTTCGTGACCAGTTATTGACTCGAGAGATGCAGCGACAAATTGCAGGGGAATTAACCATAACTCCATCGGAAGTAAAAACTTTCTACAATAGTATTCCTCCGGATAGTTTACCGCTGATCAACTCTCAGATTGCAATAAGCCAGATCGTTAAAAATCCTCCTTACAGGGAACAGACAAAATTCGAGGTGAGGGAAAAACTGTTGAATCTCAGGAAAAGAATTATTGAAGGGGAGAGTTTCGCTACCCTGGCTGTTCTCTATTCTGAAGATGCCAGTACAGCGCCAAAAGGTGGAGAAGTGGGTTTTAGAAACAGGAGTGATTTTGTTCCGGAGTTTGCAGATGTTGCCTTTTCACTCAAGCAGAACACCGTTTCTCCAATTGTTGAAACAGAGTATGGATTTCACATTATACAGCTCATTGCACGAAGGGGTGATCAGATCAATGTCCGGCATATCCTGATGAGACCAAAAATCCAACCGGAAGAGATCCTTGAAGCGATGAATTTCCTGGATAGTCTTGCAGACCTTGTCAGAAAAGATTCCCTGAGCTTTGAAATGGCTGCCAGATTCTTCTCTGAAGATGAGTTGTCCAGTGTTAATGGTGGGGTTGTCATTAATCCCATAACCGGGGATACAAAGTTTGAAATGGAACACCTTCATCCATCCGTTGTTCAGGTAATCCGGGAAATGAAAATCGGAGAAATATCAGAGCCTTTTCAATCCATTGATGAGTCGGGAAATACGGTGTTCAAGATTGTGAAAATTAAGTCCAGATCCAATCCGCACCAAGCCAATCTCAAAGAAGATTACGCCATTCTGCATGAGATGGCAAAAGCAGAAAAACAACAGGAAGAATTCATGAATTGGATCATGGATAAACAAAAAACAACCTACATTAAGGTCAATCCACCCTTCAGAACATGCAGTTTTGCAAGTGACGGCTGGCTTAAGTAATGTTACAGATACCCTTTAATGAGAAACAGATTCCAGGTCATATGCCTCACGCTGTTTATCCTGCTCATTGGTCAGCACCCTGATCTCTACTCACAAAAAAAAACAAGGGTTCAGATCCTCAATTCTGACAGTCTCCTGATCGAAAGAAAAACAGGAACGAGCATAAAACGATTGATTGGTAATGTGGAACTTGAACACGAAGGGATCCATCTTTTCTGTGACAGTGCCTACATATATGATGACCGGAATCTTGTGGAAGCCTATGATAATGTTCACATTCAACAGGGCGATTCATTGAATCTGTATGGCGACCACCTGATGTATAAAGGAGATATCAGGATGGCTCAATTCAGGGATAACGTCCTTCTGATCGACAAAAATACATCCGTTGAAACAAATTTTCTGGACTATGATCTGAACAACGACCTTGGTTATTATTTCAATGGAGGGATAATCTATAATGAGCAGGATACACTGAAAAGCGGACAGGGCTATTACTATTCGAATGAAGAATTCTTCATCTTCAAGGATAGTGTGATCATTACGAACCCGGACTATACCATTTTATCCGATACACTCCATTACTACACCTCCACTGAAATTTCATATTTTTTCGGTCAAACACAAATCATTGGCGACAGCAGTTACATTTACTGCGAAAATGGTTGGTATGATGGGTTGAATGATATTTCCCAGTTTAACAAGAATGCATTTATCGTATTGCAGGAACAGACCATTATGGGTGACTCCCTTTACTATAACCAGGGTACTGGATTCGGTGAAGCATTCCATAATGTGGTGGTTCATGATTCTACTCAAAGCACCATCATAAAAGGGAACTATGCCCTGTATTACAGAGATCCTGAGAGGGCAATGGTTACCGACAGTGCCCTGTTCATACAATATTCTGAAAGCGATACGCTCTTCGTACATGCAGACACCCTTCGATCAGATCCCGATTCCTCCGGAGCGTATAATGTGATTCGGGCATATTACAGGGTTAAACTATTCAAAGATGATCTTCAGGGGAAATGTGATTCACTCTCATACACCTACAACGATTCTGTGATTCAACTCCACCGGGATCCTGTTCTCTGGTCTGAAGAGAATCAATTATCGGCTGATCTCATTGATATCCATACGCGAAACAAAAAACCCGATTTCATTGAGATGCATCAATCAGCATTTATCATTTCCCAGGAAGACTCCTCAAAGTTTAACCAGATTAAAGGGAAAGATATGATCGGTTATTTCCGGGATGGCGAGTTATACAAAATTGATGTTATTGGTAATGGACAGACCGTCTATTTTGCTATCGAAAACAATGAGATTGTTGGAGTTAACCAGGCGGAAAGCAGCAACCTGACCATCTACATCAGGGATAAAAAGATCTACAAAATTACAATGATAACCAAGCCCGACGGGATTTTGAACCCATTGAAAGACGTTACAGATGATCAATTGATTTTAAAAGGTTTTTCCTGGCATGATAAGGTAAGACCTAAGACAAAATGGGATATTTTCAGGTGGGAATAAGGGGAGGGATGGAATCCCTCATCGTGAATTAATACTCATCCTCATTAAAAAAGAAATCGTCTTTGCTTGGATAATCGGGCCAGATATCTTCAATACTCTCGTAGATATCTCCTTCATCTTCTATCTCCTGAAGATTCTCGATTACTTCGAGAGGGGCACCTGAGCGAATGGCAAAATCGATCAATTCATCTTTTGTTGCCGGCCATGGAGCATCTTCGAGCTTAGAAGCTAATTCAAGTGTCCAATACATGTACTGATTTTTATAGTAACAAGGAACAAAAAAAGCTATTCTAAAATTTTCGCAAATATAAAAAATAAATATAAAAAACAGGGAACTCTTGATTTTTATTTCTTAAGGCGCGGTTTCCATTGATTTTCAACGATATCCAGATCTTTGGATAACTTGCGGGATAATACAAAGAGGTAGTCTGCAAGCCTGTTCAGGTATTGAAAAAGCAGATCCAGATTTACAGGACCAGACCTGATCTTCGATACATTTCTTTCAGCTCTTCTGCAAACATTTCTTGCTATGTGGCAGATCGAAACCGTCGGATGTCCTCCAGGAAGGAGAAAGGATGTTAAGGGCACCAATTCGTCCTCCATGCGATCGATCTCGTGTTCCAGCGATTGGATATCTCCCTGCTCTATTTCGGGTAATGCTATGTTTTGGGGATCATTATCCACAGCCAATAACGCTGTACAGGTCATTAGCCGGTCCTGTATTTCCAACAGGTACTCCTTTATGGCACCACTGATTTCCTGATCCCGGATCAGCCCGATATGGGCAATAAGCTCATCAACCGTACCATACGCCTCAATCCTTTCGTGATGCTTTGGTACACGGTTCCCTCCTATCAACGATGTCTCACCTTTATCACCTCTCCTGGTATAAATCTTCATAATGGATTATTCGGACCAGATAGCCTACCGATCCGCTTTTTCAGTGATTTTATTAAAGGTATCGGATTCAACTTCCCCATCCATCAACCGGATTATACGCCGGGCCCGACTGGCAATATCTGCCTCATGGGTTACCACGATAATCGTATTCCCCCTGGAATGGATATCATCCAACAGGTTCATGATGTCGATGGAAGTTTTCGAATCCAGGTTCCCGGTTGGCTCATCGGCAAGTATTATGGAGGGATGATTAACTAATGCCCTTGCTACGGCTACCCGTTGACGCTGCCCTCCGGAAAGTTCATTTGGTTTGTGTGTGATACGATCGGCCAAACCTACACTCTCCAGCACTTCTTCAGCCCGTTTTATCCGGTCATGTTTTGCAATACCCGCATATATCAGTGGTAACATCACATTCTCATGCGCAGTATATCTGGGTAATAGATTGAATGTCTGGAATACAAAGCCGATCTCCATGTTTCTGATTTCAGCCAACTGGTTGTCTTCCATCTGGCTGACCGCTTTGCCATTCAGTATGTATTCACCACTCGTTGGTGTGTCAAGGCAACCGATCAGGTTCATCAGGGTGGATTTGCCGGATCCCGACGGTCCCATGATAGCTACGTATTCATTTCTTGAAATGTCTATGGTAATTGATCGCAGTGCCCGTACAACTACTGTTCCTACGTAATAATTTTTTACGATCTGCCGTAAATTAATGATATGGTCCATTTTGAAATTGTTTAATTTTAAAGCGTACGAAGTTAATTGATTAAATCATATAAATTGAAGAATGAAATGATTTTTTTTCTACCGCAACACCGTCACAAAAATCTTACCAGAAAATTCTGTTTCTGAAGCTCTTTTCTAAAAAAAACGATTCCCATTTGAAACAGGTCTACGGTAACCTTCACTTTTGGATGTTTTTTGATCTGTTCCCATGCCTTCTCCATCTCCGCCGACCAGTGAATATCATCAACTATAAAGATGGATTCGTTACGAATATAGAGTAACGCTGTTTCGAAATAGTGTAACAACCGATCCTTTCTGTGATCACCATCGAAATAAACCAGATCGATCCAATGCAGCTCTTTCAATAATGCAGCCAGGATATTATCAAACGTACCATTCCGTATCCTGATGTTATCAAGTCCCAGTTTCCTGAAATTCCCTGCTGCAATTACTGAGCATGCCTCACATCCATCAACGGTGATTAATTCCGAATGTGGATTCGCCATTCCGAGATACATGGATCCAAATCCCAGTGAAGTACCCAGTTCCAGTATCTTTTTCGGTTTATAGTAACGGGAAATCCGGTATAGTAACCTGCCATATTTACACCGGGTGGAAGCAGTTACTGCAATCCGGGAAACAGCTTTTCTTTTCTGAACATCTCCCTGTCCACCAGAGCCAAAGTCATCCACCCGAATGAATTCATCAGACTTTCGGAGAGAAGTGCGGATCTTTTCAATGCGCTCCAGTTCCGGAGATACAGCTCTGCTTCGAAGCACTTCTGTTATAAATTCATACACAAAGGGTGAATGGATTCCATGCCCCCTTCTGTGCCGGCTAATCAGCAGGTAGGTAAGAAGTGAAAAAAAGCGATATAGCATTCTCCCGAAACTCATTCCCAATGATCCTTTTACACCCTAAAAGTAGCAATTTTTGTTATGAGGTATCTGGGATAATACATTGAAGAAGTACTTATCACGAATGTGTATAATGCTTTCGAAGTTTTTTTTCTACATTTATATTCAGCTAATATGGGAGAATTTCTTAATCAGGAAATAAAATATCTGAAGGGAGTAGGACCAAAACGTGCTCAACTTCTGGGGAAGGAATTAAACATTCATACCCTGGAAGATCTGGTCTATTATTTCCCATACAAGTACGTTGACCGCACTAAGTTTTACAGGATAAAAGAGGTTCACGGCAATTTACCCTATATCCAGATACGTGGTCAAATAACCGGTTTCAGGTTATCAGGAGGAGGCAGGGCAAAACGGCTGATTGCCAGTTTTGCAGATGAAACCGGGGCAATAGAACTGATATGGTTCAAAGGATTATCATGGATCCAAAAAAGTCTGAAAACCGGGAAAGAGTATGTCGTTTTCGGGAAACCCACTCTGTTCAGTAATAAGGTTAACCTCATCCATCCTGAGATAGAAGATGCAGGTAAACTGGAAGAAATGCATTATTCTGCGCTTCAGGCGTTTTACAACACAACGGAAAAATTAAAGAATAACTACATCACTTCCAGGGTTATACATAAGCTGCAAGCGAACCTGTTACAGCTGATAGATGGTAAAATAGCCGAGACTCTGCCGGCTTACCTTATTGATGAGTTGAATCTGCTCCCGCTTGAAGAATCCCTGGTGAACATTCATTTTCCTCAAAACACAAAGCTGCTTAAACAATCACAGTCACGACTTAAATTTGAAGAACTCTTTTACATACAACTCAATTTACTGAAGCAAAAAAATTTCAGGAAGGCCAAGTTTCAGGGGCATCACTTCATCAAAGTGGGTGACTATTTCAACAACTTCTATCATAAAAATCTTTCGTTTGAACTGACGAATGCCCAGAAGCGGGTGTTAAGGGAAATCCGGAATGATGTTGGTTCCGGGAAGCAGATGAACAGGCTGCTTCAGGGTGACGTTGGAAGTGGAAAAACATTGGTGGCCCTGATGACCATGCTAATAGCAAATGACAACCGGTATCAGTCCTGTCTGATGGCACCCACTGAGATCCTTGCTCAGCAGCATTTTCAAACAATCGCCCGATTCCTGAAGGGCATTGACATACGGATCGCCCTGTTGACAGGGTCAACCAAGCAGGCAGAACGTAACATCATTCATGAAGATCTGCAATCAGGAGCATTGCAAATATTGATCGGAACACATGCTTTAATTGAAGAAACAGTGATCTTTAACAACCTGGGGCTGGTCATTATTGACGAACAGCACCGTTTTGGCGTAGCCCAACGCGCAAAACTGTGGAAAAAAAATCCTCAACCCCCGCACGTCCTGATCATGACAGCTACACCAATTCCAAGAACACTTGCCATGACACTTTATGGGGATCTTGAGGTGTCTGTGATCGATGAAATGCCACCGGGACGAAAACCGATCAAAACGGTCCACTATTATGACTCGAAACGGTTGCGTCTCTTAGGCTTCCTGAAAGAACAGATCAGGGAAGGAAGACAGGTTTATATTGTTTATCCACTGATCAAGGAGTCTGAAAAAATGGACTACAAAGACCTGGAAGATGGGTATGAAAGCATCATACGGGATTTCCCCCCACCAAAATACGCTGTCAGTATTGTCCATGGAAGGATGAAATCCGGAGAAAAGGAGATCGCAATGAACTATTTTATTTCAGGGCAAACACACATTATGGTAGCTACTACCGTCATTGAAGTCGGAGTGGATATTCCCAATGCAACCGTCATGGTAATCGAGAGTGCCGAACGATTCGGATTGTCACAGCTGCATCAATTGCGCGGAAGAGTTGGACGAGGAGCTGCTCAATCCTATTGCATCCTGATGAGCTCAACGAAACTTACTTCTGAGGCAAGGAAAAGAATCGAAACCATGGTGAACACCAATGATGGTTTCGAAATTGCTGAAATGGATCTTAAATTAAGGGGACCAGGTGATCTCGAAGGAACCCAGCAAAGCGGAATTCCTTTTGATCTGAAAATTGCCAACCTGGGACAGGATGGACAAATACTACAATACGCAAGAGATGTAGCCGACCGAATCCTTGATAAGGATCCACTGCTTACTGAAGCAAAAAACCAACTCCTGGTTAAACAAATTCATAAACTTACCAAACGAAAATTCGACTGGAGCGCAATAAGTTAACCCTGACATCTATAATTGATAATCAATAGATTTCAATTATGTATCGTCATTATTCATGCTGAATGCATGAATAATTCGGGTTAACCACCTGTTGGATGAAGGATAATTAACGTTTGCAGATAAAAATCTGCTGATAAGCAGTTCGAAAGTTTATTAACATGGTTAAATTTGCGCACAATAATCGGATGGCAAAGAAGAGGTACACCATGAAGTCAATAGAACACCTGGGAGTCATACGGCATGTTGAAGGATCCAAAGCCCGTGTTGTTTTCCCGGCTCAGTCTGCATGTAGCACCTGTCATGCAAAGGGAGTTTGCTCCATTGCCGGAATGGAAGAAAAATCAGTTGATGTCATTCATGACGGGAACGTCAAGATGGGTGAAAAGGTGATGGTTGTTTTAAAACAATCACTCGGTTACAAGGCACTCCTTCTCGGATACCTTCTTCCCTTTCTGGTTGTTCTTTTTTCCCTGGTGTTGTTCACCTCATTGTTCGATAATGAAGCCCTTGCAGGCATATATTCCCTCGCACTGCTACTCCCCTATTATTTGATTATTTACTTTTTTAGAAAAAAGATCAGGAGGGAATTTTCATTTACCATCAGAAAATTGGAATAGATGTCCGCAGTAATACTCTATACGATCATTTCATTGAGTGCAGTTGGTGCTGTAGCTGCCGTCATACTGTATATGGTTGCACGGAGTTTCAGGGTTTTTGAAGATCCCAGGATCGATATGGTAGAGGAGGTCTTGCCAGCAGCAAACTGCGGTGGATGTGGATATCCCGGGTGCAGGAATTTTGCAGAAGCATTGGTTGGAGCGGATAGCCTGAAAGGATACTTCTGTCCTGTTGGTGGCAATGAAACAATGGAGAAGGTAGCATCTGTCCTGGGCAAGGACCCCGTTACAGCTGATCCGCTTGTTGCTGTCGTTCGCTGTTCCGGATCATTTGAACACAGTCCACGGACTAATTTTTATGACGGAGCAGTGTCCTGTTCCATTGCATCTGCACTCTATACCGGTGATACCGACTGTCCATATGGATGCCTCAGTTTAGGCGAATGTGTGGAAGCTTGTGATTATGATGCAATGTATATGGATGCCGATACCGGGTTACCTGTTGTGATCGATGATAATTGCATTGCCTGTGGTGCTTGCGTTGAAGCCTGTCCCAGGGATATCATTGAATTGAGAAAGAAAGCCAGAAAGGACCGGAAGATCTATGTTTCATGTATCAATGAGGAAAAGGGTGGTGTAGCTCGCAAATACTGTGAGGTTGCCTGCATAGGATGTAAAAAATGTTTTAATGTTTGTCCGCATGATGCAATTGTAATGGAATCAAACCTGGCATACATTGATTCTGAAAAATGCAAGCTTTGCCGCAAATGTGTTCCGGAATGTCCAACAAATGCCATTCTGGAGATCAATTTTCCCCCCAGGAAAACGGACGTTGAGCAATCCGGGAAAACGGATGAAAATGAAGAAATGGCAGCCGGAAGTGCAGCTGCAAAAGATGTGTTGAAAAAATAATAGCGATGGATTGAATGGAAGCATTGAAAACATTTAAAAAGGGAGGTGTCCATCCGCCGGAGAATAAATTATCAGCCGGTGCGCCGATCCGGGTCTTACCCCTGCCGGACCAGGTTTATATTCCAATATCCCAGCATCTGGGTGCCCCGGCAGAAGCTAAGGTTGAAAAGGGTGATGTCGTAAAAACAGGGCAGTTAATTGCTTCGCTCCACGGTTTTGTCTCTGCAAACATCCATTCATCTGTTTCAGGGAAAGTACAAAAGATTGATCTGGTTCCTGACAGCAGCGGATATAAACGCACCACAATTATTATTAAAGTGGAAGGTGATGAATGGATGAATGGCATTGATCGTTCACCGGAAATTAATCCTGTCATCACTGCTTCCCCGGAAGAGATCCGGAAAAAAATAATGGAAAGTGGTATTGTTGGCCTGGGTGGTGCAACTTTTCCATCGCACGTAAAACTCTCATTGCCCCGTGGTAAAAAGGTGGATACGCTGATCATCAACGGTGTGGAATGCGAACCATATCTTACTGCCGATCACCGGTTGATGCTGGAGAAGGGCCCTGAAATAGTAGTCGGGATAAAACTATTGATGAAAGTCCTGGGAGTGAGTCGGGGAATGATCGGCATTGAATATAATAAGCCGGATGCGATAAAACAGTTTAAACAAATCCTTGAAGGCGAGCCGGACATTTCTGTTCATGCCCTGAAAGTAAAATACCCGCAAGGTGGTGAAAAACAGCTGATCAAAGCGCTGATCAACAGGGAGGTTCCTGCAAGAGGATTGCCCATTGATGTGGGGGCAATCGTTCACAATGTTGGAACTACATTTGCTGTATATGAAGCCATTCAGAAAAATAAACCGTTGATTGAACGGGTTGTAACGGTTACCGGATATAATTTGCAGAATCCCTCGAACTATCTTGTCAGGTTTGGAACTCCTGTTTCAAAATTAATTGAAGCTGTCGGGGGCCTTCCCGAGGATACAGGCAAAATCATTTCAGGGGGACCAATGATGGGAAAAGCATTGTCCAATACCGATGTACCGGTTGTTAAGGGAACAACCGGTATCCTGATCATACCGGAGAACCAATCAAGAAGGAAAAATATCCAACACTGTATCCGGTGTGCAAAATGCATTTCTGTCTGTCCGCAGGGGCTTGAACCATACCTGCTGATGGCTATGACGCAGAAAGAGATGCTGGAAAATCTGGAAATAAACAACATTATGGACTGTATCGAGTGCGGCTCCTGTTCCTATATCTGCCCCTCGAACAGACCGTTACTGGATTACATCAGATTGGGCAAAACAACAGTTGGGAAAATTATCAGTACACGGAAGAATTGATCGCCGGTAACGAATGTTACGCGGATAAATCCTTGAATAAGAAACAGGTATAAGAGCATGAATAAGTTAATTACCATAGCACCTTCACCTCACGTATTTGGAGAACAATCCGTAAAAAAGATCATGCTTGGGGTGATCATCGCACTGACTCCAGCCTTATTCTGTTCTGTATATTATTTCGGATGGGGAGCCATTATCGTTACCCTGGTGTCAGTTATTAGCTGTCTGATCACTGAATTCATGATCCAAAAATTCCTGTTGAAAGGAAATCTAACCATCACCGACGGATCGGCAATTGTTACCGGACTTCTGCTGGCATTCAACCTTCCAGGCAACCTGCCGGTCTGGATTATCATTCTTGGTGCTGTTGTTTCCATCGGAGTTGGAAAAATGACCTTTGGCGGATTGGGTAACAATCCGTTTAATCCCGCACTTGTTGGGAGGGTGTTTCTGCTGATCTCGTTTCCTGTTCAGATGACCACCTGGCCCCTGCCACTGGGATTCAAAACCAGTTATGCGGATGCAGTTACGGGCGCCACGCCTTTGGGAATTTTAAAGGAAGGTCTCCGCAACGGTGATCAAATGTCACAAATTATAGAAAAACTGCCCGGCTATAAGGACCTGTTTTATGGTCACATCGGCGGATCAATCGGTGAAATGGCGGCCATTGCCCTGTTGCTGGGAATGCTCTATTTGCTGGTAAAAAAAATCATAACCTGGCATATCCCGATATCCATTATGCTGACCATCGTTCTGTTTACTGGCATATTATGGCTGGTGAACCCGGAAAAAAACGCGGATCCCCTGTTTCATCTCCTGAGCGGAGGCATATTGCTTGGTGCCATTTTCATGGCTACTGACTATGTTACATCACCGATGACCCCGGCAGGCATGTGGATTTTTGGGATAGGAATCGGAATTATCACCGTATTGATCAGGGCTTTTGGAGCGTACCCGGAAGGCGTCTCATTTGCTATCCTCATTATGAATGCATTTGTGCCGTTAATAAACAGGTACGTGAAGCCAAAACGATTTGGAGAGAAGATTGATTATGAATAAAGTCGAATCGACATTCTGGA
Source organism: uncultured Rikenellaceae bacterium (assembly GCA_964389685.1). Taxonomy (GTDB): domain Bacteria; phylum Bacteroidota; class Bacteroidia; order Bacteroidales; family VadinHA17. The sequence continues at coordinate 37,326 of CAYMFM010000033.1, forward strand.
ACATGGTACTATCCCTGTTCATCGTTACGCTGGTGGCCTCGTCAGCATTGGGATTTGTCTATGCCCTGACCAAAGAGCCCATTGAAGCTGCCAGGCTGGCTAAACGAACACGAGCGATCACGGATGTGCTACCGGAATATGATAACAACCCGCTCTCGGATTCATACAAGCTGGCAGCAGATGGAGATACCCTCTATTTCTATCCGGGAACGATGAACGACGAACTGGTTGGTACAGCCGTGGAAACATTCACCACACAGGGATTCAGCGGGGAAATCAAACTAATGGTTGGTTTATTACCTGACGGGACCATTAATGATATTTCGGTACTTGAACACAAAGAAACGCCCGGATTAGGAGATAAAATGGATAAAAAGAAATCCGATTTCAGCCTCCAGTTTCAGGGAAAAGATCCAATGGATTTCACGATCAGTGTGACTCAGGACGGAGGGGACGTACAGGCAATCACTGCCTCAACAGTCAGCTCCAGGGCTTTCTGTGATGCAGTGATCCGCGCATATAACGCCTATATGGAAGGAGGTAAACAATGACACAATGGAAAAACTTCACCAAAGGGTTCTTTAAAGAGAATGCCGTTTTTGTCCTGTTCCTCGGGCTTTGTCCAACCCTTGGTGTTACCAATTCGGCCATCAATGGCATGGGAATGGGATTGGCAACGACCTTTGTACTGGTGGGTTCAAATCTTGTGGTCTCTCTGATCAGGCACTGGATCCCCGATAAGGTCCGTATCCCGACCTTCATTGTGGTCATTGCCTCTTTTGTAACCATTGTTGAACTGAGTATGCAGGCTTACCTGCCCGATCTGTTTGATGAACTGGGACTGTTTATACCTCTGATTGTTGTCAACTGCCTGATCCTGGGAAGAGCAGAAGCATTTGCTTCCCGGCATAACCTGGTCTCAGCTATTGTTGATGGGTTGGGAATGGGTCTTGGATTTACCATGGCACTGGTCCTCCTGGGAGGTGTACGCGAGATCCTCGGTGCAGGATCTATCTTCGGACTTAAATTCATTAACGGAGACGGGATCCTGCTTTTCGTCCTGGCACCGGGAGCATTTATTGCCCTGGGATATATGATCGTACTGATCAATAAAATCAATAAAAAATCAGCCTGATAAAAAAAGTATGGAATACATTATCATTATCATATCGGCTGTCTTTGTAAACAACATCGTTCTTGCCAAATTCCTCGGGATATGCCCTTTTATTGGTGTTTCCAATAAAGTGGAGACAGCGATCGGTATGACAGGAGCAGTCACCTTTGTGATGGTCATCGCTACCATCGTTACTTATCTGATCCAACACTATGTATTGGAAAAGTTCGGCATCGGATTCCTACAAACCATCATGTTTATCCTGGTTATCGCATCCCTGGTTCAGATGGTTGAAATAATCCTGAAAAAAGTAAGCATCGCCCTCTATCAGGCCCTGGGAATATTCCTGCCACTCATCACCACCAACTGCGCTGTACTTGGAGTTGCCATTCTGGCGGTACAGAATGATTATAACCTGCTGGAGAGTGTTGTCTTTTCAGCTGCAAATGCGCTTGGTTTTGGCCTTGCACTGGTGACTTTTTCAGGTATACGGGAACAACTCGATCTTCTGGATCTTCCCAAAGCAATGGAAGGTGTTCCGATCGCATTCGTGGTTGCCGGGCTCTTAGCCATGGCTTTTATGGGATTCGCCGGAATTGTTTAGCTTTGCGTAAAAGAAAATAAAAATGAACGTTAAACCATTTATCACCAACCTTATTATCCTTTGCTTAATCCAGCTTTCACTCTACGGTCAGGACGACTTTGTGATCAGGAAAGGCTCCGATTCCTATTACTATAAAGGGCAACTGGAAAAATGTTACCTCAAAGAAAAAGCGGTTGTTGAAGGATTTACCTGTAAAAAATGGTTGCATTATTATGAAGACGGATCATTGAAACGGTTTACACTTGCTGAGCCTGACACGGTTAACGGCATATTCTTCCCCAAGAGATCAACAATTTTTCTCAGCGAAGATCAGAAACTGGAAAAATGCTGGTTTGGGGAAAAAACAACACTCCAGGGCATACCCCTATATGGCGGATTCCGGAACATCACCATTACATTTCATGATAATGGCAACATAGCCTGCTGTTTCCTCAATAAAAAACATGAGTTTCAGGGGATCCCCTGTCAGAAAGGTATAATTAACCCGGTTTTCTTTTATCCTTCCGGGAAACTGAAGAGATGCACTGTGGGTAAAAAGGTTGAGATCCAGGATTTACTGCTGAAACCCGGTATGATCGTTGACCTGGATGAAGAGGGAAGAATAACCTCTACTTCCGAGCAATAACAAAAA
>CAYMFM010000034.1:0-5088 GCA_964389685.1 uncultured Rikenellaceae bacterium
CTTTCAGGTCCGACCAGGAGGTGCATTTAATCACCTGAAGCAGGTCGGATGCGGGGTTATTCATGATCCCGATTTTCCCCGATTCATTCACAGAGATTATTCCGACCTTAATGTGCTTTACCACCTCATCAAGGTATTGAAATTGAAGTTCCTTATCTCTGCTCAGGTCTTTATACTTATCAATCACCTTATTGAAAGCTTTATTCAATTCAATGAATGGGGAAGATTTTACCTTCTCCTGGAAATGAATGGAATAATCCGAGTCAAAAATGATCATGAAGAATCGAAGCAGATTCTGGTTGGTCCGGTTCAGGAATTCATACAGCATGATCACCTGCAACAGGAGAATAATGAGCAGACTGATCAACGTAAATACCATTTGATTTTCAACAGGTTCCCGGATGACAATTGAAATCAGGACCATGTTTACCAGCAACAAAAAGATGCGAAATAGAAGGGATAGTGCAAATCGATTCGTATGCATACCGTACATAATTAATCGGGTTTTATTAAAACCATTTATAGGCCGAATTTTTTCATTCTTCTGTACAATGCAGCGCGGGCTATACCCAGTTCCCTGGCTGTTCTTGTCATATTGCCACGATTATGGTTGATCGCTTTCATTATCAGCTGTTTTTCATTCTCTTCAAGATTGAAGATGTTTTGCAGCTCAGGGGCAGGAACAGGATAACTGGTGGGGAACAGGTTTGCTGATGAGAGTTGTCCTGAACAGCTAAGTATGACAGCCCTTTCAACGGCATTTTTAAGTTCTCTGATATTCCCCGGCCATGGATAGTTTTTTAATTTTCTGAGGGTATGTTGACTGATTTTAAGCTCCGATTTGTGGTATTTCTGACGATAGATTTCAAGGAAGTGATCAACCAGCAACGGGATATCGTTTTTTCTCTCCCTGAGTGCAGGAAGGTGGATCTCTACCGTGTTTATTCTGTATAACAGATCCTCCCTGAATCTTCTTTCATTCACCATCTGCTTCAGGTTCCTGTTAGTAGCAGAAATCAGCCGGACATCAACCGGAATTTCGATAGGCGATCCAAGCTGTAATACCTTCCTGTTTTCAATGACACTCAGCAACTTTGACTGCAATGGGTGTGAAAGATTGCCGATCTCATCCAGGAAAATGGTTCCCCCTGAAGCCAGCTCAAACCGGCCGGGTCTGTCCTGATAAGCATCCGTATAGGCTCCTTTTACGTGCCCGAACAGTTCACTCTCAAAGAGTGTTTCCGGAACAGCACCCAGGTCAACAGCAATGAATACCTGGTCTTTGCGGGTAGATTTCCGGTGGATCTCCCTGGCAACAAGTTCTTTCCCGGTTCCATTTTCTCCCAGGATTAATACATCAGCATCCGTTTCAGCAACCCTGGCGATCATCTCTTTTATCTTTTTAACCGGGTATGAATCCCCGATGAAGACTTGAAAATCTTTATCCATATCCTGGGATAGTCGTTCACTGGTTTTCTGAAAACGAATGACTTCTGTTTTTGCTTTTCGCAAACGGATACAGGAGAGGATCGTTGCCAGCAGTTTCTGATTGCTCCAGGGCTTGATAATAAAATCAGCAGCTCCTGCTTTGATCGACTGAATAGCCAGGTCAATATCACCATAAGCAGTGATAAATATCACCATGGCTTCCGGATCAGTTTCCAGGATCTTTTCCAACCAGTTTAAACCCTCCTTGCCATCCATCTCTCCCTTTTGAAAGTTCATGTCTAAAAGAATCACATCAAAATCTTCCTGCTTCAGGATTTCCACCAGGTTCTGAGGGGATGATTCAGTCCGCACCACCGGAAAAACCTGTTTTAAAAACATCTGACCACTATCCCGGATTCCCGGATCATCATCAACCAGGATTATTTTTCCATCGTATCGTTGCATGATTCAACTGATTAATGGTTGTTTTAAGGATACTGAATTCCCTTTTTACCGGAATTCAGTATCCTAAAGATAAGAAAAATGTGTTATTTTCGGACAATGATTGTCTTAAAAACAGTACATTTTTTCGATTTTACTAAATAGGGTAATCTCATTAACTATTTGGTATATTGTTGATTAAGAATGTTGGTACATTATTTGGGAAGATGATGGTAAACACAAAACACCATGTTCCGTTTCAATTTTAGAATTGCTATCCGAAACCTTTGGAAGTACAAAGGGTATTCATTGATCAACATTGCCGGTCTCTCCATTGGCATGGCCTGTTCGATTTTGATCCTATTATGGGTACATTTTGAATTCAGTTTTGACAAATTTCATGAGAACAAGAGGGTCTACCGGGTTATCCAGCACATTATTTTTGATAAGGAGGTGCATTGGTCAATTACCCAGGGTCCTTTGGGGCCGGCACTAAAGGATGAAGTACCGGAGATAGAGAAATTTTGCCGTATTAAACCATCGAGAAGAACCCTGAAATGGAAAGAAGATGAGTATACGGAACGGGGCATTTATGCCGATCCCTCCTTTTTTGAATTTTTCACCTTCCCGGTTATAAAGCATCTGGGAGACAGTGTTTTTCATGAACTCAATTGCATTGCATTAACAGAACGGCTTGCAAAGAAACTCTTTGGCGATGAAGAACCGCTGGGGAAGATCATCAGTGGAAGATCAGAAACGGAGTTTAGGGTGAATGCGATCATTGAGGATACTCCGCTGAACAGCCATCTACAGTTTGATTTCATTATCCCTTTTGAGTTTGACAGGGGGCTGGGTGCAACGGTTGACCGGTGGGATAACAGTACATTCTATACTTATGTCCAGATTTATGATGGGATTAGCTATGAAGAAGTTGCAGAAAAAATAGCCGATTTCCTGAAACCGAAACCTACCCTGGAGGAGTTTGCCACATTGGATCTCCAGCCTATCCCGGATATTCACTTCCGGACCGATCTGGATTTTGATATAGCATGGGTATCGGATATAAAGATGGTGACCATTTTTTGTATCATCGGTGTTTTTATTATTCTGATCGCATGCATCAACTTCATGAACCTGGCAACAGCCCGTTCGGCAAGAAGGGCAAGAGAGATCGGATTGAAAAAAGTTGCCGGAGCCCAACGGCGGAATATTATCCGGCAGTTCTTCATTGAATCGACCGAACTGACATTCTTGTCGGTTCTTATCGCGATGGCATTGGTAGAACTGGTCAGGCCTTCTTTCAACAGCTTTACCGGTGTGGAGATGAAAATCCCATACGCTGAACCCTGGTTGTACATTGCCCTGATCATTATGGTGCTGGTTACGGGTATTTTATCCGGTAGTTATCCTTCCCTGTATCTCTCCTCCCTGAAACCTGCCCTGATCCTCAAAGGTGCCAGTAAACACGGAAAGGGACATGCCATTTTCCGGACCTCCCTGGTGATCTTCCAGTTTACCCTGTCCGTTATCCTGATCTCAGGAACACTGATCCTGTATCAGCAGATAAATTATATGAGGAAGAAGAACCTCGGTTATGATAAGGAAAACCTGGTCTGGTTCTATTTCGGACATAGCGATCAGATTAGCGAACGGTATGAAACAGTTCGACAGGAATTGTTGAAAAATCCTTCAATACTTGCAGTTACCCAGACTGCTAATATACCCACTTATGGATATACTTTTTCAAACAGCCTATGGCACTGGGAGGGACAGGATCCGGGAAAGGAAACCCTCATCAGGAATCTGCCGGTGGGGTATGATTATTTTTCTACCATGGGAATCGAAGTGTTGAAAGGTCGTACTTTCAGCAGGGATTTCCTTTCCGATTCATTAGCAGTGGTTGTTAATGAAGCAGCTGCAAAAGCCATGAATATGGAGGATCCTGTCGGAAAGTTCCTGAAATATTTTGATGGTGAAGAGCGGTATACGATCATTGGTCTTGTCAAAGACTACCATTATCGTTCATTGCACACGATCATTGAACCCCAATATACACTCCTTGTTCCCGATGGAAGTTCCCTTATGATGGTGAGGTTACGCCAGAGTGAAACGGATGCCGGGCTCAAAGCCATTGAAAAGGTCTGGGATCAATTTTCACCGGATTTGGAAATGAAGTATCATTTCCTTGATCAAGCTCTGGAATCAATGTATGATTCGGATAAAAAAATAAGGAAAATATTATTTATTATGACGGCACTTGCAATCTTTATCTCTATGCTCGGACTTCTTGGGATGGCTGCTTTTATGGCTGAACAGCGTACAAAAGAGATCGGGATAAGGAAAGCCATGGGAGCAACGACCGGTAGAATCGTTACGATGTTGTCCAAAGAATTTTCCAAATGGATCCTGGTTGCTAACATTATTGGTCTGCCATTGATGTATTTCGGGATGAAGAAATTTCTACAACAGTATCCTTACCGTATTGATATCGGATGGCTGGTGTTTGTGGTCGTGGCTATCCTCACACTTATTATTGCACAGATTACAGTCTTTGTACAGTCGCTCCGTGCCGCAAATACCAACCCGGTGGAGTGCCTGAGGTATGAATAAGTTGATACGTTCAATGTTAGCCGGCTTTATGTTCCTGTAAATTTATGATTCATAATCGTACATTTCCGTTAAGTTGGAAAAATCGAAAAATTGTAATATGGAGGCTTAAAATGAAAATCAAACTTAATGTTATTGTTTTAACAATTTTATTATTTGCTGGAAATTCATTTGGGCAGGACTCACTAAGTCACCAAACTGTATTTCCTAAAGGGATTTCAGTAGATTACGGTTTAGGTAAATATTCTGTTCGCGACAAATATATATCTCAGAATAAATATACAGGCCCAATATCATCATTAAATGTAACATGGTCTAATTTTAATAATAATCGTGGCGTTCGTTTGAAATTTGATTATCGAAGCGGTTCAGAAATAAAAAATTTTAATTTGTCTGCTGATATTAAAGAATTTTCTTTTACAGGAACTTATACTTATTCAATTGGTACATTTAACTTGTTCTCAAAAAAAGTATATACATATCTTGGCCCATCCTGGGGTTTTTATCTGTATTCTCGTAATCAGTATATGGCAAGTCACATGATGGCTACAACACTATCTTATGCGGCACTGATTTCATTAGGATTAAATTCTGAATTCATCTGCCCCATTA
>CAYMFM010000034.1:5188-39143 GCA_964389685.1 uncultured Rikenellaceae bacterium
TCTTATGCGGCACTGATTTCATTAGGATTAAATTCTGAATTCATCTGCCCCATTAAACCAAAGCTTCAAGCAGAAGGATCATTAGGATTGAATTTACTTTCTTTGGGAGGTCGTCTACCTGACCTGGAAATCGAAGAAGCAGAAATGATAAAACTACTTCCATTTTATTCGGCTACGAAAGGTTATTTCCATTTTGTTTTATGTTACCGATTTATAAGACAGGTATCTATTGGAATAGGGTACCAATTCCGTCTTATTTGGTTTAAATCATCAAAAGAATGGGAAAGCGAAGATGGCTGGTATGGTCTTTTAGTTGCTAATGATAATCTACTTTTTAGACTAACCTGGAATATTGGAGGAACAGAATAATGAATAAGATATTTTTTACGATTTTATTATTATCTGTATTAATGTTTGGTTGTGAGAGACTAATAATGCCTCCCGATGATCATAAAGACTATTCAGAACAAAACATTAAGGATTTTGAAGAGACCTGGAGTTTAATAAATTCGACCTATCCTTTCTTCGATTTTATGGCTCTGGATTGGGATAGTACTTATACCAGGTATTACCCGCTTGCAGAACAGGCAAAAGGTGATGAAATCTATACCGTTTTAATGGATTTACTTTCAGAACTTAAAGATGGTCACACACTTTTCTATGTAGAAGGCGGGAGTGTTCCAATGTTTCCTTATATGCCGCCAAGAATGGAAAAGGATATGGGCACCTATAGTCCCTATGTAGTAAGAAAGTATTTTGATAAAGAACTCAAAGTATGCGGTGCGGATAAAATAGAGTATGAAATCTCGAATGAGAATATCGGTTATGTATACCTTTCAAATTTTGAAAGCGATGCTATCGAAGATTTTGATATGGTTCTGGAATATTTTCGATATACAAAAGGATTGATTATAGATGTAAGGCAGAACAGCGGTGGTTATAGTGAACAGGTATATTTTATTACAAGTAGATTTATTGATTCAAATATAGTGGAAGTATGGTATGATAAAAATGGCGATCCAACAGAACAAATAATTTACCCCCGCGGATCAACTTATCAAAAACCTGTTGTGATCCTTATAAATGGTCAAAGTATTAGTGGTGGAGAAGATTTTCCCGCCTTAATGCAGGCGCTACCTAATGTTACACTTATTGGCGACACAACCGCCGGCATGGGTGGATTAACTATAGATTTTACTCTGTCTTCTGGTAAAAGAATGACCACTACTCAAAAATATAACCTGTTTAGGGGTAAGCTTATTCAATGGAATGGAGTTCCGCCTGACATATTGGTAGAACAAACTAAGGAGGATATTAATAGTGGAAGAGATAAACAATTGGAGTATGCGATTGAGTTTCTGAAGTGAATGGTCGTGGCATTAGAATTTAACACCTGTTAGGATTATTTTAGTTTTGAATTCGCCAGTATTAATTGATTATTAGTCTTTTAGCTCCATAGGAGTGAAATATTGTTTAGCCTTAATAATTCATCAGAGATTATCGCTATTTCACAGGGTAAACCCTGTGATTAGTAAAAGCCAAAATGAGTGGTCCAACTACATTGATATTACTCATCGCTTTACAGCGGATTCGTGAGCTCGCTTCGCTCGGTTCAATAGGAAATCGTTTCATGGACCGCAACTTGCCAAGCGTTTATAATTATATCCGTCAGACGGCCTGCCTGCCGGAGGCAGGGCTCTTCCCATTTGCCACCAAAGCCGGCAGACGCCTGCCTGCCGGCAGACAGGGTGTTATTCCTTAATAAACAATAATAAAGCTGTCACATGAAAATTTTTAAATCCACTGAAGTACTTTCTATTGCATTACTTTCTTTTCTGATCTTTTATTCCTGTAGTGATGAGGTACCTGAACCCACCCGATCAAAAATCTTCCAGAATGTTTTGGATAAAAATCTTGAAGCATTTAACGGAAAAGGTGTATCTGCGGCCGTCGTTTTTCAGGATCAGGACAGTTGGTCCGGAACAAGCGGTGTCTCATTTGGAACCACCGCCATCACGGAAGATATGATTTTTTGTACCGGGAGCCTGACAAAATCGTATATAGCTGCCCTCTGTCTGGAACTGGCGGAAGAAGGAGTGTTTTGTCTGGAAGATTCACTGCATGAATGGCTGCATGATTATCCAAATATAGATTCCTCAATTACGATTCGGCAATTACTGGATAACACCAGCGGAATTTATAACATTTCCGATAACACGGATTTATGGGATGCTGTATTCAGTGAACCGGCAAAATTGTGGACTCCCGAAGAGGTAATCACGTTATTTTTATTGGAACCTTATGCAAATCCCGGAGCGGGCTGGTACTATTCCAATACGAATTATTTGTTGTTGGGGATGATCATCAAGGAAGCCACCGGCTCTTCCGTTTCTTCAGAACTCAGGAACCGATTTTTCGAACCATTGGAGCTTGACCATACATTTTTTGCCATTGAAGAAGTGCTTCCATCAGCTATTGCCCACGGCTGGTTTGATCTTTCCGGCAACGGGAGTTATGATGATGTATCCCTGATTTCAAGAAATGCGATTTACTCCGTACTCTGGACCGCGTCCGCAATTTTTTCCACTGCTGAAGATGTGGCAAAATGGTTATCGGCTCTGCTAGAGGGAAATGTGCTAAACCAGTCATCCCTGGATCAAATGCTAACACCTTGCTGCATTATGCCCGGTACTTCTGATGTTGGTTGTGGCATGGGACTGTTTCTTATGGGACCCGATAATAGCACCGGCACGGAACTAATAGGATATACAGGAAGAACGTTTGGATACCTTGCATCCATGTTCTATGTACCAGATTATCGCATCAGTGTTGCTGTGCTCATAAATGAAGATAATACAGTATTCCTGGACGTCATTACCACCAATCTTATACTGGAAGCAATGAAGCCTTGAAAATTTTTTATGTGAGCAAAGAGCATAGGACTTAGAGCTTGGGGATGAGAAATAAGGAGGGAGCTGTGAAAAATAGTGACTGAGTGACGAAGTGACGGAGAGACGAAGTGAGAGAACTGGACTGATGCCGTGCCTGCCGGCAGGCAGGAATGATGAATTGAGATATGAGTTGTGAGTAATGAGAGTTGAGTACAGAGTTATTGGATGTTGAACGTTAAATGTTCGATGTTATGCCATAGGCACGCCCGTGGCAGAAGTTTAGTTTGTTGTTCATCCAACGGTTAATTACCTTCAGCTTCAAGATGGATATTAAGATAGCACCATACAAGTCCACTGATAAGGAAACTATTACGAAATTTTTCCCACCGGAATGGAACTTTGATTTCAAGGAATTTCTCTCCCGGCACAACAACAGAGATTATTTCCGTGGATTCTCCTTGCTGGATGGGGGTGAACCGATCGGTTTCGGTAACCTGATGGTTTTCGGAACCATTTGCTGGATTGGTAACATTGTTGTTTCTGAAAAGCATCGAAAAAAAGGATTCGGTACTAAAATAACCGAATACCTGATGCAAACCGGAAGAGATCTTGGTGCAGTAACATTCAACCTGGTAGCAACTGAACTGGGAGATCCCATCTACAGGAAGCTGGGATTCAAAACGGAATGCATGTATGAATTTTATAAGTTGAAAGGGAAACCACCTGAATTGAAGGCTTCCGGAAAAATCAGGGAAGCAAATCCATCCGATCTGCGTGAAATTGTTGACCTTGACCATCATACCACTGGCGAGAGAAGGGAAGAGATGATAAGCTCTTTTTTGACCGGTTCATTTGTAATGGACAGAGAAAATACATTGACCGGTTTCTTCATTCGTGGACTTGGGGATGGATTGATTGTGGGAATAGATCCTGAAGCCGGCATTGAGTTGCTAAAAAAGAAGATCGTATACTCTGACAGGCAGATCGTCCTTCCCGAATCAAACGTTTTTGCAAAAGATTTTCTATTGGATTGTGGATTTAATAAAACGATGGAACTTCCCAGGATGACCCTCGGGGAAAAATGCAACTGGAAGCCGAAATGTATTTTCAGCCGGGGAACGGGGTATTGCGGTTAACCTGCATTTAGACTATTTAATTCAAGTTGCCGGTTATATGAAAATTGCTTAATGTTTCTCCTGAATCATATAATTCTTATACTGGAGAGCGACTCTCTGAGTCGCTTCACCCGCCCCAGTGTAATACTTCACAATTTCGGTAACAAAATTTTAAATAACCATCTTAAGGTAGGTTTTACTACAGGTCCATCTATCGAAATTAGTTTTTGACCATCTCAATTTACCCCGGCAGGGGTATAACTATGAATAACCGCCGGTGGTAACCGGTGGTTAAAATGTACGAGGAGATTACAACCCTGTAGGGGTTGAATATTTACATGTAAGGCATTAGTATTCAACCCCCTGCCTGCCGGCAGGCAGGCATCCGGGGTTGTGATTTATCATCATTATCATACCCGGCACTACGCCCCGACAAAATCATCGGGGCTTGTACCGGGCTATTACCTTCGGTGAGCTCCGCTTCGCTCCGGTTCATACTTTAATCCCTCCGGGATTATGTTCTATATATCCTCCAGACCTTGTATAAAAAATTAGGCAATCAATTAACCAAATAGATCTTAAAATATTAAACAAAATCCGTTACCTGAATACTGAAGAAATACACCCCAGGCGGGAGTTTAAAACGCGCTCTGTAGAGCGCAAACGACTTGGAAAGTCGTTCTCCAAAAGTATTTTCTTAATATATTCAAAATGTATGGTACTTCTTCTATAACGGGCAACTTGAGTTAATTACATATTTCTTCGCACCTTTGTGTGATTCTTTTTCTTATCCAATCAACTCAAAACTTTAGAAAAAAAGAGGTTTTCTTCCCCGGTTCGGATGCAACGTAGATGCTTCCCCTGTGCAATCGCATGATCTGACGTGAAAGGCTCAATCCGATCCCATTGCCGTCCTTCTTTGTTGTAAAGAACGGGATAAAAATATCATCCAGAATCTCCTGCGGGATACCCTCTCCGTTATCCGATACCTCGATTACCGGTGTGCCATCCATCTCCCTGAATGCATTTAACTCAATCCTTCCACCTTCTGTTTTACGGAGCGCTTCAATGGAATTCTTCACCAGATTGATCAGAACCTGCTGGATTAATTTTTCATCCATGCTAAAAACAAGATCCTCCGGGACGATCCGCTGATTGATCCGGATTCCAGGCTTCTCAAGATCTTCTTTAAACAGGCTGGAAGCACTTTTTAAGAGCTTTGCGATTTTTACACTCAAAAGTTCCAGCTTTTCAATCCTGCTGATGCTCCTGTAATTGTTTATAAAATCGATCAATCCCTTGCTTCGTTCTTCGATCAGGTCGGCATTGATGACTGCATCCCGTATGTTTTCATCGCTAAGTTCCTCAGCACTTCCGATTTCTTCATCCCTTGTCAGGCATCGTTTAATAGCCAGTGTAAGCGTTGTGATGGGCGTTACAGAGTTCATGATCTCATGGGTCATTACCCGGATCAGCTTCTGCCAGGATTTAATTTCCTGTTCTTCGAGCTCCTGCCTGAAATCCTGCAGGGAGATCAATTTCAGCTGTTCATTGTGAAATTTAAAAGCGGTAGTGCGTATCAGAACCTGTAAAAGTTCATTGTTTATGGTCATTCTTAACACGGTTTGTTCACCGGGATTCATCTCATCCAGTACCCTGTCAAATCCGTCCATGATGGCGTTTAACTGGTCCAGTCGCATTAGTGATTTTATACCCAGAAGCTTCTTGGCTGCATCGTTTATCAAGGCTACCTTTCCATTCGCGGAAAAGGAAATCAATCCAATCGTTACGTGTTCGACGATATATTGCAGGTACTGGTACTGGCTCTCTTTTTCAATCCGGGCCTCCTTAAGAAGAGCAGCCGTTTCATTCAGTGTATCTGCCAGTTCCCGGAATGATCCACCCTTTTCCTTTCCCACGACAGAGAATGAAGAATCTTTATCTCTCAGGGATGTAAAAAACCTCGAAAGCTCCCGGTTCGTCTTATTCACATACCAGATTAATCCGTAGGTCTGGATCAACAGGATCGATCCCAGAAAAAGTATGGTATAAACAAATGGAGGATTCGCTATTTCATAGGCCAGCCACAAGCTGGTAAAAAAGATGAATGCTATACGAATAATAACATTGATGTAGAAATTCCTATAGACCATATTTTTTGATTTTTGAATATAATGTTGTCCTCGAGATATCCAGGATCTTTGCGGCTTTGCTCAGGTTGCCTCCGCAGTTCCGGAGGGCTTTTTCAATCAGTTTTTTCTCCACAACAGCCAGCTTCATGGAATCGGCTTCTGTTGTTTTCGTCATCGATGCAGAACCAAAGAAAAAATCTTCGGATCCCAGTGTTCCTGATTCGCAAAGAATCACCGCTTTCTCCATGGTATGCTTCAGCTCCCTGATATTTCCGGGCCAGCTGTGTGACAACAGCTTATCGTAGGCATCCCCTTTCATTACTACAGGGGCTTTTGCGTATTTGTTTTGGTACTTTTTCAGGAAATAATCGGCGAGGACAGGGATGTCCTCTTTTCGTTCCCGGAAGGCAGGTAGTTGTATCTGAATGGTATTGATCCGGTATAATAGATCGTCTCGGAAAATGTTCTGTGAAACCATTTCCTCCAGGTTCCTATTGGTGGCAGAGATAAGACGGATATCTACTTTAACAGTTGATTCTGATCCCACTTTTTTAATCTCCCTGTCCTGCAGAGCGTTTAACAGCTTTGCTTGTAATGGCATAGATAAATTGCCAATCTCATCCATAAACAAAGTGCCTCCCGATGCAATTTCAAATCTGCCTGTTCGCTCTTCATGTGCATCGGTAAATGCTCCTTTTTCATGGCCGAACATTTCACTTTCGAACAGTGTTTCCGTGATCGCTGCCATATCCACACTGACAAAGGATTCTTTTGACCGAAGTGATTGCCGGTGTATTTCCCTGGCCACCAGCTCCTTTCCTGTACCGTTTTCACCAAGGATCAACACATTTGCATCTGTAGCTGCTACCTTTTTAACGGTCTCCAACACATTACGGATAGCGGGTGAGTTTCCAATGATCGGATCCATTTGTTTGCTAAGGTCTTCTTTTAAGACTTCCTGCTTTTTCTGCAATCGGTTTACTTCAAGTTTGGATTTGCGCAGTTTGATCGCTAATTTCAAAGTCACAATTAACTTGTTTGCATCCCAGGGTTTTGTAATGAAATCGGTTCCCCCTTCCCGAATGGCTTTTACTGCCAACTCAATATCTCCATAAGCTGTGATCAGGATAACAACCGCATTGGGATCGATGTCCAGTATCTCCCGCAACCAATAGATCCCCTCATTTCCCGTCATGATCCCTGCCGAAAAATTCATGTCCAGCAGGATGACATCAAAATTGCCGGCCTTTACCAGTTCTGGTATCACATTCGGATTACTGACGGTCCTGACCGATTCAAAATCAAACTTCAGTAACTGGGTTAACGAACGAAGGATGTTTTCGTTATCATCAACAACCAGGATGTTCCCTTCTTTCTTTGCCATATGAATTGAAATCTTTGTGATAAATGTACGAAAAGGAATGATTTGTTCAAAACCCGACATTTGATGACGAAAATTGAACATATTTTCGATTTTTAAACCATTCATTTATTGATTAACTGTAAGGTAATGAGGTATATAATGATGCTGGCACGGCTCTTGTGAAATTTTGGCTGAGTATGTAAAATGATATTCAATACCATGGTAAGAAACTATTTCATCACTGCTTTTCGGAACCTGCTTTGGAACAGTGGATTCTCTCTCATCAATATAATGGGTTTATCCATTGGAATTGCCTGCTGTTTTATTCTGTTGCTTATTGTCCGTTTCGAGCTCAGTTACGACCGGTATCACGAGGATGTTGACCGGATATACCGGATAGAGAAGAATTCGAATATATATGGGAAAATTGAAAAATATGCGGCTATTCCCAGGTGTGTGGCAGATGCGATAGCCGATCTTGAGGAGGTTGAGGCAATGGGCAGGTTTAGTTCCTGGAGATCCTCCACGGTTCGTTACAAAGAGCAGTCGTTCAAAGAAGATAACATCAGACCGGTGGAGCCCGAACTATTTGATGTGTTAACCATTCCAGTGATTGAAGGGGATCCGGCTTCCCTTGAAAAACCTTTCACGGCAATGCTTACAGAGCATATGGCTCATAAATACTTTGGAGAAGAAAACCCATTGGGAAAATTTATCGAGATCGACACCAACCGTTTTGAAGTTACCGGGGTAGTAAAGGATATTCCTCCCAATACACACATGAAATTTGAGATTATGATTTCCGAGATTTCGACAGATATTGTATATGATATGCCGGAGGAGGTGAGGGCATTTAATCATCTTCCCACCTATATAAAGCTGGCCCCATGGGCAGACCCCATGGCATTTGAGAAGAAGATTGAAAACCTCGGGAATGAAATAAGTATGAATTTGAGGGTTACCGGCGGAGAAATCATGACCCTGTTCCTTATGCCCCTTAAAGACATTCACCTCTATTCCAACCTGCGCTGGGAGGTTGAACCGCCTGGAAATCCAACCATGGTTTATGCGTTTATCGGAATTTGCATTCTTATCCTGCTGACTACCTGTTTCAATTTCATGAACCTGTCAACGGCCCGGTTTATTAACCGGGCAAAAGAAGTAGGCGTTCGGAAAGTCTTTGGCGGAACCCGGAAAAACCTCATCCGGCAATTCCTTGGAGAGACGCTGCTGATAGCCCTTGTTGCCCACATTATTGCGATGTTCCTGGTTGAAATGTTTCTGCCGGTCATCGTCAGGTTAAGTGGTATCCCGCTAACGATTCATTACCTCGATCCGATAACGGTATTGTTTATCTTTTGTATCGTTATCACGATTGGTCTGCTGGCAGGATCTTATCCTGCATTCTTTCTCTCCTCGTTCAAGCCCGTGGATGTGTTTAAAGGTGGGTGGAATCCTTCGAAGAAGGGTATGCTTTTCAGGAAAATACTGGTAACAGGACAGTTTACTGTTTCTATTGGACTGGTAATCATAGCTTTGGTTATACAGAAACAGATGGTGTACATGAAGAATAAACCGCTTGGTTTTATCAAGGAGCAGAAACTGATCATTCAGCTTCCTGAAGGAAAGGTTTTGTTTGATAATTATGAGAGAGTAAAGAAAGAATTTCTGGAACACTCCGGTATTACAGCTACTACAATTTCCTCCAGTGTTCCCGGCAGGTGGAGATACTTCTGGAGATTATGGCCAACGGGGGAAGAGGAATCGAATACAAAAATGGTCAATTGCCTTCAGGCGGACTTTGATTTTATTTCCATTTACGGACTGCAGGTCGTTGCCGGAGAACCCTTCCAAAAGAACCTGAGCCCGGAGAGTAACCGGGGGCTCCTGGTGAATGAGGCAGCACTGTCTGTCTTTGGCTGGAATTCGCATGAGGAAGCACTGCAAAAAACCATTAACCAGAACGCAAATCCGGTCCGGGGAATATTGAAAAATTATCATTTCAAGGGACTCCAGTCGGAGATCGAACCCCTTGGGGTATTCCTGATTGAAGATGATTTCAGGTACCTGACCCTGGTTTTCCAGGAACACCGGGTGAGTGATGTTCTTGATTTTACCAGGAAGAAACACAAGGAGTTGTTTCCCGATGCGGTTATCGACTACTTTTTCCTGGATGAGGATTTTGAAGCACAATACCAAAAGGAAGAGAAGCAAAGTCAAATTGTAATCCTCTTTACCTTACTGGCTATTTTTATTGCCTGTCTTGGCTTGTTTGGTATGGCATACTATAACCTGGAAAACAGGAGAAAAGAGATCGGGGTCCGGAAAACAAACGGTGCCAGTACGGTTTCACTGTTCTTCCTGATGACCTGGGACTTTACCCTGCTTGTCCTGGTTGCCTTTATCATTGCCTCTCCACTTGCCTGGTGGGGCTGCAGGGTATGGTTGAATGATTTTGCCTACCGGACCAGCCTCAGTTGGTGGATCTTTCTTTTGGCAATCGGAGTTGTTTTGATCATCTCATATATCACTGTCGGATACCAGTCCCTGAAAGCGACCCGGACCAACCCGGTGGATTCGCTGAGGTATGAATGAGTTGATAAGTTATAAGAAGAGTGAAGGATAAAGGGGTAGGATGTGCTATTGGCATGCCTGCGGCAAAGGATTGAGGAAGTTCAAAGTACAGAGTACAGGGTTCAGAGTTCGTGCCGTCCCTAGTCTACTGCTTCATTACACTATGGACTTCGTCCGACAAAATTGGTGGATACTGTACATTATATAAAATGCAGGAATACTATAAGATTACTGACTGCAGAAGGGAACATTTTTAAAAAACCGAAAAACCAACATGTTTATAAATTACCTGAAAATCGCTTTTCGTAACCTGATCCGGCAAAAATGGATCTCATTCCTGAATATTATCGGGTTAGCGATTGGAATCACAAGCATCACATTGATATTTCTGTACGTTAAGCATGAGCTAACCTACGATGCGTTTCATGAAGATGCAGACCGCATTTTCCGGATTGCTCACGGCAACCTGTCAGAAGGGAAGGAGACCGGGTTTGCTGCAACCAATGTGCAGATTGGAGAAGAACTTCAGAATGGTTATGAAGAGGTGGAAGCGGCCGGCAGATTTGGCTGGCAGCGTGAAGTGGCGGTGAAATACCATGAGAATATACAGATGACAGAGCCTTTTCTTGCTGAACCCGAAATCTTGCAGATTTTTTCAATTCCATTTATTTCAGGAGATCCGGGAAATGCCCTGGACAGACCCTACACAGCAATCATTTCTGAAACATTTGCAGTAAGCCTCTTTCGGGAAAGTGATCCCATTGGAGAATCGGTAAAAATTGATACCAATTATTATGAAATAACCGGTGTATTCCATGATTTGCCTGGAAATACACACCTGCAATTCGACATGCTCCTTTCCTGGCAAACCTGGTTGGAAGGAGAGGTGAATGAACACATGAGAACCGGTTGGTTTGTCCCAACCTATGTAAAACTGAAACCGGGGTATGATCCGGAAGTATTTGAGAAAAGACTCAATGAAGTGGCTGACCGGTTGTTGGGTAAGGATGATGAATTGACAAGGCAGAAAGAAATCCATTTTCTCCAACCTGTAAAAAGCATTCATTTTCATTCAAACTATATCTGGGAGATCTCTCCTCCCGGGAATCCTCTTTATGTGCATATATTTATTGCCATCGGATTATTGATCCTGCTCATTGCCTGTATGAATTTTATGAACCTCTCAACGGCCCGCTTTGTAAACCGATCGGTTGAAGTTGGGATCAGGAAGACAGTTGGTGCTTCGCGCAAGGATCTTATTAAACAGTTTCTTGGTGAATCCCTGCTTATAGCATTCATTGCCCATATTGTTGGAATGTTTCTTCTTGAGTTTACACTGCCACTATTTAGCAGGATTACTGAAATCCGGTTTTCTATTCAATACCTGAACCTGACCTATATCATGTATCTGATATCACTGATTGTCATTATCGGGATCTTAGCCGGTATTTATCCTGCACTTTTTCTCTCATCTTTCAAACCGGTTTATGTGCTGAAAGGATGGATTGGTGAACAGGTGACCAGCTTGAATATCCGAAAAATACTGGTTATCGGTCAGTTCGTTATCTCAATTACATTGATTATTGGATCTCTGATGGTTTACAGGCAACTGGTCTATATGAAAAACCAGCCGCTTGGATTTTCTATCGATAAGAAGTTCGTTATCCAGTTTCCGAGAGAGGGAGTTACGAGAACGAATTGTGACAGGATAAAATCAGATTACCTTTCAATCCCAAATGTGGAAAATGCTGCCTTTTCATCCAGTGTTCCCGGTCGGTGGAAATACTTATGGCAGCAGTGGCCTTCAGGGATGAGAGAAACAAACCAGATACTTCTGAATTGCATGGGTGTGGATCATGATTATCTTGGTTTGTATGATATTGAAATTATTGCTGGCAGGGGGTTTGATAAATTGCTGAGTGATAGTTCCAATGATGGATATGTATTGAATCTTGCTGCTGTGAAAGCATTCGGATGGGAATCAGCTGAAGAAGCTATGACCCATACAATGAATGACAGGGATGAACCAATTCTTGGTATCGTGAATGATTACCATTTCCAGGGATTACAGTCTGCAATTGAACCGTTGGGTATTTTCCTGTTCCAGGATGATTACCGGTATTTAACGCTTTCGATTGGCACCTATGATTTTAGTCAGACACTGGATCAGATAGAGAAAATATACCGTAACCAGTTTCCAGGTGAACTGTATGATCACTTTTTCCTGGATACCGATTTTGATACGCAGTATAAACGGGAGGAAAAACTTACCAGATTGGTCTTTCTATTTACACTTTTAGGAATTACAATTGCCTGTATAGGATTGTTTGGAATGGCTTCATTTATGGCTGAAAAAAGACGCAAGGAGATCGGGATCAGGAAAGTCAATGGAGCTATGATCACCCAGATTATCCTCCTTTTCTCATTTGAAGTGATCAAATGGATCCTTATCGCACTTGTTGTTGCTATTCCCTGTGCATGGTATGGAGTCAACAAGTGGCTGCAAAGTTTTGCTTACCAGGTGGATATAAACTTCCGGGTTTTCCTTGTGGCAGGTGCTCTGGCCTTTCTTATTGCCATGCTAACCATTAGTTACCAGGCAATCAAAGCAGCCAGGACCAACCCGGTGGACTCGTTAAGGTATGAGTAAGTGAAACTGGTTTTATGCAAGTTAGCGAAGCAGAAAACCAAAGTTGAACTTATCCTGACGAAGGAGGGATCTCAAGTAAAAAGTATAAAGTATAAAGTAAAAAGTAGATTAAGATCTGAAAACTGAAAACCCCAATTATCAAATATTTAAATGTTAAAAAATTACCTGATAGTTGCCTTGCGTAGCCTGGTTCGCCAAAAATGGATCTCCCTGCTGAATATGAGTGGACTGGCCATTGGTATCGCCAGTATTACCCTTGTGTTTCTGTATGTTTACCATGAACTGACTTACGATGCTTTTCACGAAGGCGCAAACCGGATTTTCCGGATTGCTCATTGTCCTGAATCAGCAGGTAAAGAGACAGGTTTTGCGGCTACCAATGTACAGATCGGAGCAGAGCTGCAGAATGGATACGATGAAATTGAAGTTGCAGGAAGACTAGGCTGGCAACGTGAAGTGGCTGTAAAGTATAAAGAGAAAATACAGATGGAAGATCCCTTTCTTGCTGAACCTGAGATTCTGGAAATCTTTACCATACCATTTGTTTCAGGAGATCCTGCAAGTGCTTTGGTCAGACCTTTTTCAGCTATTATCTCTGAAAAACTGGCCGGCAGCCTGTTTGGTGATGATGATCCAATAGGGGAATCTATAAAGATTGACACAAGCTTTTTTGAGATAACCGGGGTATTTTATGATTTGCCTGGAAATACACACCTGAGGTTTGAGATACTGCTCTCCTGGCTAACATGGGTTGAGACTGAAATGGATGAACAAATGAGAACCGGTTGGTTTGTCCCGACCTACATAAAAATGAAATCCGGTTTTGAACCTGGTAACTTTGAGTTGAGACTCAATGAGGCAACAGACCGGTTGTTGGTAAAAGACGATGAACTGACAAGAGAAAAAGAAATCCATTTTTTGCAACCGGTCAAAAACATTCACCTGCATTCCAATTATGTATGGGAAGTATCACCTCCCGGAAATCCGCTGTATGTGCATATTTTTATTGCCATTGGTTTGCTGATCCTTCTCATTGCCTGCATGAATTTCATAAATCTCTCCACCGCCAGGTTTGTTAACCGGTCTGTAGAGGTTGGTATCAGGAAAACGGTGGGCGCCTCACGCAGGGATTTGATCGGACAATTCCTGGGTGAATCGATCATGGTTGCTTTTGTATCTCATATAACAGGTATGTTCCTTGTTGAATTGATACTCCCCCTGTTTAACCGGATAACAGAAATTCATTTTTCAATTCATTACCTTAACTTTACTTATATCCTTTACCTGGTTAGTATCATTCTTACTATCGGAGGTATTGCCGGGATCTATCCTGCATTCTTCCTTTCATCATTCAAGCCTGTTCATGTGCTGAAAGGATGGATTGGAGAGAAGGCAACTGGTATGAGAATCCGGAAAATCCTTGTTGTGGGCCAGTTTGTTATATCTATCGCGCTAATCATTGGTTCACTAATGGTTTACAGGCAGTTGATATATATGAAGAACCGGCCACTCGGTTTTTCTATGGAGAAAAAATTTGTCGTCCAGTTTCCGAGGAGAGGAGTTACCCGGGCAAATGTTGACAGGATCAAATCCGAATACCTTACAATTCCAAATGTCGAAGGAGTTGCCTTCGCTTCAAGCGTTCCCGGCCGCTGGAAATATTTATGGCAACAATGGCCTTCCGGAGAGAGAGAAGAGAATACGAAACTGCTGAATTGTATGGGTGTGGATCATGATTACCTCGAAGTGTATGATATTGAAATTATGGCCGGAAGGGGTTTTGATAAATCGTTGAGCGATAGTTCAAATAACGGTATGATACTGAATCTTGCCGCTGTCAGGGCATTCGGATGGGAATCTGCCGAAAAGGCCTTATCCAAAGCAATGAACGACAGGGAACCCATACAGGGTATTGTAAATGACTACCATTACACAGGGCTGCAATCCTCGATAGAACCTCTTGGTATTTTCCTGATGGAAAGTGATTACAGGTACATAACTCTGAATCTGAAAACCCCTGATCTGACTGAAACATTGAATCGTATTGAATGGACCTTCAAAAGACAGTTCCCGGAGGATCTGTACGACCATTTTTTTCTGGACAGGGATTTTGATACACAGTATGTCAGGGAGGAAAAGCTGACCAGGCTGGTGGGCATATTTACTTTACTGGGAATTGTGATTGCCTGTATTGGATTAGTTGGAATGGCCTCTTTTATGGCTGAAAAACGGCGTAAGGAGATCGGGATCAGGAAAGTCAATGGAGCTATGATCACCCAGATTATCCTCCTTTTCTCATTTGAAGTGATCAAATGGATCCTTATCGCACTTGTTGTTGCTATTCCCTGTGCATGGTATGGAGTCAACAAGTGGCTGCAAAGTTTTGCTTACCAGGTGGATATAAACTTCCGGGTTTTCCTTGTGGCAGGTGCTCTGGCCTTTCTTATTGCCATGCTAACCATTAGTTACCAGGCAATCAAAGCAGCCAGGACCAACCCTGTGGATACATTAAGATACGAATGAGCAGAGGGCAAAGGGTAGAGAGCAAAGGGTATCCGCCTGCGCCAAGGCTACGGCGGACGAAGAAGGATGAAGGATAATTGATTGAGTACAGAGTTGGACAAACGATAAAAAATACCCCGAAGGGGTAAAACATTGGTAGCCCCGGGTGAGGGAACGATAGTGACCGTAACCCGGGGTTAGTATGCAAAAGTAAACGAGGTCCAACTGCCTGGCAATTCTTCAGGAAATCATTCCATGGACCTCAAATCACCAGGCATCAATTAGAGCAGGAGGCTTTGAGAGGGAAAGACTGAGAGACAAAGAGCGGAAGAGAAGGAGTGATAGAGATACGATGAGAGATGAGTTGTAAGAGGTGAGAAGCGAGTGAAAGATCCCGGGTGCTCAGTCCTGCCTAATTGACTGCCCGCCCACCCGGACCGTTCGGATGGGGATTCTTTGACCTCTGCATGCCGCACGGCTGGTTTCTCTTACGAACTGTCCCGGAGGTGCCATAGGCATACCTTCGGTAGAATAAAAGATAATATGCAGCCACATGGCTTTATAACTCCCCACAAAATTTTACATGCCCTGCACTATTTTGATTCTAATGGATTGCTAACTTTATAATAAAGTTAGATTTCATGCTAAAAAAGAAAACAACTACATTTTTAACCACAACTTGTTCCGAAATTCGAGATTTGAATTTTCCAAATTAAAACCAACCACACAAAACCAGAAGGATTTAATCGTACTCAACGCTCGAAAAGAAAAAAATATAAAAAAATTTACTTCGCTATTCAAGTGATTATTATTGAGCTACACAGGATTATGATGATTGCTTCTGGTAAATTTTTGGTAAATGCACTAAACATAAATAAATTAACTATTGCCAGGGTTTACAAAAGATTGTAAGCAATTTTCCCGTTGAACATTTCATGGAAAATCCCTCCTTATCTCGAGACAAAATAAATACACGATAAAAATATCGTACGATAATTTGGACGTAAGTAATTATTATCGTATATTAACCCCGTTTATTTTAAAAATAATGCAAAATGAAAACCACAACTATAATACCCCTTACACCTCAAACAGGTGGTGTACTAGAACCAGGCCAAATTATAGGAAGAGAAGATATAATAAAGGAATACTGGGAAATACTACAGAGGCAAGGTATCGTTTTATATGCTGAAAGACGCTTCGGGAAAAGTGCTGTCTTAACAAAGATGAAGGCAGAAGATCGAAAAGACTATTTAAGCACTTATAAAGGCGTTGAAGGAGCTGGAAATGCAGATGAATTTGTAGAACAACTATTTGATTATGTTTTAAAAGCTAAATTATTTGAAGAAAGTAATTCTAAGAAAATTGAAAATACTTTCTATAAAATTACCTCATATATCCCTAAAGCAGGCCCACTTGAATTTAAAGCAAAAGATAAAAAATGGGAAAAACAACTCAACTATTTACTAACATCGCTAGTCGAGCAACGAAGCGAAAAGTACATTGTGATTATGCTTGACGAATTCACTATTATGTTAGACAACATGGAAGAATCCGAGGCTGTAAATATTTTAGGGTTTTTAAGAGACCTGGTGCAACATAGGTTTTCCGAAAAACTCAGGTTTGTTTATTGTGGTTCAATAGGAATTGATTTGGTATTAGATAAATTTAAAAGAGCAGGACATAATATAGGAGACCCAATTAACCATATGAATAAACAAAGACTTCTTCCTTTTACAGACGAGGAAGCTTTGTTTTTTTGTAAGTGCCTGAATAAAGGCTGCGAACTTGCCCTAACAGAAGACCATATGAAATACATTTACAATCTTGCAGATAATATTCCTTATTTTATTGATAAAATTTTTGACAGAATTAAAGATAGTACCCAAATAAACAAATCAGTAATAGATAACGCTTTAAGAAATATTTTGGAAGATCCGAGTGATCCCGATAATCTCAGTCATTTTTATGATAGGATAACCCATTTCTACCCAAACAAAATTATTACCTACCATGTTTTGAATTACTTATCTAAGATTGATAAATACACTTCTGAAGATGTGATTGCAGATCATATAAATAATCAAATGGATGCAGATAGAATCCTTATTAACGATGAAATTGACCGTCTTTGGAGAGACGGGTATCTTAAAAGAAAAATGATAGACAGCAAAAGGCATTTCCAATTTAATTATTCAATCATCAAGAAATGGTGGGCAATAAATAAAGCAAATTAGGTTTTTATAAATACACTTACAATGGCAACCTCCTTATTAACATTCAACGCAAAGATTGTAGATCCGGAAATTCTGGAACAGACCCTTGTAGGACGGAAAGAAACCTTAGACCGTCTGGAAAAAGAATTGTTAACCAAAGTAAAAAATAAGCATACTTATCAAAGTTTGATCATTGCCCCAAGGGGAGGCGGAAAGACACATATGATACAGGTATTGTATAACCGTTTGAAAAAGAATAAAAGCATCTCAAAAAAAATCCTGATCTCATATATGGTTGAAGATGAAACTGGTATTGCCAATTTTCTGGACTTCATGTTGCGAATATTAGAATCTTTTATACGATATAGCGAGGTAAATAGCAAAGATTTGAAAAGGGCGATTTTTGAAATTTCCAATATAGCAATTCAACACCAGGAAACTGCCATTAAAAACTTATTGTTAGACTATATTGGCGATCGAACACTTATCATTCTTATCGAAAACCTGAACATTGTTTTTGAAGGCATAAAAACAAACGGACAGGCAAAACTGCGAGACTTTATGCACGAATATAACAAGATAAGTCTTGTTGCTACCAGTCAAAACCTCTTTGCTCAAATTCAAAAAAGCGAATATCCTTTTTACAATTTCTTTAAAATTCATCATTTAGAAAAATTAGATTATCAACAGTCCTTAGAGTTTATCCAAGCCATTGCAAGTGCAGAACCTAATAAAATCATCAATGAACAGCTTCAAAAGCCGGAAACCCAGGGAAAAATAAGAGCCATCTATGAACTCACCGGGGGAAACCACAGGTTGCTGGTAAGTTTTTATTCTTTTTTAAAAGCAGAAATAAAATCCGACTTATCCCTGGTGTTTATAAAAACAATGAATGACCTCAAGCCTTATTACGAACAGTTTATAAAGAAACTGCCTGTGCAGGAACAAAAGATAGTAAAACACCTTAGTTTAAAACACAAACCCCAAAAAGGAAAAGACATTGCCCGCTTTTGTTTTATTCCACCAAACATTATCAGCAAACAACTTTCGGAATTGTACAGTAAAGGGCATATAGATAAACACAAAGAAGGGAAAGATGCCTATTACGAACTTAAGGAGCCGCTTATGCGTATCTGTTTTGAGATAAACGAAAGCCCTGACGGTATAGCCAAACTATTTGTGGATTTTTTGAGCGTGATATACACCACTCAAGAACTAAAATCCAAATACCTGATGTTCAGATATGCAGCTAATCTTCAACCCATAGAAATACAGGAAAAATACCAGAGAGAAGCCCTTATGATGAGCAAAGCAATAGATCCGAAAATACTGCAAGAATTTAAAACGCATCCCGATCTGGAAAAACTCAAAACAGAAAAAGAGATTGAAGTGTATATTAAAAAATTGAATAAAAAAGATAACGATTCAAAATATCTTCTGGAAGCCCAAAATTATTATAAATCAAAAAAATACGAAGAAACTATTACTACCCTGCAAAAAGCAATTGATATTAATCCAGAAAATGATAGCGCTTTTATTCTAATGGGATCTGCTTTTTATAAATTGAAGCAATATAAAGAAGCCATTAAAGCCTGTCAAAAAGCGAACGACATTAATCCAGAAAATAATATTACTTTCCATCTAATGGGATTTGCTTTTCATGAATTAAAGCAATACAAAGAAGCCATAACTGCCTATCAAAAAGCAATAGATATCAATCCTGAAGATGAAATTGCTTTTATGAATATGGGATTTGCTTTTCATGAATTAAAGCAATACAAAGAAGCCATAACTGCCTATCAAAAAGCAATAGATATCAATCCTGAAGATGAAATTGCTTTTATGAATATGGGATTTGCTTTTCATGAATTAAAGCAATACAAAGAAGCCATAACTGCCTATCAAAAAGCAATAGATATCAATCCTGAAGATGAAATTGCTTTTATGAATATGGGATTTGCTTTTCATGAATTAAAGCAATACAAAGAAGCCATAACTGCCTATCAAAAAGCAATAGATATCAATCCTGAAAACGAAATAGTTTATCGGCGGGTGGGATTATCTTATCGTGAATTAAAAAAGAACAAAGAAGCCATAACTGCTTATCAAAAAGCAATTGATATTAATCCTGAAGATGATCAAGTTTTTATTGCAATGGGAATGGCTTATTATGAATTAAAACAATATAAAGAAGCCATTAAAGCCTATCAAAAAGCAATTGATATTAATCCTGAAGATAATACCGTATTTATTCTAATTGGAATTACTTATTTAAAATTAAAGAAATATAAAGAAGCCATATCTATCTCTCAAAAAGCAATAGACCTCAAACTGGAAAACAATGACACTTATACACTGATTGGAGTTACCTATTATGAACTACAGAAATATAAAAAAGCCATAACTTTCTATCAAAAAGCAATAGATATTAATCCTGAAGACGATTTCGCTTTAATTCTTATGGGAAATTCTTATTATGAATTAAAACAATATAAAGAAGCCATTAAAGCCTATCAAAAAGTAATTGATATCAATCCTGAAAATAATTTCGCTTATTCTGGTATGGGGATTGTTTATCTAAAAATGGGAAAAATTGAAGAAGCTTTGGATATATTTAAACAAGGTTTAGAGATAAACAAAGATGATATAGACTTACATTTCAAATTACTGAATATATTAATCATCACAAATGAATACATCGCAGCGAAAGACCAACTATCCAGCGCCCTAAAGAAAGCAAAATACTCTGATTTGTTGCAAAACCTGGTTACACGAGATATATTGTTTCCTTTATTCAGATATGGCTCTCTGACTTATATGCGATCCTTTTTCACTCATTTAATAAAAATTATTAAGAAAGAAAAGATAGAAGAAGTTTTGTGGAATGCATTTCCCAAAACCATTTTTGAATTATTGGTATATATAGAACAGTATGATAGTGAACGCCTTTCAGGCATAGAAAAGCTGTTAGTAACATCATTATCAAAAGAAAAGAAAATGAGAATCTCTTTAATGATGCTAAATGTAGGTATCCGTTACCTTAAAGAGAAAGATCAACGGGCCATCTATGACTTAAGCAAAGAGGAGCGAAAAGTGTTTATGGAGTTCGTAATAGAACCTAGAGGGAAAAAAGAATCACAATAATAATATTGAATATTAAGTACATTATTCTACAGGTGGTTAAATCCCCCAACATACATCCATACATATTGGCAAATCGCACAAATTCTTGTGTAGACCAAAACGCCAAAGAGTATGTCTGTCCAATCGCACTGAAGAAAAAGCACGAAAATCTAACAAAAGCTAAAATCATGTGGGCAGGAAGTGGTAAAATGAAACAAATTACAAATAATAACAACGCAGCGGTTTGAAAAGCAAGTGGGTTGTAATGCCTGACAACTTTTAACCAGGCACGTTACATTTCATTAAACAGAACCATAATCATTTTGAAGCAGGAATTAATAAAATATTGTGTAATCAAAAAATGGAGGTAGAAATGGAAAAATCC
Organism: uncultured Rikenellaceae bacterium; assembly: GCA_964389685.1. Taxonomy (GTDB): domain Bacteria; phylum Bacteroidota; class Bacteroidia; order Bacteroidales; family VadinHA17. The sequence goes on from CAYMFM010000034.1 coordinate 26,140, forward strand.
TATCCCAAAAACCTGGGACGCAGATCGTTTGTCAGGCAGAGTATCCTTGCAGGCTTGGGATTATCCTTCAGTCTCAGACCGGGTTTTACTTCACCATCAGAGAGAAGACACATTGGGATCATCGGGCTGGATACATCTCATTGCATCGCCTTTACCAAATTTATTAATGCTCTTTCGAAAGATGAAACGGATGGTTTCAGGGTAGTGGCTGCCTATCCTAAAGGGAGCCGGGATATTGAATCAAGTGTTAGCCGGATTCCCCAATACACTAAAGAGATCCAAGAGATGGGAGTTGTCATTGTTAATTCGATTGAGGATTTGCTACTACAAACCGATTTCATATTGCTTGAAACGAATGATGGGAGGCTTCATCTGGAACAGGCAACTCAGGTTCTGGAATCAGGGAAGCCATTATTTATTGATAAACCCATGACAGCTTCCCTTGCAGATGCTATAAAAATATTTAGTAAGGCAGAAAAGAAAAAAACACCTCTGTTTTCTTCTTCTTCCCTGCGTTATTGCCCGGGAGCTCAGGAATCCAGGAAAGGAGAAGATACCGGAGAAATCCTCGGTGCAGAGACCTATAGTCCTTTGATCATCGAACCTACACATCCGGATCTGTTCTGGTATGGGATACACGGTGTTGAATTGCTGTTCACCATTATGCAAACCGGATGTCTCTCTGTCAGAAGACTATCTGCTACCCATACAGACCTAGTCACCGGGCAATGGGATGGGGATCAGATCGGGACTTTCCGGGGCATAAAACAGGGATTCCACGATTATGGCGGGATTGCATTCGGAAAGACCGGAATCCAACATCTTGGTCCCTATGCGGGCTATGCTCCCCTGGTGAATACAATTTTGAGGTTTTTCAATACAGGGGAAGTCCCTGTCAGTCCGGATGAAACCCTTGATATCCTGGCATTTATGGAGGCTGCCGATGAGAGTAAAAAAAGAGGTGGGGAATGGATCAGCTTAAAGGAGATATTTCAAAAAGCCCTTAAAAATTTCGGCTAATCCGGGGAAGTTCATGGTTTCACCAGTCTTAGGATACATATAATCCCTGGAATTACTAATTGAACATCCGGTAATATATGTTCTGTTTCACGCAAGGGTAAATGACTTTTCACATGGTATGAGTACAATAGATTACATCGTATTGTTTGGTTTTTTCATTGCGATTACGGTTTTCGGATTATGGATGTCCCGTAAGATCAGGAGTAGTGACGGATATTTCCGGGGAGAACGCAGGTTTAAATGGTGGATTATGATGGGGCAGGCATTTGGTACGGGAACACATGCGGAGATGCCGGTTGCACAGGCAGGAGTGACATTCCACCTTGGGTTCGCAACCATATGGTATCAATGGAAAAATATGCTGATTACCCCATTCTACTGGCTGCTCGCTCCTTTTTACAGGAGAAGTGAACGAACCACAGTTGGTGAAATTATTGAAGACAGATATGGAAGAGGGTTAGGGGTGGTCTATTCGGTTTTTGCCATTGGCTTTTTTGTATTCAATATGGGTGCAATGTTACAGGGTGCTGCAAAAATCATATCTGTGGCAAGCGGGAACATGATCTCTTCCAATGGTGTGGTGATGGCCATGACGGTTGCTTTTCTGGTCTATAGCTTTTTTGGCGGATTAATCGCATCCGCTCATACTGATTTTGTTCAGTCATTCCTGATTATTCTCCTCTCCATGCTGCTTATACCATTAGGATTGCGTGAAATAAATGGATTCGGGGGCATGAAGGAGGTCCTTCCGGATGACTATTTTACTCTCTTCAGTGATGTAAGCGGAATGAATTTCTTTACCATTGCTATGCTGGCTGTCAACGGGGTGGTTGGGATCACAGCCCAGCCACATATGATCTCCATGTGTGCAACGGGGAATACAGAACGTTCGGGTCGTATAGGACAAACCTTCGGATCCCTGGTAAAAAGGCTTTGTACCATCGGATGGGCATTAACGGGATTGATCGTCGCAGCACTGGTAATTAAGAATAAGGTTGAACTGACAGATCCGGAAATGGCATTCGGTTATGCAAGCAGGGTTCTTCTTTTTCCCGGATTAACCGGATTAATGCTGGCAGCCATTGTCGCAGCAAATATGTCATCCTGTTCAAACTTCATGGTGAATACGGGAGCCCTGTTTACACGAAATCTATATCAACGGTACATGAATCCAGGGGCAACCGACCGTCAATTGCTTTGGATGGGACGGTATTCAGGACTGTGTTTATCACTGCTGGCCGTTCTTTTTGCCCTGAGCATAAAAACCGTCCTGCATGCTTTTCTTTTTACAGAAACGATCGCTGCTTTTATGGGTATTATTTTCCTGGGAGGAATCATGTGGAAAAGAGCGAACCGGTATGGAGCTTCTGTTGCAATCATCACTGCTTTCTGTACCTATTATTTGTTGAATTTCCTGGGTACAGGGAAAATCATGCTGGTCTACGAATGGCAGCCGGCTCCCTTTGGCTGGTCCATGCTTATCGGGTTTTGTTTGTACTGGCTGGTAAGCATTATCACCCGTCCGGAAGATGAAAAAAGAGTTGAAATCTTTTTCGACCGTATGCGAAGAAAATCAGATGCACTGGATTCAGGTCCCGGTGTGAAAAGCCCGCTTGCCTCGGAGACCGGGGAGGATCTTCTGCTCCTCGATATTCCGGAATGGAGAAAAAAAGAGAGATGGAAGAATTTTTTTAAACGGTATCGGGAAGATCTGGCTGGTTTCTTGCTGAGCTGGATCCTTGTGGGATTCATTATCCTGCTGGCCTGGGCAATCCTGAAAATTGGTTAACCCGGATTATTCATAAATAATCCTGACGACGAATTCCGTAGGAATCCCAATGGGAGAAATACCTCAAATTTGAGTTCATTCCAATCCTCAAATTTGGGTATTTTCTTGTCGGGGTTTACCTTCGGTGAGCTCACTCGCTCAAGGCGAGTTCGGTTCCCGCATTGCTTCCCTCTATCCATCACACATTCATGCAATGCACTACGTTTTTGCATGAATAATGCGGGTTAATTCTACTTAAATGACGATCTTTGATTAACTCCGGTTATATGAATATAAGGATTTATAAAAACAGGCAGGAACTGGGAAAAGAAGCAGCATCTGATGCAGCCGGTATAATAGAGAATGCCATCCGGGTTAACGGGAGAGCAATCCTTGTTCTCGCTACAGGAACCAGCCAGTTTGAAATGCTGAAATACCTGGTTGAGAAACCAGGCGTTGATTGGTCAAAAGTTGTGCTTTTTCATCTGGATGAGTATATCGGGATTCCAGTGGACCATCCTGCCAGTTTCAGGCGATACATACAGGAAAGGGTAATTGATAAGGTGGGACCGATGAAAAAAGTTTACCTGATAAACGGCCAGAACCGCAATCCACGTAAAGAGTGTCAAAGATTAGGAAAAATTATTTCAACTGTTACTGTTGACCTTGTACTCGCAGGGATCGGTGAAAATGGCCATCTGGCATTTAACGATCCACCGGCTGATTTTACCACCGAGGAGCCGTTTATCCTTGTTACCCTGGATCGGAAATGCCGGCAACAGCAACTGGGTGAAGGTTGGTTCAAAACCCTGAAAGAGGTTCCGGAAAAGGCAATCACCATGTCAATCAGGCAAATTATGAAATCCAGGCAGGTCATCTGTGTGGTGCCGGATAAACGGAAAGCCCAGGCGGTAAAAAAATGCCTGGAGAGGGAAGTCTCCAACCAGTATCCTGCCTCAGTGCTGCAGGAACATCCAAGCTGCACAATCTACCTGGACCATGATTCTGCCTCAATGCTAACACAAAAAAAACAGAAAATCAATTGAATACAAGATGGAGCGAAATGGATTCGTCGATCTTCAGGTAAATGGATTCGGAGGGATTGACTTTTCATCACCGGATCTGACCCTTGAGGAAATTGTACTTATTACCAGGGAATTAATTCATCAGGGAACGGTAAAATATTTACCAACAATCATATCCAGCCCATTGGAGGTGTATGAACACAATCTGCCATTATTTGCCCTCGCTATGGAGCTTCCTGAAATAAAGGACCATATTCCGGGATTGCACCTGGAAGGACCGTTCATATCGAGAAAGCCCGGGATAAGGGGTGCCCATAATCCTGCCTGGATCATCCCACCCGATATACCTCTGTTTGACCGGTTTATGGAATTAGCAAAGGAGAAGATCAAAATGCTGACCCTCGCAGCAGACCTGCCGGGAGCTGAACAATTATGCAGGCATGCAGCACAACGTGGAGTGACCGTTTCACTGGGACATCAGGATGCAACATGGGAAGATTTGCAGAGACTTGTTGAAGCCGGTGCAAAAGCACTCACTCATCTCGGGAATGGAATTCCAAAAAAAATAGCCAGGCACGATAATCCCCTTGTCGCAGGAATAGCCAATGATGATCTGATAGCCATGATCATCACAGACGATCATCACCTGCCGCTTCCGCTATTGAAAACCATTATCAGGACAAAAGGTGCGGACAGGATTATTGTCGTTAGCGATTCATCACCGGTCGCAGGATTGAAACCTGGTAAATACAAAACGTATGGCCAAATTGTCAGTCTTGAACGGGGAGGACGACTTTACATTCCACGAACAGGATATCTTGCAGGATCATCTGCAACCATGAAGCAATGCATTGATTACCTGGATGCTTCCGGATTATTAAACGGAGAAGAACTGAAAACGGTAGGAATTTACAATCCATTAAAGCTGATCGGACTGTCATCCGGAAAGAAATAAGGAATAAAAATGATAAAGTCATGACAAATTATAGTCGACGGAATTTTCTCAAAGTTACCGGCTCAGCGGGAGTTGGATTGACTCTGCTGTCCCATCCACTGACTCTTCTGTCCAACGGTTCACCTTCCAGTAAGATAGTCGTTGCTGTAATGGGAGTGAGGAGTCGTGGAAGAGCACTGGCAGTCAACTTTGCCCGGCAGAAAGACACGGAAGTGGCATATGTCTGTGACGTGGATGAGCGATACTTGAATGAATGCATCAAAAGCATCTCTGCAATCCAGCAAAAACGACCGAAAGGGGAAAAGGATTTCAGGAAAATACTGGATGACAAATCAGTGGATGCGCTTGTAATCGCTGCTCCGGACCATTGGCACGCCCCGGCCACCATCATGGCGTGTGAAGCAGGGAAACATGTGTATGTTGAAAAACCATGCAGTCACAATCCGAAAGAAGGGGAAATGATGGTGAAGGCTGCCCTCAAATACAAGCGGAAAGTTCAGATGGGAGCCCAGAGGAGATCCTGGCCGGTAATCATCGAAGGGATAGAAGAGGTGCGAAAGGGGACGATTGGAAATGCCTACTTTGCAAAAGGATGGTATGCCAACACCCGCCCTTCAATCGGTACTGGAAAAGTGGATGATGTTCCGGACTACCTGGATTTCAACCTCTGGCAGGGACCAGCTCCGAGGAAAGAGTACAGGGACAACATCCATCCCTATAACTGGCACTGGTTCTGGCATTGGGGTACAGGAGAGGCAGGTAATAACGGAACCCATTCCATTGACCTGATGAGATGGGGACTTGGTGTTGATTACCCCGTAAAGGTGGTTTCAGCAGGTGGCAGATACCATTTCAGGGATGATTGGGAAACACCCGATACACAGGTTATGAGCTTTGAATTCGAGGAGAACAAGGTGATGACTTGGGAAGGACGGAGCTGCAATGGATACGGAGTGGAAGGTTCCGGTTATGGAATCATTTTTTATGGTGACCAGGGAACACTGGTCATGGGAAATAACAGCTATGCAATCTACGATATGGAGAAGAAGCTCATCCGGAAAAAAGAGGATGTCGCGGAAAATGATCCTCAGAATATTTTAGGACCGGGTGAAAGGCTCGATGCGCTGCATATCAATAATTTCCTGAACAGCATCAGAAGAGGAGACCCGTTGAACCTGGATATCAAGACGGGTCATATCAGCACCCTCTTGTGTCACTTGGGAAATATTGCACAACGCACTGACCATGCTCTGCATACGGATCCACTGAATGGTCATATACTTCAGGATGAAGCAGCCATGAAATTGTGGTCCCGAACCTATGAACCGGGATGGAAACCGGACATTTGAGATGTGAATGACACAATGAACGTTTCTGGACAATCCCTGTTTAGTTTCGATACAAATTTATATGATTTCACAGTTCAATATATTCTGTAAACCATACATAATCAATACCATGCAATGATTGGTATCAATCTTGAAGTTAATGTGTGCTGTATGAATCTCAGATCTCAGCAGACAACCAGGAAATAACCATTATAACCTATCCAACCCATGAAATCAAAACTACACCGCCGTGAATTTCTTGCCAGATGCTCCATTGCTGGACTTACAGGTTGCGGATTACTGATAAGCTCTAAAATTTCTGCGTTTGATCATTTTGCTGAATATGCAAAAGGAGAAGAAATTGATCCGAAAAAATTGATGTGCTGCGGGTATACATGCCCGGATGATTGCCAGTTCCTGAAAGCATCCCTGGAGAATGATAGTGAATTGAAGAAAGAAGCGTATGAACTGTGGAAAATCAAGGAACGATTTGATGTTGATTTTGATCCGGAGAAGATCTTTTGCTTTGGCTGTAAAACAGAAGACAAACCGGAAGGTGTTGTGCTCGTTAACTGCACTGTGCGCAGTTGCGTGATCGAAAAAGAGTATGATTGTTGTATCGAGTGCCTGGAACTGGAAGATTGTAATAAGGACCTCTGGTCCCGGTTTCCCGATTTTAAAAAACATGTTATCGCATTACAGAAGCAATACTTTGAACAACTCCAGTAGTCATCCTGCAAATGAAATCAGCCTTTTGGCAAATCCCAGACCTATAGTTTTGAATATGAGCGGATCACTAATGAAGACTAAAAGTATAATTTGGGGAAATCCGACATCCGATATTTCCATGGTATGTTAAAAAAAAAGAGTTCGAAAGAAAGAAGTTCACGAACAGCACAATATACCTGCATGTGCAGGGCTTCTTCTTTCATGGAAAAGAATGAACAGTATCATTCATCCGATCATATTTCAGTCAGATTACTACCGGAATTTCGAATTAATAGAAGAGTTAGATGCTTCTTCCCTTGAAGAGCGGTATTTCAAAAATCAAGAGGGAGAACTTGTTGCCCGTGTTAATGGAACGCACAGTATTGTCCTCGCAGGAAAAGGGATCTAGAACCTTAATGTGAACACTGTCTGAATGCCCGGTTCAGAGAATGCTTCAATGGTACCCCTGTGCATCCGCATGATCTGCCTTGCAAGGCTTAATCCGATCCCCGATCCATCTTTACGGGTGGTGTAAAATGGGATAAAGATTTTGTCCATATCACCCGGTTCTATTCCGTCACCATTGTCTTTTACTGAGATTTCAATCCTGCCATTGCCCGGAGCAAGAGCTGTTATCTCAAGAATCGGCTTTTCTGTTTTTCGCAGGGAATAGATTGAGTTTTTAACCAGGTTAATTAAGAGCTGCTCCAACAATTTCTTGTCGGCTTCAAGGGATAAATTTCCGGGATGGATTTTTGATCGAAAGGTGATCTTGTTCGTACGGATATCTTCATCCAGCAATTTGCCAAGATCCTGGATCACTTCAGGCAATCTTACTTCCTGGAATTCCGGTTTTGGAAGGAGATTAAACTGCCGGAAATGTTTTACAAACTTTTCCAGTCCGGTACTTCTTTCTTCAATAATTTTCAATCCATCCAGCAAATCATCCATTAACTCAACGGAAACAGTAACCTGGTTCCCATCATGCAATGTATTGGATGCAATCAGTTCAATGAGGGTGTGCGTGGTGGATTTAATCGGTCCGGTTGAATTCATCATTTCATGCGTTAAGACCCGGATAAGATTTTGCCAGGCTTCGATCTCCTTTTCATCCAGTTCATTCTTAATGTCCTGCAATGAAACAATTTTTACCTGTTCATCCCTGAATTTCAATTCAGTTGCCCGGACAGCAAGTTGTTTTAGTTCAGCTCCGTGAATCCCTTCTATTTTCAGTTTAATTAGTTTTTTTTCCGAAGGCTTCATGTTTACTATCTCCTCTGAAAAGCCTTTCTTCCTGCGGTCGAGTGAAGCCAGTGAAACGGTACCTTTCACATTAAAAAGATCTTTGGCTGCCTGGTTCAGTAATTTTACTTCTCCTTGCCGGTTGAATGATATCAATCCCACCGTAATGTGTTCTGTAATGGTTTTAAAATATTGGTTTTGTTCAATATTTTCCAGTTTGATCCTCCGGATCAGATCATTTACTTCCTGGAGGGTTTGATGAAGGCGATTAAATGACCGGGTTCTGAATCGCCTGGAAAAACGGAGGGTTGAATCTTCATTTCTCACCGACATAAAAAATGTCTGAAGATCCCGGTTAATACGGTTTGAACTTCGGATAAACAGGACTACCTGAATAGCGATCAAAGCCAATAGATTAATGTTTATGATCACATCGTTGATCAGAATATATTCAAATGCAAGCGCGAAACAGGAAGCCGTAAGCAGGATTACACGGATAATAACATCCACATATAAGTGTCTATAGATCATATTTTCTCATTTTTCTGTATAACGTTTGTCGGCCAATGTTCAATTCATTGGCTGTATTGCTGATATTTCCTTTGTGCCTGGTTAAAACCTGACGAATGATTTCCCGTTCATACTCCTCAATGGTTTTAGCTTTATCCGTATCAAGTATTTCTGCAGGTTGTTCCCTGAGCTGTAGATCTTCCGGTTTCAGCAGGTTGTTTTCGGTAAGGATAACTGCTTTTTCAATGGTATGTTTTAATTCCCTCACATTCCCGGGCCATCGATAATGCTTCAATGCCTCAATGGCTTCGGCATTGAAACGCAACAGGGGTTTTTCATATTTGTCTGAAAAGAGCTTTAAAAAATATTCAGCCAGCAGGGTAATGTCATCTTTTCTTTCCCGCACGGGTGGAATATGCATGTGGATCGTTTTAATGCGGTACAGCAGGTCTTCACGGAAAAGACCTTCTTGTATCAATTGATCGATATCTTTATTGGTTGCTGAAATCAGACGTACATCAATCGACATGGTCCGGTTTGATCCGACGGGTGTAATTTCCCGGTTTTGCAGTACTGTGAGCAGCTTGGATTGCAACGAAACCGAAAGATTGCCAATCTCATCAAGAAACAGGCTACCCCCGGAAGCCATTTGCATTTTGCCCGTTCGCGTCTCTTTTGCATCCGTAAAGGCTCCTTTGATGTGGCCGAAAAGTTCGCTTTCAAACAGGTTTTCATTCAGGGTTGACAGGTCAATGGTGACAAAAACCTCCTCCGATCGTTTGGATTGCCTGTGGATCTCCCGGGCTACAAGTTCCTTGCCGGTACCATTCTCACCCGTAATCAATACATTGGCATCCGTTTTTGACACCTTTTTTATGGTGGTGAATAGTTCTTGTATTGCCCCTGTATTGCCCAGCATGCAATCAAATTGTCGCTCAATATCCGACCGCAGTAGCTTCTGTTTTTGCTGAAGCTCCCTGACTTTGGTTTTCGATCTGCGAAAGGCCACACCGGATTGCAGCGTGGATAACAGTTTTTCATTGTCCCATGGTTTCATGATGAAATCGGTTGCGCCCTCCTTGATAGCCTGAACAGCAAGCTCAACATCTCCATAGGCGGTAATCAGTATAACCACACTCTCCCGGTCAATACTCAAAATTCTTCGTAGCCAGTAGATCCCTTCATTGCCGGTATGAACTCCGGCAGAAAAGTTCATGTCCAGCAAAATGACATCAATATCCTTACTCTCCAGAAGAGAAGGTATCTGGTTCGGATCCTTTACGGCAAGGACCTCGTTGAACTTGTGTTTGAGATAAAGATTCAGTGAGTTAAGAACACTGGGATTGTCATCCACGATTAAAATATTGCCTGGTCGATTGCTCATGGTAAATTGTATACGTGATGAACAAAAATAGCGAATCAAAAAACATTTTGAAAGAACACTGTATGATTATGGAACATTAACTGTGTGAAAATATACCATCCTTTCAGGCTTCCTGTTTTTAAAAAAGTGTTAATTTATTGAAATACAATAATTTATTGATTTAGGCATATATTTTGGATTGATGACCTTAAACGTCAATCCGGGAGATCCTCTTACTTGTCAAACGGGTTGTTTTAAAAGGATCAAAAAGCATGTTCATCAATTACCTTAAGGTAGCCATCAGGAACATTCTTCGAAACAGGGTTTTTTCTGTGATCAATATTTTGGGTCTGGCCGTTAGCATGTCCATCTGTCTTCTTGTTATCAAAATGATTTTTGGTATGTACAGCATTGACCGGTTTCACGTTAACAAGAACCGCATCTACAGGGTCATAACGTTCGAAAGCGGAGATGCATATAGTGGCTATGAACTGGCTACAACACCCGAACCACTTGCCGCTGAACTGGAAAAGCTTTCCGGTATTGAAAAAGTGGTGAAAGTCAGAAAGGATTTTGGTGGTGATGTATTTTGGGAGGGTAAGGTTGTTCCGGTTTCCGGATTATATTCAGATCCCGTTTTTTTCGAAATATTCAGCTTTACTCTTCAAAAAGGAGATCCTGCTACTGCCCTTATGGAACCATTCTCTATAATCCTTTCTCCGGATTGGGCCGTGAAAATATTTGGTGAAACAGATCCCATGGGTGAAACCATCAGTTTGAAAAACCTGGGAGAGTTTAAAGTGACCGGTATAACTTCAGATGTCTCCGAACTGAAAACTCATTTACAGTTTGAATGCATCGCTTCTGCTTCGACTCTTATTTCCCTTGAAAACCAGGGGATCAAATCGAAGACAATAAACAATTGGCAAAATCATTTCCGGACATATACCTTTTTCATGCTCAAAGAGGTTGCTGATGTATCCACTATTGAAAGTGCTTTCCCGGGTATTATTGATACGTATGTACCCAAAAGTAACCGGTATTTTGAATACCGGTTGCAGTGCTTGACCGATATTTCTCCGGGCAGGCGACTGACTAACCAGATGGGGGAACCAACGGAACCCATGATGGCTTACATACTTGCCCTGATTGCTGTGGTTTTAATCCTGACTGCCAGTTTTACCTATACTACACTGTCAGTAGCCCGGGCATTCAATCGTGCCAGGGAGGTGGGTGTTCGGAAAGTATTTGGTGCAAACAACCGACAACTGTTTGGACAATTCATTGGTGAAGCTGTTGTCCTTTCTGTAATCTCTCTCAATTTTGCTTATATCATACTGATTTTCCTGGAACCAAGGGTTTACAGTTTTGATCCGCATATTCGAAGTGCATTCGAAATGGCAGGAACTCCTGTTTATATTTATCTATCATTTCTCCTGTTTACTCTCATCCTGGGAATCATTACAGGTGTTTTCCCAGCTCTGTATCTTTCCCGCTTCAAACCGGTCGAAGTATTCAAGGATCTCTCCAAAATAAAACTCTTTAGCAGGACAAACCTCAGAAAAGTATTAATCGTTGTACAGTTTACGATTTCTCTCTTTTTGATTTTTGCTGTGATCATTGCGTATAAACAGGTTCAGTATCAAAAAAGCCTGGATTTAGGATATACTGCTGATAATATACTGTGTGTTGAACTTCAGGAGATGAATTACAACATATTCAAGAATGAGATCCTTCAAAAATCCGGAGTAGAGTCGCTTACAGCAACCGAATACCTGCCAGGTACCGGGGTGGTTTACCGGGATTTTGTGAAGTGTGAAAAATTACCCGATTCAACCGTAATAAGTCACCTGACGGTGGATCCTGATTTTATTCGGGTGTTGAATATGGTACTCCTTGCAGGGAAGGATTTTGAAGTCACCACTGAAACGAATCCTGGCACCCATGCCATAATAAATGAAGCTGCCCTGCGTCACTTTGAATTTGAAGACGCGAATGAAGCATTAGAATATACTCTTTCTATTGGTAAAAATACCAATATCCAGATTATAGGAGTAGTAGAAGATTTTATTATCCAGAGTGCAGATTTTGAACCCGATCCGCTGGTTATGCGCGTTATCCCCGACCGGTATAGCTATGCATTTGTAAAAATCAACCCAGCCTACGATACAAATGAATCATCAGTTCCATTGAATCATCCTGGAAAAAATTGAACCCTGAACAACTCTTTCGACATCGGAATTTTTCCGAATATATCGGAGACTATCAAAATGCAGCCATGCAGATCGTTCAAGTACTGGGTTTCATTACGTTTCTAATCCTCTTCATCTCTATTCTTGGTCTGCTTGGAATGGTTGTTTTTAACAATGAAAACAGGGTAAATGAGATTGGGATACGGAAAGTTGTGGGAGCGAATAACAAGGAAGTGCTTTGGGTGATCTCAAGAAGTTTCTTTTATATGATGTCCCTTGCTGTATTGATCGCGACACCGTTGGCATGGTTCCTTGGGAAGATGATCCTTCAGAATGCATATCACCGTGTTCCCCTTAAACCCGGCTTTTTTATCACCGGGATCCTTTTCCTGATCATTATTGGTGGCATAACCGTTCTCTCCCAAACCTGGAAAGCGGCAAACCGGAATCCTGTGGACTCGTTGAGATATGAATGAAACACATTATTCTCAAGGCATTGTCACAGAGAATAATGAGTGTTGAATTCCTGCCCGTCCGGCAGGCGGGCATCCCGCCAACGGCGGGGTGAATAAGCATCCACCTTCGTTGAAGCTACAGCGGGTACAGTAGGGCATAGGGCATAAAGTATCCTACTTGTCCTTCATCTGGAATATTCGGAGGACGAATAAGGGCAAGGAAAGGGAAAGGGTTTTATCATAAGCATGAAAAATTGTTAACTGTTAAAGGTTCTGTGCCATATGAAAGTTTACCCCCCTAGGTTAGACTTAAATGAGAAGAAAAAATTAGAATCAAAATATATAAACCGGTTCGGTTGTGCTATTAAAATCTAACTATAATAACCTCATTTTATAACTGACTTTTAAACATTTAGCTCCGTAGGAGCGCCATATTGG
>CAYMFM010000035.1:0-37841 GCA_964389685.1 uncultured Rikenellaceae bacterium
TAAGCAGCAAATGGTTTTTGAATTTGAAGTTACCTTCAGGGATCATGAATCCGCCAGTTGGCGGATGAATAATCCCATCTTCCACATAATCCCCAAAGGCTGTCGCTTCGCGATGGCCTTATTTATTTTAGGGACGTTAAAAGCTCGTTTTTATAAGTACCTGAAATAAATTGGAAAAACCGGTGAAGGTGAGCACCTCAAACCGGGGTAAATTTCTTATCTTATTATCAGTAATACATTTATCTGCAAATTATTACTATTTAACTATTTTTAATGTTGAATAACCTTTATATGAAATAAAATGAAGAAAATTATCTTTTCACTATTTCTATTGTTAATCACCAATGGTTCATTGGTTCAATCCTCTGAAATCGAACAGTTTTATTACGATTTTGATGTTGATCCCGGTTGTGATAAGCAAGAGTTGTCACGAGCTGCAAGGACTTCTGTTGCACTTGAAACCCTGGAAAAACTTGCAAAAATTTTAGGGATTGAATACATCAGGATTTGTTGACCATTTTACATAAACTCCAACCGATGAAAAAATCAAAAAAATTGTTGCTATTAGCAATCCCCATAGTGGTTCTGCTTTCATTAAGTGATTGCTCTGTACAGGAAGAATATTACCCGGAAGGGGCGGTTACAAATTTCAGCGATTTAATGCAGGAATTTCCTGAACCTTCCAGGATCTATGGATCTGCTCCATTTTATGTCTGGAACAGTGTCATAACCCGTGAGGGGATTGATTATGATATGAAGGCATTTAAAGAGGCAGGTTTTGGAGGGGTATTTATTCATCCACGTCCGGGTCTGATAACCGAATATCTATCCGACACATGGTTCGAACTGTTCCGATATGCTGTTGACAAGGGGAAGGAGCTGGACATGAATGTTTGGATATACGATGAAAACTCCTATCCGAGCGGTTTTGGCGGGGGGCATGTACCGGCACAGATGCCTGAATCCTATAACCAGGGACAGGGTCTGCAACCAATGGATACAACCCTGATACCATCGAATTATGCTGATTATTTTTTAATCCTTAAAAAGGATAATGGGGAATACCTGGATGTCACATCTGTCGCTAACCAGGAGCAAGGGAATAAAGGTGAATATGTACTCTTCACAAAAACTTACTTAAAAAAATCAGACTGGTATGGAGGATGGACTTACGTTGATCTGCTCTATCCCGGCGTAACGGAGAAATTTATTGCGGTTACGATGACCGGATACGAAAAGATCGCAGGCGATGAGTTTGGTAAAACCATCCCGGGTGTGTTTACTGATGAACCACAAATTGCTTCTCCGGGGGGAATCAGATGGACACCTGATCTGTTTGCTGTTTTTGAGAGTCAATGGGGGTACGACTTAAAAATTAACCTGCCTTCACTCTATAAGGAGGTAGGGGAATGGGAAAAAATAAGACATAATTATACGCAAACTTTATTGAGTCTCTTCATTGAGAGATGGTCGGTACCACAATTTGAGTATTGCGAAAAGAAAGGTCTGGCCTTTACCGGACATTACTGGGAACACGGTTGGCCTAATATGCAGCATGGAGGCGATAACATGGCCATGTACGCCTATCATCAGATGCCAGGTATCGATATGCTATTTAATCAATTTAATGAGGATTCTCCCGAGGCACAGTTTGGCAATATTCGTTCGGTAAAAGAGTTAGCCAGCGCTGCCAATCAAATGGGGCGCTGGCGGAAATTAAGTGAAACCTACGGTGGTGGCGGATGGGATTTAACTCTTGAAGATATGAAACGGCTGGGTGACTGGGAGTATGCTTTGGGCGTCAATTTCCTGAATCAGCACCTCTCTCACTATACCCTGGCTGGTGCCAGAAAATACGATTACCCTCCTTCCTTTACAACTCATTCACCCTGGTGGGAGAATTATAAGTACCTGAATAATTACTTCAAACGGTTATCCCTGGCCCTTTCTTCCGGCAAACAGAAGAATAACATCCTGGTCCTTGAACCTACAACGTCCGCATGGTTATATGATTCGTATGTTCGCGGTGGCAAAAACAGGCAGTTAGATACCATTGGTATAACTTTTCAACGATTTGTTACCCTGCTCGAAAAGAACCAGGTTGAATATGATTTGGGTTCAGAAGATATCATTAGGAAGCATGGTTCTGTTGAAGAAAATCAATTCAGGATCGGAAAATGCAGGTACGTAAAGATAGTAATCCCTCCAATGACCGAGAATCTGAATCGATCCACCTTCCAGTTGCTCAAAGAGTTATCAGCTAACGGTGGTGAAATACTGGCATTTTCGACCCCAATCCTTATGGATGGCAGTCCCAGTGATGAGGTAGCTGCCTTATTTGACAAAGAACACAAAAATGTGCTTCATTTTTCAAAACTGTCAGATGAAGTACTGGCTGATCATTTTGAAAATGATGGGGTGGAATTTGAACGGGTAACAGGAGGTGATCTGTACCATCATCGCAGGCTTCTGCAGGATGGTCAGATCATTTTCCTTGTAAATTCAAGCCTTACAGAAGAAACTTCGGGCGTGTGTGTGGTTAAAGGGAAAGATGCCATCATGTTGAACCCCTTTACAGGTGAAGCTGCTGATTATGACGAGACCGTTGAAGGTAACAATATTCATATCTCCTTTTCATTGTATCCTGCTGAAAGCTTGTTGCTGTATGTCTCTGATTCAAAAACTAAAGGATATGCAACTGTAGTGGGAAAAGACAAGCAGACTCTGATACCGGCAATATCAGGTATTGAAGTAAAACGTGAAAGAGACAATGTTTTAACCATCGATTTCTGTGATTTGACCCTTTCCGGTAAAACGGTACGGGATATGAATGTCTATGATGCAGGGATGAAGGTATTTATCGAAAATGGATTTCAAAATGGTAATCCATGGAATCACTCAGTTCAGTATAAAAAATCAGTCTTGGACCTTGGTAATTTTACAGAAGAAAGCGGGTTTACAGCGACATACAAGTTTACCGCTTCCGGCAAATTTGATTATTCAAACTTCAGGGCGGTTGTTGAAAGGCCTCAGCTGTGGAGCGTTTCAATCAATGATCATGTGGTAGATCCCGAACCCGGGGAGTGGTGGCTCGATCGCTCTTTTGGTGTCTTTACCATAGGCAGATGGATTAAACAAGGGGAGAATAGCATTTCAGTGCAATGCTATCCGATGAAAATCCATGCAGAGATAGAACCGGTTTACATCCTTGGCAATTTCTCGGTCATTCCGGCAGAAAAAGGGTGGATCATAGAGGCCCCTCCTGAAACATTGAATCCGGGTAGCTGGAAAGATCAAGGTATGCCTTTCTACTCCTGGGGTGTTCTGTATAAAAAGGCTTTTAACGTTCAACAGAATTCAGGATATTATTACGTTGAGTTAGGTAAATGGAGTGGTACGGTAGCAGAAGTAATTGTGAATGGGAAATCTGCAGGAACCATTGTCCTTCATTCAGACAGGGTGGATGTTACTGATTTTATTGATGCAGGGATCAATAACGTTGAAGTGAAAATTATCGGGAGTTTTAAAAATCTTCTTGGACCTCACCACAATAACCCTGAACCTGGAATAGCCAGTCCCTGGCATTGGCGCAATGTAAAAGTTTATCCTGCAGGAGAGAATTATCAAATGCTGGATTATGGGTTAACGGGTGACATATATTTGTTTAATTGATAGGGTGTTTTTGCTCTTTATATTTGCATTTGCATTCCTGGTTATACACATAAAACCCTGAAAGAAGCTATCATGAAACTCAGATTGTTGATCCTGGCGTTTGTTTTTGGAACCTCATGTTCTGTTGACACTGTTTCAAGATTGAAAGAACAATTTCATAATCCTCCTGATGATGCGCGCCCCGGCGTATACTGGTACTTTATGGATGGGAACCTGAACGGTGCAGAGATGACAGCCGACCTTGAGTCAATGAAAGAAGCCGGTCTGGGGAACCTTATTTTTCTCGAGGTGAATGTGGGGATGCCCAGGGGTCCGGTGGATTTCATGAGTGAAGAGTGGCAGGACCTGTTTGCCCATGCTGTTCATGAAGCGGAACGCCTGGGGATTGACATTACGGTCGGTTCCGGTCCGGGCTGGTCCGGCAGCGGAGGACCATGGGTTGAACCCAGCCAATCCATGCAGCACCTGGTATTCAGTGAGACAGAAACCACGGGGCCTGGAAAGTTCGACAGGGTACTCCCGTTGCCGGAACAGCGCTCCACGATATGGAACAAAATGAGCAATCCCTTCTACGAAGATGTGCTGGTGTATGCGTTTCCAAGCTGTAAACCAATCATTCCTGATATCAATGAAAAGGCGCTCTACGAAAGGGACCCGTACTCATCGAAAGCCGGGGTAAAACCCTATCTGCCCTCACGGGCTGTCTATCAGGAACCTGAAGATGAAGAGATCATTTCTACCGGAGAGATCATTGACCTTACCCAGGATCTTGATTCAGACGGTCGTCTGCAGGGGGATGTTCCCGAGGGTGACTGGACGATTGTGCGTATGGGACGGCGTACAACAGGAGCCAGCAGCCGCCCTGCTCCTAAGCCCGGATTGGGCCTTGAATGCGACAAGTTCGATAGCCTGGCTTTGAATGAGCATTTTAAGAACTATTATGCAAGGTTGCTTGATAAGGTTGGCCCACGAAAGGGGAATCATGGATGGACTACAATACATATCGATAGCTGGGAGATGGGTGCACAGAACTGGACACATAGGTTCAGGGAGGAGTTCAGGGAACGGCGGGGGTACGATCCCAATCCATACTTTCTTACCTATACCGGGCGTGTGGTCGAGAGCCTGGAAATCTCGGAACGTTTTCTCTGGGATGTTCGCCTGACAGCCCAGGAGCTGGTTCTGGAAAACCACGCCAGTCACCTGAAAAAACTGGGTCGGGAACACGGTTTTGAACTATCCATTGAACCCTACGATATGAATCCCACAGCTGATCTGGATCTTGGTGCGATTGCGGATATTCCCATGTGCGAATTCTGGAGTGACGGTTACGGATTTGAAACATCGTACAGTTGCATTGAAGCCACTTCCATTGCCCATACCATGGGTAGGTCAATCGTTTCTGCTGAAGCATTTACTGCCGATTCCGGGGAAGGCTGGAGGCAATACCCATGGTCGATGAAGAACCAGGGGGATTGGGCTTTCTGTATGGGTATCAACCGTTTTGTTTACCACACCTTTGTCCACAAACCACTTGGCAATGAATACCGGCCCGGAATGACCATGGGGCCCTACGGAGTGCATTGGGACCGGGGACAGACCTGGTGGCCCATGGTAAAGGATTACCACCGCTATATCACCCGCTGTTCCCACCTGCTGCGCCAGGGCATAACAGTGTCTGATATCCTATACCTTACTCCCGAAGGAGCACCACATATTTTTCGTCCTCCTGCCAGTGCTTTGGAGGGTAGTACCCTCCCGGATAAAAAGGGGTATGACTTTGACGGATGTTCACCCAACATCCTGATGACAAGGGCTGAAGTACGGAATGGCAGGATCGTATTTCCAGGAGGAGCTTCTTACCATTTGCTGGTTTTACCTCAATGTGAAACCATGACGCCGAAACTCCTCTCCAAAATAGAGACACTGGTTAACGCTGGCGCCACGATTGTTGGTTCACCTCCAATCAAATCTCCCAGCTTGTCTAACTACCCGGCATGCGATACCGAGGTTCAATCACGGGCAAAGAAGATCTGGGGAGAATTAGAAGCGCCAAACGATATAACCATGCGCAGCTATGGACAGGGCACTATTTACTGGGGTGGCGTTTTTTCACCCACAGCCGTCGATACTCCCGGAGAAAACCATGTGGGTTTATCGGGATCCTCCGGGAGTGCCATCACAACGCTCTATCCTCACTATGACGATATTGCACTCCTGTTAAAGAATATGGAGGTGCATGAGGATTTTACGTCCACCGGTCCTGTTCGATACGAACATCGAAAAACGGATGAACTGGAGATATACTTTTTATCCAACAGGTCGGGTAAACCAATTCAGGTGAATTGCACATTCAGGGTTAATGAAAGGCAACCGGAATTGTGGCATCCGGTGAACGGTAAGATACGACCCCTTCCCCAATACAGGAGCGACAACGGTTTGACAACCATTCCCATGAAATTTGACGCGTACGAGAGTTATTTTGTTGTCTTTCCCTGCAACCTTTCATCAAAACGGTCGAAAGACACAAGCAGTGTGAATTTTCATGATGCAACACCCGTTGCAACATTGAATGGTCCCTGGGACATCTCTTTTGATACAAGGTGGGGTGGTCCGGATAATGTTACCTTTGACACGCTTACGGATTGGACCAGGAGAGACGAACGAGGAATCAAGTACTACTCGGGTATCGCAACCTACCGAAAGAGCTTCGATCTTCCCCCGGGTAAGGAAACCAGCGGTACTTTATACCTCGATCTCGGAAAAGTTCACGATATAGCCCGGGTAAAACTGAATGAAAAGGAGGTTGGTGTAGTCTGGTGCGCACCGTGGCGGATTGAGATAACTGACGCCGTCAAAACCGGGGTCAATTACCTGGAGATCAAGGTGGCTAACCGCTGGCCCAACCGTCTCATCGGCGATCAACAGGATCCGGATAGAGATGTGAGAACCGCCCAATGGCCTTCGGGTCTACTGGGTGGAAGGGAATATAAGACTGGCCGTTACACCTTTGCCACCAGCAAAGGTTACAATGAACTTCTGCCCTCCGGCCTGCTTGGTCCGGTCCGGATTATGGTTCAGCAGAAATGAGCTACCCCTATTCATTCCAAATGGAATTCAGAAAATAGTGACAGTTTCAAAAAAATGATGACAAAAAAATGGTGACAGCTAAAAAATGGTGACAGCTTCCTATTTTTTATTATACGATATTATTATCTTATATAACTGTTATATTGATACTTATAGCATTTTATCATAATTTTTAATATTTTATTAACCTACTGTTATCCAGCTATTTAAGTTTATTAAAATAGGAAGCTGTCACCATTTTTTTATTGAATCATTTCAGAAGAGATGCTCTGTAAAATGGATTATCTAATTTCCAAACCTTGGATTGACAATGTTGTTATAAATGGCCCCGAATGTATAGGTAAGGCCTACACCGAAATCGTAATTGTATTCGGTTTCCAGCTCCCTCAATCGCAATAAAACTTCAGTTTCAGACAATTCACCTTTCACGAGGGATAATTGATCGTGAATCCTTCCAACGTCTCCGTACAGGCTCAGAGACAGCCCTTTAATGATCCTTACATGTAGAGATCCCTCCAATACCAGTCTGTTCTTTGAAAAATCATGTAGGTAATTTGAAGCTTCCAGGGAAACATTAACCGAACCCCATTTCTCCTGTACCATAAAAGCCAGAAGCAATTGCTGGTGCATCCGGTTTTCACCAATCATGTTATAGATGGTCGTATCATTATAGGTAAGAAAGTTAAATCCAAGACCATAGAGTATTCTCAACTGGCGGTGATTCGATTCTGAATAGGGGAAAATATCATATTCAGCGGCGGGATATATATCGTAACTGTACTTCAGGTTACCATAGGTGGAAGTTCTGAAACTCAAGTAAACTCCTGTTGACCAGTGGTTGGAGAGGCTTTTGACGAGAAGGTTATCAAAATGGATCGATTCTCTTATGGCTACAATCGTTGTATCTTCAGAGATGTATTTGGATCGCCTCATTTCGTAGTCAAGATCGGATTCAAATTTCCAATCCGGAGTGATTTTCCTGGCATTGATGGAACTTTCCAGGTCAAACAACTTATAGGACTTCTCACCTTCATATTCCGGATTGATATCCAATTCAAAAACCCAGTTATTCCAACGGTCAACCACCACCTCATCTTCTTTCTCTTCTTCATGGATAATTTCTATCTCATTGATCAACGGGCTTCTTGCCACATACCGCATTAACCCGATTTTAAGCATCCTGGTCCTGCCATACCGGATATTGTCGCTGGTATCATCCGGGCTGGATGCATAGGTGAGCGTGTCATTCACTCCCTTGAAATCATATTGTCCCTGGAAGAAAAAGGTATATTGATCACCCCCACTCCCTGTTTCCTGTTGCGTTTCAAGGATATAGACCTGAGCATCCCGGGTGTCTCTGACATAATTCACGTAGGGGATCTCCCGCCGGATGTAATCCATGTCACAATAATGGCAGTCAATGAATATTTTTATGGCATTTTCCCGTTTTACAGAGTCCGATGAAACAATATCTTGTCCTGCAGATTTACCACTGCAAAAAAACAATAAATTCATGCTGAGCATCAATAGCGCGATGGTATTGGAATTTTTCATAGATAAAGAATTTTGTTGATTAGTGAAGGTTGTTAATATAACTATGTCAAAACTATAATCCAAATCTTAAGGAATTCTTAAGAGACTATTATTGGGGGCCTTTTCCAAAAATCCCATCTTATTGTCTGTCCCATTGAAAAATTTTAAATCGGTAGCTGTCCCTATTTACTCTTTGCCTAAGTCGTTGTAATGAAAAAAACAGATAAATGTAAATAGCTGGAAATAATTACGTACCTTTGGCAAAATATCAGATTTGAGAATTTGCGCATCTTACTAATTTACTCTCTCGATTAGTTCATCACTGCTCACCTTTTTAAATCCAATTTTTTAAACTATATAACAACGCGGACAGGTTTTAATACAATGTACACTTAACTAACTGAAGTGTTTTGATTAAGCTGCTGTAACTGAATAGATAGTGGTTTGCAAAGTACTTCAGGAAAAATGAAACGGCTGCGTTGTTATAAACTAACAAACAAAAACTTAAAACAATGAACATTTATGTAGGAAACCTTGATTTCAAGGTAAATGAAAATGACCTGGAAAAAATTTTTGGGGAATATGGAACAGTAAGTTCTTCAAAGATCATTACTGATAAGTATAGTGGCAGAAGCAGGGGCTTCGGCTTTGTCACCATGGAAAACCAGGATGAAGCAAAGAAATCAATTAAAGCGCTGGACGGAACCACATTGCACAACAGGGAAATTGTTGTCAATGAGGCAAAACCCAGGAAAAACGATTAGTAACAATTATTTTATGTAATTATGACAAACGGAAAAGTAAAATGGTACAACGAAATCAAAGGATTTGGTTTCATTGAGTCAGAAAATGGTGACGATATTTTTGTTCACCGAACCGGATTATCTGGTTCATATCGTGAACTTCAGCCTGAACAGGAAGTCGTTTTTGAAATCAAACAGGGCGATAAAGGCCTGTTTGCGACAAACGTGAAATTAGCTAACTAAAGCATTTGGGTCTAACCCAAAGTGTTGTAATGCCAGGGTGCTGCTGGCAGCTTATCTGGATATTAATCCGATTTCAATGCGGCAGTTAAAAATTATAAAACAAATAACCCAGCGGAACGGTGATTCGGTAAGTCGCTACTTTCAGGAGATAAACAAGTATCCTATGGTAACTGCCGAAGAGGAAGTTGAATTATCAGCACTCATCCGAAATGGCGATACCGATGCCTTGAAGAAGCTGGTTGTTGCTAACCTGCGTTTCGTCATATCCGTAGCTAAACAATATCAAAATCAGGGTTTATCGTTCCCCGACTTAATTAACGAAGGGAACCTTGGGTTGGTAAAAGCGGCTAAACGATTTGATGAAACGCGTGGTTTTAAATTCATTTCGTATGCTGTTTGGTGGATCCGCCAGTCGATTATCCAGGCAATATCAGATCAAACCAGAATTGTGCGTTTGCCTATAAACAGGCTGTCTTCGATTAATAAAATTAAAAAGGCGATTCCTTATCTCGAACAGGAATTTGAGCGGGAACCAACCGATACTGAAATTGCCGAGTACCTCGATTTGCCCAGCGACGAAGTAATACTGGCAAATACTATAAAAAAACGACAAGTTTCTTTTGATATGCCACTATCGCAGGATAATAATGATGAATTTAACTTGTATGATATGGTCCAAACCGGAAATATCCCTTCGCCCGATAATGATATAATGAAAGAATCTCTTGCAACAAACATCACCCGGACTTTAAGCAAATTATCCGAAAGGGAGGCAACAATACTGATCATGTCATTCGGATTGTGTGGTACACCTGCCTATTCGCTGAATGACATAGCGTTAAAATACAGCATGTCATCAGAGCGTATCAGACAAATCAGAAGCAATGGATTGGTTAAATTAAAAATTCTGCTTGAAGGGAAAGAGGCTTTTTTAGAATCATAAATCCAACTTGTTTTGTCAATAAGAAAATTCTAACGATAAAATCAAATTACTTTATGGGGAGATCAAAGGAAACATTCAATAAGAAGGAAGTACGAAACAAAAAAGAGAAAAAGAGAAAAGAAAAAGAGAAGAGGAGGCTGGCAAAAAAAGAAAGGGAGAATAAAAGAAGCTTCGACGACATGATGGCTTATGTTGACGAAAATGGAATGATCACTTCCACTCCTCCGGATCGCAAAAGGGATGAAGTTAAAATTGAGGATATCGAAATTAGTATAGCAAAACGGAGTCCTGACGAAAAGATCGATCCCATACGGAAGGGTAAGCTGAGTTTTTTTAACGAGTCGAAAGGTTATGGATTTATACTGGATTCAGAAACAAATGAAAGTGTTTTCGCACACGTAAATAATTTTCTTGAAGATATTCAGGAGGGTAATCATGTCAGCTTTGAATTAGAAAAGGGGCCCAAGGGGCCTATTGCAGTAAGGGTAAAACTTACCAAATGACAATTGGATAACAAAAACCCTGGCAGGTCACACAGACCCTGTCAGTTCTCTATTCGCACCAAGTACCAATCCAGTTCCTCTCATAAGGATTTTGCAAATAGCGTATTTTTCAAACGCCAATGTTATTTTCTGCATCACTAAGGTCATTATTTTCTTATTATGTTGCACAGTGTGGCTACCGCCAAATTAGCCCACGGGTTAAATCTGAACACTCGGTTCTGCCCTTAGTCTTTTGTCTTCCTATCCCCTATCACTTTATTTTATCCTTCTTTTCAGTACTTTTCAGAGTCGTAACCTTTTCTGGTGCAGTACCTGATTCGACTTTTATCTCAGATTCAGGTTTTGTCATACTCTTTTTATCAGACGCTTCAATTGCCCTGACCTCTGTTTGTTGTGTTTTTTCAGTTTTCACATCCATTGAAACGGTCTCTTCGACCTGGCCATCAACGTTTTCAACTGTTTCCAGATCAAGGGTTTTTTCAATCTGTTGAGTAGCCGTAGTTTTTTCAATGCTTGAGTCCTGAGTCTTCTTTTCTGCTTCATCCTCAACTTGCTTTTTACCTGTATCCTCCTCACCAGAACTCTCAGTCGATGGTGAATCAAAATCCATGAAGCTGGGGCCTGTATTTAAGTCTGGCAAGTTCGAGATACTACTTGGTACATTATCACTGTTAATTGTGACCATGTTGAGTTGTATCGATTTTTCAGCAGATTTTTGTTTAATGATAGATAATACCGATTGTACTTCCATTCCGTTCATCTTATCTACAACAGGATTATTCGCCACATAAACATATGGCGATATAGATGGATATTTCTCTGCCAGAGGATCAACTCCTAACCAAATACTCACTTTGGGGTCATAATACCTGTTCCCATAGTAATACAGTCCTGTTTCACTGTCCAATTCCCTGGCGTTAAACTTATACGGGCTGTTCCAATCGGCATGCTGCTCGGCTAACGTTTCTCCAAATGGT
The DNA here is from genome assembly GCA_964389685.1 of uncultured Rikenellaceae bacterium. GTDB lineage: Bacteria > Bacteroidota > Bacteroidia > Bacteroidales > VadinHA17. The sequence continues at coordinate 11,705 of CAYMFM010000035.1, forward strand.
ATATAGGCTATATACTGTGTTACATCTCCCCTGGCATTGGTTATATAGCTGGCAGAACCAAGATGATTGGAGTGGTAGAAATAACGAAGGACTTCCTCAATATTTCCATTTCCCACATAGCCAAATCCAGGTTCCACATTATCGTTTGTAATCTCATCGCCCCACTGTATGGGTGCCCCGGGCGGGCCGCCTGCCGGTGCAAATACAGGTTTTTTAGGCCAGCCTCGCGGAGTAGTGGTATCGGGAGTGCCCAAGTCCGGATAACCCGTTCCTGAAAACAAAGGATCGGCATAGATCCCTTTCATCGTTGGCGGGCCGGGGGCTATACCTAATTGACTTTCATACTCCTCTTTGTAGTCCATAAGTTGTTGCTGGCGGTTAATATAGTTAACTCCCCCAGCGGTAATTTCAAACACACCTAAATGGTATTGGTTCTGGAACTGGCCATTGCCTACCTTGCTGGTTACCCTTGTACTGCCATTGTAATAGTGTTTTGTAAACCTGTCATTCTGAAATACAAAATAAGGGCTTACATACGCGGTATAATTATCGTCGGAATGGTTAACAATACCTATGGGTGCACCATTTATATACACACCCTGTGTACCACCATGACTCTTTATTACCCGTTCGCCTGAAGCATCATATACATACCGGTTCACGTAGCCATTATCGGAAATTAGAGTCAGGCGGTTCTCCTCGTCCCACGAAAGTTTGCGAAAGTCATTGCTTACCGTATCTTCCCAACCGGTCTGGTTGCCGTTTTCATCGTATGAAAATACCCGCGCTCCTATTTCTGTTGCACTATTGGGCTGCGGGCCAGCGTATTTGTAACCAAGATCATAGGTAGTGGCATGCTGTTCTTTTCCATTTTTATTATGCGTTTGGGTTTTTTGCACTATTTTGCCCATAATATCATATTGCATGGCAAGGGTATAATTGCTGGTATCACTCTTTCCGATGAACTTGCCAGAAGCTTGTATAAGCTGGTAGAGATCATCATAAGAATATAGGTGTGATGTTGCCCCTCCAATATTTCCTGTAGCTGCTGCGCTGTTGGTTATTCCAAGAATGTTATTCATTACATCGTAGGTGTAAGTGTTATTCATTAACACCTGGTTATTTGAAGTAACACTCATTTGTTCCAACCGCTGGCGTTCGGGTTCATAATTGTAAGTAGTTACAGAACCGTTACCGTACTGCAGGTATACCTGTTTCTCATATTTATTGTAGCCAATTCTGGAGATATATTCATAGGAACGGCCCAGTTTTTCACCATCCATTTTTTGGAGGTTTCCTGCACGGTTATAAGAGTAATTCACTTTTTCACCATCGGGATAGCTCATGGTTTGTACGCGATTCCATGTGTCGTAGGTAGCACTCCATATCCAGGTTCGCATATCCGATTCGCCCAATTGAATGGTACGTATGGACTTAATTACCTGGCCGAGTTTGCTGTAAAAAAATTCCTGCCCCCCACTGGCATCCTGTATCAGGACAACACGACCTGCACGGTTAAATGGTGCGTCTGGTTCTCCATAAGTATAATTTACCCTGTTTTGAATATTCCTCGGGTATACAATTTCCACCAGCCTTTCACGGTCGTATTTATAGCTTATGGCCCCGTCATTGGGGATTTTTTTTCGAAGATTAGCAGTAATTTTCTTTATTATGTTGCCTGCACCATCATATATAAATTCTGTTAAACCGGCATCGGGATGATCAAACGATATGCGGTTGCCAAGCATATCGTACATTGAAATGGTTATGTTCCCCATGGGATCGGTGACAGTAAGCAATTCACCAATAGCATTATATTCGAAACTGGTATAAATATCGTCTGTGTCTGATTTTCTAACAATTGCTGCCTGTCGCCCGTTAGCCTTGGTATACGTTACAGATGAATGGTTCAGTGCATCTAAAAGGCTATCGACATACATCGTTTCGCCATTATAATCTCCAATATTGTACGTATGTGTAGTGATGGAACCATCTGGCAGGATAAGCTGTAAAATACGATCCAGCACATCGTATGTTATCAACGTTGGTTGCATGTTATCAGGGTTGATATTGTATGTTGCCGGGTTTCCATCTGCTTCAAAAACCGGCTGGTAAACTTCCGTAGCCCTGCCAAAAGCATCATACATTACCTTGCCTGAGACTATATAACCCGGAGTATCTTCTGTTGCGGGATCCTCAAACAATGAAGCAGTTTTCTTCACCTGTACCAGACGACCCAAACCATCAGTAAAGGAATAGGTTTCTATGTTGGAATCATAAACACTATCGTAATGCAGCGTATGGGCATAGGGTATTTCTGCACCCGGATAGTATTCAAAAACAATGGTATAGGGTTTGCCTGAGGCCAGTTCGTAAGGCCCGGTTAAAGCGATCATACGGCCGAAATCATCGTATGAGTATTGCATTTCCTGTTTGTTCTTATCTGTAACTTCAACGGGCACCCCCCATTTGTAATCGTATACAGCGGATGAGCTGTACCCATATGCATCCGTGATCTCCGTAACATAGGAATGTACAGCCTGGTCATACACATACTCATACCACATCCGTTCGCCCTTATAATTGGCAGGGCGGGTAATTTTTATAAGGTTGCCATACTCATCATACTCCATATCAAATTGAGCGGTTTGGTTGCTGGTAATGAACTGTCGTATTTGTGTGATATCGCCATACTCATTTATAGATGTCTCGTTTTTACGCCTGAGACCTTCAATTGTAGATACTTCCTGTAGCGAAGGGACAGAAAACAAATAGTTATCTGTATTACTATGATACTGAATGGCAACAGAATACCTGTCTTTTTCATTTCCGGAAGAGTAGTCAGTATGACCTGAAATATTCCCCAACGTATCGTAAGTATAGGTGACACTTGTGGTAATCAGTGGCTCCGAAGTAACCCGATAAGAATATTGTCTGGTTTCTTCGAGTGCAACAAACAGGGGATCACTATTACTTTGTGCAAATGTTCCGGAGAGAAGTTCGCCTGTATGGATATCACGTAAGGAATAGATGTGTTGTAAGCCTTTTTGATTCCGACCCTCACCGTCAGTAAGCGTTTCCGTAAGCATCATGCCTTTGGTATAGTAATCGCTATTGCTGAATTTTTGTTCCACAGTACGGTAAATCTTGTTTTCGTTCCCGGTATCATGAAAATGAGTCTTTACAGAAGCGAAGCCATAAAATTCCCGCTCGTAGCGGCTATAGAAACCATCTTTATATTCGAATGAATTATACGTTGTATCGATACCATCGCCTGCCAGGCCATCAAACATTTTTACCGATTTCAGTGCCAATTTCCCGCCCGGATGTTTATAAACGGCGGGTGTCAGGAGATAATCAAGGCTGAAATTACTGCCCAGGGGATGCTCTACTGTCTTCAGGATATTGGTACGAAAGATGGTTGATGATTTTACATATAACTCACCTTCACTATCAGATGAAAGAAAGTCAGGCATTCCATCACCATCGATGTCTGCCAGCTGTGTAAGGGTATGGCTAAACCCACTGGTTACTGAAGCGGAAGGATTAACGCATATTTTTATGAAAAAAATCGGAATAGCAATACCAATAGTAAAGCCGGCGTTAGCTGATTGTCCTATAGATTCTCCGGCATCAAGTGTACCAAGTCCGATCCATTCCACGGGAGGTGTAAAACCACTTCCTGTATTAAAGTAAACATTATTGCCTTTAACCATATCTGGCAACCCGTCCGCATTAATATCCATAAAAGTCTCATTCGCTTCATTATCAGTCTTTGAAATAGCAACACCAGCTGTGAAACTGCCATTTTCAATATTTACACCAATACCACCTCCATAATCCTGGCTTTCACCAACGCATATAGCATCAAAGTTCCAATGTTCTGCCGGTGCATAAGAATATCCCAGATTTAACCTGACAGTGCCATCAGAGTAAATCTTATCAGGCAGCCCGTCAGCATTTATATCCAGCCAGGTTTGATCTGTATTGTCATCATTGGTTGAGAAACTGCCACTTATGCCAACTGATGATTTGGAGGTTTCCTGTGCAGATTCTGAGTTTTTATTGGATTTAGAATTATCTCTTGTTTTAGAGTTAACACGTTTGGAAGGAGTTTTAGAACCGGAATTGTTTGATTTAGCATAAACATAACTGCCTCCAAGAGTAAATCCATCTGCTTCAGATTTAGAGTAATGATCACCCAGAGAATGGTTAACGGAAGAACCTGATAAAACGCCTGTAACTCCTGTGTATTGAATATTATCTGTAGATAGTAAATCGGGGTACATGTCTCCATTCATATCCATCATATCGATAATGAAATTATCCTCTCCCCATGAATGGCTATATGATAAACTACTCAGCCCACCAGCTACACTTTTTGAAGAGCTTTGAGTTACTTTTGTAATTGCATTTAATCCTGATGCTGAAAATACATATGGTTCAACAAATACATTCTTTTCACCCAACCGCGAACTGGAAATACAGTCCGGCATAATATAAACCTGTTCGTCAGTACCCATATAAATAGTTTTTACCGCGTAGGGTATCATTATATTAAAAACCTCATCCAGTGGATTCTGTACTCCATCTAAATCCGATGAATCTTGCATAGAGGCAACATTATCATTTCGATTGTCACTTAGCCTTAAGAGATTTTCATCTATTGGAGAGGTGGCTCGTTCAAAATTTCCATTATAATCAAATTGCCCCCAGCCACGATACAGGTGACCAAATATTTTATCCTGCAGATTAATGGGGCTGAAAACTGATGCCTTACGGGGATTTAAAATATCGGACCCAATGATTACATCGGCAGTATCAATTGGGGCCGCAAAATCGATACCTGAAAAATAATATTCGAAATAAAGACTATCCCAAAGTTTTACACTGGCAAGTAATGTATCTTCACTTTTGAACTTAGTTCCACCATTAAATGTATACTTTTTCTTTCCCACAATTCCATTTTTCAACTTCACAGATAAAGTGATATCACCACCAGGCACAGGGTAGTTAAATGTCAGGTTTGGAGTGATTTGCATTGGATGCGAAAAATCATCGATACTATCCAATCCTAAAGAGAGCATAAATGCAGTATCGGCAATTATCGGCCACTCATACCTGATAGTATTATTAAACATCGTTGAAAATTCAGGTATGGTTTTAAAAGACAAAAGTGGTTTGCCATCATTTCCTGTAAGAGGAGTACCATCGTCGATCCTGGTATATTCAACATAGTTATCCCATTTAATGTTACTCCAGTCAACATTTGTTGAAGACAAAACCCTGAACTGGATAAATTCATTTTTCAACACCTCAAGGTCCAGGTTGATCGAATCAGCTATGATATTCTGAGAAGGATTATACTCGCGATTAAATATGGTGGCCTGGTTTCCCAGAGTGTCTGTATATAAAATTTCTATTCTTATGCTATCGGTTGTAACTGGCTTAGAGAAAGCGGTTTTGATTTTAATCGCACCTGTTTTAGGCATGCCTATGGATTGCAGTCCGCTTAACACAAAATCTTCAGATGCTTTAAATCTTCCGATTATTTTTCCATTACTATCTTCCAGGTTTACCAGTGTGTCTGATCCGTTTATAGCACCATATAAAATTTCCGGATCCCAGTATACCTTATCGTAAGAACCATTAAATCTTGATTGAACCCTGAAATAAATTCGATCCCCTTTATCTATTGTAATCGAATATGTGTCGGGCACATGTACACTGTAATCATCAGCATCAATCTCAATACCCCAGAGCGAATTTCCATTATGTTGGATGCTTACTTTTACTCCGTCCTTATAGGTATCCGCTTGGGCAATGATGCTGGTATCTTCGATCAGATTAACCGGAGCATTGATGCTTATAACTCCGCTATAGGGTGCCTGCCACATTCTAACAGCATCGTGCAAAGGAAATTGTGCTTCAAGTTTGGCCTGTTCTACGGCAGGATCAGGCAGAATACTCAGATCTATCTCACTACTGGCATATAATGGATTTGGAGTTAATTCGCTCGAGGTTGTAAAAACAGGATCACCACTTTCATTCAAATGATTAAAATATACCACACCATTATCAACCAGGTCAATTAATCCGTCTGCATTAAAATCATCAAAATAAACGGAGGTTTTAGTTTTGGTATCAACATTATCATACCCTATAAAACTTGAAGGTGGATTTGCCTGAACACCCCAACCAAAACCTGAAGTTTTGCTAACACTAATATTATCAATCCCGGCTATCAGCTTTTTCTCTCCAAACATTTCCTCACTTGGATAGGATAGCAAATTAGGCCGGTAGTAAATCCCGCCGTCTTTTTTGTAAACCTTATCCGGAAGCTCATCTCCATTTAAATCAATTAATACCAGGAAGCCCTCGTTTTTGGAACCTTGGTATGATACAGTGCCACCGGCAGTCATACTTTTAAGAAACACTTTACCATCAAGCAATCCAACCGTGGCCGTAACGCTACCTGACCCCCCAACACTAGCCGACCCTCCTAATGCTGAAATAGAATTAAGAAAAATATTCAGGTATGGACCTTTCAGGTCATCGTCCGGTACATCCCATCTCTTTTCGGGAACAAATGGAATTTGTTCATTATCTACCTTAATATCATTGTAATAATCGAACCGGTGGGTGTAAAATTCATCTCCTGCGGCATCGTACTCGGTTACACTTTCCAGCAAGGTCTTTAAGAAGACACCATCCTTGTATTGAAAAGTATAACTGCGTATGGGTTCGCTGTCATACGTTATGTGAATACGACGTAATAAGTCCCGGTCGCGTATGATAAATCCATAACGTGCATTTATACTTGCATCTTTACGTTCATAAGTATTGGCTTCGTCATCTCTTAAAAATTCGATTTTGTAAGGGCCCTGTTCCGCCTCATGACCGGTATAGGTTATTTCTCTGATATAGAGTTGCTGTCCTCCTTCTGCGGGTTTATCATACATATAATGTACAAAGTTATTATGCAGGTCACGGGTTTCGATTAATGCCCAATATCCAATATTCCCGGCAGCATCAAAGGAGACACCATTGGTTATGATACCCGTTTCCGGTAAACCTCCGTAAAAATTTCTGACTCCGTCTTTTGTGGTTACTTCCCACCAGTAATTTTTTGAATTATCACCATGCCTTATTATTTTGGAAAAACTCCCTTCTATTCTGGAATAGAAACGTTTTTCAGGTGTTCGGTCAATATATTCACTACGGTGTGCAACCGGAGTAAGTTGTGATCCGGCATATTGATAGGTTTCTGATTCCTTATCATTTAAATAACGGGGTACTCCCCAGGTAATATCAACCGAAATACCTGGCACATTGAGTCTCCAGCCATAACCAGCCCAACCGCTGCTTCCATCACTGCTGTATTGAAGTGTCAATTGAGGGTGCATACCAGAACGACCCTCGGGTAATTTAAGGGGATATGATAATTTGGCATCACCTTCGTTATTTGCAACCGGAGGAGCAATTAATGTAATTCCTGAAGCTGGATCTGCAGCTTTAATATTTTTTATTGTTGTTGGGACAAATCCTTCTGTTTCAGGAGATTCAGGGACTTTTATAATCCCATTGATCATGTCGGTAAAGTGTAATGTACTGGAAACGATTAAACTTAATCTGTGATTAATGCTGTCGCGCTCCAGCGCTTTCCATTTGTGATCACTCTCATCATAATAATAGGTGTAAACATCTTCAACGGTAAATCCTTCAGGAATCAGACTATTGTCGTATGCCATGGCAATAGTAGCCGCTGAATCGAAAAGCATGCCGTGTGGTAAAAAACGATAACCCGTATAGTAATTTTTAGTTACATTGGTTATCTCATCTGGTATGGGAGGTAAATCTTCATCCAGTAAACCAGTAATTGATAAACTCTTCGTTTGGTTCATACCACCGTCAGGTATGCTAAGTAAAACACCATCCATGCTGATACTGTTTTGTATCCCCGGCATAAATTCTGCCGATTGCATGGTGCGTCCGGGAATAACAATGTTATAATGAACCACCGGGGTTGTAGCTTCTTCCTTCAGGGATCTTATTTCAAAAACATTTGTATTAAGTAGTAAAGGCTCCTGAGTATATGCTATTTCTTGTGAGTGGGATGTAATGACGGCTTCATTGTACTGATCAGATCGTGTACAACTATAGAAAAGAGGAAAACAAATAATTATACCTATTACTAAAATAAACCTATTTGAACGAAAACCGTTTTTCATTAAGATGGTTGAACGAATTGTTCTTATATTTTTATAATCCAGATTATTTATAGCCTATTATAAGGTTACTGAACAATTAGTTTCAGAGTCACTTTTTCAATTGCTGATTCCAGGGTGATTAAGTATATCCCCGGCTGTTGTATTACATCATTATAAACGTAAAACCGATCATTTTGCAGAAGGGTTCGTTTTAAAACGGTGCCCGACATATCTGAAATAACAACATTTACATCTGCTATGCGTTCAAGACTCACACGCACAACAAACCATCCATTTACCGGATTTGGAAATAGTTCCACGTTTTTAAAATTTGATCTGCCGATTTGATTTACATTAATTTCAAGGGTGGAATTACAGTAATTATCATCGGTAACAGAAAGCAAATAATTTCCAGGCTGGTCAATTGTTATTACTTCATTATTTACTATGGACCCGTCAGGTGCTGTCCATGAATAGATATAATTTACTGCCGGCATCCCTTCCGAAGCGTCTAAAATAAGGGTTCCCCCTTCAACAAGTTTGTACTGTTGGCTTATCTGGGTTTCCCATTGATGGTCATTGGGAACCCATATTTCCTCAATAAATAATTTATTATCCGCATCGATCGCCTGTAGGATATACCCCCCCTGGCCGATGCCTTCGAAGACATGATCCCTTTCATATTCTTTGTCTGAAACCAGAAAACTGGAGTTTGAGGTTCCCTTAAGGATGAGCCTGAAGGGAGGTACTCCTCCTGCTATTTCTGTCTGAATTGCCCCTGATTGCGGCGAAGAGCATGTGGGCGATTGAATAATACTCCTCGTAAAAAATGAAGGAGCAGCAAGAAGCGTAAACAGATCATTGCCGGAACTGTCAGCATCGATAACCACTGAACTGAATCTGATAAATCCTTCTGATAAAGACAAGGGCAGGCATTGAACATATCCTGTTTGTCTGAAAGGATATTTTCCTGTTCCGCTTCTGTCAACCATCATCCAGAAGGTTTCTTCGTCATCCAAAGGATCTATTTCGCTTAATGACAGCTCATTGGTCTCAAAATATAATGAATCAGTTTTAAAATTGAATGCAGATATTTTCCATTCCCGCTGCAATTTTCGTATTCCGGATTCTTCCTCAAAGCGAAGTGGTTTACCGTTATCTCCCCAGGTTAAAAAACTATTATTTTTCAATTCTCCCAAAACACCTATTTTCATCACACCAGGAGTTTGAGTGCTTTCAGAAATACTCTGGTTAAGTCCTGACAGATCATCCCTGCCTATTCCCGCAATATTCTGACAATAATCTGCATTCATTTCAGCATCCCAGATTATTTCTCCATTACTATTTAAATATGAGACTGGGAATTCCTGGTTTAATGAAATACCATATTTCAGGGCCAGGTAGCTTTCTACTTTCTGCCGCTCTTCAGGCGAAATAAACCTGTTAAACAGTATAATTTCCGGGACTATGCCACTAAAGACCGATACAGGCAGGTGCTGACTGCGTGGTGGCCATCCAAACTGAAGCCTGCGTGATACAATACCCGGGTCTGCTGTTTTATTCTGAGTGTAGGAATATATCTTTGGATATAGTTTCATATTTGCACTGAAGTTTGCATAGCGATATACATCCAGCGCAGCCATTCTCCGGTTAGTTAATACCATTTCAGCGGCAGTATCATTTTCGAGACTGAAAATGACCCTTTCCAAAATGGTATCGTTTCCCTGGCATACTGTAAACAGACTAAAGGTTGCTAATTTGCCTAGGTCCAGGGTACTGTTTATTGTATTGGTCCCTTTACTGAAAAATAGTGCAGGATTATTATTGATTGTTTTGATTTTTCCTTTAATTACCAATTCAGTATTTACAGTACTATCGAGTTTTGATTTCCATTGGGCCTGATCAGGTTGTATACCTTCGGTAATTTCCCAGACACAAGCTCCCGGAACACCACCAGGCATTGTTTGTTGTCCATAAATAGAAAAAAATGGGATTAATGCAATGATAAAAATAACTTGCTTCATATGAATGTATTCGAATGCTATTAAATCAGGGTATCTTATTATACATCTTAGAAGAAATCAAAACTGATAAGGTATTGCATACCCAAGTGTTACCTGTATTACACGGCTTGCATTGTTGTTTTCGATAAAATGAAAATTATTAACTTCTGTTTCCATTACATCGCTTATCCCATAATAATAACGTGCATCAATAGATAAGCCAAATGTAAAGTCATATCCTGCACTCAAACCAATGCTAAAGTTAGTACGGCCCTTTAAAACATCCCGCATTTGCTGCTGAATACGTATATCCGGACCAAACTGGTCCTCTCCGTTAGATGTGTAATACAGACCTCCTGGTGTTAAGTTAAAACCCATTTTGGGTCCTGCACCTAAGAATAGCCCCTGTATGAGATAAGCTTTATACCAGATTTCCAGGTTGAGATAATCGTACTTTACGATAAAATCATATTCAAAATCATCGATATCTGAATAATGCAATTTATTGCCCAACCGGGAATACGATATTTCTGAATAAATAGCAGAAATGGATCCTTCAAATTTATAGTTTAAGTATAGACCACCCGTAAAGCCCCATACGTTGCTATTTTCAAACGTATAACCGGTATAATACGATTCACTCACCAGGACCTTCGACAAATTTGTTATTTTTGTGTAAACAGCACCTGCTTTAATGCCAAATTGCATGTAGTTGGTTTTGTTACTACTCCGACCGGTCTGTGCCTCGATTCGGAAAATTGTTAACAAAACAAGTAATAGTGTAAATACCCTTTTCATAAAATATTATTATTAAGTCTTTTATGGCTATTTAGCAATTTGCTAATTTAATCTGAGGCTTTATTGAGGTTAGTCACAAAAGAGATGGACATATAATGTAAACTCTCTGTCTGTAGCCCATGCTAATTTCGACAAAATTCGTCTCATCTCAAAATAATTCTCTTAATAGTTCAATTCAGGCTGATTATCACTTCAAAGGCGATATTATCGGTGTTGGCGACGCCATCTGCAGCCAGATCTCAGCAGAAAATTACCGGGAATTTGTTGATATTGATCATATAGTTGATATAGATAGGGCTTACGAACTGCTGGGTCCTGAAATCGTACGATGCGGGATGCAAGTTATGGAAGTATGTTTAAGCAACTGCTCCTCAGACGGTCTCATCTCGATACTCAAAACCGATATTCAAACGTTCTGACATCAGAAGAGACTGCAGCTATTATGCCATATCCTCCTTTAATATTCGAGGAAACCGGTACGGCTTCAAACAATAAGGCATCTTCATTCAGGACTGTGAAATTCTGAGAATAGGATTTCAGGTATTTGAAATAATCACCATCAATGGAATAGAGGACGAATCGAAACCGTGTTTCGAAACCCTCGGGTTGAGATAGCCTGAAGAATACCGTGAAATCTCCAGTTTGACCATTGAATTCCTGATCGTCCCAGGCCAGTATCTTTACACCATCTTTGATGTAAATGTTCATGTGTAAATCTTCCGTATCTGCTTCGAGGGGTTGGAACTTTCCCTCCTCCAGATAAAAAATACCAAGCATATAGTGGTTTATTGCAGGGTCCGGATCTTCAATGCTAAAATCAATAAAAAAATCGATCTCAGTGTGATAGCCATTGTTGATATTTCCTTCTTCTCTGACAACTGCCGTCGTATCAAACGTATGAATAGGAACCGGATCAGGAATTGTAACATGTGCAGATGCCTCGGATAATCCAGGTACATTAACTTGTATATTGTATGGCACACCAGGTTCCGGCAGGTACGTGGTATCGTAATAGTTACCTGAGTTATTTTGAGATATAGAGTTTAAAAGGGAATCTGATTTAAAATAGGTCACTGTTCCATTGATGATTGGTTTATAACTGGAAGCAAGTGGTTCAGAAGGTGAAATGCTCCTGGAAAGGTTCAGCCATAATCCGTAATCTGGTGTTATGATTCCATTCATTACTATTTTAGTATCCCCATCCTGTGTGTCGATGAAGATTGTCTTTTCACATGATACAACACTTAAAAGCATCAACAAAAAAAGTTTCAGATAGTATATTCTTTTATTCATCGTCTGGTTCTGTAGTGAATGAATTCAATTCTTGAATTAAAATTCGATCCGGCAACTTATCGATGGCACAACCGAAAAAAGAGCAACCTGTTTGATTTTTCTTGTACCATAATCAATCTTATCCTCGTCCCAATAGATTAAATAGGGATTAAAGCGTCCATAAACGTTATACACGGTAAGGTTCCATGTTCGGGCAATCCTTTTTCGTTGTTTAAAATGTTCCACAGAGATATCGAGACGGTGATATGCTGGCATTCGTTTATTATTCCGGTTTTCATAAACATCTATATAACTGGCCGGGTTATCGGGTGCATTCCAATTGTATAGATTAAAAAGTGAGCTGTATTTGGCTGTAGAAAGTGAATAGGCCATCCCTGTAGCATAGATCCAAGTAGCATTGACTGAAAAGTTTTCAGTAAATGCATATTTCGCCACGGTATTCACCTGATTTCTCCGATCGTATTTATATGGGAAAGATTTCCCAAAATTCACCTCTTCGAATTGGCGGTCAGTTTTTGAATACGCGTAGCTGAACCAACCACTCAGTTTACCAATCTGTTTTCGGAGAGTACATGCTATGCCATAGGATCTCCCACTACCCAGTTCAATGTTTCTTTCCCAGCTGTTATCTGTAGACAGATAATCCACTCCTTCCTTATATGCATAGATCTGATGAAGTGATTTGAAATACCCTTCCATATTCAGTTCGTACATAGCATTTCGGGAATAGGTTAATCCAAATGAATACTGGTTTGAATACTGCGGTTTGACTTCAGGCGTAACAGGCAGCCACAGGTCTGTCGGCAATCCCATGCTTGAATGGGTTAAGAGATGGATATATTGTCTCATCCTGGAGTAAGCACCTTCAATTGTCAGATCATTGGTAAGCGGGAAGCTTACAGAAATCCTGGGTTCGAGTGATGAATAGTATTTCCCTTGTACCAAAAATCCGGAGTAGTGAACTCCAAGATTTGCATAAAGCCAACCGCGAAGTGTAAAATCATTCTCAATGAAGGTTCTGAATTCATGGGCATAGATCGGATCATTGCTGCTTTTATCATCGATATTGCCAGTTGGGGGATAGATTTTCCCTTCAGCTGTATAGTAGTATTCTTCAGAGATTTTATGTAGTTTGCCCGGGTTAAAAGAGTGATATATATAATTCATTCCAAATTTAATGTCATTTGAAGGATTTAAATAATAATCAAAATCGAGATTGGCTGAAAGATCGGTTATGCCTGAGTTGTAGATTGTAGCTTCATATTTATAATCATAATAGGATTTTTCTTTTTCATCGACTTTTATTTTCAATCCATACTCACTGAATAATAGAGAAAGATTGCTGAACAGTTTGCTACTGTAGATATGATTCCAGCGAAGCAAACTGGTTTTGTTTCCCCATACTGCCAGGTTGCATTCCCTATCTTTATAGGTTGTATACGGATCATTGTATTTTTCTTGCTCCGTAAACTCATCATTACCAAGATAAAAGCTTAGATAGAGTCTGTCTTTTTGTGACAATTTGTAATTGATTTTTGAATTGATGTCATAGAAATGAAAACCGGGGATATCACTATCCCCTGTTTCAGGTAAAAAAAGATCGATATATGTTCTTCGTGCGGAAATAATAAAAGATACTTTATCTCTGAGAAGCGGACCTTCAAGTGTAATTTTCGATGCAATTAGACCTATATTTACACTTCCCTGAATTTTTTTCATATTCCCTTCTTTCATCCGTACATCAATCACCGAAGATAGCCGTCCACCATAGCGGGCGGGGAAGCCACCCTTATAGAGTTTCAGGTTTTTAATCGCATCTGAATTAAACACGGAGAATAATCCAAATGCATGATTTGAATTGTACACCGGGATCCCATCCAATAATATCAGGTTCTGTTCAGGACTTCCTCCCCGAACCACCAATCCGGTAGAAGCTTCAGTTCCAAACTGGATCCCTGGAAGATATTGCATCACCCTCATTATATCTCCTTCACCCATTAGAGAAGGCAAAGTTGAGATTGATCTCATGTTTATGTTTTCAACACCCACTTCCGAATTGTTTAATTTATTTTCCAAACCATTTGCTGAAATCTTCACTTCTGCAATTTCCATTCCCGGGGATAATTTCCAGATAATAGCTGTATCCCGTTTGAGGTCAAATTTTTCTGTTAACGATGTGTAGCCAACATAGGATATATGAATGATCACCTCACCCTCCATGGTTGTCCGGCTGAAAAATCCATAATTATTTGAAACGGTTCCTCTTTGAGAAGGATATTCAATGATCGAGGCACCAATCATTCGTTCACCTGACTTTTCATCTTCAATAAAACCGCTTATCGTATATTTTTTCCTCTTTGAAAGGACAATGATATCCTCCATTGCTGTGAACTTAACATCTGTTCCTTTAAAAGCTTGTGATAAAATCCCTTCGAGGTTTTGATTTGTAATTTCCAGGGTAATCTGTTTTTCGTGAGGTATAATTTTAGGATCATATGAAAAATTCACATGATGAGTGTTCATCAGTTCGTTTATGATTTCATGAATCGTTCCCTGATTTGTGGATAGTTGGATGGGGATTTTCAGGATGGTATCCTTATCCTGAGCAGAGGCATTTCCTGAAAGGAGAAATAGCATTAGCAATATTCGTAGCGTGTTCCTCATAAACAATTTGCCTGGTTTTAATGCATAACAACTCGGACGGATTTCCACGATTTCGAATGGCTAAGTCATTGCTTTCTTAACAACCGTTCCACGTACATCATTGATTATTCGATAAAAAGAACAATTTTGTTTTGATCCGATGTATACTGAATATCGAGAGTTAATTCAAGTATTTTCAGGATATCCTCAAGTTCTTTATTATCAAAGGTTGCAGTAAGTCTCTTCTCTACAATCTCAGGGTTGGGGATTAATTCAACGGGCAGGTCAAAGTGCTCAGACAAATCCCTACAAACCATCTCTATCGGTGAATTTACAAAAACAAGAATGCCTGTTTTCCATGCAAGGAAATTGCGTTCCACATTTCTTTTTCTACCGAGGGTTCTGTTATTGATATCGTAAATACCCTGATCTCCTGGTTCAAGGATAATTCTGTTATCCACACGGGTTGAATCATAAAGTGCGACCTTTCCTGAGACTACTGAAACAACGACCTGGGAGGAAAAGGCTTCTGATTTTACATTAAAAGATGTTCCAAGAACTCGTATCCCGGAATTTTTAGCACTAATCAGGAATGGTTTTCTTTTCTGTTTAAATACCTCGAAGAAGGCTTCTCCGGATAAAATCACGGATCGGGTTTCTCCTGTAAATTTTTCCGGATATGTTAACGTTGTGTTTCTGTCAAGCCAAACATGGCTGTCATCCGGTAGGATAATCTCTTTTTTCTCAATGGTGGTTATTTCACTCACCCAGTTGATTGCCTCATCCCGATCCTGGAACCTCAGTACCAATGCAATAATCCCAATGGATATGATCAGAATGGCTGCAGCTGCAATCCTTCTGAAAACATATTGAGGATGACCAGTAGCCCAGGATTTCTTCACATTCTTCCCTGATATTGAAGAGTGGATTTTCGCCCATGCCTTTCTTTTATTGATTATTATTTTTTGATTTTCATATGCCGCGTTTTCCCATAATAACTTGATTTTTTGAAAGTATTTTTCATTTTCCTCTGATGAATTGATCCATTGTTCCACCCGGCTCATTTCAGATTCAGAAAGTTCTTTTTTAATAAAGTAAATTAGTTTTTCTTCATTCATGGTGACCAATACATGTTTTGTTTTCCTACTATTAGGACAATTTTTTTTTTATAATGCTTAAAAAAGGAAGGACTTTAATCAGGTAGTTAATCCCATTTACCAGCCAGTGCTCTTTTCATTTTTATAACAGCAATCCGGATCTGCGTATCAACCGTTTTCGTTGAGATACCCAGTATATTGGCAATTTCCTGATTGGACAGGTCGCTATTCCGTGAAAGGTTAAAAATGATCCTGCATTTCGGTGGAAGAGTATCAATGGAATGTTGTATCATGGCTTTAAGCTCACTCTCAACCAGTTTATCTTCAACAGTGGATCGCTCTGGTTTTTCAATGATATTTGAAAGACTAATGAACGGTATTCTGGCATACTTGCTCCTAAGATAATTGATCGAGCTGTTCCTTGCAGAGGTAAATAAATATGCTTTACATGATTTTGTAATTAACAGAGACTTTCTGTTCTCCCATATCCTGACAAACAATTCCTGAATGATCTCTTCGGCAATTTCTTTGCGGATCACATAGGTAAGGGAATAGAATACCAGCTTTTCATAGTACACATCAAACAGGTATTTCAACATCTGTTGATCATCCTGCTTTAAGCCTCTGATTGTTTCATCATCAGAATAGTGCATAGATTGCGATTCCAAGACAAGATAGGAAAATTGCATGGAATAGATGAGTGGATAAAGGTGTAACTTGGATAATAAACGGGGTTAGAGTAAATTTATAGAATGAACAGCAAACAGCGATTTGAGCAACTGTTCCGGTATGGTAAATGTGATGATGGCTTTCTTTTCAGGCCAATCCTGATGCATTTCGCCGCTCGTTATATCGGAAAAACATACCGGGAATTTGCATCCGATTACCGGGTATTGGTAGAAAGTAACCTCCGGTGCCTGGAAGATTTTGGTATGGATGCTGTGGGGTTAATCTCAGACCCATACCGAGAAACCGCTGCCTTCGGAGCAAAGGTTACCTTCCCGGAAGATAGTGTTCCACAGTGCCTTGAAACCTTAATAAAAACAGAGGATGATATCCGCCAATTGAAAAATCCGGATGTCTATAAATCGGAACGTACAATGGACAGGATCAATGGAGCCAGACTACTGAGTAAGGAAGTGGGAAGTGAAGTCCCTGTTATCGGTTGGGTAGAAGGGCACCTGGCAGAAGCATGCAATCTGGCAGGTGTTAATGAAATGCTCATGAAGATCACACTGGAGTCTGATTTCGTTAAGCGACTGATCGATAAGGTGAATGCAACCGCAAAAGCGTTTGCAAAAGCGCAGATTGAGGCTGGTTGCGATATTATCGGAATAGGCGACGCCATCTGCAGCCAGATTTCAACAGAAAACTACCAGGAATTTGTTAAGGAAAAACACCGCGAACTATTTGATTTTATACACGACCAGGGAGCAAGGATTAAATTGCACATCTGTGGTAATATTACCCATTTACTGGGTGACATCAGAGAACTCAAACCGGATATTGTCGACATTGATCACATGGTGGATATGGAAAAATCTTTCGAATTGCTGGGGCCTGAAATCGTACGGTGCGGAAACCTGGACCCGGTATCTGTCATACAGCAACAGGAGGCTTCAGCGGTCACAGAACGTGTCAGATCACTGTGTGAAAAAGAGAAAGGAAGGCGATTTGTCATTTCCGGAGGTTGTGAGATCACTGTTAATACTCCCGTCGAAAACCTTCGGGCAATGCGGGATGCAGGTTAATATCCGGATGAATAACGAAAATTGGGTATTAAATCCTTTCTGCTGGTTTCAAGGAAAGCAAACATTTAATTACAGGCTTCATTGAAAATAAGGACCATGAAGCAATTGATAATCAATAGATTACAATTATGTATCGTCATTATTCATGCTGAATGCATGAATAATTCGGGTTAAATTGGTAGTTGTCCCTATTTATTTTAGAAAGTGCTAAATTCAGTAAACCGGGAATTTATAATTTATCCTCCTTAAACTGGATAAACATGCCAATGCAGGGGTAATACTCTTCAATTTCCTTGTCGCTTGCCTTGTGTGCCAGAATTTCAATCTCGACCATGATCCGTCGTGTTTTTTCCACTGCAAACCCAATCGATTCCAGGTAATCATCCTCCTTATTATCATAAAAAACTTCCTCAGTCATTCCATCGCTTAGTTTAAAATGCACCGGGTAATAGTTCTTCATGGTACAGAATGAGATCATATATTCCCGTTCGCCATAAAATACAATATCGTACTTCACCGTAAATCCAACCTTGATTAGATCACTTCGGGACTGATTATAATACCGGAAATTGGGTATTAAATCCTTTCTGCAGTCACCTGCTTTATGGAAATCGGCACAAAACTGTCCAAGTCCTAACAAACAGAAAGACAGTAAAAAGAACAGGGACAGGAATATTTTCTTATGATGTATCATAATCCGGGGTTTATTGTATTAGATGGTTGTGATTTCTGTTCTGATGGAACGGATTGTTGATTTGATCTCTGCAAAATTTTCAGCAGTAAATGTTAGATCCACACCTCCACCAATAATCAATTTCCCTTCTTCTTCTTTTACTGTCGTTTCGGTTTCTTTCACCTCCAATTGGTCGAATGTTTGATTGATCAGGTTCAGGTATTTAATGATACTTGCTACATTCTGATCATCTTCAAATTTTTGAGCCCGTGACAACAAATTTCCAAAGGGGGTTACCGTTTCACAAATTTGATCAAACAGCGGATCACCCTCAACAAACTCATTTTTACTTTCCAGCACAAGGTAGAGGCTTTCGATATAGGCTCCTGCGGATATTATGGCTAGCGTCTTCTCTTTTTTACTGGTCTCCAGGAAAGTAACCATTTGGTAAAACGCTTCATCTGAAACATCAAGAATAGAATCCGGGTTGTTTATATTTGCTTTAGCTTTTTCAAGGAGGGATTCAAATACTTCTGTGGATACTCCTACCTGATTACTTAACGAATGAACAGCTTCAAGATAATCAACGGCTTCACCGGTTAAGCTAAACTTTGCCAAATAGGCCAGATCGGTAATATAAATTCCAAGATTCAGTGCCTGGGATCTTGATCCGAGATAACTATCTTTTTTTTCAACTGAATTCACAAGTCCGTTTTTGTATTCAAGATCAGCATTGAAAAATCCTTCGATGATCTCTCCCGGTGAAGGGTACAGAAACAGCATGTCCTGCAAAATTTCCCATTCATCCTGCATGACTTCAATGGAGGAATCTACTTCAGAAGCACCTATTGCATCTGTTTCACTCTGTCTTCCTGTCTTGCATGCATGAACAGAGCAGATCATTCCTGAAATTAATAATCCCGTTAAAATCCTGAGCTTCATAATGTTTTGTTTTGACCTGTAAAGGGTATAACTTATCTTTTAAGAAAGTTCTGTCAAGAACATAATCGAATATAAGAATTTTTGAAGTACCGTAATCCTCAGGTTGAATATTTTTGACGAGGTATTATAATTTTTGATCTTTTAACCTTTTGTCCGGTTTAAATCGATTAACCAGTTCATTAATTTTTCTGCCAAAGTCACCTACCAGAACTCCATACAATACAAAGGTCATAATCCACAGTACTGCAATATTGAACCATAGGGTTTTAATCTGCAGGTTCCCCAGCTGTTTATTTCCTGCATAAAATTGGGCTCTACCTGTTCTTGAGGCAGGCTGTTTATAAACGGGAACGGCTCGTTGGATCAATTCACCCTGGTATTCATATACTTTTTTCAAATCATTTGTATTCAGCACGAGTTCTGCAACCGCATTGTTGTGGTATGCTTTTTTGATCTCTGCCAACTGTTTCATTGACATTCCCTGTGAAAGAAGGTCTTCAATCAGCTGATCTTTTTCATATTTCAAAGAGCTGATTTTTTCTGAAAGACCGGTTTTCAAATCCTCGAGGTATAGTCTTAGCCGGGTGAAGTAAGTTTGATCCGGCAATTCACCTTTAAACAGAACGGGAGCATCCCGGGCTCCCTCAATACCGGTAATCGCCCGAATTATTGTTTTAATAATATCCCTGGCTTCTTCCCTGTTGTTGTTTTCAATTGCACTTTCAGCATCTCTTATTTTGTTGATGATCTCGGGGATCAGGTAATCGAGCTCATAGGAGCGGTTTTCTATTTTACGATCGATCTGGTTAAAATGTACCTGGTATTGATTATTAGAAAACTGATTGACAACCAGTGCTTCATATGCCCACTTTGAGGGCATAAGATCCCCAACGATGGGTACAAATTCTGCTGAAGCCATTTTATAGTGCAACCTGTCATAGCTTACAATCGTACCGCCTAACAAGATAAACGGAACCAGGATAAATGGGATGGTAATATAGATTGCAATAACGGATTTCAGGCTTGCTGAGATATTTAATCCCAGCATGATGGCGAACATGGCTGTTGAAAAAAGGATGAGCCAATAGTTTACATTGAGTTCTTTTATTTCGAGAATAGCATTCCCGATCACTACAAAGAGGAACATTTGAAATGCTGATAGCAGAAGAAGGAAGAGTATTTTCGAATTCAGGTAAGCGGTTCGGCTCAGGTTCAGGAACGATTCCCTTTCAAGAATTTTCCTGTCAGTAATGATCTCCTCAGCACTGATGATCATGCCCACAAAAAGTGCAACAATCACACACATAAACAGGTATGCTGGAATGTTTTCGTTGTTGCTGAATACATAGGCAATTGGGTCTACATCCGTACCGCTGAAATACTTGGTAAAATAGCCCAGAATGAGTGCCAGCAGGGGAGTAATTCCAAAGGCAAGCATGAGGTATTGGCGGTCAGTGATTTTTGAAAGGAAATTGCGTTTGCTGAATGTAAAAAATTGCTGAAGCTTATTCGGTCTCACAAACACTCTCCCGGGTAGTTTGGTTTTTTGAAGGATTTCGGTTGATTTTTTCTGCAATGCTTTCCGGAAATGTTCATACCATTCTTCCGGTTTAGTCTTTCGCTCTTCAACATATTCACCCAACTCGTTTATTTTCTTTGCTTCCAGGATCTTTAAAATATCTTCCGTTTGAACGTTTCCACAGGCAGAACATTCAATTTCATCGGAATCGACCCGTTTGGACATTCTTTTAAAATAGATCAGTGATTCCATGGGATTTCCGAAGTAGACCGGATATCCCCCCTGGTCCATCACCAGAAGTTTATCAAACAACTTGAAGAGATCGGAGGAAGGCTGATGGATATTCAAGACAACCAGTTTCCCTCTGAACGTCTGATCTTTAAGTAGTTGCAATACATTTTCCGAGTCGGTAGAGGACAAACCTGAAGTGGGTTCGTCAATGAAGAGGATGTGGGGTTCGCGGATCAGTTCCAGGGCAATATTCAGTCTCTTCCGCTGACCTCCACTGATATATTTATTCAGCGGACTACCGACAAGCAGATCCTTAATGTGATACAGATCCAATTCGTGCAAAACTTTCGCTACATTTTCCTTTATTTCTTCATTGCTCAGATTTCCGAAACATAATTTGGCATTGTAATAGAGGTTCTGGTAAACGGTAAGTTCTGCAATTAGCAGGTCGTCCTGGGGAACATAACCAATAATCCCCTCCAGCATACCACGATCACGTTGCAGATCATACCCATTTATCAGCACTTTCCCACCATTTAGTTTTAATGAACCATTTAGCACTTTGAGGAGGGTGGACTTCCCGGTGCCGCTGCCTCCCATAATCCCCATAAGGTCTCCGGACTCAGCCTGAAAACTGAATTCATGAATACCGGTTTCACCCGTTTTAAATTTGAAATCAATATTTTCAGCCTGGAGGACAACATTATCCTTTTCCAGGTTTTTAAATAATGCAGATACGATATCGCCATAATAAATCGGGCTAAGGTTCTCTCCCCGGATGGAGGCTCCTTTTGGGAGGATATAGACATACTTTGGGAAAATGTACTTGCCATTGATCTCGAGGTTCTCTTCACCTAAATAATAAAACAGGAACAGATTCGCTTGCTGAATCTGCATTATAAAAAGCTGGCCATTCAGGTCATCTTTCTGAAGGTGATTGATTTTTGTGAACTGGATCTCAGGGTCATTACTAACCAGCAGCAGTTTTTCTTTTCCAGGGACTTTATAAAATTTATCAGCAATGAAATGCCAGCTGTTTTGATAGTCATCCTGCCCGATCATTAAACCGTCGGCAATGGTTTTAACAGCATCGCTTACACTTTGTTTGAATTCAACCTGAGATGTGCTAAAGGTATCGAAATACTTCACAAACTGGATAAGGCTCAGCAAGATCTGATATTTGCTGACAATGTGAAGTTCTTTATTGATTTGATGGCATATTGATATGATCTTTACTGAGAGGGAGGAGGTTCGTTTACCCTCAATTTTTGGACCGGAACGAATGAGCTGATTATACGCTTCTTCGAACAGCCGCAAATATTTTTTTGCCAGGTTTTCGCTAAATTGTTGATTTAAGTAAGAATCAACAAAATTTCCGGCAAGAACAGAGACCGTTTCTTTGTTGATGCTTGCAATAATTGCAAACAATTTCATCAGGGACTGAAGTGTTGATTCTGTCATAATATCATCGCTGGACGAAGCAGCTATTGAGTTGACATTAGTTGCTGGATGAATGAAACAACAATTTCACTTCACCTTTTTTTCCCCCACAGCTACATTCAACTTTTCCATGGTGAACATCCATGATCTGTTTGGCTAAAACCAATCCCAGGTTTATATCCAGGTTTAGTTCTTCTTTATTGGTAGAGAAGAAATCCCTGATGCTTTTGATGTGTTCATCAGAGTAATCCATACCTCCATCAATTACTTCGAAATAGATCATTTCTCCCTCCTCTCCTGTTTTAACGGTTATTTTACCTGCATCAGGAGTATGATCGAGAGCATTGTCTATGATGTTAACAAGGCAGCTGATTACCAGGTCAAAATCACCATTAAACAGGAGGTTTGGGTTCTCTTCAACCAGTTCAATTTTCACTTTTCTTCTTTTCAGTCTTTCTGAAATCTCAGTAAGGAAATATTCCAATACCTCCCGGGTATTGGTACCTTCAAATGTCAGTTTCCCGTCATTCACTTTCAATTGTGTAATCTGGTTTGCAAGGGAGGAAAGCAGTTCGAATTTTGAGACATTCTGGTCAAGCAGATTAACCAGGTTCTTCAAATCTTCCGGGATGGATTTATTTTTAAAAACCTGCACGGTTGCTCTGACTTCATTCAGTGGTATAGTTAATTCATTGCTGAGTATTTGCAAAAAAAAGGTTTTATTCCTGTCCGCATTTTTTAAGGCAGTATTTGCACTTTCGAGTTCCTGAAGGATTTCTTTGTTCCTTTTTCTCAGGTTTACAATTTCAAGGCCTTTGTTAATTGCGATCCGGATCTCTTCCGGTTCGATGGGTTTACGAAAATAACCCTGTATTTGTCCTTTATTTACTCCATCTACAATGGCTCTGTAATCGGTAAAACCGCTGATCATAAACCGCAACACATCCGGATAGGCAGTAGCGACCATTTCAAGCAATTCGTCCCCGGACATTCCCGGCATGCGCTGGTCGGAGATAACCACCTGTACATTCTCCTTTTCGATTATATCGATGCCCTCTTCACCTGACCTGGCGGCAAAAATTTTGTAATCTTTGCTTAGTGAATGCGTAAAAAGAGCAATGTGTTCCTTTGCGTCATCAACATACAATACCTTCGGTTTATTGGTTTCCATTTGTTTCATATTCAGCTTTCCAGTAAGTTTCAATTCATAGTAACAAGTTAATGAATTTCAACTGAATTACTTTTACCAATGCATTAATTCTTTACATGTTCTCTCCAAAATAAGAAAGAGTGCAAAATAAGCAATATTAATGAATTCATGCAATGTATGACACATTCAAGGGGTCCGAAGGATAATTCGGTAAAAAGCTTACCGGGTGGATCCAATTCCTGTTTTCCCGATGCATAGATTGCAAATCAGATATTCTTCAGGCAAATCCCATTGGTATGAAGGATTATACTCTTTTTTTTATTATTTTTATACATTATATTCTACTCAGCATAAATCACAAAACGGCATTCATTGAGCACATTGGCACCAGAACCAGGGAAAGGATTAAAGGACACCGGAACATTTGAACTATTCATGAAAAAGATGGTTGCACAGGGAGGGCCGGAACCGGAGCAGTATGATGAGTTTACAGAGGTGGTGAACAATATTGAGCTATATAACTACCGGAGATTCAGAGAGATAATCGTTTCCACAATGAATGAAAACACCATGCATGGATTCGGTTACATAAAACCCTACGGATATTCCGGTGATTTCATGATCATTGACCGCATTTATAAAAAGTGGGTGAGTCCATTTGAGAACCTGAAGAAGTGGGACATTTTCTATCATACGCTTCATGCACCTAAGGCAGTACGAAACAGGAAGGATTTTTTTCTTGAATTTTTCAGCGAAAAGACACGTACCAGCAAAGGGTTGAATGTTTTAATCCTGGGAAGCGGTCCGGCTATAGACGTTTTTGAGTTTTTTGAAAAACATCCCGACAACAACATTCAATTCACCCTTGTTGATTTTGATCCGAATGCTATCGAGTATTCAAAAAAGAAGAATAAAAAGTATGCAAGCAAGATAAAATTCGTCAATGCCAATGTCTTTTTTTATAAATACAACGAAAAATTTGATTTTATCTGGAGTGCAGGTTTATTCGATTATTTCAAGGAGAAGCATTTTGTATTCATGATAAATAAATACTATAACGCTCTGAAACCGAATGGATTATTTATCATTGGCAATTTTTCAATTGATAACCCGACTACTGTATTCATGGAACTTTTTTCTGACTGGTATTTGAATTACCGATCTGTTGGTGATTTGAAAAGGCTTGCGGGTTATGCTAGCATCAATGAAAACAAGATATTTGTCAACATGGAACCGTTGGGGGTAAATTTGTTTCTACAACTTCAAAAGTAATTGGTTAATTAAGCATCACTTCACCAGGTCCAAGCAATAAGCAATGAATTTTTTCTATAAGATCAAAAAATACTTCAGATCGTCTTTTATCTCATCTGGTTCAGAGATGCGGATACATGCTTTCACGCTCTCATTCATTGGAGAATCGAAGGAGTATGAAACCCCTTTTTTAAGGGATTATTTCAAAAAATCACTGACTCAGGTCAGGTTCTCACTTTTACTGGCAATTTTTTTCTTTGGAATTTTTGCTGTGCTGGATGCTATCCTAGCAAGTGAACTTCGGACTACATTCTGGATGATTCGCATCATTGTGGTTATTCCCGGGATAGTGCTGCTCATTTTATCCTATAATCCCGGTTTTGAAAAATACTGGCAAGCAGCGATTCCTGCGTTGATTTTCTTTGCAGGACTGGGCATAGTATACATGACCATTATCTCAGCAGAGGGGATAGTTAGTTATACGTATTATACCGGATTGATCTTGATATTCATTTTCGCTTATGCCCTGATGCGGGTACGTTTTATATGGGCAACTATGGCCTGCTGGTCAATCGTCATATCTTACGAAATTGCTGCTATCTGGATTACCGATACTCCTTCTGTTTACATCATCACGAACAATTCTTTTTTTATCGCTGCCAATGTAATCGGTATGTTTGTCTGTTATTCCATTGAATCTTATCTCAGAAGGGAATTTTTTCTTGCCCGTATGCTTGAAGAAGAGCGAATAAAGGTAGTAAAGGCGAAAGACGAACTGGAAAAACGGGTAGAAGAACGTACTTCCCAGCTGGCACAAACGAATAAAGAACTACTTCAGGAGATTGGAACCAGGGAAAAAGTAGAAAAAGAGCAAGCCAGGCTCGAGGCACAGCTTTACCAGGCGCAAAAGATGGAAACAATCGGAACTCTTGCCGGAGGTATTGCCCATGATTTTAACAATATCCTTACTCCAATATTAGGTTATGCCGAGATGGCTCTTGATGAAACAATAACCAATAGCCGAATTAAGGGTGATCTTGAACAGATCTATAAAGCAGCAAACAGGGCCAAAGACCTGGTCCAGCAAATCCTCACCTTCAGTAAACAACATGATCAGGATATTAAACCGATTGAAT